>CACDPV010000001.1 GCA_902554885.1 Paracoccaceae bacterium
GGATGGTTAATTTCGGCTCGTTGGAGTGCTGAAGGAAAGCATTTAGGAGCTGGAATTTATAAAGAGCCAACTGGTGCGTCATGTCAATTATGGGGGATTACCCAGTGGCGCGTAAGGGCTGGTGTAATTGAGGCGGAGTGGCAGCTGTTCAATGAATTTGACCTTATCATGCAAATAACTAAGGCAAAGCACAATTAGGGAATTTATAAATACCTCTACTTAAGTTTCGAAAGGAAGAAAATGGTAGGTTTTAAAAATGTTAAGGATTTAGTGCGTGAATATTACTCACAAATAGATTTAGATCCTTTATCAGCCTCGAAGTATTGCGCGCCGAATGCGCTTTGGAGGGGTTACCATCCATTTAATGAAATCTCTGATCCAAATGAAGTTGCGGAGAGATTTTGGCTACCTTTAAAACACTCTTTGACGAAGATGCAGCGGCGTATGGATCTGTTCATGGCGGGCGAGAACAAGCTTGAGGCAGGAGGCGTTTGGGTTGCCTCAATGGGTCATTTGATGGGGTTATTTGATAATTCATGGTTAGGAATACCTCCCACACGAAAAATAGCAATGTTGCGTTATGCAGAATTTTTGAGAATTGATAATGGTAAAATTACTGACACGGCTATGTTCTTTGATATCCCTAATTTAATGATGCAAGCCGGGCTACAGCCCTTTCCTGTTCAAACAGGAGCACAGCTCATTCAGCCTGGCCCAATGACCCACGATGGACTTATGTTCAGTGATGCTGAACCTAAAGAAGGATTAAAAACTCTCAAAACAATAGAGTTCATGATTGACGATATTAGGGATTGGAAAGGTCGAGACGAGGAAGGCCTTTTAGTGGAATTACCGCGAAGTTGGAATGACGATATGATCTGGTGGGGACCAGCGGGTATTGGCGCTGCGTACACTATAGAGCGGTATGCCGAGCAACATGCAGGTCCTTTTCGAGATGGTCTTACCGACAAAATTTTTAACGGCCATGTAGCTCGGATTGCAGAGGGAAGCTTTGGTGGTTTCTTTGGTTGGGCAAATCTTACTTTAACTCCTGCGGGTGGATTTATGGGTATGCCAGCAACTGGCAAAGCCTCAGATATGCGTGTGATTGATATGTATAGAAGGTCAGGTGATAAATTAACTGAAAACTGGATTTTTATCGATCTATTGCATTTTTGGTATAACCAAGGTGTCGATATTCTTTCTAGGACTACTGGTATTGGACGAGTATAGAAATATCAATATTTTTTGTTTTTTGTTCACTTATTTAAGTGACAAGAGTTTCTGGCATGATTGACGCACACCATCATCTCTGGGATCTAAACAAAGTATCGTACCCTTGGCTTGAAGCTAAAGGGGTAGTTCGTTTTTTTGGAGACCCAACACCAATCCAGAGAAATTACTTACTCACAGAATTCCGCGAAAATGCGGGAGCGGAGGGTTTTCGAGCCTCAGTGCATATCCAAGTAGGTGCCACTGATCCAGTTGGCGAGGCAGAGTGGATTGACTCTATTGCTCAGGCCAATCCAGATTGGCCTCTAGTGCAGGTTGTATATTGTGATCTCACATCTAAATCCCTCGATAAAGAATTGGATCTCATTCAAAAGATTTCTAGCGTGCGAGGTGTTAGGCAAATTGTTGGGCGTTCGTCTGATGAGGACACTAAAAGCGGTACGAATGATTTATTGATTTCGTCTGCCTTTCATGATGGTCTCGTTGAGTTGGGTAAACGTAATTTATCTTTCGATTTACAGCTTACACCCGCACTAATTGTGCAGGCATCTAAAGTAATGAGTTCTGCCCCTGATACAAAAATTGTATTATGCCATGCCGGTAGTCCTTCAGACAGATCTGAGCAAGGATTAGAAAGATGGTCTAAGGATTTGAGACTGTTATCAAGTATGAGTAATATTTTTTGTAAGCTATCTGGCTTAGGAATGTTCGATCATAATTGGACACCAGGCTCTATTGCTCCAATTGTAAATGAATGCGTTCAGCAATTTGGTCCAAGCCGCTGTATGTTTGGTTCCAACTTTCCTGTTGATAGTTTGTATTCAGATTACTCGTTTTTAATGCAAGCTTATCGAAGTATCGTTCCAAAATTAGATTTTGATATGATTTTCGGTAAAACTGCGGAAAAATTTTATAACATAAATTGATAGGATGATGATATGTCAGCAGCACCAACTGAAATAACAGAACGTATCGTTCGCTACGGTGATTTATCACCATGTAAAACAGCATTTATTGATGCTCATACTCCCGGTTCAGATCAAAAAGAAAACTTCACGATTATCGGCGGTGGGGTCTCAGAAAGTGCTGATCAACATATACATATAAACCTTTCTCATGGATTTAATATTGGTGCGGCTGGTCAACCACCTAGATGCAGAAATTCATTACATTCGCATCGAACCGCAGAAGTATTTTTTGTGCTATCTGGTCGTTGGAGGTTCTTTTGGGGCCGGTGGGGCACGGCTGGAGAGGTTGTCTTAGAGGTGGGCGATATAATTAATATACCTACAGGAATTTTTCGTGGATTTGAGAATATCGGAACGGATTATGGGATGATAATGGCAATACTGGGCGGCGATGATGCGGGGGGAGGAGTTATTTGGGCGCCTCAAGTAATTGAAGATGCCTCTGACCATGGTCTTATTTTATCGGAAAAAGGCCGTCTGTATGATACTAAAAAGGGTCAAGCGCTTCCACCTAATGAAAAACCAATGCCTCAACTCACGGATAAAGAACTTTTAAAGTACCCGGAACCATCAACTTTGGAAGTAGTTCCCAACCACGTAGCGAGATATTGGGATATGGTTTCTTTATCGGATACATCACCCGTCAAAGTGATTGGTGAAACTGGTGTGCTTAAAGATAAGCCAGGTTTTGAGGTTGAATTTTTGTCCCGTAACTCAGGCGGTGATAAAATGGAGAAATTAGATCGCAGTGATGTGATTATGCCGGTTAAGGGTCATTGGAAGTTAATTTACGATGGAGGCTCTTTAACTTTAAATCCGGGAGACACAGTATCAGTTCCTGCTGGTGTACAACATAGAGTAGAACCAGCAATGACAGGTCATTGTTCGTTGTATAGAATCCGCGCCACTTCTGATCCAGCTGGCCCAACCTGGAAAGGGTAAGGAATGGTCATCAAAACGACACATGTGGGCTCTCTGCCACGAACTCAAAAGGTAGTTGATTTTATTTTTGCCAGAGAAAATAAAATATCTTTTTCTCAGGAAGAATTTGACAAAGCAATGAGTGAGGCTGTTTTAGAAACGGTCAGTAGGCAAGTAAAGGCGGGAATAAACATCGTTTCAGATGGTGAAACGTCAAAAATTTCATATGCAACTTACGTAAAGGACAGATACACAGGTTTTGATGGAGACAGCCCACGCAATGCACCAGCGGATTTGCAGCAGTTCCCGTCATTTCTTAAGCGATTGGCGGATGATGGTGGAACCCCGCAGTATTCAAGGCCAATGTGTGTTGGAGAGGTAAGGTCAAAAGGTCAGGGTGAACTTGAAAAGGATATTGCAAACCTGAAGTCTGCAGTGTCGGCATATGGTGCTGAAAAGGGTTTTATGAATGCAGCCTCGCCAGGTGTTATTTCTCTCTTTTTACAAAATGATTACTATTCATCGCGTGAAAAATATTTAGAAGCATTGGCTGGTGCAATGAAGGCAGAGTATGAAACAATTGTGGCAGCGGGTTTGGACTTGCAGCTTGATTGCCCCGACTTAGCACTCTCGCGCCATATGTTATTTAATGACTTAAGCGATGATGAATTTTTAAAGGTTGCCGGGTTACATGTAGAAGCCCTCAATTATGCTCTTTCAGATGTTCCGAAAGAGAAAGTTCGTGTTCATATATGTTGGGGTAATTACGAAGGTCCCCACGTATGTGATATTCCCATGTCAAAGATGTTTGACACGTTGATGAAAACTGACTCGGGCTATGTATTATTTGAAACATCTAATCCAAGACATGGACATGAATGGACAGTTTTTAGGGATCGTAAAGCAGATATACCCGATGATAAAATACTGGTCCCAGGTGTTGTCGATACAACTACAAATTTCGTAGAACACCCAGATTTAGTTGCCCAAAGGTTGGAACGTTTTGTAGATATAGTTGGCCGGGAACGAGTTGTTGCTGGTAGTGATTGTGGCTTTGGTACTTTTGCAGGCTTTGGTACAGTTGATCCAGAAATTGCTTATGCTAAGCTGGAAAGTCTCTCTCAAGGTGCTCAAAAAGTTTAGCAATGGAACAAGTTGTTCTCTTGCCAGGTTTAATGTGTGATGAACGTTTGTTTGGTCCTATTATAAAACCTCTGAAAAAAAATTATCGTGTTCATACACCGGTAATGGACCGCTTCAAAAGTATGGATGAAATGGCCAATTTTGTATTAAATTCCATAAGTGGTTCTTTTCATACTGTGGGTTTGTCTATGGGCGGAATTATTGCAATGACGCTTGCGATAAACGACCCAAGCCGGGTTAAATCTATGATTTTGATGGATACCAGTCCTCATTCTGATAGCGCTAGAAAACAAGCAACTCGGGATATTCAAATAAAATCGCTATCAGAGACTAAAGATTTGGAGCGATTAGTAGCTGAAGAACTAAAGCCAAATTATGTTTATAATGAGCTGACAAATCAACATGTATTAGATTTATGTATGCAAATGGCCCTGGACCTCGGCATTGAAGTATTTGCTAATCAATGTTTGGCGCTCAGAAATAGGCAAAGTCTTACGAACTTACTATCACAAATAAACTGTAGAACCTTAGTATTGTGCGGTGAACATGATAAGCTTTGCCCTGTAAGTGTGCACGAAGAAATGGTAAACTATATTTCAAATTCTACACTGTCAGTTATTCCAAACTGTGGGCATTTACCAATTCTAGAGGAACCTGAGATATGTACAAAAGAAATCGCATCGTTTTTGAATTTGGGATTAGATGAATGTCGCGTATAGGTTCCTTTAAATCTCGGGTTGTGTCACGTGAACTTATGGTAGGTACGTTTCTTAAAACACCTCATTATGTAATGATTGAGGTATTTGCTCAAAGTGGATTTGATTTTTTATGTTTAGATGCTGAACATGCACCATTTGACCGACGCGCAATCGATGAATGTATGGCCGTTTCCCGCGCATTAGATTTTCCCGTTCTAGTAAGGGTTGGAGATGCTAGTAACCCAGAGATTTTATCGGCGATAGATTGTGGGGCTGTTGGTATTGTTGCACCTCACATCGAAACATTGTCTCAAGCTGAAGAATTGGCAAAGGCTGCAAGATTTGGTCTTGGTGGGAGAGGATATGCTGGTTCAACTCGATGGGCTGGTTATGCAACAAAAAAAATGCCTGATTTGCTGGCTCAGTCACAGGACGAAACAGTCGTGATTGCTCAAATAGAGGAACCAGCTGCAGTTGAGATTGCAGACTCAATTGCAAGAATTGAAGGAATAGATGGGCTTTTTGCAGGTCCAGCTGATCTATCTGTGGGCATGGGTTATAAAAATCAGGACTCAAACGAGTTAAAAGCAGCGTTGAAAAAAGTCGGTTCAGCAGCGAAAGAGAATGGTAAGGGGTATGCAAGTTTTATTGGTGATGCAGATCAAGCCAAATCTTGGGCAGAGGACTATGGCGTAAATATATTTTTTGTTGGCTCAGAGCACAGCTTTATAAGAAACAAAGCGAATGAAATTTCACTTCGGGTCAAGGAAATCTCGTAAAAATAGGAGGTGTTTTATGTATTATGACCCTAGTGAAGGACATGGGCTACCCCACAATCCATTAAACGCAATTGTATCTCCTCGACCAATTGGTTGGATTTCAACCCGAAGTTATGAAGGTATTGATAATTTAGCACCATATTCTTTTTTTAATGCTGTTGCTTATACACCCCCCCAAGTTATGTTCTCAGCGACCTCTTCAAAAGTGGACCAGGATGGTACTAAAGATACGGTGGCTAATATCCGCGAAACAGGCGTTTTCTGTGTCAATATAGTTTCGGAGCAGCAAATTTCTGTAATGAATAAATCATCTCAGGCCCTCTCCAAGGAAATTGATGAGTTTGAATTTTCCGGTATTAAGAAGCAGGAATGTACGGCCATAAATTGTCCAATAGTAGCGGGTGGCCCAGCTGCATTAGAGTGTAAATTGACGGAAATTATTAAATTATCAGGTGAAGCAAATTTTGCTGTTTTTGGGGAGGTTATCGGGATCCATATGAGAGATGATTGTATAATAGACGGCCGTTTTGAAATAAAGATGTACAATCCAGTTTCTCGGCTTGGTTACCGAGATTATGCAATTATAAAAGATCACTTTGAACTTAAGCGTCCTGATGATATTTGAAGGTGTTACAAGCTATCGCGTTGGCTTGTAATCTCCTCAATTGCTTCAGAAATGTGCTCCTGTTGGATATTGTATGCCCCTATATTAACTCTTATTCTATGGGCTCTAATCATAATATCAGCGAGCCTGCTACCTTCTGGTATAACAAAGGTGTAATAGGCCAATTCAATTAGTAGACCTAGTGGATCTCTAAAGTATATTGACTTCATAAATCCCCGATCCTTGGGGCCGGTATATGCGATTTGGCGTTCCTTTAAACGACTTTCAACTTGCTCGAATACGGCCTGGCTCAATTCGAAAGCTACATGATGCACCGCACCAGTTTCCTGAGAAACTTTCTTATTTATATCTTTTCGTTTTTCGTCTGTAAAAATTGTAATTAACCGTCCGTCGCCAGGATCAAAATAAAGATGAGATTCATCAGTGTTATCTAAATTTGGCTGTTCAAAGATAAAAGGCATACCAAGGACACCTTGCCAGAAGTCTATGGAAATTTCTCGAGTGGCTCCAACCAACGTTATATGGTGAATACCTTGTGTTGGAATAGTTGCTAGAGTCTTATTTGGCACTTTTATCCTGCTTGATTTTAAATAGATTAAAATTAGTTATCAGACTTGAATTTGGTACAAGTTACTGGAGCATTTAATAAAGCACTAAATTATCCATCGTACCAAATATGGTGAATTTTATTTCAGTAAATCTGGGATTATCGTTACAACCTGTGGGAATAATGCGAGTAACCCCAGGCCAACTAACTGAATGACCACAAATGGTAGAACCCCTCGATAAATTTGACGGGTAGTAACATGCGATGGTGCAACACCTCTCAAGTAAAACAGTGCAAAGCCGAAAGGAGGAGTTAGAAATGATGTTTGCAAATTTATCGCTACCATTATGGTTACCCAACTAGGATCGAACGATCCGCCGTAAATAACTGGGCCAACAATTGGAATTACAATATAAATTATTTCCAAGAAATCTAATACGAACCCGAGAATAAAAAGAACAAGCATGACGATGAAAAATGCAGTCCATTCATTCGAAAAGCTTCTCAGGAACTGTTGGATGTAGTGTTCGCCACCAAATGATATAAGAACTAAATTTAATATTTGTGAGCCGATTAAAATCGTAAAAACCATCGACGTTACTTTTGCAGTCTCACGCACTACCGGCGCTAAAATGTCTTCTTTATAGAGGTACCAACAGGACCAAAAGATACCAAAAATAGTATAAATAAAGGCTGTAAAAGCCACAATAAATGCCAGTATGTTTTCTAAAGACATGTTTTGCGTAAGTCGCATATCAAAATTTATGCCTACTACTAGCATTATTATGATTGCGAGTGATATTCGCAATACTGGAGTGACATTCAGTCCATTGCTGCTTAATTTTCTTGCGGTAGCGAGTAGAATTGCTCCTCCTGCACCAAGTGCGGCGGCCGGTGTTGGGTTAGTAATTCCTCCTAAGATAGAGCCAAGGACTGCAACGATTAAAACGAGTGGTGGGAATACTATTCTTATGAGGTCATTTGCAAATAAACGATTCAATGACTCTCTGACACCATACAGTGCCATAAGTCCAGGTATAGCAATCAGTAATGTAGTTACGCCTGGACTAGTCAATGCTGAAATAAAGAGAATGTCACATAACAGTATCAAAACAATGCCAAGACCGCCAATAAGAAGCGGCCGGGTGTCTTTTGTAAAGTCTACCGCTCTACCAAGCATTAGTGTCACGCCCAACAATAAAGCACTAAGACCGATACCCGTACCGATTGGTGACATTACTGCTAATTTCTCATCAAGAAGCACAGCTCGCTCCTCATCAGAGAGTTGTCTAGATTCCTGCACACCACCAGCTGCTTCAATTGCTGCTTGTTGTGCAACTGCTGCATCCCAAGCTTCTTGGCCGTGAAGTTCAATCATTGATGCCGCACATTCGGGATCAACATTTGTACGCAGCGCAGCACCTTCCATAATATCGGAGTAAGTATCTACAATTGTCGATTGGCTACCTACCAAGTTAAATTCAATCGACAAAAGAAATACTGCTAATGCGCCAATGGGTAAAAAGAGAGACCACATTAAAAGTTCATTTCTACCTGCACCGTAATAACTTCCATCGCCTCCATCGCCTTGTATGGCTGGGGCTTTGGATGGGTTAAGCAGTGCATAGCCAAACGCATACAAAGCATACAACAGGGCAAGCATAATCCCGGGAAGAAGGGCTGCTTGGAAAAGAGTGCCTACCGAAACAACCGCAGGCTCCCCCAGATAAGTCAATGCATCCGTACAGCCTGCCAGCTGGGCTCTATCTTCTTGCGCTGCAGAATAGATATCTCCCGTTAGTGTTCCCAATAAAACAATGACGATGGAAGGCGGAATGATCTGTCCTAATGTACCCGAAGCAGCGATAACACCTGTTGCTAATTCAGGTGAATAATTATTTCGAAGCATCGTTGGAAGGGCTAGAAGACCCATTGTAACAACAGTTGCTCCTACAATGCCTGTTGAGGCTGCTAGAAAAGCTCCCACCACCACGATTGAGACAGCCAAACCACCGGGAAGAGGTCCAAAAATGTTAGCCATTTTGGTAAGAAGTTCATCAGCTATGCGTGATCTTTCTAGAGTTATACCCATAAGAACAAACATTAATACTGCGAGTAATGTTTCTATGGATTGGCCTGCAAAAACCCTTTCATTCATGCGATTAACGACAAACGATATATTGCGGTCTAGTGCAACTTCCCACCCTTGGGGAAAAACTGGGTATGCGGCACGTGGTAATTCAGGATGTGTAAAAACAGATATCGCTTCAGGTTTAAAACCCGACGCCACTACATCTTTAAACGCTTGCGAGCTAGTATCAATAGCTTGGTGAATTAAGAAGCCTTGACCATCCAAAATAGCAATTATGGCAAATGAAATAACTCCAGCACCACCGATTGCAAATGCCACAGGAAATCCCGAGAGGATGGCCGCGAACAGTGTCGCAAAGACAATGATTAGTCCAATTTCTACCCCGTCTAGACCTAGTAACATGTTATTTCCCTGCTTCTTCTGAGGTTCGGATGTCCAAGTCTAGATGCCTTCCCTCTGCTTCTTCACCCTCTCGCCATTCTAAAAATGAGCGATAGAAGAACGCCAAAGCATGGATCATTACAAGACCTGTGTAGGCTAAGATAAGTATTTTGAATAGAAAGTATGCGTTAAAGCCGTTTGGCGAAAATCCAATTGTCTCGACATTCCATCGAAGTGCTCTTGCCTTCATAACTAATTTTTCTACTGTGTCAGATGCAGATGGCTTTGGAACGATTAAATGCCGCCATAGAAAAAACCAGCTGTACATCCAAAGTAAGATAGACGCGGGTAACATAAAAAATATGCTTCCAAACATATCTATAATCCTTTTGGCGCGATAACCAACTGCGGAATATATTAAATCAACTCTGACGTGTCCGCCCTGAACAAATGTGTAGGTAACACAAAGTGCGACGATCATTGCATTATATAATTTCAGGCTCTCGGACCACCAACTTACATCAAAAGAAAAAGCTAAGCCGAAGCCTATTGTAATTTCTGAGACTGCAAAAACTCTTTGGATAAATATAATTACGATCTGAATAAGTACCATAGTCAGACCCGCCCACGCGAAAAAACGACCGATTGCATTGGCGACTGCCTCAAGCGATGTAACAGTTTTCCACATTAGTGGCCTGTAGTACATGGCGACAGCAGTATATAGAGCTAAAATTATGGTTGTTGCGAAAAATAATTCAATTGATGCGCCATAATATATAAACCGCATCAATGACTGCTTGTCTTCGGTAGTTTTTTCCCATGATACCCAATCTAACCACAAGGATGGTTGTGTTAAGGCCGTAAATATATTGGGAAATGCAGAAATGAATTGAGAGACAATCCACAGAATTGGACTTTCCGAGAATGTATAATCCGTATCCATAAAACCCCCATTTAAGCACACCGAAACTTAACCATTGTGTACTTTACAAGCAAAACGGGCCATTTATAAAATAGCCCGTTTAATCGTCCTAAAGTTTAATTAAACTCTAAACTTGTCACGTTTTCTTGCGAAAACACCATCAGACATGCTCATCCAAGAATAGGTAGAGGCCATGGAGTCTTCATAGCTTTTTCGAATTGTAGCAAATAAGTCATCATCCATGAAGCCATCTTGAGCTTCTTTAGCTGCTTTACCGAAAGCTTCCCAGATAGAGTCATCAAATTCGAGAACTTTGACGCCCGCTGCTTTCAACCTTGCTAATGCTGTAGCATTGTTAGCGTTTGATTGCGCCAAGTTCCAGCTGTGGGTCGCATGTGCTGCGGTTTCAACAACTGCTTTGTGAGAATCTGACAAAGATTCATATACTTCTAAGTTGAATGACGCACATAGGGCCGATCCGGGCTCGTGAAAACCAGAAGTATAGTAGAATTTACATATTTCTTGGAAACCAAGACGTTCATCTGCGAATGGACCAATCCACTCTGCACCGTCTATCGCTCCTGAAGCCAATGCCTGATAGATCTCCCCACCTGGAAGTGCTTGTACTGAAGCACCTGTAAGGCCTAATGCTTTACCACCGAAACCAGGCATACGGAATTTTAATCCCTGTAAATCTGCTGCTGAATTAATTTCTTTGTTGAACCATCCACCAGGCTGATGACCAGTATTTCCGCACAAGAAAGACTTCAGGTTGAAAATTGACCCAAGCTCTGTATGCAGCTCATGTCCACCATTGTGATAGTACCAACTCATTATTTCTGGTCCAGTCATTCCAAATGGAACAGAAGTAAAAAATGCAAAGCCAGGGTGCTGACCCATAAAATAGTAATCTGCAGAGTGATACACATCTGCTTGACCAGCGCTTACCGCATCAAACACTTCAAACGCGCCTACAAGCGTACCAGCTGGTTTTTTGTCGATAGTCAGTTGTCCATCAGTCATAGCGCCAACGCGATCACAGAAGTTCTGTGCAGCGTCGTCAAAAACTGCAAATCCTTCTGGCACTGATGTAACCATTGTTAGCGTGCGTTTGCCTTGGGCATACGCTGGAGCTGCAAGCGTTGCCGCTGCTGCTGTTGCTCCAACTCCTACTGTGGAGTTTTTCAAAAAAGAACGACGATCCATTAAATCTCCTCCCGAGTTATAGTTCTCTTACAAAAAAGTTGTCGTAACGTAAATTTGGTTCATTTTTCAGATTGTCAAGCAATCTGGCGGGTTGGTTACAGCATGTAAGCAGACAAATAAAGGAGAAAATTGCCGTTAAAACCCGAAAAACGGTCTCTTTTTCAGTATTTCCACTGTAAGACATTAGAAAACAAACATTTTAATTGTTTAAATAAAATACTAACAATACTCGTCTAGTTCTATTTTCGGAAGTAATCTTGATTTTAACCGATTCTAATAAGATCAATTTTCAGAACTTTTTATAGAGCGAGCTATTGTATGATTGAAACAGCCCTTGGAACTTCGATTGCGTTTACAGCACCTCATCGGCTCGCGACTAAAGCTGGTTTTGATATTTTAGAAGCGGGTGGTACCGCTGTAGAGGCCATGGTGGCCGCAGCAGCTCAAATTGCTGTAGTCTATCCACATATGAATAGCATTGGCGGAGATGGATTCTGGCTGATTAAAAAAACGGATCAATCGCCCGTTGCCATATCAGCGTGTGGGCCTGCCGCTCAACAAGCCACTCCTGAATGGTATGAAAAAAAAGGATATAAAGCCGCATTGCCAACTAGGGGCCCTTTAGCGGCATTGACAGTGCCAGGCACGATTGCAGGCTGGAAGTTAGCATTGGCGCTCGATAACCCAAAACGAGCAGTTCCGCTGAATGAATTGCTTTCAGCTGCTGTAGAAAGAGCAAAAAATGGAGTAGCTGTAACGAAGAATCAGCATGAAACACTGGCCTCCAAAAAGCATGAGCTTGTATCAGTTTCTGGATTTAAGGATTTTTACTTGGATAAAGGTCACGAACCTGAGGTCGGTTCAAAACTTCTTCAAACGAAACTAGGTGAAACACTTGAGCACTTGGGTCGCGCTGGGCTTAACGATTTTTACACGGGTGGGATGGCAAAGACCCATAGTGATTTTTTAATCAGCGTGGGTAGCCCATTAAGATTGAATGATTTTGAAAAATTCAAAGCTGAAGTGCAACAACCGCTTTCAATAAGGACTTCAGTAGGACAGATTTTCAATTTAGGTCCCCCAACCCAAGGAATGTCTTCGCTAGCCATACTTGGAATTTATGATCGAATAAAAAAAGATAACTGTGATGATTTTGATTTTGTTCATCGACTTGTCGAAGCAACCAAACAGGCTTTTATCACACGAAATTTAGAGTTGGGTGATCCTGCCAACATGAGGGTAAGCGCTGAGCACCTGATTTCTGACTCATACCTAGATAAATCTGCTTCGAAAATTTCTGACACTAGGGCAATGGATTGGCCAGAATATGCAAAAAAAGGTGATACTATTTGGATGGGTGCAGTAGATGATGAAGGAACGGTGGTAAGTTTTATTCAAAGTATTTTTTGGGAATTTGGCAGTGGAGTTATCTGTCCTGAAACCGGAGTTCTTTTCCAGAATCGCGGTGCTGGCTTTTCTTTATCTCCTGGTCCAAACTGCCTTGCCCCGGGTAGGAAACCATTCCACACTCTTAACCCTGCAATGGCTATTATGAATGACGGCCGCATCGTTTCGTATGGAACAATGGGAGGAGAGGGTCAACCTCAAACACAAGCAGCAATATTCTCTAGATATGCATTTCACGGCGTTGATTTACAGCGCTCAATATCTGCACCTAGATGGCTTTTGGGAAAAACTTGGGGAGATGACACGACTAGTTTAAAGTTGGAAAAGTCTTTCGACCTAGATCTAGTAGAGAAATTGTCTAGTGCGGGTCATGATACTGAACTGGTTGCGGCGAACAATAGTTTGATGGGTCATGCAGGCGCAGTAGTTAGTCACCCAGATGGTAGAGTTGAAGCGGCATCTGATGCTCGCTCAGATGGCATTGCACTTGCTGGCTGATCTATCATATACTTTTATTGAAAAGTATCTCGAAACCATAATCAGATTGAACATAATTGGTAAAAAAAATGAATGATATCGATAAAGTTTACGAAATTTTACGAGCTACTTTGGCTGATAGATGTTCGCGGGGTGAAAGCGTTAGAGATCTGCACTCAAGAGACTCAGCATATGCTACTCCAAGAATGCCAGATATGGTTGTCTTCCCTCAATCTGAAGAGGAAGTATGTAAGGTTGTTAAAACTTGTAACGAGCATTCCTGCCCTGTTGTCCCTTTTGGTGTTGGCAGTTCGCTAGAAGGTCAAGTAGTCCCTGTCAATGGAGGAGTAAGTATAGATTTTTCCCGTATGAATAAAATAATTTCTGTTGAGAGTGAAGATCTTATAGCCACAGTAGAACCCGGAGTGACTCGTGTGCAATTAAATGAGTATCTGCGAGATCAAGGGCTTATGTTCACAGTTGATCCCGGTGCAGATGCGTCAATCGGGGGAATGTGTGCTACGAGAGCATCTGGTACTAATTCGGTAAGATATGGAACGATGCGCGAAAATGTTTTGGCGTTAAGAGTAGCTTTGCCCGATGGGCGACTTATCACGACCGGTTCGAGCGCACCAAAGTCTGCGTCTGGATACGATTTGACGCGACTTTTTGTTGGTTCTGAGGGTACTCTTGGAGTGATTACCCAAATAAAACTTCGGCTTTTTGGTCAGCCAGATTCCATAAGGTCATCAAGTTGTATTTTCGATGAGATTTCAGATGCTGTGAACACGGTTATTCTTGCTATACAATCTGGTATTCCAATCGCTCGCGTTGAGCTCCTTGATGAAACTCAGATGCGTGGGATGAATAATTATAACAAAGATCTGGAATTTCCCGAAAAACCACATCTTTTTCTTGAGTTCCATGGGTCATCTGCGAGTACGCAGGAGCAAATAGACGACTTCAAGTCAATTGCAGAGGAGTACGGTGCTTATAACTTTGATTGGGCAACCAAAACTGAAGAGAGAAACCGCTTGTGGAAAGCTCGACACGATGCATATTATGCGGCAAAATCACTTATGCCAGGTGGCCTGTCATTAGTAACTGATGTATGTGTTCCTATCTCTGCACTCTCGGCATCAATTGAGAAAACTAAGAAGGCCATTGAAGCATCCGGCTTATTGGCCCCGATCGCCGGTCATGTTGGCGATGGCAATTATCATTTGATGATATTATTTGACGGGGAAAGCGAAGATGGACTATCTCGCGCCAAAAGCCTCGCTTCAGAGGTCAATGAAATTGCCCTAGATTTTGGTGGTACCGTAACTGGTGAGCACGGAATTGGTTCGGGCAAAAGGTCATATATGGAAAGAGAGCATGGTGAAGCTTGGTCCATAATGGGAAATATCAAAGAATTATTTGACCCAAATAATATAATGAACCCTGGTAAACTTGTTCCTTGACGAAAATTAAAAATCTAGGCGAAGCTGGTTATTCTCAGTAGGCACTACTTTTGTCTTTTTGTTCTTTCTCGGTTTACGCCTCAAACGGCTTGCATGTTTTCGCACTAAACTAATGGTTTCATCTGAGTTTTTAATTTGTTTTTTGAGTGAATATATTTTTTCTTTTGCAGCAGCTCTGGAGAGTTTTTCATCAACAATTGGTTTCGGGTAACTCAGAGTGGCGTCTTCCAAGAGCCACGGCTGATGTATAAATTGTGTTGTCAGATTCTGGAGTTCTGGAACCCATTGCCTTATAAAATGGCCGTCAGGATCTTGATCCATACTCTGTTTAATAGGATTATATATACGTATTGAGTTCATGCCAGTTGTACCGGACTGCATCTGTATTTGGCTGAAATGTATGCCAGGTTCATAATCCAGAAATTGTTTTGCTAAGTGCTTTGCAGTTAAACGCCAATCCAACCATAAGTGGTAACTGGCGAAGCTTACTAACATTGCCCGCATCCTAAAATTTAACCATCCTGTTGTGTTTAAGTAGCGCATACATGCGTCGATCATCGGGTAGCCAGTCATGCCAGTTTCCCAGGCCTCCAGAACTTTAGTATCAGAATTTGATGGGCGAAGTTTTTCAAAAGAGCTATGCAATGTATGAGTCTCAATAGACGGCTGATCTTCAAGTTTTTGTATAAAGTGACAGTGCCATCTTAATCGTGATGAAAAGCTTTTTAAGGACTTGAAATGTTTTTTATTGTTATTGCCAAGTCCCCGAGCGTATGTTTCTGTAATCTGATAGGCTTCTCGAACTGAAATTTGACCAAATGCCAGATATGGGGAAATGCGTGAACAGCTTGTTTCAGCTGTTATCGGAGATGACATTTCAAATGTATAATTTTGTCCTCTCGAATTCAAAAATGAATGTAATGTATCAATAGCGGCTGATCGCGTTGCGCTCTGAGAGGAAATGGGTTGCACAGCTGATAAGTTTAGCTGTGAGGCTTCTGGAACAGTGTCACTACTAATTTTTATAGACTTAACTTTAGGAGGCACCGAAGTGAGAGGAGCAGACATTTCAGAATACCACTTACGAGACCATCCATTTCTATTACCGAGGTTACGAATAACCCCATTCTTAGGGATTTCAGTCCATGCAACCTTATTGCCTTTGGCCCACGATTTTACAGCCTTGTCTCTATTATATGTCCATAAATTCCATGTTTCTTGATGCGAAAAAATGGTGTTAATTTGGTATTGAGAGTTAAGATGGTCAAAAATATCAATTGCGCTGCCAACCAATACTGTCAGATTCGCACCTATAGCTTTAAGTTGCTTTTCTAAATCTCTCAGTGCTTCTTTTAAAAAACTATATTGCCGATAGCTATGATCTGGCTCTTTCCAAAGCTCTGGTTCGAAAATAAAAATTGGTAGAACATTACCATTTTGGGACGCCAGTGAAAGTGGAACATTATCAAATATCCTTAGGTCCCTCTTGAACCAAACGATATTTACAGATGTTTTTGCCAACTTTATCCCTCAAGTTCGTTAACATTAAGATAGGTAATCTGTACTTAAAAAAACTTTTATTTTTACAGTATATTGTCCGGAAAATAAAAGGCTCTGCGTCATATTCGCAAAGCTTTTGTTTTAGTGGTGAGCCGTACAGGATTTGAACCTGTGACCCACTGATTAAAAGTCAGTTGCTCTACCAACTGAGCTAACGGCCCACTAATCAGCTAACTAGGAACACTATGCCTTGGGGTCAAGGCCGAAATTAGAGAAAATCGAACTATCTATGGATTCAAGCCGATTTTAAGGGTATACGCGCGCCATTATGCTGTCCAACGATAGAAATATATCATTTTTGAAGATGCATGGTCTGGGAAATGACTTTGTTATTATTGATTCACGTCACAAACGCATCAATTTGTCGGCTAATCTTATTAGAAAATTGGCAGATCGAAACTTTGGCGTGGGGTTCGATCAATTGGGGATCATTAAGAATAGTGAAGTATCCGATGCTCACTTAACTTTCTTCAATTCTGATGGCTCTATTTCAGCCACCTGTGGTAATGCTACTCGCTGCATAGCGAATTTTTTGATGCAAGAAACAAAAAAAGACGAACTAGACCTTTCAACGGATCACCTATCGTTGAAAGCAAAGCGCGAGACTGATGGATCAATATCGGTAAATATGGGGCTTCCAGATATACATTGGCAAAAAATACCATTGTTGGAGGAACTTGATACATTATTTCTGCCAATCCCCGGGCAACCAACCGCAACTAGTATGGGTAATCCTCATTGCTCGTTTTTTGTAGATAATTTAGATCAGGTGAAGATAGAAGCGGAAGGCGCTAAAATAGAAAACCATCCTTTATTCCCTCAAAAAACTAATGTCCAATTTGTCTCTGTTGTCTCTCAGGACCGATTGCGAGTTAGGGTATGGGAAAGAGGCGTTGGTGTTACTAAGTCGTCTGGCTCGTCGGCCTGTGCTGTTGTGGCTGCATCTGTTCGAAGGAAAATTACTGGAAACCAAGTGCATGTTGACCTAGATGGTGGAACTCTGGTGGTTAATTACAAAGATGACGGAATATGGATGAACGGCCCAACGATGCATGTTTTCGATGGACAGCTCAACACACAATTTTTGGACTCTGTTTATGAAAAGTGAAGTTAAATTCTCTACATTAGGGTGCCGCCTTAATTCTTATGAGACTGAGGCTATGCGCCATCTAGCAGATACTGCGGGGATAAATGAGGCCGTTGTAATTAATACGTGTGCTGTAACACAACAGGCAGTCAGTAAATCAAGGCAAGAGATTAGGAGGCTCCGACGAGAAAACCCAAAATCAACATTAATTGTTACAGGCTGTGCAGCGCAAATAGATCCTAACAGCTTTTCAAAAATGGGCGAAGTTGATTTTGTGCTTGGGAATTCGGAGAAAATGCGCCCTGAAATCTGGTCTAATTTGTCGTCAGGTTTATCAGCTGAAAGCGAACGTGTTCAGGTAGACGATATAATGTCAGTTTCGGAAACTGCGAGCCATTTAATAGACGGCTTTGGAACTCGAAGTCGCGCATATGTTCAAATCCAAAATGGATGTGATCATCGTTGTACTTTTTGCGCAATACCATTTGGAAGAGGCAATTCGCGGTCTGTTCCTGCTGGTGTAGTAGTTGAGCAGATAAAACGTCTAGTGCAAAAAGGCTATAACGAAATTGTCTTGACGGGAGTAGACCTTACTAGCTGGGGCACAGATTTGCCAATGCAGCCAAAGTTAGGAAACCTGGTACTTAGAATTTTACGTTTAATTCCGGACTTAAATAGGCTTCGAATAAGTTCGATTGATAGTATTGAGGTCGATGAAGAACTTTTAGATGCAATTTCTACAGAAAGTAGGCTTATGCCGCACTTTCACCTTAGCCTTCAACATGGTGATGATCTGATTCTAAAACGCATGAAAAGGCGCCACTTAAGAGAAGATGCGATTTTGTTCTGTGAAAAAGTTCGTAAACTACGACCGGAAGTTACTTTTGGAGCAGACATAATAGCTGGATTTCCTACTGAGACGGATCAACATTTTGAGAGCTCAATTAAATTAGTAGAAGATTGCGGTTTAACATGGTTACATATTTTTCCATATTCCAAGAGAGATGGAACGCCTGCGGCTCGTATGCCCCAGATTGATGGGAAAACAATAAAAAGAAGAGCAAAACTTCTTAGATCATTAGGAAGAAAAGTACGCACTAAGCATCTCACAGAGCAAATAGGACGAAAGCATAAGGTACTTATGGAAAGTTCTGTTTTAGGTCGGACAGAGCAGTTTGCTGAGGTACTTTTTGAAAGTCCAAAGAAAGAGGGCTCGATAGTTGATGCTATAATAAGCGATGCTTCAAGTAGTCACTTGATGGCCTATTAGACAAGTATTGCATATTTAACGTTTGATAAATGTAATGTCCCAACTTAAACAGCCAATTCTTTATAATTTCAGGAGGTGCCCTTACGCAATAAGAGCAAGGCTTGCCCTTTTGCACTCTAAGGTCAATGTAGAAATTCGAGAAGTAGTCTTAAGAAATAAACCAAAAGAATTTTTAGCTACGTCCCCGAGTGGAACTGTTCCGTCATTGAAGCTTACAAATACCGTGCTTGATGAAAGTCTTGATATCATGAAATGGGCCTTAAGTCAGAATGATCCAATTGATTTAATGGACATGCCTGACTATGGGTTTGATTTAATTTCTGAGTGTGACGGAAATTTTAAGAAGGCCCTTGATAGAGCAAAATATCCAAACAAATTTCCTGATACGGACCCCATTGCATCTAGAGATACAGCCGCTATATTTCTCTACAAATTAGAAAAAATACTCGCTCCGAACTTGTTTGGAACCAGATTATCTATAGCTGATTTGGCAATATTACCTTTTGCCAGACAATTTGCGCATATAGACCAAGATTGGTTTTATGACCAAGACTGGATTAATTTAATCAAGTGGGTAGATAATTTTAAGCAAAGTTCAGTATTTATTAGCATTATGACCAAATTAGCTCCGTGGCAGCGAGGTGATGCGCCAGTAATGTTTTCTGATCTATATTGTTCCTAATAATCATAGCCATCGACTGATCTTTATGTTTGCGTTACAAAATTTCTTGTGAATATTAGTTTTAAAATTTGTCACATTACAAAGGGTTTAAATGTTCCGACTATATCACGTCCCGTTATCACCATTTTGTAGAAAAGTTCGATTAAGTCTTGCGGAGAAGAAGATTGAGGTTGAGCTTGTTGAGGAGCGTTATTGGGACAAGTCTGCAGAATTTTTGAGAAGAAATCCTGCTGGTAAATTACCTGTATTGAAAGTTGGTGATGAAATACTTTCTGAAAGTACTGCAATATGCGAGTATTTAGAAGAAGAATATCCTGATAAAGCTTTGTTGCCAGATAATCCTAAAGACAGATTTGAGGCTCGCAGATTGGTCTCATGGTTTGATGATAAATTTCATAATGAAGTAACATCTAAGCTCCTATATGAGCGGGTAAATAAAAAAATAATGGGACAGGGTTTTCCTGATAGTAAAAATATAAAAGAGGGTTCAAAAAATATTAAGTATCATATCGATTATATGGCTTGGCTGTTAGAGCATAGGCGTTGGCTGGCAGGGGAAGTTATGACCCTTGCAGATTTTGCTGCTGCCGCTCATTTTTCTACCCTTGATTATTTAAGCGACATAGATTGGAGCAGGTCTAATGCTGTGAAAGATTGGTATGCTAAGATAAAATCAAGACCAGCTTTCCGCAACTTACTGGTTGACCAAGTTTCAGGCTTCCCACCGCCGCTGCATTATAATGATTTAGATTTTTAACTCATTGGAAAAGCTGTGACAGATTTAAAATCTAAATTGTTAGGCCGTGCGAAGGAGCTAGGTTTCGATTTAACAAAAGCTTGCAGCCTGTCTGAAATCCCATCCATTTCTGAGTCTTTCCGAGAATTTTTAAGATTGAACTACCATGGACAAATGACTTGGCTTTCAGAGAAAATTGAGTGGCGTGAAGATCCGAAAATTCTTTGGCCTGAGGCTAAAACAGTCATAATGCTTGCTCAAAGTTATAAGCCAATTCACAATCCTATGGAGGTCCTCAAACACCCCGATAAAGCTGCAATATCTGTATACGCACAAAATAAGGATTATCATGTAGTTATTAAAAAAAAATTAAAGTCGCTTGCACGGTGGTTGATTAACGAGGCTGGTGGACAGGTGAAGGTTTTCGTTGATACTGCGCCCGTACCGGAAAAACCGTTGGGACAGGCAGCTGGGTTAGGTTGGCAAGGAAAGCACACAAATCTGGTAAGTCGTGATCTAGGAAACTGGTTTTTTATTGGTTCTATTTTTACGACTTTAGAAATTACTCCAGATCATCCTGAGCAGGACCATTGTGGCTCATGTCAGTCATGTATTGATATTTGTCCTACTGAAGCTTTCCCCAAACCTTATCAAATGGATGCTAGACGTTGCATTTCTTACCTGACCATAGAACACCGTGGTCCAATTGAAATCGAGTTAAGATCAAAAATTGGAAATCGAATATATGGTTGTGATGACTGTTTGGCTGTCTGTCCTTGGAATAAATTTGCAAAAGCCGGTAATGAGACAAAGCTTTTCGCACGAGAGGAACTAAAAATGCCAGACTTGACTGAGCTTGTAACCCTAGATGACAAAGCGTTTAGAGATAAATTTTCCGGCAGCCCAATAAAACGTATTGGTCGCAATAGGTTTGTAAGAAATGTTTTGTATGCGATTGGTAATTCAAAAGAGCAGAAATTTAAAAAAGTTGTACAGCCTCTTATTAAAGATCCAGATTTAGCGGTACGAGACGCTGCGACATGGGCGCTTACTCAGTTATTATGAATAGGTGATAATTAATGCCCTGAAAGTTTTTGATTTAAATTTAAAGGTTAAGTTTTAGGAGCCTGAAGTGACATTTTTCTTAGGGGTAGATACTGGCGGCACTTACACGGATGCTGTTATTTTACAAAATGAAACAAAAGTTATAGCTAGTTCAAAGGCACTTACTACCCGTCAAGACTTAGCTTTGGGCATATCCGAAGCAGTAAGAAATGTAATCAGTAAGTCGTCAATAAAAACAGAAGATATTTCTCTTGTATCGCTTTCAACCACGTTGGCGACAAATGCACTTGTTGAAGATCAAGGTGGAAGAGTTGCATTAATATTTGTTGGGTTTCGCGATGGTGACCTAGCAAAGCATAGTATTCATGATGCACTGAGAGGTGATCCAGTTTTACAATCAAAAGGTGGTCATAATCATGCTGGTGAGGAAAAATGCCAAATTAATGTTGGAGAAATAAGAGATTGGGTTTTGAACCTTGACGGTATATCAGCTTTTGCCGTAGCGAGCCAATTTGCAACCCGTAATGCTGCACACGAGCTTCAAATTATGGAATTAATAAAGAGCTTAACTGATAAGCCTGTAACAGCCTCTCATCAATTGTCTGCGAAGCTTAATGGACCACGAAGGGCTCTTACTGCTGTTCTTAATGCAAGACTTATAGGGATAATTGATGAATTAATAGGACGCTGTGAGGCGACCCTTTCTAATCTTAAAATTAATGCTCCTTTAATGGTCGTACGCGGTGATGGCGCACTCATTTCCTCAAGTGAGGCCCGAGAAAAGCCTATCGAGACTATCTTGAGTGGACCAGCTGCTTCTATAGTGGGTGCAAAATGGATGACTAATCTAAATCTGGGGTTCGTCTCTGATATAGGTGGGACTACAACCGATGTTGCATTATTAAAAGATGGGCGTCCTGCGCTTGATGCCGCTGGAGCTCGCGTTGGTAATTTTCGCACAATGGTAGAGGCTGTAGCAATGCGTACAACCGGATTGGGCGGTGATAGCCAAGTACATTTTCTATCTGAAGGACTAATGGGGGGCTTACAGTTGGGTCCCAAAAGGTTGGTGCCTATTTCCTTACTCGCTCATCAAGAACCACATATCCACGAAATTTTGGATGAACAATTGAAAAATACGGCTCCAGGCGAGTATGATGGTAAATTTGTTCGTCTAATTTCAGAGCCAGCTGAGCATAGTTTGACCTCTAGGGATATGAAAGTGCTTTCACGAATTGAGAGAAACGCAAAGGCACTTAGAGCGGTTATTCAGACTAGGATTGAGATTAAGTCTTTAGAGCGACTAGTATCCCGAGGTATGGTACAAGTTTCAGGTGTAACACCTTCTGATGCCAGTCATGTGCTAAAAATTATGGCTTCTTGGGATTCAGAAGCCGCAGAAAAAGCTATTACGCTTTTTGGCCGTAGGCGTAAGGGTTCTGGTGATTTGTTGGGAGAAACTGCAGAAGATTTATCAAGATTGATCATTACTCAATTACATCGGCAAACAGCTTCATTTTTATTAGAAAGTGCATTTCGTGAAGAAGATAAGTTTGATCAGCCAGCAGAAGAGTTGGCAAATAATATACTAATGTTTGCAGGTCTCACTGGTCATAAGAATATTGTTAAAATTGATACTGGTTTAAATTTGCCCGTAGTAGGTTTGGGTGCTTCCGCTTCGTCATATTATCCTGCAGTCGGCGATCTTTTGAAGTGTGATCTGATTCTTCCGGAGCATGGCGATGTTGCGAATGCTATTGGCGCAGTAGTGGGGCGTATTACTATGAGAGTTCAGGGGTCTGTAACTGCTCCTAATGAAGGTCAATTTCGAGTACATTTGCCCGATGGGCCAAAGGATTTTTTAGATGAGAAAAATGCACTAACCTGTTTAGAAAATTTTCTGTTGGATCAAGCAGTTGATCAGGCCCGTACCTCTGGTGCGGCTGATATCGTCACCAATGTATTCAGAGATATTAAAAAAGCAGAGGCAGAAGCACGTCAAATTTTTGTCGAGGCGCTTGTTATTGTTGAAGCATCTGGACGCCCAAGAATATCTAAGTAAATTTAATTCCCATCATACCCAACCATGTGCTTTTCTCCTCGATCACGTGCGAGCTTTATTTGTTTTTGTCTCTCTCGAAAACGGCCTTTATCGTAATCAGAGGTTTTATCAAAGCATTGGTGGCAAGAAACACCATGCTCATATTTCGTGTGATTTTGATCTTTTGGAAGGATAGGGTGACGACACGCATAGCACAACTGATGCGGACCCTCATTTAGCTCATGCCCAACTGAAACCCTTGCATCGAATACAAAGCAATCACCTTCCCAGCTACTCCGTTCTTCAGGAATTTCTTCTAAATATTTAAGAATGCCACCTTTCAAATGGTGTACCTTTTTTACTCCTTTTCCCAAAAGGTAGTTGGTTGATTTCTCACATCTAATCCCACCAGTGCAGAACATAGCAATTTTTTTATTGTGAAATTTATCTTTATTTTTCTCCCACCATTCTGGAAATTCGCTGAAACTTTTTGTATTGGGATTCACCGCACCTTTGAAGGTTCCAATGCCTACCTCATAATCATTTCTTGTATCAATAAGCACGACATCGGGAGAATTTATCAAAGAATCCCAATCTTTGGGTTCAACATATTTTCCCACTTTTTCTGCAGGGTTCACATCAGGCTGACCCATAGTTACAATCTCTTTTTTAATTTTTACTTTCATTCTTGGAAATGGTGGTAAAGAAGCGATACTTTCTTTATGCTGAATACCTCTGCAACCTGGTAAACTTTTTATATATTCTATGACATTATCAATGCCCCTTCTAGAGCCTGCGATTGTGCCATTTATTCCTTCTGGTGCCAGTAAAAGTGATCCAGTAACCCCTGATAAATTACATTTATCCTGCAATGGGCCACATATTTTTTGGTGATCTTTAAATCTTGTAAAATGATATAATGCAGCGACTATAAACATTACTTAAACTCTAATATCTAAAAACGTTTTCATATTTTTTGATCATTTGAAAATATCAAATTATCGTATTAATTACTTAGTTATTTCAAATGCCAAAGGCTTAACCTGTTTGAACATACCAGTGTCCTTTAATTGGTTTACTGCATCTGCAGTTATTGGTCCATCAAGATAAAGTAAAGCTATGGCTTCACCACCAATTTCTGCTCTTCCTAATGTAAAATTTGCAATATTCGTATCGTTTGAGCCGAGAATTTGCCCTAGTTGGCCTATTATTCCGGGAACATCTTCGTTGGTGGTATATAGCATATGTTTTCCAACTTCTGCATCTAAGTTTATACCTTTTATTTGTATAAATCTTGGTTTTCCGTCACTAAATACTGTGCCTCCAATCGACCGTTCTTTAGTTTTGGTCGCAGCTGTTACTTTTATATATCCATCAAAAGCTCCAGATTTGTCTTGGTTTGTTGTAGAAATTTGGATGCCTCGCTCTTTTGCAATCACTGGAGCCGAAACCATGTTTACATCTGGATTTACCTTTTTCATGATTCCAGCGATGACTGAACAGTTTAGGGCCGCTAAATTCATTTTTGATACCGTGCCGTCGTATAAAATATTTATGGCTTCAAGAGGTTCGTCGGTCATCTGTCCAATAAAACTTCCTAGGTGCCCGGCTAAGTTAACCCAGGGGCGCATTATTTTGGCCTCTTCCGCAGTCATTGAAGGCATATTTAAGGCGTTTTCTACGGCACCATCATTTAGGTAGTTAGCCATTTGCTCAGCTACCTGAATTGCAACATTTTCTTGTGCTTCGCTCGTCGCGGCACCAAGATGAGGGGTGCAAACAACATTTGGAATTTGGAATAATGGGTTTTCTTTAGCTGGCTCATCTGAGAATACATCGAAAGCGGCTCCGGCTATGTGTCCCGATTGTATCAGATCAGCTAGAGCATTCTCATCAACTAAACCACCTCTTGCACAATTAATTATTCTAACGCCTTTTTTAGTTTTCATCAAATTCTCACGACTTAAAATATTTTTTGTGGCGTCAGTAAAAGGAACGTGGAGAGTTATGAAATCTGACTTTTCTAACAGTTCATTAAGTTCAACCTTATCTATACCCATACTCTCTGCTTTTTCTTCGCTAAGGAAGGGATCATATGCTAGTACTTTCATTTGCAGGGCACGAGCTCTCTCACAAACAATTCCGCCAATATTACCGGCTCCAATTACACCAAGCGTTTTTCTGGTCAGCTCTACACCCATAAACTTTGACTTTTCCCACTTTCCCTGATGTGTCGACATTGATGCCTCAGGTATTTGCCGTGCTACTGCAAACATCATAGCGATTGCATGCTCGGCAGTAGTTATCATGTTGCCAAAGGGTGTATTCATCACAATAATACCCTTTTTGGATGCTTCCTCCTTATCGATATTGTCTGTTCCAATGCCAGCTCGTCCGATTACTTTTAGTTTGTTTGCATTTCTAAGAATTGTAGGTGTGACCCTAGTTGCTGACCTTATGGCCAAGCCATCATAGTTACCTATTATTTTAGCAAGTTTTTCTTTGTCTTTGCCAACTTCAGGCATGAAATCAACTTCAATACCTTTGTTCTGAAATATTTTTATAGCAGTCTCAGATAACTTATCCGAAACGAGTACCTTGGGTACCATGTTGAACTCCTTAATTAATAAAATAAAAAATACGTTTAAAGGCCAATTACAGGGCGGGTGTCCTAAACATGCCTCGTTAATTCCTCATGATACGCCCATTCAAGCCATGGTAGCATCAGTTCCAAATCAATTTTATTGACGGTTCCACCACACCATATTCGTAGCCCAGGTGGTGCATCCCTGTAAGCGGCAATATCAAAAGCGACCTTTTCATTTTCTAAGCGCTTAGAAATATCTTTTGAAAATGCGACTCCATCACTAATATTTGGATCTGTAAATTGTAGACAAACGGATGTTACTGAACGGGTACTGGGGTCAACAGCAAGATTATCTATCCAATCTCGTTGATCGCAGAAAGACCAAACTGTTTTTGCGTTAGCTTCTGCTCGGGCAATCAGTTTGTCTAAGCCGCCTATCTCTCTAGCCCATTTCAAGGCATATAAGAAATCTTCAACTGCCAACATTGACGGTGTATTAATTGTAGCACCCTCGAAAATACCTTGGATTAATTTATTGTTTTTGGTCATTCTGAATATTTTTGGCACTGGCCAATTAACTTTATGATTTTCTAAGCGCTCAATCGCTTTTGGAGATAAGATTATGACACCATGCGCTGCCTCTCCACCCATCACTTTCTGCCAGCTAAATGTTGTTACATCTAACTTTTCGAATGGTAATCTGACGGCAAAGGCGGCTGATGTTGCATCACATATTGTCAGACCTTTCCGTTCAACTGGTATATCCTCTCCGCTCTGCATACAAACACCAGAAGTTGTGCCATTCCATGTAAACACCACGTCGTTGTCATAATCGATTGAAGACATGTCAACGATGTGACCATAGTCAGCGGTTATAATCTCAGGTTTAATCTTTAACTCATTTACAACATCATTAATCCAGTCTTTTCCAAAGCTTTCCCAAGCTACCATTGTAGTTCTTCGGGCACCTAGCAAAGACCACATCGCCATTTCCACGGCTCCAGTATCTGACGCTGGGACAATCCCCACTTTATAATCGGTGGGAATTTCTAAGATGTCTTTTATATTGTCTATTACTTCTTTAAGTTTGCGTTTTCCCACATTAGCACGATGTGATCTGCCTATTGCAGCTGTGCCTAGGTTATCGGTGGAAAATGTGGGATATTTGGCGCATGGCCCAGAAGAAAAATACGCGTTATCCGGCCGCGCAACCGGTTTTTGTTTATCCATTTATTTTACCCTTACAGATACATGCCCCTCGTTGGGGAGGGGTGTCCCACCAAAATCGTTATAGATTTTGAAAGACTTTCACAAGTCAGAATTAAAGGTTATGTCATGTTAACATTCGGATAAAATGTAAGTGAAAATATCAAATGTATAATGTTATGCTTCTATGCTCTTATAGAAAAGGGGTTCTCACTCAGCACTTGGTTAACTCAGTTTATTCGTCCATGGATGGCCAGGATCTTAAATGGCTCGGCAATCATGAAGCGATATGTTTCAACATAGAGAAAAAGAGCAACGCGCATCGAAAAATATGGTCGCATTTGCAGCTCTTGAAAATAGATATGGTGGTCCAGAAGAAAGAAACTCATTTCAAGTCGTTACTTTTAGCTGACATGGATAGCACTATGATAGAGCAAGAATGTATTGATGAACTTGCAGATATGTATGGAGTTGGAAGTGAAGTAAGAAAAATAACAATGCGTGCCATGAATGGAGAGTTAGGGTTCCAAGATGCTTTGAAAGAGCGAGTAGCCTTATTGGCGGAATGCCCTGATACAGTTGTCGAAGAAGTGTTGGAGCAGAGAATTACCTTACGCCCAGGTGGGAAAACTTTGGTTAATACGATGAAGGCGAACGGTGCATATACAGCCTTAGTTTCGGGTGGTTTTACCGCTTTCTCAGTTCCTGTTGGAGAAATTTTGGGTTTTGATGAGCAGCACGCAAACATA
Source organism: Paracoccaceae bacterium (assembly GCA_902554885.1). Classification (GTDB taxonomy): domain Bacteria; phylum Pseudomonadota; class Alphaproteobacteria; order Rhodobacterales; family Rhodobacteraceae; genus Salinivivens. Next base: position 27,846 of record CACDPV010000001.1, read on the forward strand.
CTACACAAAGAAAATGGGATATTTACAGGTCAGGTAATCGATCCAATTTTAGGAAAAAATGAAAAAGTAAACCGATTAAAGAGCTTGGTAAAAGATAGAGGTCTCTCACAAAAGGATGTATTGGCAGTTGGAGATGGGGCTAATGACTTGGGAATGTTAGAGATAGCCGGAATGGGCGTTGCCATGCATCCTAAACCAATTGTAGCCGAAAAATGCGATATTGTTATTAACCACTGTGATTTGACTTCTTTGCTTTATCTTCAAGGTTATAGAAAAGAAGAATTTGTAGGCACTAAAACTAAAAGTTAGTCAGATTTCGCACCTATGTGTTTGAATAAGATTTTAACGGTCTATATCTTAGTTTGATTGAAGAAAAAGCAGGAGTAGATGTTGTGTCAAAATACTTTAAAGACTTAAAGCGGGTTGACCAATTAAATGAGATAGAGCACTGGGTTACCCAAGAAAACGGGACAGAGCGACCGGGCACCGGAACATATCTGAATAATAAAGAGATGGGTATTTACGTAGATATCGTTTCGGGAGAGCCCTTGTTTTCATCTGATGATAAGTTTGAATCTGGCTGTGGTTGGCCTAGTTTCACTAAACCATTAATCTCGGCACATGTTACCGAGTTACAAGACAGTAGCCATGGAATGTCGCGTACTGAGGTGAGATCAAAATTTGCAGATAGTCACCTCGGACATGTCTTCCCTGACGGGCCAAGGGATAGAGGCGGTTTACGTTATTGTATAAATTCTGCTAGCCTTCGTTTTATTCCGGTCGATGAGATGGAAGCAGAGGGCTATGGTGAATACATTAGTAAAATAGGGGTATAATATGGCTAAGGCAATTTTTGCTGGTGGATGTTTTTGGGGCATGGAAGAATTAATTCGCGTTCGCCCTGGTGTGCTGCGTACTCGCGTCGGATATACTGGTGGCCATGTAAGTAATCCTACCTATCGAATGGTTTGTACAAAAACAACTGGGCATGCAGAAGCTATAGAAATTGAGTATGACAATGATCTTACCTCATACAGACATCTTTTAGAGTTCTTTTTTAAAATTCATGACCCGACTACCTTAGATCGTCAGGGAAATGATATTGGCGATTCCTATAGGTCAGAAATATTTACTTTGAGCACCGAACAAGAAAATGAAGCCCAACAAATAATCTCTGAGATTAATAAAAGTGGGCGTTGGCCAGGAAAAGTAGTTACCGAGGTTTCAAAGGCTACTGAGTTTTGGGAAGCTGAGCCAGAGCATCAGAATTATCTACAAAGATATCCTAGGGGTTATACGTGCCATTTTCCAAGAGATAATTGGATATTATCGCACTCCTAGTTCACTTAAGATCTTACTCTTTTTTGAAGTCGCTCCTTTTGTAAAATTCTTGTCGTTGACGATGAAAAAAATAGCTCCTATTCTTTTTAAGGCTCAAACAGAGCGTTTTTAGTGAGGCTCCAGTAAATGAATATCAGAAACCATTTTCCTACTGAGGAATTACAAAAGCGTGATGCGGCGCATCATTTGCACCCATTTTCAGCTCAAGATGATCTGGCTAAAAAAGGGTCAAAAATAATCACCTCTGCGCAGGGTGTTTATGTTTTCGATAGTAATGGTGAACAAATTTTGGATGCTATGGCTGGTTTATGGTGTGTAAATATCGGTTATGGCCGAGAAGAATTGGCTCAGGCTGCAGAACGGCAAATGAGAGAATTGCCCTATTATAACACTTTTTTTCAGACTACGCATATTCCTGCGATTGATCTTTCAGAAAAACTTGCGCAATTAGCGCCAAGGGACCTCAATCATGTATTTTATGCTGGGTCAGGGTCTGAAGCAAACGACACTAATATTCGCATTGTGAGGCAATACTGGGCCTCATTGGGTTATTCAGAAAAAAATATAATAATCAGTCGAAAAAATGCATATCACGGCTCTACTCTGGGTGGGGCTTCTTTAGGGGGTATGAGTGCGATGCATAAACAGGGCGGTTTGCCTATTCCTGATGTGCACCATATCAATCAACCCGATTGGTGGGCAGAAGGTGGTGAGCTTAATCCAGAGGAATTTGGGTTGGCTAGAGCGAGAGAACTTGAAGAAGCAATAATTGAACTAGGTGAAAATAGAGTAGCAGCCTTTATAGCAGAGCCTGTACAAGGTGCGGGTGGGGTTATAGTTCCGCCAGATACATACTGGCCGGAAATTCAGAGAATTTGCGATAAGTACGAGATAATTTTAATTGCTGACGAAGTTATTTGCGGTTTTGGAAGAACTGGTAATTGGTTCGGCTCACAAACGATGAATATCAGGCCAGATATTATGACAATAGCCAAAGGCCTGAGCTCTGGCTATCAGCCGATTGGTGGTTCGATCGTTACAAAAAAAATAGCTGATGTCATCGGAAAAGATGAGTTTAACCATGGTTACACTTACTCAAGTCATCCGGTTGCGGCTGCAGTTGCCTTAGCAAATTTAAATATTATCGAATCTGAAGGAATTATTGATCGCGTTCGTAATGATACGGCGCCATACTTAGCGACAAAATGGGCAACTTTAGCGGACCATCCAATGGTTGGTGAAGCAAAAATTGTGGGCATGATGGGATCAATAGCATTGACGCCTAATAAAACAAATCGGGCTAGATTTTTAGCACCATCTGGTACGGTAGGCTATATTTGCCGAGAACGTTGTTTTGCAAACAATCTTATAATGCGTCATGTTGGAGATCGAATGATTATATCCCCGCCCCTGATCATAGACAAAGAGCAGATTGATATTTTGATTGAACGGGCTTGGAAATCGTTGGACGAGGGTATGAGCAATGTCAAAGAAAAGAAACTGTGGGAAAGTGCTCCGATCTGATTATTTGAGTTGAAGAAATATTATCAAAAACAAATCATTAGATAAATTTCTTATATACTGTTGATCTGTCGTTAACTCTTATGTTCTAATCGGACGATTCTATAGCAAAGATAACAAACACTAGGGTTTAGATATTGGCCAAAGATTCGAATTTAGAAGCTTTTGTAAGCTTCAACCGTGTTCAAAAGAGCTACGATGGTGAAACTCTGGTAGTGAAAGATCTTAATCTTGAAATCCCGAAAGGTGAATTTTTAACTATGCTTGGCCCATCTGGTTCGGGCAAAACCACTTGTTTGATGATGCTGGCTGGTTTTGAAACAGCTACCCATGGTGATATAATGTTGAATGGAATTTCAATAAACAATATCCCTCCTCACAAGCGTGGCATTGGAATGGTATTTCAAAACTATGCTTTGTTTCCTCATATGACTGTAGCAGAAAACTTATCGTTTCCTTTAGAAGTTAGAAAGCTTGAAAAATCCTTGCGCGAAGAAAAGGTAAAAAGAGCCTTGGATATGGTGGAAATGGGAGAGTTTAAAGGACGTAGGCCTGCACAGCTCTCTGGGGGCCAACAGCAGCGAATTGCCCTTGCACGCGCGCTTGTATTTGAGCCAGAGCTGGTTTTGATGGATGAACCATTAGGTGCGCTAGATAAACAACTTCGTGAGAAAATGCAGTTTGAAATAACGGCGCTTGCACATCGTCTTGGGATTACAGTTGTATATGTTACCCATGATCAGACAGAGGCCCTGACAATGTCAGACAGGGTCGCTGTTTTTAATGATGGCCGAATTCAACAATTAGCTACGCCAGACCAATTGTATGAAGAACCAGAAAACAGTTTTGTTGCACAATTCATTGGTGAAAATAATACTCTGAACGGGGTAGTAAAGGAATTGAAAAGCGACGTTGCAGTAGTTAAACTGGATAGTGGTGATATTATTGAGTGTAAACCAGTAAATGTTTCTGAAGTCGGCGAGCGAACTCAAGTTTCTATCAGACCTGAGAGAGTAGAACTGAATAAAAATAAGCTTCCAAAAAAAGCACATACTTTGACTGCTGAAGTTTTAGAATTTATTTACATGGGTGATACTTTTCGCACCAGACTTAAGGTAGCTGGTAACGAAGACTTTATTGTAAAAACAAGAAATTCGTCTAATCAAGTGCGTCTAAAGCCCGGAGAGAAGGTAGACATAGGTTGGTCTCCAGAGTGCTGTCGTGCTTTAGATGCGTGAAAAGGAGTTGGTTTAGCTTATTCATTCTTGAATAGAGCTTTCACAGTGTTGGTTAAGTTGCCCGTGAGGCTGATACTGTTTTGCTAACAACGGGTAAAATGGGAGAAGGTAATGAACTTCACTAAAACAATTATGACAACTGCTTCAGCAGCATTGATTTCTGGTGCCGCTTTTGCAGAAAGTCACATGTCTATGGAAATGACTATCGTATCTTGGGGTGGAGCATACTCCAATTCTCAATTGAGAGCATACCATGAGCCGTATTCTGCAAAAACTGGTGTGACAATCCTCAATGATGATAGTTCCTCAACAGCTGTAGCTCAATTGAGAGCGATGAATGAAGCAAACAATATAACATGGGATGTTGTTGACGTAGAAGCTGCCCCAGCCATGCAGCTTTGCGATGAAGGCCTAGCTATGGAAATTGATCCAGATACTATGCTTGCAGCAGCACCAGATGGAACGCCTGCATCTGAAGATTTTGGCGATATGCTCGTTTCAGAGTGTTTCATTCCACAAATCGTATACTCAACTACATTTGGGTATCGAACGGATCTTGTAGGCGATACGCCTCCTGATAATGTCTGCGCAGTTTTTGATACCAAAACGTATCCAGGAAAACGCTCACTTTTCAGTGTTCCAATTAATCAGATGGAGTGGGCTCTACTTTGTGACGGCGTAGCTAAATCAGAGATTTATGACGTACTGGCGACCGAAGACGGTCAAGACCGCGCACTTGCGAAACTGGATACCATTAAAGACGATGTTATCTGGGTTTCTTCCGGTTCTGATACGCCTCAGTTACTTGCTGATGGTGAAGTCATTATGGGCGCTACTTACAATGGACGTCTGTTTTCTTTAATTGAAGAGCAAAAACAGCCTGTTGCGATGATTTGGGACGGACAGGTGATGGACTTAGACGGTTGGATTATTCCAGCTGGATTGAGCCCTGAAAGACAAGCTCGTGCTCTGGACTACATTATGTTCGCAACAGACACCCAACGGCTGGCTGATCAGGCAAAATACATCAGTTATGGTCCTGCCAGAGCGTCATCAGCTCCATTGGTCGGTAAACACGCTGATCTTGGGATAGATATGGCTCCTCATATGCCAACTGCCCCCGAAAATTTATCAAGAGCATTTTTGATGAATTATGATTTCTGGGCGGATTACAGAGACGATCTGGATGCTAAATTCCAAGCTTGGTTAGCAAAATAATTAATTGTTAATAATAGAAGGGCCTGTAGAGCCCTTCTTATCACACATAATTTAAGCAAAATTTATTTTTGCGAATAGGGCCTGTTGATGATAAGCACTCCCTCAGATAAGATTTTGTTATCGGCAGATGGTAGGCCTTTAAAGCAAAGCCTCAGTCGTTCGCTAAGACAGCAAAAAATAAGAGCATTATTGCTTATTGCGCCGTTGCTGATTTTTATTTTCGTAGCATTTATAATGCCGATTGTTTCGATGCTATCTCGATCGGTCGAGAATGACTTAGTATCGCAAACATTGCCTCAAACAGTTCAAGCACTTCAGTCTTGGGATGCTTTAAGTGGGGAACTACCATCGGAGCCTGTATATGCTGCATTTGCCTTAGACATTCAAAATGCTGCCAAAGCAAAAGTTCATACTAAGGTCGGACTAAGGCTTAACTATGAAAAGTCAGGGATCGCATCACTATTTAAGAAGACAGCAAGAAAAGCAAAAAAATGGGATATTCAAAATGACGGTCCATTTAAGGACAAATTAATAAAAGTTCACAAGGGGTGGGGCGAAGTAGAAGTATGGCAAACTCTGAAAACGCATAGTCCGCGATACACCTCTGGATATTTTTTGAATGCAATCGATATGCGTAAAACAGCAGAAGGTGCAGATTTTCAACCTGAAGATAAAACTATTTTGATTAAGCTGTTCCAACGCACTCTTATTATGTCTTTGATAATTACATTTTCGTGTATTCTTCTTGGCTATCCAGTAGCGTGGTTACTTGCAAATTTACCTATGCGACAGGCAAACCTCCTTATGATCTTAGTGCTCTTGCCATTTTGGACATCCTTACTGGTGCGAACATCAGCTTGGAAGGTAATGTTGCAGCAGCAAGGGGTCATAAATGATATTTTAGTGCAACTTAGCCTAGTTTCAGACGAGGCCCGTCTAATTATGATAAATAATGAGATTGGGACCATTGTTGCTATGACGCATATTCTTTTACCATTTATGATTTTACCAATGTACTCGGTTATGCAAACAATACCTCCAAGTTATTTGCGCGCCGCTAAGTCGCTAGGCGCAACAAACTGGACTGCTTTTTGGAGGGTATATTTCCCTCAGTCAGTACCTGGTATTGGAGCTGGTTCAATTCTAGTTTTTATACTTGCGATTGGCTATTATATTACACCTGAGATTGTAGGTGGCACGAAAGGTGTCTTCATATCCAACCGTATAGCTTATCACATATTGAAATCCTTAAATTGGGGACTGGCGGCTGCCTTAGGCACAATTCTACTTGTTGCAGTGCTAGTCTTATATTGGACCTACGATAAAATTGTAGGGATCGATAATGTGAAATTAGGTGGGTAGGAGTATGAGTGAGCCTAAAATCATCTATTCGAACCCATTTATATTTACCGTTACGTCTATGGGGATAATGGGAGGTTTAGTAGGATTAATTTTTGGTGTTGCTAATGGATCTGGCCCTATAGGTCTGATTTTTGGGGCTTTTTTTATGGTTCTGATGAGTTTCTTAGTGATATTTTTGAGTAAAAATGAATCTTTTGTGCGCTACAGTATTTGTGTGTTTCTTACACTAATTGGGTTCTATTTTGTTGGGATTATTGGATTATTTTTAGGGCTTTTGTTGGGTTTGTTTTCGAGCTGGTTCTTATTCTGGCTTCACTTAGGAAGATATAGGGCAAAGCTCCAGCCATATCTTTCGTCGGGTCAGGTTTTGTGGCACTACACGTTCAGAGTTATATGTGGAATTATTTTTTTATTTCTAATCACGCCAATTCTTGTGGTGATGCCATTGTCGTTTAATGCACAGGATTTCTTCACTTTCACTCCTGAGATGCTCAGATTTGACCCAGATGGATATTCACTAAAACATTACAGAGATTTTTTTACCAATAATGAATGGCAGCGATCTTTTAAAAATTCATTGTTAATTGCTCCAATTGCAACAATAGTCTCGGTGTCACTTGGTACACTTGCTGCTATTGGCTTGAGCCAAAGTCATGTGCCATTTAAGAGGGCAATTACTGCGGTTCTAATCTCGCCGATGATTGTTCCTTTGATCATTTCGGCAACCGGGATGTTTTTCTTTTACTCTCATGTTGGAAATTTTCTAGAAGACACTTTAGGGCTTGATAAAAATTTTGTTGGTTACGTCAAAGTTATTCTTGCTCACAGCGTTTTGGGTATTCCATTTGTAATAATTACAGTGACTGCAACGCTCGTAGGCTTTGATAATTCTCTGACGAGGGCAGCAGCAAATATGGGAGCAGATCCGGTTAAGACATTTTTCAAAATACAAATGCCACTCATTTTGCCTGGCGTAATATCTGGTGGATTGTTTGCTTTTATTACCTCTTTTGATGAAGTCGTCGTCGTGATGTTCGTCGGCTCTACAAATCAAAAAACTTTACCATGGCAAATGTTTACTGGATTGAGAGAGCAAATAAGCCCCACAATCCTAGCAGTTGCAACTATATTAGTTGTGATCTCTATCGCTCTACTAGTAACTCTTGAATTACTGCGAAGGAGATCCGAAAGGTTGAGAGGTTTATCGCCTGGTTAATTTAAATTAAAATTAGCATTTCGAATTGGTACAAAGATTAGTTGGATGAAAAATGACTACGGCGTTTATAACTCATAGCGATTGTTTAAAACATGAAACACCACCAGGTCATCCGGAGCAGGTGGCTCGCTTAAAATATATTTTGGAAGCTACAAAAGATCTGGATTTACTTAGAATTGAGGCTCCGCTTGCTACTCAAAAAAATATTCTTAGTGTGCACCCTCAATCTCATATTGACTTAATAAATGCCAACAGTCCGGAAGATGGAACGCGACCTTTAGATGGCGACACTCACATGTCACCGGGTACTATTTCTGCTGCATACAGAGCGGCGGGTGGCGCCGTCTGTGCAGTGGATACAGTTCTTTCTGGCAAAGCGAAGAATGCGTTTGTTGCCGTGCGGCCTCCTGGACATCATGCGGAAACACAGGTGCCGATGGGTTTTTGTTTATTTGGTAATATAGCAATTGCTGCTAAACATGCCTTGGATTTTCACAAATTATCCAAGGTTGTGGTAGTTGATTTTGATGTACATCATGGCAATGGAACACAAGATTTGTTATGGAATGAACCTCGTGCTTTAACAATTACAAGTCATCAAATGCCGCTTTGGCCGGGCACGGGGCGCCCTGAAGAGCGAGGTGAATATGATAATGTTTTAAATCTTCCATTACCGCCAAACTCCGACGGGTCATACATGCGAAGCATGTACCGAGAAAAGGTATTTCCCAAAATGCGTTCTTTCAACCCAGATCTGATACTCTTATCAGCTGGCTTTGATGCTCATATTGATGACCCATTAGCCGAATTGAAATGGGAAGTAGATGACTTCGCTTGGATAACCAGAGAGGTATGTAATTTGGCAACGGATTGTTGTTCGTCTAGAGTGGTTTCCATACTCGAAGGAGGGTATAATTTAGATGCACTTGCTGCGTGTACAAAAGCACACATCGAAAATTTAATAGAGGCAAACTAATGAGTGATAAAAAAATTGAAGAGATGACTTTTGAGGAAGCTATGGCTGAGTTGGAAGCAGTAGTTGATCAACTAGACCGTGGAGATGTTGCACTTGATGAGTCGATAAAATTATATGAACGAGGTGCGCTATTAAAAAAACGTTGTGAAAGAAAACTCAAAGAGGCTGAAGAGAAAGTATCCGCAATTACCTTGGATGAAGATGGAAATCCAAATGGCACTGTCAAAATGGATGGACTATAAAAGTTGGATAGCGAATTAGAGGCTAATTCATCAGCAATAGATGAGCATTTTAAATATGTTTTTAAGTCTTTTGGGAGAAGCCGTGTAAATGAAGCAATGCAATATGCTCTTTTAGGAGGGAAAAAATTGCGGGGCTATTTAGTAAACCAGTCCTCAAAACTTTTTGAAATTGATCTCCCAAAATCTATTTGGGCGGCTTGTTCGATTGAAGCCTTGCATGCTTACTCGCTTGTTCATGATGATTTGCCGGCAATGGATAATGACGATCTGCGGCGTGGAAAGCCAACTGTCCACAAAAAATGGGACGAGGCTACAGCAATTCTTACGGGCGACGCATTACAGACACTTTCATTCCAACTTCTCAGTGACCCAAGATTTAAAGTTGGCGATGATTGCAGGCTAAACTTAGTATATGAACTATCTGTTGCATCAGGTGCCGACGGTATGGTGCTTGGCCAGGCGTTAGATATTTTAGCAGAAACGGCTGATGCACCTCTAAAATTGGATGACATTGTTCGAATGCAAAGAATGAAAACTGGTGCACTAATCGAATGGTCAGCATGCTCAGGAGCGGTGATTAGTGGGGAAGATCCAAGTGCTTTATTGGAGTATTCTAGATCGGTTGGTTTGGCATTCCAGATTATGGATGATATTTTAGATATTGAAGGTGACCCTTCAAAGGTAGGAAAGCGCGTGAACAAGGATCAAGACGCTGGCAAAGCCACCTTTGTATCTCTGCTAGGGATGGATACTGCAAAGAGCCATTCTGCTTCTTTAATTGATAGGGCTAATGAAGCGTTAACTCCATATGGCGCAAGAGCAAAGAACTTGCAGCGGTTAGCGAGTTTCGTTATTTCGCGCAACAAGTGAAGTAAACTGAGGTATTTAATGAACCAAAGGCCCGATACACCAATGCTCGATCAGGTCCAAACACCTGCCGACTTGAAGCGTTTTAATGATGAGGAGTTAAAATGCTTGGTAAATGAGTTGCGTAATGAAACTATATCTGCTGTCTCTGAAACCGGTGGGCATTTAGGTGCTGGATTGGGTGTAATTGAGTTATCTGTAGCACTGCATAACGTTTTTGATGCACCTAAAGATAAAATAATATGGGATGTGAGTCACCAAGCTTACCCACATAAAATTTTAACTGGGCGACGCGACAGAATTAGAACTTTAAGACAAAAAAATGGCCTTAGTGGTTTCACAAAGCGTAGCGAAAGTGAATACGATCCCTTCGGTGCAGCGCATTCTAGTACTTCTATAAGTGCTGCTTTGGGTTTCAAAGTTGCGCACGACTTGGGTGGTAATTGTAAAGCTGGGCTAGGCGATGCTATTGCTGTAATTGGTGATGGTGCAATGTCTGCAGGAATGGCTTATGAGGCTATGAACCATGCAGGGCATTTGGGCAAAAGATTAGTGGTTGTCTTGAATGATAACGAAATGTCTATAGCACCCCCAGTTGGAGCCCTTTCGAGTTATTTATCCCAGCTTTATGCAGGTGCTCCATTCCAGGATCTAAAAGCAGCTGCGAAAGGCGCTATTAGTTTCCTGCCAGAACCTTTCCGCGATGGTGCAAAGCGAGCAAAAGATTTGTTGAAGGGTATGGCTGTCGGTGGCACAATGTTTGAGGCTTTAGGATTTTCTTATATTGGACCAATTGATGGCCATGATCTAGACCAACTATTACCTGTCTTAAGAACTGTAAAACAGAGAGCAACAGGACCCATCTTATTACATATCATAACAAAAAAAGGTCGAGGATTTGCTCCTGCGGAAAATGCACATGATAAAGGGCATGCAACTGCTCAATTTGACTTAGTTACTGGGAAACAGGAAAAAGGCACATCCAATGCAATAAGCTATACAGCCGCTTTCTCAAATGCGTTAGTTAGTCTTGCGTCTAACGACAATAAAATTTGTGCTGTTACTGCAGCAATGCCAGATGGAACTGGATTGAAAATTTTCTCGGAGAGGTACCCGTCTAGATGCTTTGACGTTGGAATTGCAGAGCAACACGCAGTAACTTTTTCCGCTGCACTGGCGGCTGGTGGTATGAAGCCGTTCTGTGCAATTTATTCAACTTTTCTTCAAAGAGGTTATGATCAGGTTGTTCATGATGTGGCAATACAGAGATTACCAGTTAGGTTTGCTATTGATCGCGCAGGTCTAGTCGGTGCTGATGGCGCCACCCATGCGGGCAGTTTTGATATATCGTTCCTTACGAACCTACCTAACTTCGTTGTTATGGCACCTGCCGATGAGGCTGAACTAGTTCATATGGTGAAAACAGCTGCTGAGTATAACGAGGGTCCAATAGCGTTTAGATACCCTCGAGGGGAGGGAGTGGGAGTAGAGTTGCCAAGCGCTGCAGATATATTAGAGATTGGTAAGGGTCGAATAATCAATAATGGCAGCAAAGTTGCTATTTTATGTTTTGGTACTCGCTTAAAAGAAGTTTTAAAAGCATCTGAACTTTTAAGACCAATGGGTTTTGATATAACAGTTGCAGATGCTCGCTTTGCTAAACCACTTGATCATGATTTGATTGAAGTTTTATGTTCGAAACATGAGGTCTTAATTACAGTTGAGGAGGGTGCCATTGGAGGTTTTGGCTCTCATGTTGCTCAATATGCTGCTGAAAGAGGTTTGTTTGATAATGGGCTTAAGTTTAGGTCAATGTTTCTTCCTGATATTTTTATTGATCAAGCAAGCCAATCGGATATGTACAATGTAGCGGAAATGAATTCCGAGCATATAGTTAGCAAAGTATTAGACACTCTAGGTATTTCCAAAATTAATACGAAATTAGCATAAGAAAATTATACTGCTACTAAATCTCATTTTCCAGCCAATGCATTTAGGCCGGTCTCAAAGTTTGGATATTTTAAAGTGATTTTTAATTCGCTTTTAATCCGGTCATTCTTTACGCGCTTATTTTCGGAATAAAAACTTTTTGCCATAGGACTTAAATCAGCTTCGTCAAAAGCCACCTTTGGTAGATCAGGATAGTTGATTAATTTCGCTGCATAATCCAAGACCTCATCTGGTGCCGCGGGCATGTCATCACATACGTTATATACTGAACCATGACTTGGCATTTCTATAGAGGCTCTCAATACTCTTGCAATATCTTCAACGTGGATACGACTGAAAAATTGGCCTGGTTTACTTATTAACTGAGCTTTTCCTGACCTTATTTTATCCAGGGGACTTCGACCTGGTCCATATATTCCAGCTAGTCGAAATATATGTAATGGTAAATCATTTATGCCGGACCAATTGTTTTCCGCTTTTACTCTCAGGAGACCTCGGTTGCTTGATGGGTTAACTGGGATGTTCTCATCAACCCATTTCCCATCGTGATTACCATATACACTAGTCGTAGATAGATATCCAAACCATGAAAGATTTCTAGATCTTGATATAATTGCTTGTGCAAATCTTTTAAAGACAGGATCTCCAATTTCCGTTGGTGGTATGGAATGTAAAATGTAATCTGATCGATTTATAACGGATGTAATTTTAGATGCATCAGTCCAAATTAGTGGCTTTACACCTTTTTTAATTAGCAAATCAGCGGTTTGAGAGTTCCTGGTAGTACCAAATATTTCCCAGTCTATGTCTTTTATATAGTCTACAAACGCATTTGCAGTGTAGCCGTGTCCGAATATCAATAAACAAGGACGGTTCATCATGTTACTAACTATCTGATCACTTCTTAAGCTTATCGGATTTTATTTTCTCAACCAAAATTAAAATGCGTGAAGCCATGTATCAAAAGACTATTTGCAGCTCAAGCTTCTAACTCTCTCTTTTCTACCTTAGTAATTTTACCAACAATAATCGATAAAATTGCTGCTGCGAAACTAAATAATGCTCCCATTTTTGCGGCATCCTGTACAGGTCCAGCATCAAAAGCTACGGTTGCTACAAATAGTGAAACTGTGAAGCCGATTGCTGCCACAAAACCAATTACTATAAGGTCGACCAATCTTAAACCTTCCGGCATACCCAATTTAAGTGGTACTGCAGCGAGCCACCCAAATAGAAATATACCTATCGGTTTTCCTATAATAAGGCCAGCAAGGACCAGCCAAGTTGCATCACCAATCGCTGAAAACTCTACACCTGCATTTAGCAAACCAAAGAAGAAAAGGACTACCTCTACAGGATGTTTTAGAGCATGCTCCATAGTATTCAAAAGGTCATGAACATGTTCTTCCGCCTGGTCAAAAAAACCAAAAGCTCGATCCGCATGAGGAATCGCGGGAACAATCGGAAGCAAACCTAATGCTGGATGTAGTCCTGAACGCATAAAACCATACCAACTTATGCAACCGGCAATTGCGTAAGGCCAAAAAGATAGGTTCTTACGTATCCATGTAGATCTAGCTTGGCTTTGATCGTTGTCATCGAGTTTTCCTGGAAGCCAATTGAAGAGTAGATATGCTAATAATGCGGCTCCAGCGGACAGTAGCAGCCATTCTGGAGCAAGTTCACCAGAGGGATAAAATATTGCTAGAATAATTAGACCGGCAGCATCATCTGCAATAGCTAAGAGCAATAAGAAACTTACAGCAGGGTGACCAGAGCCAAATACCAAGCGCCCAACCAGATAACAGAAAGCTATATCTGTTGCAGTTGGAATTGCCCACCCATTCGCGACTGCATTGTAGGTGTCGGACCCGAGCATCATAGCCATCCCCAAATAGACCGCAATTGGCCCAAACATACCACCAGCAGTTGCGAACAAAGGAGTGGCTGCTTTTTTACCCCTTAAACTACCATTTTCAAGGATGATTGCTTCCCACACTTCTTTTGCCGCAATAGCAAAGAACAAGGCCATCAGAACATCATTCACCAAATAGTGCAGTGTTAGAGTACGGTGGCCATGGTGATAATGACCAATAGGAGAATAGTCCCAAATAACATAATCCACAAAATGGTGGTAACTGCCCGGATTAGTATTAGCCCAAATCAAAGCTATAATGGCTCCAATTATGAGTAGAAGAGAATAGTTAGTTAAGAAATTCCAAACGCGATACATCTAAATACATACCTTATTTTTTTGGGGCTACCTATCAACAAATACTTTTTATATCAAGAGGCGGAATACAGTATGTTATCTGATCTATTACCCATTTTAATGCTATTTAGTAGCTAGCCTATTATAATAAAAGTTCAAGTTAGGCTTTATTCTAATTTTTGCCTTAGTTCTCTTAAAATGGGTACAATAGCTTTAAGACGCTCTTCTCCCATATCTCGAGCCAAGTCCTCTATAATCGGTGTAACGGCTGTTAGAGCATTGTTTCGTGCAACCATGCCGGCTGGGCTAATGCTAACCATTTTGCGTCTAGCGTCTTCCCAATCTGGTCTTACATGAATATATCCAGATAACTCTAATTTATTTAAGGTATTTGTAATTGCTCCCCTTGTAACTCTGAAACTTCTTGCAATTTGAGCAGGGGTCCGTTCGATTTTAGTATGGCTCAGTTGATTAAGTACTGAAAAATGAGACAGCTCCATACCTTTAGGTAATACTTTAGCTAAACGATTTCTCACCAACTGTTCTAACGCAAGAATTTCTCCAAAAAGTGGTACTGCTAGAGAGCTGTCGTTATCCATGCTTATTCATAACTATAATTACAATCGTGCGTCAATGATGGCAATTTAGAACGAGCGATTTCCACTTTAGAAAGATCGCATGAAAAGTATGATATATTATTTGTATTCCCTTTTGCATCGACCAAAACCGTTCCCCAAGGGTCAACTACCATTGAGTGCCCATATGTTTTTCTGTTACCCCCATCAGAAAAATTGTGCGTTCCCGCTTGTGCCGGTGCAATTACAAAAGCGCCGTTTTCTATTGCGCGAGCACGGAGAAGTATTTCCCAATGAGCTTTTCCTGTCGGGACTGTGAATGCAGCGGGTACCGTTAACAGTTGTGCACCTCGTTGAGAAAGACCTCTGTAAAGATTGGGAAACCTCACATCGTAGCATATACTCAGGCCAAATTTCCCAATATTAGTTGAAACTACTTTTGCATGCTTTCCCGCTAAAAAATTTGAACTTTCACTATATTTTTCCGTCTCTGATATGGTAACGTCAAACATATGGAGTTTATCATATTTTCCCAAAACTTTGCCTGACATATCGATAAAAAAAGACCGATTTACGAACTTTTCCTCATTCTTATTTTGTTTTAGAGCTAAAGAACCAACTAATATATTAATAGATTTTTTTTTAGCAGTGTCGGTCAAACTCGCCAAGGTAATATCTTCTTCTTCTATTTCTAGAACTTTTTTTTGTTGTGATCTACTGTTTGAAATGCAGTTTGCAGTCTCCGGTAAGGCGATAAAATCGACGTTTTTGGATGCAGCTGAATTGATCATATTATCTATGACTTCCAAGTTTTCTTTTGGTTTATCCGTTGATGACAGTTGAAGAAGTGCGCCTTTCCACATTGGTTAATCTTTCAATAATTTTCAAGTTTTCCGAATTGCTGCATTGCATAAAAATTCTGCGAAACCACCCAAATGCGCATTATTTAGATAGATTTGTGGTATTGTCCGCATGTTGTTTGCTTTTCTCTTCATCTCGCCTCTAAGCATTGGATCAGATGACATATCTATCTTTAAGTAACTAATATCCTTGTCACTTAGCAGTCTTTTTGCCGAGTAACAAAATCCATGTGTTTGGGTCGAATATAAGTCAATATTTTTTACTATAACAGGTTTCAGCCCTTTTTACGCTAATCTATGATGTTGTTCTTGAGCGATTGGTTTTTAAGTATTAAGTGCTCTTCAAGACTATATCAATTTTAGAATTTTATTATCAAGTTGGAAAATACTGTTAAATGAGCCATCCTAATATATTAGTGGACCATAAAGCTTTGGAAATGAATCGAAATAGAGCAATCGGTCGAGATGAGTATTTTCTACATGAACTAGCTATAGCAGAGATCAAAGATAGGCTTAGTAGTATTAATAGGGATTTTCAGTCAATTGCTATTGTCTCGGGCCTGTCAACTCCTTGGGGCAAAGCATTTCCAAAAGCCACGATTATTCAAGATAAAGAAAACTTAAATTTAGCTGATGGTAAATATGACCTCATAATACATGGAATGGCACTTCATTGGGCAAATGATCCTGTTGGCCAACTAATTCAAGCAAGGCTTGCTCTTAAAAACGATGGTTTAATGATTGCTGTATGTTTAGGTGGAACGACATTGAACGAACTGCGTAACGTATTCATAGAGGCCGAAACAAAATTATTTGGTGGAATTCACCCGAGATTTATGCCTTTGGCAGAAATTCGTGACCTTGGCTCGCTTATTCAAAGAGCTGGATTTGCTTTGCCGGTAGCAGATAGTATAATTACAGAGTGCTTGTACAACGGATTTTACAAGATACTCCATGACTTGCGCGCAATGGCTGAAACAAATGTGCTTATTAATAGGACAAAATATTTCGCAAGACGCGGCCTTTTTGAATATGCCTCTGAGCTGTACGAAAAGCAATATTCCAGACCAGATAAAATGGTTATTGCAACCTATGAACATATTTATCTGACAGGCTGGGCGCCTGATCCGAGTCAGCAGAAGCCTTTAAGGCCTGGAAGTGCGCAAGTGCGATGGGCTGATGCGCTTCGATCAAAGGAATCTTATTTGCCTGATTGACCATAGGGATAAATGTTTTATGTCAATTAATAATTAAGGTTGACTATTAGCTCTGAAGGAAAAAAATGTTTGACACTTCAACGCCACTTGAGACGCCACTGCATGCCACAATAGACCATCCAAAAATACCAAAACAGAAAGTTGGTGTCTTAGTTTCAAATTTAGGGACGCCCGATAATTATGATTATTGGTCAATGAGAAGGTATTTGAACGAATTTTTGTCTGACAGAAGAGTAATCGACTACTCCCCATTTTTATGGCAGCCGTTGTTACAGTTGTTAATCCTTACTTCAAGGCCTTTTAGGTCTGGTGCTGCCTACAAGTCAATCTGGAATGAAGAACGGTCAGAAAGTCCATTGTTGACAATAACTAAAGATCAAACAGCCGCCATCAAGAAAATAATGCAGCAGCAACATGGCGATGGTATAGCCGTCGAGTTTTGTATGCGCTACGGGAACCCATCGACGAAGTCTAAAGTCAGGTCTTTAGTGAGCATGGGGTGCAGTAAAATTCTATTTTTTCCGCTATATCCCCATTACGCAGGTGCCACTAGTGCAACTGCTAATGATCAATTTTTCCGAGCGCTTATGAACGAGAAATGGCAGCCGTCTGTTCGAACTGTTGCTCCCTATTTTGATAATTCTTTATATATTGACGCATTGGCCAAGTCCGTCGAAACTGCATACAGAAAAGCAGATAAAAAACCAGAAATTTTAGTCTGTTCTTACCACGGAGTTCCTCGGCGTTACCTGGTACAAGGAGGTGATCCATATCATTGCCAATGTCAAAAAACCACGCGACTTCTCAAAGAGCGGCTTGGCTGGGATGATACTAAGATTGTAACTACTTTTCAGTCTAAATTTGGACCTGAGGAGTGGTTAAAGCCATATACTGTGGAGGAAGTCGCAAGATTGGCCAAGGAGGATGGAAAGAAGCATATAGCGGTGATTGCTCCTGCTTTTTCGGCAGATTGTATCGAGACGCTTGAAGAGATAAATGAGGAAATAAAGGAAAGTTTTGAGGAAGCTGGCGGTGATGAGTTTTTGTACATTCCTTGTTTAAATGATGAACCGTTGCACATTGGCGCTCTTTGCAAAATTATTGACGATAATTTAGCTGGATGGATTTAACACTAAAGATACTGTTTTTCTATCCAGCTAGCTAATAAGGCAGGTTTTGAGTTTCCTTCTATTTCAACTTTGGTAGCCCAGCTTAGTGTTATAGTTTTGGGATTTTTTTCAGCAATGGAGGAAAGTATGAATACTCCTCTGATGTTATCGTCGCATTTGACCGGCGCCAAAAACCTTAGCTTATCAAAACCTATGTTTATTCCCATCCTCATGCCCTCAGTTTCCGGAACAGCATCATAATACATTGCAGATAGTAGGGACATTGTGAGAAAGCCGTGTGCAATTGTTGTCCCAAATTTAGTTCTTTTGGCTTTGTCATGATCGATGTGAATAAATTGGTTATCCTGCGTGACCTTTGCGAAAGAATTTATAAGTTCCTGATCAACTTTGAACCACTTTGATGTCCATTCTTTATTATCTTGATCAGTGAATAGCTTTCTAATATCATGCGTGGTCATTTTTTATCAAAACTTTGCTCTATGGTCTGCCGTCTGATGCTGGGATGTCTTATTTGTTTTTAAAATTCTTCAACTAGTTGCTTCCACTTAGCATAATGTTTATTGCTGGATAATGAAAGAGATGGGGTTAATGAGTTGACTAATATACTTCATAAAGGCGATTTGCCAGATACGTTGGATCTTGGATCTACTGTTGCGATAGATTGTGAAACGATGGGGCTCAACCTTTATAGGGATAGATTGTGTTTAGTCCAATTGTCTGGTGGTGATGGAATTGCTCATATGGTACAAATTGCGGCAGGACAAGATTCTGCTCCAAATTTGTGCAAATTATTGGCTAATGAAAAAATATTAAAAGTCTTCCATTTTGGACGTTTTGACATAGCTGCCTTGTTAAATACGTTTGGTATTTTAACTAGCCCTGTTTATTGTACCAAAATTGCGAGCAAATTAATACGAACTTACACCGACCGGCACGGTCTAAAAAATTTATTACAAGAGTTTTTACATACAGATATTTCCAAACAGCAGCAATCTAGTGATTGGGGTTCAGAAACGTTAACAGATGCCCAACTTGAATACGCTGCCTCAGATGTTTTGTATCTCCATAGTCTGAAGAACGAACTTGATCTTCGACTAAAGAGAGAGGGCAGACTTGATTTGGCCAAATCTTGCTTTGATTTTTTGCCAACACGTGCCATGCTCGATCTGGCCGGCTGGCCCGAGACTGATATATTTGCACACTAGGCTGGATTAGCACTTGGCTATTTATGATAAAATATATTTTCGTGTAATTAATTTTTTAAAAATTGCACTCCCGTTCCTTGGAGTGAGCTTAATGATCGCAATGTTTGTTCTCTCCAGAGATCAAACAGCACAAGCAGTTTTGCCATTTGATAAAAATCAATTTGCAGATGAACTTGCAAAGCAACAAATTAATCAGCTTTATTACTCAGGGCAAACTGGCGCTGGAGACGAACTTGCATTGTCTGCGCAATCGGCCGTTGAGGGCTTTGATGGACAAAAAATGCTTGAAATGAGGGCTGTTAGCGCATCCATCAAAGGTAAAAATGGATTAGAAATTGAGGCAACTGCACAATTTGGACAATATTTATACTCCGAAAAATTACTCAAGATGACAGGCGCAGTTTTGATTTCCAGTTCATCTGGTTATAAATTATCATCTCCAGAGTTACGTATATTAATAGATGGGACTTATATTTTTAGCGAGGGCCCAATTGAAGGTTTATCGCCTATGGGTAAGATTAATGCAGGAAGAATGGAAATAACGAGAAAAAATGCCAAGGCGCCAATGCAGCTGTGGTTTGGTGAAAAGGTTGTTTTGGATTATGAGCCTAGCGAAATCTAATAGAGGGATTAATGGCTAAAGCATTTTTATTCATATTCCTTGGTATTTTACCAAGTTATCTATTATCAGAAAATCTAGAGGGAGGTTTTGGTACGATTGTAAATGACCAAAAAGAGCCGATTTCTTTTTCTTCAGATAGCTTATTTTTCAATGAAAAAACAGGAACAAGTGAAATGAAAGGGAGCGTAAATATTAGCCAAGGCGAGACAAGTTTATCATCTAATTACGCAGAAATTTCATTTAATATGAATACAAATGAATTAGAAAGATTTTTTGCTAGTGGCGAGGTAGTGTTAAAGAGTGGTAATGATATCGCAATGGGTGATGAAGCAGTATATGATTTTATAAAAAATGAATTGACCATATTAGGCGATGTATATTTCTCACAAGCTGGAAGTACAATAAAAGCTGAGAAAGCTGTAATTAACACTGAAACGGGTTCCGCGTCGATGATGGGTAGTGTGAAGACAACGTTGATGCCTCTTGGACAGGAAGGCGACGGCGAATGACGAAGTTAATCTCAGAAAACGTACAGCCTGGTTTAGTCGTTCAAGGTTTACGAAAGAGTTACCAAAAAAAAGCTATAATCCAAGATGTTTCGCTCTCTGTCAGGAGAGGAGAAGTAGTCGCCCTGCTTGGGCCGAATGGTTCAGGTAAGACTACATGCTTCTATGCCATAGCAGGTCTGATTCAAGCAGACGGTGGTAAGGTATCTTTGGATGGGTATGATATAAGTACATTGCCTATGTATAGAAGAGGGCGTCTTGGCATAGGATATTTGCCGCAAGAAATGTCGATATTTAGAGGTTTGAATGTACAAGAAAACATAATGGCAATCTTGGATATTACAGAAAAAGACATTCATAAGCGAAGAGAACGACTTGAGGAGCTTATGGCTGAATTCTCGATAGAACACTTGAGAACTGCTCCTGCGCTTGCATTGTCTGGAGGAGAGCGACGGCGAGTTGAAATAGCAAGATCACTCGCTGCTAATCCGAAGTATTTACTTTTGGATGAGCCGTTTGCTGGTGTAGACCCTATCTCAGTGTCAGATATACGCTCTTTGGTACACGATTTGAAGGATCGAGGAATCGGGGTTTTAATTACAGACCACAATGTACGGGAAACGCTTGATATAGTTTCACACGCATATATCTTGCATGATGGTAAAGTATTGATGGCAGGCGCACCAGATGAAGTCGTTGCCAATGAAAATGTGCGGCGGGTTTATCTTGGCGATAATTTCAAAATCTCATAAAATTTGTAACAATTTTAATTGACACAAAATCTGTGGTCTATTTTAATGGAATCAGATTTCATACTGGTTAAAGCATAATTTAACTAGATCTCGATTTCGAAAAGACCTCTGAATTTATGCAAAAGGTGTCAAAGCAGTTTGCTGAGTTGGGCTTTTTATTATCTGTCGTTTTTTTCATGAAAGGAATGAAGATGCGCTATCAAGTATCTGGAAAACAAATTGATATCGGTACTGCATTGCAACAGCATGTTAAGAGCGAAATTGATGAAGTAGTTTCAAAATACGCTGAGCGTCCAACCGATGCTATAGTTGTTTTTTCAAAGAGTGGTCATGAGTTTGTGTGTGAAGCCACAGTTCATTTGTCAACGGGTCTAACTGCCCAGGCGCGGTCACATGAAAATGAGATATATGCATCATTCGATAATTGTGCTGCCAAGATGGAAAAACAATTACGTCGCTACAAAAGAAGATTAAAAGACCACCACGCCGCAAGAACGACACCTGTTGAACTTTCCTCTGCTTCATCATATATCCTCGTTTCAGAACATGAAAACGAAGAATCAGAGCCAGAAAATCTACAGCCAATTATTATAGCTGAAGTAGAGACAACAATACCAAAACTATCTGTTGGTGAAGCGGTAATGCAAATGGAGATTTCAGGTAAGGAGTTTTTCGTATTTAAAAATGATGCAAACAAACTTGTTAGTATTGTTTATCATAGGGACGACGGGAACATTGGCTGGATTGAGCCAAAGTAGAAAATATTGGAATATTAAGGAATAGTTGCTGAAATGGAACTCTACGATTTGCTTCACCCTGAGGCTGTAAAGGTAGTAGCAGCAGCATCCAGTAAAAAGAGGGTGCTGCACGACATGGCTCAGTTGGCAGGAAATTGCTATGATATGAGGGCTGAAGTCTTATTAGAAGCTTTACTTGAGCGTGAGAAGTTGGGTCCAACTGGGGTAGGGCATGGTGTAGCTTTACCACACGCTAGATGCATGGATGTTGGTAGAGTTTGTGGGGCTTTCATTTTATTGGAGTCTCCTGTAGATTTTGGATCTGTAGATAAACTACCAGTCGACGTAATATTTGGACTATTTGCTCCTGAAAATGCTGGAGTTGACCATTTGAAAGCGTTAGCAATTGTTTCAAGGACGCTGCGCGATAGTTCTATATGTGCGAAATTGAGAGCAAACCCTGATCAACAAACGCTTTTCACCATTTTAACGGAAAATCAAAAAATACAAGCCGCCTAATATTTGATTAAGTCTTTTTTGCTGTGAGCTACGAAAAATGGGTTTTCAAAACTGGGTTTTCCGTAACCAAGAGGTTGCTTTGTTAAAAGATTTGTAACGTAACCACCTGCCCCTGAAAGTATAGCATGACCGGCTGCCGTATCCCATTCCATGGTGCGGCCCAATCTTGGATAAAAGTCAGCTTCACCATTTGCTATAAGACAAAATTTTAATGATGAACCTGCATTTTTGCAATTTAATACAGAATATTTAGCGATATACTCTTTTGTTTCGAAATTAATATGCGATTTTGAGGCTACCACAGTTAAAGCATTTGCATCGGGAACTGATACTCGAAGCGGCTTATTTATCGTTTGTCCTGCTTTAGCTGATAATTTTACAGTTTCGTAAGATTTACCATTTTGATCAGTTGAAAATAATCGTTTAATTGCTGGTGCGTACACAACGCCATGAGTTGGCGTGCCATTTTGAATGTAAGCAATATTTACGGTGAATTCTCCAGTTTTATTAATAAATTCTTTAGTTCCATCTAGGGGATCAACTAAAATAAAATTATCTGTTTTTAGATAGTGGCTTTCTAACTTTTCTTCAGTAACTAAGGCGACATCTGGAAATGCCTCTTTCAATCCTTGATAAATTATGGTGTCTGCTGCTTTATCAGCATTTGTTACAGGACTGGAGTCAGTTTTTGTTTCAATTGCAACATTACCTTTCGAATAGATTTCCATAATTTTATCACCAGCTTGTAATGCTAAATTACGAAATACTTGAGTTAATTTAATGTAGTCCAAACTTTATTATCCTCTTAAAATTCAAATAGATTTTGGCGGCTTAAACTTTGTCTCCCCCGATTTAGCTAATTGGTCAAGTAGCTTTATAAAATTACCGCAGATAAATTAAATTTTATATAAAATGTGCGATATGGTTGAAGCTTTGCTAAACGCTACTTATATACACCTCGATTGAATTGAAACCAGGAAAGCCTAAATCAAGAAGTAAATTTGAGTATGTTCAAATTTTTTCGAATTGCCACGTAAATAATGAGGAAAAGTAATGGGTAAAGTAATTGGAATTGACTTGGGAACGACTAATAGCTGCGTTGCTATAATGGATGGTTCTCAGCCGCGTGTTATAGAAAATGCAGAAGGAGCTCGAACGACTCCATCTATCGTGGCATTCTCAGACAGTGAAAAGTTGGTAGGTCAGCCAGCCAAACGCCAAGCTGTTACAAACCCAACAAATACTGTGTTTGGAGTTAAGCGCCTGATTGGCAGACGTGTTGATGACTCCAATTTGGAAAAAGATAAAAAAAACCTTCCCTTTAACGTCATTGATGGTGGTAATGGAGATGCCTGGGTCGAAGCTCAAGGCGAGAAATATAGTCCATCCCAAATTTCTGCTTTCATATTGCAAAAAATGAAAGAGACAGCAGAGGGTTATTTAGGCGAAGATGTGTCCCAGGCTGTTATTACAGTCCCTGCTTATTTCAATGATGCGCAAAGGCAGGCAACAAAAGACGCTGGCAAAATTGCTGGGCTTGAAGTTCTTAGGATTATAAACGAACCAACCGCTGCTGCTTTGGCCTACGGTTTAGATAAAAATGAAAGCAAAACAATTGCAGTTTATGATCTAGGCGGTGGTACATTTGATGTTACAATTCTAGAAATTGACGATGGATTATTCGAAGTAAAATCAACAAACGGTGACACTTTCCTCGGTGGTGAGGACTTTGACATGAGGATCGTTAATTACCTTGCAGATGAATTCAAAAAAGAGAATGGCGTTGACTTAACAAAGGATAAAATGGCGCTTCAACGTCTAAAGGAAGCAGCAGAGAAGGCTAAGATTGAACTTTCCTCCGCTAGTCAAACAGAAATTAACCAGCCATTTATCTCTATGGATTCTAGCACTGGCCAACCACTGCACATGGTAATTAAACTAACTAGAGCTAAGCTGGAAAGTTTAGTTAGCGACTTGATCAAGGCGTCAATAAAGCCATGTCAGGCGGCTCTGAAAGATGCGGGCTTGTCGACGTCTGATATAGACGAAATAGTCCTTGTCGGTGGAATGACACGTATGCCAAAAGTGATGGAAGAGGTTACTAAATTTTTTGGTAAAGAGCCTCACAAAGGTGTAAACCCAGATGAAGTTGTGGCGATGGGTGCGGCTATTCAAGCTGGTGTGCTTCAGGGTGATGTAAAAGATGTTGTGCTTTTGGATGTTACTCCCTTATCTCTTGGAATAGAAACTCTAGGAGGAGTATTTACTAGATTAATCGACCGAAACACAACTATTCCGACTAAAAAATCTCAAGTGTTTTCGACGGCGGAAGATAATCAAAATGCCGTGACAATTCGTGTTTTTCAAGGAGAGCGCGAAATGGCTACAGACAATAAGATTTTAGGACAATTTAACTTGGAAGATATTCCCCCAGCGCCTCGTGGAATGCCGCAAATAGAAGTGACCTTTGATATTGACGCTAATGGTATTGTGTCTGTTTCCGCAAAAGATAAGGGTACCGGTAAGGAACAAAATATAACTATTCAGGCCTCTGGTGGACTTTCGGACGAGGACATTGAAAATATGGTTAAAGATGCAGAGGAGAATGCAGAAGCGGATAAAGAGCGCCGAGAGTTGATTGAAGCCAAGAATCAGGCAGAAAGCCTGATCCATTCTACAGAAAAGTCGATGGAAGAGCACAGTGACAAGGTAGATCCGACAACTATTGAAGCAATTGAATTAGCTATTTCGGCATTAAAGGAAGAGTTAGAAACTGAGGATGCTGGAAAAATTAAATCGGGAATTCAGAATGTAACAGAGGCAGCGATGAAATTAGGTGAAGCAATATATAAAGCCAGCCAAGAAGATAGCGAAAACGCTGATAAAGAACCTGGTAGTGCTGATTTTGACGACAATATTGTTGATGCTGATTTTGAAGATCTCGATGATGAAAAACGCTCTTAATGGAGAAATGCCTTTTGATGGCAAACGTTAGGTTGATGGATAGAGACCTTAGAAGGAGCGTTTTTTATGTCAAAGCGTGACTACTACGACGTATTGGGTGTAGCAAAAGGTTCTCAAGCAGACGCCATAAAAAAGGCTTATCGGACTAAAGCTAAGGAACTTCATCCGGATCGAAATTCAGACAACCCTAATGCGGAATCTCAGTTTAAGGAAGTTAATGAGGCTTATGAAGTCTTAAAAGATGCTGATAAAAAGGCTGCATACGATAGATATGGTCACGCTGCTTTTGAAGGTGGGGGCGGACAAGGTTTTGGTGGTGGGGGAGATTTTTCTAGTGCCTTTTCTGATGTTTTTGATGATCTTTTTGGTGATTTCATGGGTGGCGGCCGAGGCGGCAGGAAACAACAGTCACGAGGGTCAGACTTACGCTATAATTTATCAATTTCGCTGGAAGAAGCTTTCGCTGGACTGCAAAAGACAATTAATATTCCATCTGCAGTTACATGCGGGTCGTGTAATGGGACCGGAGCTGCTGGGGGATCTTCGCCTACCACATGTCCGACGTGCTCTGGATTAGGCAAGGTTAGGGCCACTCAGGGTTTTTTTACTGTTGAAAGAGGTTGTCCAACTTGTTCTGGAGTAGGACAGATCATTAAAAACCCGTGTTCTTCGTGTGGAGGACAAGGAACACAGAAGAAAGACAAAGCACTGAGTGTAAATGTTCCACCAGGTGTTGAAACCGGAACTAGAATTCGGCTTGCGGGTGAAGGTGAGACGGCTCCCCGAGGTGGTGTGTCCGGTGATTTATATATCTTTATTGAAGTTTCGAAGCATAAAATTTTTGAACGGGACGGCCTAAACCTTTTTTGTAGAGTACCAGTTTCAATGGCAAAAGCGAGTTTGGGTGGAGAGGTGGAAGTTCCTACAATAGATGGTGGGCGGAGTAGAGTTCGAATTCCAGCAGGCAGCCAGTCTGGTCGACAAATGAGGTTAAAGGGTAAAGGTATGCCTGCTATAAAAACAATTCAGAAGGGTGATATGTTTATTGAGATGGCAGTTGAAACTCCTGTCAATTTAACTGCTAAACAAAAAGAATTATTACAGGAGTTTGAAGAACTTTCTGAAGACAATAATCCTGAGACAAATAGTTTCTTTTCCTCGGTTAAAACCTTTTGGGAGTCTATGAAGGGCTAGCTTAGAGAACGGCCTTTGCTTTCATAGATAAAGTTCCATCTTTTTTTATTGCCCATAATACAACGTCATTGCCCTTTTTTTTGCATGCAATAGAAAAGTCATTTGGTCCTGATATCGGTGAAATACCTCTAAACTCGAAATATGAGGGCTTTTTTTGGCTTAATCGTACGGATAAATCTACCAATAAAGTAGCTACTAAAGGCCCATGAAAAACAAGCCCGTTATATCCCTCAGTGTTTATAGCGTATTCATTATCATAATGGATGCGATGCCCATTAAATGTCAGTGCTGAGTATCTGAACAAAAGAGTGCTTGAAGGCTTAATTTTTTCGCAAATTTCCCAGTCTGTCGGAGCAATAATGCTATTAATATGTTTATCATTGATTTTTGGATCTTCCCGATAAACGATATCGTGCTCTTCTACTAAGCAGAGTTCTCCGTTTTGGAAATACTGGTGCTTTACAGTAACAAAGCAAAGTTTCCCTGAGCTACCTTCTTTCTCATCTACTGATAGTATCGTTGATTTTTTATGTCCTTCTATCCCAAGCAATAAGGGTTTTTTAAACCAAAACCTCCCGCCTGCCCACATTCGTCGCGGTAAAGTTACTGGTGGTAAAAAACCACCTTTTTCAGGATGCCCATCTCTTCCTAGCCTAGAAATTTTTTCTGACTCTAAAAAATACAGCCAATGCCATAATGGTGGTAATTCGTCTCCGTCAGTGAGGGTAGCGTCTCGATTTAGAGTATTTTCCATAAATTGCGCATATAAGGGTGCCAGTTTATCATTTTTTTCTTGTGTCTTCCCTATCCACTTAGAGTACTCTGAATTACGCATTATAGACCACCTAAACTAAAAAAATGATAATGGTAAGATACTGAAACTAATATTGATCTGGAATATAGTGTATTATTAATAATTTGGTATTAGTACATTCTAATTATATTCTTTCTTAACTACATAGTCTTCGGTGGTGAACTTACTAAGTTTCAGGATGATAAGGAATGAAAAATAAAGTTTTTGAAGTACAGGAAGAGCAAGATGTAGGAATTGTTCTTTCGGATGGATGCAGGTTATCGTCTCGGATTTGGATGCCAAAAGATAGTGAAGTTCATCCCGTACCGGCAATCTTAGAGTATTTGCCCTACAGAAAAAGAGATGGAACAGTTGCGCGCGATTGTCTGACTCATCCATTTATTGCTTCACATGGATACGCTTGCGTTAGAGTTGATATGCGAGGGAATGGTGATAGCAATGGCATAATGGAGGACGAGTACACAGAGTTAGAGCTTAGTGATGGTGTAGAGGTTATTAATTGGTTAGCAGCCCAGAGCTGGTGTGACGGGAAAATTGGGATGATGGGTATTAGCTGGGGTGGTTTTAACTCTCTACAAATTGCAGAACTTGCGCCTGAGCCTTTGAAAGCAATAATCACACTATGTTCAACGGTTGATAGGTATGCAGATGACATTCATTATAAAGGTGGTTGCTTATTAAATGAAAATTTAGGTTGGGGATCGACCATGTGGTCTTATTCCTCAAGGCCTCCCGATCCAATGCTTGTTGGGGATGCATGGGTTAATATTTGGACCAAGCGCCTGAAAACAGAGCCATTTTTACCCATAAAATGGCTTGAGCATCAAACTCGTGATAATTATTGGAAGCATGGCTCTGTTTGTGAAAATTATGATGGGATACAGTCAGCGGTTCTTGCTATCGGCGGTTGGGGTGATGCGTACAAAAACGCAGTGTCGCATTTGGTCTCTAATATAAAGTCACCTGTTAAAGGTGTAGTTGGACCATGGGTTCATAAATATCCTCACTTTGCAGTTCCTGAACCTAAAATAGGTTTTCTACAAGAAGCTCTAAGATGGTGGGACCGGTGGTTGAAGGAGATAGAGACGGGAGTAGAAAAAGATCCAAAATATACCGTTTACTTAATGGATGGTGTTAGACCCCAATCCTGGTATGCTGAAAGACCGGGAGTGTGGGTTAATGAAGATAACTGGCCTGATGGTCCGAAGATGAGTACCTTTAGTTTAGATGCGAATTCTAAACTAACTGAATATCACATAACCCAAGATCTTAATGATATTGTCTGTTCACCACAAGATTGTGGTTTAGATGGAGGCGAATACTGCGCAATCTGGCTTGGCCCAGAAATGCCCGGAGATCAAAGACGAGATGATAGTTACTCGCAGTGTTATGATAGCGAAACGTTAACTTACAGACTTGATATTATTGGGGCACCAGTTATTCGGCTCAAGATTAAAAGTGATGCCAAGTCTGGACAGGTTATAGTTAGGCTCAATCATATTCATCCTGATGGAGCCTCGACAAGAATAACTTATGGTTGCCTCAATTTATCGCATCGAAATGGTTATGAAAAAACCTCTGATATTGTCCCAAACGAATTGATGGATATTGAAGTAATCCTTGATCAAATCGCTTATAGAGTTCCCGAAGGTCACAAAATAAGAGTATCAATCTCTAATTGTTACTGGCCTCTCCTTTGGCCAACGCCTGATAAAGATACGCTAACTCTTGTTCAGGGAAAATTTGACCTGCCAATTTCATCACATGGAGACTTAGATGAACGTAAATTCCAACCTGCTGTTGTGGGGGAGCCGTGGAAGATTAAATCTTTAAGAGAAGGGGGCAATCAAAGGAATGTAAAACGTGATTTAAAATCTGGAATTGTTACTACAGAAATAATTGATGACTTTGGTAAAAGAATGGACCAAGAGCATGGTCTTATTACAGGTTCTACTGCTAGGGAATGGTGGTCGATACATCCCGATGATCCACTTTCTGCTCATGGCCGCACACATTGGACGGAAGAAATTGAAAGAGCAGACTGGTCGGTTAGGACTGAGACTTACGCAGAAATGTGGAGTGACTATGAAACCTTTTACATAAAAGCCTCTCTTATGGCTTTTCATAATGGTGATTTAGTATTTGAAAAGGAATTTAACGAAGAAATTCAGAGGCTAAAACACTAGGAAATCAATAATATCTTAAATATTACAATTGAAAACATTTCATAAATGTCTTAAGGGCAGCGGTGTAATGCTTAGCTTTGCATATTTTTGCGCTAAACCCACAAACTTTGCACCAATTTTGACGATTGAAAGGTTAACTTTAAATGTCACGCACTGCCGACCCAGACATATTGTATACAATTGTAGACGAAGCGCCAGAACTTGCTAGTTCTTCTTTACTCCCAATTGTTCGCTCTTTCGCAGCATTGGCAGGTATCAATATTGGAAGCAAGGATATTTCTCTAGCAGGAAGAATCAAGGCGACTTTTGGCAATTATTTAAAAGAAGACCAAAAACAAACTGATGGTCTAAAAGAGCTTGGTCAAATAGTTCAGAATCCGAATGCCAATGTAATTAAACTTCCGAATATATCAGCGTCTGTACCACAGCTGGTGTCTGCAATAAAGGAGTTACAGTCACAAGGGTTCGCAATACCTGATTATCCCTATGAACCATTAACAGATCATGAAATCGGCGTGCGAAAGCTCTATGATACAATAAAAGGGTCAGCTGTTAATCCCGTTTTACGGGAGGGAAATTCAGATCGCCGCGCAGCTAAAGCAGTAAAAAAATATGCAATGGCCAATCCGCATTCCATGGGAAAATGGAGCTCTAGTTCTTCGACCCATGTTTCGTCAATGAGTGGGAACGACTTTTTTGATAATGAAAAGTCCGGTACTATCCAAGAAAGTCAGGTTGGTTTTGCAAGAATTGAATTTACTGACTCCGAAGGAAATATCGAGAATTTAAAGACAGATATAAAATTAGACTATGGTACAGTCGTAGATGCAACTTTTATGTCTGTAGCAGATCTTCGTGCTTTTCTGTCGCATGAAATTAAAGAAGCAAAAAAGCAGGATGTACTTTTTTCTGTTCACTTGAAAGCTACTATGATGAAAGTATCTGATCCAATTATTTTTGGTCATGTTCTTTCTGTTTTTTTTAAAGATGTTTTTGAAAAACACGGCAAGCTACTAAATGAGTTGGGTGTGAACCCTAATTCAGGGCTTGGTGACATTTTAGACCGTGTTTCGCAAAACTCAGAAATTATTGAAGAGTTTAATGCTATCATTGAGCAACAAGCAGATTTATATATGGTAGATAGTGACAGAGGAATAACAAATTTGCATGTTCCTTCTGACGTTATAATAGATGCGTCTATGCCTGCCCTGATTAGAGCAGGAGGAATAGCGTGGGGTCCAGATGGATCTACTAAAGATACCAAGTGCATCATTCCTGATAATTCATACGCACCAGTTTATGAAGAAGCGATAAATTTTTTTAAGAAAAAAGGTGCTTTAGACCCTTCAAGTTCAGGTACTGTTGCCAATGTCGGTTTGATGGCACAAAAGGCTGAGGAATATGGCAGTCACCCTACTACATTTGAAATTCCACGAGACGGGACTGTTCGGTATATCCTTGAAAATGGAGCTGTCTTGCATGAGCATAAAGTTAAAACTGGTGATATTTGGCGGTCATGTTCTGTAAATAAAGCTCCTATACTGGATTGGATTTCACTTGCTATAGAGCGTCAGGTGGCCACAGGTGCGCAGGCAATATTTTGGCTTGATCAGAATAGAGCTCATGATGCGCAATTAATTCCAATCGTAACACAGGTCTTAAATAAAAAGGGACTGTATGATAAATTTAAGATTATGTCACCCAGAGAGGCCACAAGGGCCACCCTTGAGACAATTACTAAAGGACAAGATAGTATTGCAGTTACTGGAAATGTTCTTCGAGATTACCTAACTGATTTATTTCCAATTCTAGAGCTGGGTACTTCAGCGAAGATGTTGTCTATTGTAAAACTAATGAATGGGGGGGGGGCCTATTTGAAACTGGAGCTGGTGGCTCAGCCCCAAAACATGTTCAACAATTACAACAAGAAAATCATTTAAGATGGGATAGCTTAGGAGAATTTTGTGCTTTAGGAGAGAGTTTTAATTTTCTTGCGGCTAATTCTGAAAATCAGAAAGCTGCGGCACTTGGATTAGCTATTGAAAAAGCGACGCAGGGAATATTGGATAACAATAAGTCTCCTAGTCGAAAGGTTGGTGAAATAGACAGCCGGCACAGTCACTTCTTTTTTGCTATCTATTGGGCTGAAGCCCTTGCTGAGCAACAACAAGACCAAGATTTAGCTGTAAGATTTACCTCTGTCTTTAATTTGTTAAAGGAAAATGAGACTAAAATTCTTCATGAATTAGATAGCACTCAAGGAGTGGAGGTTGAATTAGGTGGATACTATCATCCAGATAGAGAAAAGGTAGCCAAAATTATGCGTCCATCTCCAACAATGAATTCAATCATTGATGAAATACTCCCTAATATTAAGTTTCACTAATACAAAAAATTTACGATTTTTATCGAATGCTAATTTTAAAGTAAGGATCTGATGTGAGTTACCCTCTAGATTATGACCCACCAAAAATTTGGAAATGGGAAAATGAAAATGGTGGGGCTTTTGCATCCATTAACCGTCCAATAGCTGGGTCAACACATGACAAAACCTTACCTATTGGACAACACCCGTTCCAACTATACTCTCAAGGAACCCCAAACGGTATTAAAGTCACTGTTATGTTTGAGGAACTTTTAGCACTTGGTCATAGCGATGCAGAGTATGATGCATGGTTGGTTAGTATCGGTAAAGGGGAACAGTTTGGGTCAGATTTTGTTACTATTAATCCAAATTCAAAAATTCCGGCACTTTTAGATTATTCCGGGGATGAGCCTATAAGGGTTTTTGAATCGGGGGCCATACTTTTATATCTTGCTGAAAAGTTTAATTCGCTTTTGCCGACGCAAGGCAATCGACGAACAGAAGTTCTTAATTGGCTTTTTTGGCAGATGTCTAGCACGCCTTACCTTGGAGGTGGATTTGGTCATTTTTATGTATATGCACCAGAAAAAATACAGTATGCAATTGATCGCTATTCGATGGAAGTGAAACGTCAGCTAGATGTTCTTGATCGTGAGCTATCGAAAAAAGAATTTATAATTGGAGATGAATATACCATTGCGGACATATCAATATGGCCCTGGTATGGGCGTTTAGTGTTAGGTGAACAATACGGTGCTGCTGATTTTTTACAAGTCAGTGATTATCACAACGTCTTGCGGTGGGCAAAAAAATTAAGTGCAAGGCCCGCTGTAATGCGTGGTGAGCGTATCAATCGAAGATCAAAAATTCCTAATCAGTATTTGCTTGAACGACACAGTAGCTCTGACTTTGAGGCACTTGATTTTGGCACTTAGAGAAAGCGACGATATCTAATGCTCATATTTGTTTTTAAAACAATTAAATTAACAGTATCTATTGCTTAGATACCGAGAAAGGTCTGTGTAACGTCTTTAGAAGATCTTAATTGAACTGATGATCCAGACCAAACTATTTTTCCCCTGTGAATAATATTGTGGTTATCGGAAATAGTTAACAAATCTTTCAAGTTTTTGTCGATAATTAAAATTGGTATGCCACTATCACGTATGTTCTTAAGGGCTTCCCAGATTTTTTCTCGAATTATGGGTGCAAGTCCCTCGGTCGCTTCATCTAAAATCAAAAGTTTAGGGTTTGTTAGCAGAGCTCTTCCAATTGCCAACATCTGTTGCTCGCCTCCTGAAAGCAAATTACCCATGAACTTTTCTCGTGACTTCAGATTTGGAAAAAGCTCATAAACTCGTTCCAAAGTCCAAGTTAGATTTTTCGTTTTAGTAAAGTTTGCAGTAGCAATAAGGTTTTCATGTGCCGTTAAGTTAGGAAAGATTTGACGCCCTTCAGGCACAAGGCCAATACCTAATTTAGCGATTTTGAAGCTGGGTAAATTAGTTATATCTTGTCCATTAAATAAAACAGATCCACTAGTTTTGGACTTGATATTCATTATCGAGCTAATGGTTGTAGTTTTACCCATCCCATTTCGTCCTAAAAGTGTCGTGACCCCCGCTGGCTCTATATTTAGAGATACACCAAATAGTGCTTGGCTCGCTCCATAATGCGTTTCAACATTGTCCAATGTTAACATTAAATTCCCCCCAAATAAGCGCTTTGGACTTCGGAGTCGCGTCTAATAGTATTGGGTTTCCCAGTTGCTATTATTTCCCCTGATACTAATACGGATATTTGGTCTGCTAAAGCAAACACCGCATCCATATCGTGCTCTATTAATAATATAGTTTGTTGCCCTTTGAGCCGCTTCAGCAGGGCGATCATTTCTTTTGTCTCCGTAGGACCCAGACCAGCCATTGGCTCATCAAGTAGCAAGAGCTGTGCGTCTGATGCCAATGCCATAGCAATCTCTAGTTTGCGACAATCCCCATGGCTTAAACTTGCAACTGGTTGATTAATGGCCTCAATTAGTCCTACTTGACGTAGACAAAAGTCAATTTTTTTAAAAAAAGTATACTGATTATTAGATGCCTTAAAAAAATTAAAGGAATTTTCTCGAGTTGTATCCGTCGCTAATTGTATATTTTCAGAAACTGTTAGTGATTTCATAACCGATGTAATTTGGAATGTTCGATTTATTCCAAGCCGAGATTTTTTGTACTCTGAGACTTTTGTAACATTGGTATCTTGAAAAAAAATTTGCCCACTATCGGGAAATATTTGTCCAAATATTTGTGAAATTAGTGTAGTTTTTCCAGCTCCATTTGGGCCAATTATAGCATGTAATTCTCCCTCTAATATGGATAGGTTAAGGTCTTTCGTCGCTATCACACCGCCAAATTGTTTATTAAGGTTTTTAATTTCTAATATATCAGCCACAATTTGCACCTTACTTTGATAAGAGTGAGGATAAGCCGCCCCTAAAAAAGAGGACCACAGCGATTAAAAGGAGCCCAAAAGGGAGGTGCCAATAAATTGTAATTGAAGATAAAACCTCTTCTAAAATGACAAACACTATTGCACCAAAAAGGGGACCCATCACCGTCGCGACACCTCCCAGTATTACCATAAACATCAATTCCCCAGACCTGGACCAATCGATCATTTCGGGAGATATGAACGTAGTAAAGTTTCCTAAAAGCACCCCAGCGAAACCACAAATAATTCCTGAAAATACAAAAGCTATTAATTTGTGAAGATAAACATTGTAACCTAGTGAAACCATACGGGCTTCGTTATCTTTGATTCCAGATAAAATTAAGCCAAAGTTTGATTTTGTAATAAGTTGAACAAGCCACATAAAAAAGATCAAGCTCGAAAATGATACTAAAAACATTTGGATGGGGTCGTCTAGATTAATTAGTGGTATCTGTGATCTAGTATTTATAACCAAACCGTCATCACTGCCATATTCTTCAATTGACACAAATAGATAGTACGCCATTTGTGAAAATGCCATCGTAATCATTATAAAATAAACGCCCTTTGTCTTTAAACATATCAGTCCTGTTAAAAATGCAAATAATCCGCTAATCACTATAGCAATCGTGATATGTATAAACCCATTGTTCGTTGCTAGAAAATCTAATCCGCCATAAAGCCAGTGATGTGCTGGTATCCCAACAGCATAGGCGCCAAGCCCCAAATAAGCTGCATGGCCAAAAGAAATCATACCACCATATCCGAGGATAAGGTTCAAACCAACTGCAGCTATCGCCAAAATACATAAACGAGTAGCCAAATCCAGATAGAATGACATTCCGATTTGATTAAAAATGATCGGCAAGACTAATAGAGAAACTAAAATGAGAAACTTAAATGATCTGATAAATTGCATGAGCGTAGATTTACCCTAATCTTGGAGGGAACAAACCCTTTGGTTTAAACGACAGTATCAACGCCATCATTAAGTAGATCGACATTGACGAAATCGCTGGAGCCGAATTTTCGGCAGCACCTGTACTCATGAAGAGTTTGAAAAGATCGTCTAGAAAAGAGCGTCCAAGGGTATCAATTAATCCGATAAGCAAAGCAGCTACAAATGCACCTTTTACAGAACCAATTCCGCCTACTATAATTACCACAAAAGCAGTTATAATTATATTGTTTCCCATACCAAGTGAAGCTTCTGTAATAGGCGCAATTAGCATCCCTGCAATTCCGGCCAGAGTTGCGCCAATAGCAAATACGATTGCAAACAGTGTTCTTATATCAATGCCTAATGCTGCAACCATTGTTCTATTAGATGCGCCTGCCCTTATTAACATTCCTAATTTGGTAAAATTTACAAGCCAGAGTAGACCAAACGCTGCTGTTAGTCCCACCACGATTATCAATAGCCTAAATGTAGGTATTTCAATATTTTCTGAGATCGTGATTTGTCCATCTAAGTAGTTTGGTAGAGGAATGGCAATTCCAGCCGGGCCCCAAATCAAATGAGCAATCGTATCAATCACCAAAATTGCACCAAATGTTCCTAGTACATGATCCAGATGATCCCTCGCGTAGAGTGGGCGTGCCAAAAAAATTTCAAACGCATATCCAATTATCGCAATAACGGGTAACGACAATATTACCGCAAATAAATAACTATCGAGTGCATAAGTAAGTGAAGCACATATGAACGCTCCCAACATATAAATCGAACCGTGTGCAAGGTTTACGAAATCTAAAATTCCAAAAATTAAGGTAAGCCCCGAGGCAACCAGAAATAGAAGGACGCCCAATTGAAGCCCATTTAGTACCTGTATCAAAAGCAGAGTATAGTCCAATACTGCCCCTAGATCTTTATAAGCTAATTGTCAAAGTTTTATAGTGATTGAACTATTAACTATTTTAACTTGCATTCGGCGGCATATGGATCCTGATGATTTGTCAGGACAGTGTCAATTACTTCTGTGGTCCAATTTCCATCTGAGTCTTCAACGACCTCTCTCAGGTAAAAATTTTGAATTGGAAAATTATTATTACCGTAAGAATATTTACCCCTTACTGAATTATAATCAGCGCTTTTTAGTGCCGACCGAAGCCCGACTAAATCACTCATATCTCCATCCACTGCGATCACTGCAGAAGCAATCATATTTATTGTATCGTAAGATTGAGCTGCGTAGAATGAAGGGTATTTTCCAAACCGTTCTTTGAAATCTTTAACAAACCGTTTATTAGCTTGATTATCCAAGGATGGGTCCCATTGTTGTGTTACTTTTGATCCGACAATGCCTGAGAAATTTGCAGCCTGAAGTTTAGGTAATGATATGCCATCGATTGTAAATACTGAATATAATGGAAGCAAATCCTTTAGCCCTGCTTGGTGATATTGTTTTGTAAAAGCTCCAGATGCAGCTCCAGGATAGAAAACGAACAACCCGTTAGCCCCCGATACCTTTGCCTTTGCAAGTTCAGCGGAAAAATCTAGTTGGGCATCAGCACCCCATTTCGTCAGATCTTTACCAACCACTTGTCCTTTAAATGTGCGCTCTATTCCAGCTACCATATCTTTACCGGCTGCATAATTAGGAGCCATAATATAGAGCGATTTTATTCCATCTTTATTAAAAACTTCACCCATTGCCATTGGGGTTTGATCATTCTGCCATGAGGCGGAGAAAAAATTCTCGTGGCATAATTTACTAGCTATTTGTGATGGCCCAGCATTGGAAGAAATCAATATTTTTCCGGCATCCAAAACGGACTTGCGCGATGCCAATAACACATGGCTCCATATATAACCGGAAATAATGTCAACTTTATCTTGCTTTAACAGCCGATCAGTTACTTGCTTTCCAGTATCAGGCGCAAATCCATCATCACCAAATACTACTTCAATATTATGTGGGCCAGCTTTTCCGTTTAAATGTTCTAATGCCAAATTAACCGCATTTTTCATATCTTCACCGATAACTGCAGCTGGTGTTGTTAATGTAGTTACAAACCCAACTTTAATATCAGCAGCAAAAACTGATGATATCAGAAAATTGCAAAATATTATCGCAGCAAGCACTTTTTTCATTTTTCTCTCCTCAAAAACCGTCATTAGCAGCGAGAGCCTACCACAAACTCATCCAAGGTAAACTTAGTTTATGAAATTATTTTTCACAACCGACCATGGCAGTGCTTAAACTTTTTTCCTGAACCGCATTGACATAATTCATTCCGGCCCGTTGCCTGCCAACCTTTAGGCATTTGTTCAGGTGGGGTTTTTGCTCCCAGCGGCATTGAAGAATTTGATTTAAGTGCTTTAGAACTCGCCGTTTTAGAAGTTTCCTTAGGTTTTTTTTGTCCATCCAAAAACTTCGCAATCATTGTCTTGCGTTCGGCATCAGTGAGAGGTCTTACTATGCTGAGCTGTTTTGTGACATCATATCGTAGACCATTTAGAAGACGCTCAAATAATTGGAACGCTTCATTTTTATACTCATTTAACGGATCTCTCTGTGCGTACCCCCTGAACCCCACAACGGATCTCAAATGTTCTAGAGTAATAAGGTGCTCCCTCCATTTGGTGTCAATTGTCTGAAGCAAGAGCTGTTTCTCCACTTGTTGCATTGCTTCTTTGCCAAACGCTTTAGTTTTGTTGGCCATCATTGAGTTTGCCGCATCTTCAATACGTTCGGTTAACAACTCATCGTCTACGCCTTCTTCATTCGCCCAATCATCAATTGGTAAATCGAGGTTTATACCTTCTTTTACCGCATCTTTAAGACCATCAAGGTCCCATTGGTCGGGATATGACTTAGGTGGAATATGAACATTAATAAGATCATCGATTACATCATTACGCATATCGTCAATTATCTCGGTTTGATCTTCAGCACGCATTATATCGAGGCGTTGTTCAAATATAGCAATTCGCTGATCATTCATCACATCGTCGAATTTTAATAATTGTTTACGGATGTCGAAATTTCGGGCTTCAACTTTGGATTGTGCACGTTCAAGGGACTTATTTACCCATGGGTGTATAATCGCTTCCCCTTCTTCCATACCTAGTGTTGACAAGACTTTATCTAGTCTCTCTGAACCAAAGATACGCATTAAATCATCTTCTAAACTCAGAAAAAAACATGTTTTCCCAGGATCTCCTTGTCTGCCGGAGCGACCTCTCAATTGATTATCAATTCTACGGCTCTCGTGACGTTCTGATGCTAAAACAAACAAGCCGCCAGCTTCGAGAACCTGGTTCTTGTCTTTTGAATGCTTTTCTTCAATAGTTTTACGTATTAGCTCTGGATTGGATTTTGGCTTGTCTTGCAAAGCTTCCAGAACTTGCATTTCCATGTTTCCGCCTAACTGTATATCAGTGCCACGGCCGGCCATGTTCGTTGCTATTGTTACTGCCCCAAATTTTCCGGCGTCAGCAACAATAGCTGCCTCTTGCTCATGTTGGCGTGCATTTAATACATTGTGTTTTATACCTGAATCTTTCAGCAAACTCGATAAGAGTTCAGATTTTTCAATTGAAGTCGTTCCCAGAAGAACTGGTTGACCATTTGAATTTGCATCTTTGACTTCTTCTACTATGGCAGCGTATTTCTCTTTTGCAGTTCTATATACTCTGTCATCTGAATCTACTCGCGTTATAGGCATATTTGTCGGAATTTCTAATACACCAAGCTTATATATCTCCATAAATTCGTCTGCTTCAGTGGCAGCAGTTCCTGTCATACCGGATAACTTTTCGTATAATCGGAAGTAGTTTTGGAAAGTGACGCTTGCTAACGTAACATTTTCGGGCTGAATATCACAGCCTTCTTTCGCTTCAATCGCTTGGTGAAGGCCTTCTGACAACCGTCTCCCAGACATCATTCGTCCAGTGAATTCATCGATGAGCACTACCTGTTTGTCCCTTACGATATAATCTTTATCTTTTGAAAACAGCTTATGCGCTCGAAGCCCTTGGTTCACATGATGGACTACCGTTGTACTTTCGGGGTCATACAGCGATTGAGTATCTGGCAGAAGGTCTCTTTCCCGAAGTTGTAATTCCAAAAAATCGTTTCCTTCGTCTGTAAACGTAACATTTCTCGATTTTTCATCGATTGTGAAATGATTTTCTTCTAAACTGGGGATTAGTTTATCAATTTGTATATACAGCTCTGATCTATCTTGAGCGGGACCGGATATAATGAGTGGAGTTCTAGCCTCGTCAACTAAAATGCTATCAACTTCGTCTACAATAGCAAAATAATGATGCTTTTGAGCAATTTGATCAATACTGGGTTTCATATTATCGCGCAGATAATCGAAACCTAACTCATTATTTGTCGCATATGTAATATCGCAAGAGTATGCTTCCAGCTTTTCTTCATCTTCTTGCTGGGGATAAACTACCCCTGTTGTCATTCCTAGCGCAGTATAGACCTTCGACATCCACTCTGCATCTCTTTTTGCAAGATAATCATTAACCGTAACAATATGCACACCTTTTCCAACAAGAGCATTTAGATATGCTGGGAAGGTTGCCACCAAAGTTTTCCCTTCACCGGTTTTCATTTCGGAAATGTTCCCGCGATGCAGAAAAATTCCTCCAACCAATTGGACATCAAAAGCTCTCAGACCCAAAGCCCGCTTTGCAGCTTCGCGACAGTTAGCAAATGCCTCTGGAAGTAATTTATCAAGGGTTTCTCCCTCTCCATAACGCTGCTTAAACTCTTCGGTTTTTGAGCTTATTTCATTGTCAGAGAGAAGGCTGAAATCTTTTTCAAGTGCGTTTATATTCTCGACGATAGCTTGTACTTCTCTTATCCGTCGATCATTTGGAGTGCCGAAAACTTTCTTTGCAATTTTTCCAAGACCTAACATTATATTCCTAACCCACACAGGATTTAAACTCTATGACTACTGCTTTTATGGCCGGAAAACCTTAAAAGTTTAAAGCGCCTTAGTATAAACACATTATGCGATTTAAGGGGATGCATAAAAAGTGTCAACGTTCTCTATAATTTTACAACCGCTTTTAGTCGCTTTATTCATAGCTTACACTAATATATGAGTATTTTGTGCATAAAAATCGTGGACTATTTGCTTAAATATATTCAAAGAACATGTTTTCTTAATCAATATAGACCCTACCGTTTTTGTTGATTAAAAGGGCTGAATAAAATTTATATTAGTATAAGTTCTTTTGAAAAATTTTTAATTCTTTGTCTGGGGTCATGTCATGTCTGTTATTTTAAAAGTTTCACCGTTGGCTCCAAAAAATTTTCCAAATATGTATCCTATACCAGGAGTAAGATTTGCCACAGTAAATGCTGGAATAAAATCAGGAGATGGTGAAGATGTAACTCTTATTGTTTTGGAAGCAGAAACGGTAGTTGCTGGTCTATTCACAAAGTCTATGACGAGATCAGCACCTGTAATTGATTGCCAAAATAAAATTGGAATGAAGATCAAAAATAACGGGGCTGCAATAATTATAAACGCAGGTAACGCAAATGCGTTCACGGGACGCCAAGGTGAAATAGCGGTTCATGAAATTATCACAGCACTTTCAAAAAGAGTTGAGGTACCAGTCGAAAGAATATTTTCATCGTCGACTGGAGTAATTGGTGAGCCGCTTGAATACGAAAAGATAATAAATGTGCTCGATTATCTGGTCGCTTCGGTTCATGAAACCAAAATAGAGGAAGCGGCCAAGGCTATAATGACTACGGATACATTTCCTAAAGGTAGTAGTGTCGAACTTAGTGATGAAGGAGCCAAAATCAAAATTTCTGGCATTGCGAAAGGTTCAGGTATGATTGCTCCTAATATGGGTACTATGCTGGTTTATATCTTTACAGACGCATTAATTGATCAAAGTGAATTACAATCAATTATCACAGATTTGAATGAGGAAACCTTCAACTGTATTACAGTCGACAGCGATACCTCAACTTCCGACACCTTATTTGTGAGCGCAACGGGGAAAAGTGGTATTAAAGTTAATAAGAGCAATTTGGAGTTCCGTGAGGGATTACGTAAAGTGATGCTCGACTTGGCCCATCAAGTTGTATGCGATGGTGAGGGGGCAAGTAAGTTTATTCAAGTTCGTGTAAGTGGTGCAATTGACCAAAAAGAAGCTAAATTGCATGCCATGTCTATTGCTAATTCACCTTTAGTGAAAACTGCTGCTGCTGGAGAAGATCCAAATTGGGGTAGGATTGTTATGGCAATTGGTAAATCAGGTGCATCAGCTGATAGAGATAAATTGTCGATAAGGTTAGGTGAAATTTTGGTGGCCGAAGATGGCTGGGTGTCTCCAACCTATAAAGAGGCAGATGGGGCGACATATATGAAGCGACAACATTTAAGTTTGAATGTTGATTTGGGCCTTGGGACAGGTGAGGCAACAGTCTGGACCTGTGATCTGACTCAAAGTTACATACAAATAAATGCTGATTATAGATCATGAAAGTTATATTAGTATCAGCAGTTGCACTTATCGATATAGATGGAAGAGTTTTAATTACGCAAAGGCCTAAGGGGAAAAGCATGGAGGGCTTGTGGGAATTCCCGGGTGGAAAAATTGAGT
Source organism: Paracoccaceae bacterium (assembly GCA_902554885.1). GTDB lineage: Bacteria > Pseudomonadota > Alphaproteobacteria > Rhodobacterales > Rhodobacteraceae > Salinivivens. Next base: position 69,716 of record CACDPV010000001.1, read on the forward strand.
CGGGAGAAACTCCAGAAGATGCTTTAGTTAGAGAGCTATATGAAGAGTTAGGAATTGAAACCTGGTCTAGTTGTCTTGCTCCGCTAACTTTCGCCAGCCATGGGTACTCTGATTTTCATCTGTTAATGCCACTTTTTGCTTGCCGAAAGTGGGATGGAACTCCTAAACCCAAAGAAGGTCAAAACCTAAAATGGGTGCATGTAAAATGTTTAAAAGATTTTCAAATGCCACCTGCAGATATTCCTTTGATAGCGGTTCTGCGTGATTGGCTATGAAATTAATCTAGATTACGCTCAATTTCTTGGCGCTCGAAAATCTCTATGACATCATCATTTCGGATATCTTCATAATTCTCAAAAGCCATACCACATTCTTGGCCTGATTGAACTTCAGGGACTTCATCTTTGAAGCGTTTTAATGTTTTTAGGGTTCCTTCATGTATTACCACATTGTCACGCAATAAGCGAACACCAGCACTACGTCTTGCAACGCCCTCTGTTACAATACAACCTGCAACTTTACCTACTCCAGAAACTTTGAAAACCTCTTTAATTTGAGCATAACCAATAAAATTTTCTCGGATTTCGGCTGATAGAAGACCACTTGCTGCAGCTTTAACATCATCAACGAGGTCATAGATTACGGAATAATATCTGACCTCTACACCCTTTTGACTAGCCACCTGGCGAGCCGAAGCATTCGCACGAACATTAAATCCAATTACTGGTGCATTAGAAGCTTCAGCTAGGCTAACGTCTGTGTTTGTAATAGCCCCGACACCATAGTGTAGTACACGCACTCTTACTTCTTCATTTCCAATTTTTTCCATTGCTTGTACAATTGCTTCTGCAGAACCTTGCACGTCAGCTTTAACTAAAATTTGAAGCTCTGAAACATTTTCATCTTCTTTAGCTTTTGCCATCATTTGTTCCAAGGTTGATGCACCAGCAGTCGCTCTCTTCTCTTTTGCAACTGCAATCCGGTAATCTGCAATTTCTCTTGCTTGGGCTTCAGTTTCAACAACATTCAAAACATCACCAGCTTCAGGTGTTCCATTCAATCCTAATACTTCGACAGGTACTGACGGCCCCGCGTTCTCAACACGTTTACCTTGGTCATTAATAAGTGCTCTAACTTTACCCCACTGCTCGCCCACTACGAAAATGTCACCCTGTTGTAACGTACCGCGCTGAACAAGTACCGTTGCTACTGGTCCGCGGCCTACATCTAGTTGTGCCTCTATAACTGCACCTTGAGCGGCCCTTTCTGGATTTGCAGTAAGTTCCAGTATTTCAGCCTGCAGCGCTATAGCTTCCAGTAATTCATCTAGTCCTGCTCCACTTATAGCGGAGACTTCAACATCTTGAACCTCGCCAGATAGTTTCTCCACAATTACTTCGTGTTGAAGTAGATCAGTCCGTACTTTGTCTGAATTGGCTTCGGCGCGGTCAATTTTGTTAATTGCAACAATCATTGGCACATTCGCAGCCTTAGCATGATTGATAGCCTCTACTGTCTGAGGCATTACAGCGTCGTCTGCAGCTACAACTAAAACCACAATATCTGTAACCTGGGCACCTCTTGAACGCATCGAAGTAAAAGCAGCGTGTCCTGGAGTGTCAAGAAAGCTTATAACATCACCTCTTTTTGTCTCGACTTGGTATGCGCCAATATGCTGGGTAATTCCACCTGCTTCCCCCGCTGTTACCTTGGTATCTCTAATTGCATCGAGCAAAGATGTCTTGCCGTGGTCGACATGACCCATGATTGTAACTACCGCTGGCCGTGGTTTTAAGTCAGTCTCTGCATCTGTTACCTCGTTGATAACATCTTCAACGTCCGCGTCAGAAACTCGAACAATCTTGTGTCCAAATTCTTCGACAATTAACTCTGCGGTATCAGCATCAATAACCTCATTTTGGGTTACCATCATGCCCATTTTCATGAGCGCTTTTACGACTTCAGCTACACGTTCAGCCATCCTGTTTGCTAATTCAGAAACCACTATCGCTTCAGGAACTTGAACGTCTCTGACAACTTTCTCGCGCTCCTGCATTTGGCCCATCGCCTTTTGACGGGCTCTTTCTTGTTTGCGCCTCATTGCGGCCATTGATTTTTGTCGACCACCTTCGCCTTCCAAGGCTTGACTAATGGTTAGCTTACCAGATCGCCGTCCAAATCCTTCACGCCCTTTAGTGTTTCTTCTTTCGCTAGGTTCGTCCGCACGGGTCTTCTTTCTTTGAGCTGATAGAGGGTTTTTTTGATCTTTCAGTACAGTGTCGGGATCACCCTTTGGTACTGGTGCATTAAGGGCCGCTTGTTTTACTAACTCTTCCGCTTCTATCTTTGCTCTTTCTTCATCAGCCTTTTTGCGAGCCTGACTTTCAGCATCGCGTTGTTCTTTTTCTTTTGCTTCCTGCTCGGCTATTTTTCTATCACGTTCCTCTTGCCGTGTCTGTTCTTCAGCAATGCGTTCAGATTTTTCTTCAGCTTCGCGGGCTTTTGCAGCCTGCAAAGCTTTCATTCGACGTTCCATTTCCGCATCTGTAACACCTGAAGGCCTTGCACTTGCAGTTTTTTCAGATTCTTGCGTACTACCATCCATAGTTTTTGCTGTAACTGGTTTTGGAACAACTACACGTTTGCGTTTGGTTTCGACAACAACACTCTTGCTACGTCCGTGGCTAAAGCTTTGTTTGACATTACCTGCTCGGGGACCACCCCGTAAACCTAGAGTTTTTTTGCCATCACTATCGCTCATTTAGTTGTCTTTTCCTTTCAGGTGATTTTTCACCAAATTTTCGTCGAAGACCCTTTAACCGGTGTGCTTCCTGTACTATACGTTTAGCTAAACCGCCAGACGTAACTGCACAATGAATTGCATTTTGTCTCTCAAATGCCTCTCCCAGCTCAAGTGCACTTAAGCATCCAATAAATTTTGCGTTATCAGGAGTACTAAGTTTTGCCTTTCCTCGACCGGAGCCATCATAGGCTTGTATCAGTACCGAAACTTTATCTTTTGACAGTAATTCTTTGACTTTCTCATAACCACATACCGCTTGGCCAGCTTTACGTGCCAGACGGATCATATCTAGTAATCTTTTTGATTGGAGGTTTTCTATCTCGCAAATCAAACCCTCTTTAATCTTCAAACTTTTTTTAGCCGACTTCTCAAAAAGGTTTTTTTCTATAGCCAATTTCAAAGATGACTGATTGGCCGAGACCCAAAAACCCCTTCCAGGGAGTTTGGCAGCTAAATCTGGCAAAATTTGATTATCAGGATCAATTATAAAACGGTACATTTCGTCTCGATCTCTGATTTCGCCAGTCACGATACACTTTCTTTCATTACTAAGTAGTGTGTCTTTATGTTCAACAGTATCTATCATGCCGGCTTTCTAATTAATTTTCCTCTTCTGTTCCTAAAGAATTTGTAGGAGCAATATCATCTGGATTTACCCATCCAAGGATAACCCGTGCCGTCATAACTAAATCTTGAGCCTCCTCAAGGCTAACCCCAAAGTTTTCCAAAAGCCCATCATCTTTGACCCGTTCACCATCGACCGTTGTCCAACCGCCTGCGAGTTCCCAGTCGGCACATTTTGCGAACTCTTCGACAGATTTTATGCCGTCATCAGCCAGCGCAATTAGCATTTTCGGAGAGAGACCGTCAAAGTTTAGCAATGCTTCTTCTACACCTAGCTCCCGCAACTTTTCGAGAGCTTCCTGAGTTTCCTTCTCAATGAACTCGCGGGCTCTAGTTTGCAATTCACTGGCGGTCTCTTCATCCAAACCGTCAATTACCATTAACTCATCTAATTCTACATAAGCTACTTCTTCCAGACTAGCGAAGCCCTCAGAAACGAGTAATTGTGCAAAAAATTCGTCTAAATCTAGAGTTTCCATGAACAAGGTAGTGCGCTCCTCAAATTCTTTCTGGCGTCGCACTGATTCCTCAGCCTCAGTCAATATATCAATATCAAGATTGGTTAACTGGCTTGCTAAACGAACATTTTGTCCTCTGCGCCCAATTGCAAGAGATAGTTGATCATCTGGAACAACTACCTCGATTTTTCCAGCTTCTTCATCTAGAACAACTTTGGTCACTTCTGCAGGCTGCAAAGCGTTAACTAAAAATGTTGGTTGGTCATCGTTCCACGGAATAATATCAATTTTCTCACCTTGTAATTCGTTTACTACTGCTTGCACACGACTTCCTCGCATACCGACGCAAGCTCCCACTGGATCAATTGAACTATCGTTGGTGAATACTGATATTTTTGCGCGTGATCCAGGATCTCTTGAAACAGACTTTATTTCGATAATTCCTTCGTAAATTTCTGGCACTTCCATTTTAAATAGCTCAGCCATAAATTCGGGGGCGGTTCTTGATAAAAAGATTTGAGGGCCTCTCATCTCTCTTCTTACTTCCTTGATATAACAGCGAATTCTATCTCCTGAGCGGTAACTTTCTCTGCCAATTTTCTCATTTCGGCGAAGCATTGCCTCACCTCTACCAACATCAACTATGACGTTTCCGTATTCTTCGCGTTTCACGACTCCATTTATAATAGTACCAGCACGATCCTTAAATTCTTCGAATTGCCTATCGCGCTCGGCTTCTCGCACTTTTTGCAAAATTACTTGTTTAGCTGATTGAGCCGCTATGCGCCCCATATCTACTGGGGGTATTTCCTCAATGAATTGCTGTCCAACTTCTGGATTTTCCATGTACTGCTTCGCCTGTTCCACAGTCATCTCAGCCTGATAATTCTCTAACAATTCTTCTTCGACAACTGTACGGACACGTCGAAATGTTGCTCGGCCAGTCTTCCTGTCAATGGACACTTGTATATCCATTTCAGAGCCATAGCGTGATTTAGCTGCTCGTGCTAAACTCTCTTCCATTGCTTCCACTACTAGACTTGGGTCTATCATTTTTTCGCGTGCTACAGCCTCAGCCGTTTGCAATAGTTCTAACTGATTTGCAGAAGTTATAGCCATTTTCTAATCCTCATTACTTTCCAACTAGGTCTCGATTTCGTCAAAGTTTTCTTCATTTAAAATAGTCGTTTTTGTATTTTTTTTCTTAAGTATTTGCTTGATCAAATCATCTGATAAAATTAATTTTGCGTCTGATAGCCAATTAAATTCCAAACCGACTGTGCCTTCTTCAAGATTGATCAGCACTTCATCGTTACTAATTCCAGCTAAAATACCTTTAAACCTACGTCGCCCATCAATGAGTTCTGTAGTTTCTAGTTTGGCTTCAAACCCTTGATAATTGTCAAAATCTTTTTTTCTTGTAAGCGGTCGATCGATGCCGGGGCTCGAGATCTCCAATGTATAATTTTCCGCTATTGGGTCTTCTACATCAAGTATTGTTCCAATTGAGGTATTTATATTTGCCAAATCATCAACCCCGATTTGCCCGTTCATGCGATCTGCCATAATTTGGAGGGTACTAGTATCGCCACTGGACAATCTAATGCGCACCATCTCAAAACCCAAATCTTCTAAAATGGGATTTAAGAGTTCTGCAAGTTTTTTGTCCATATTGGATTTTGCTATTAAGTTATTAATCATTATCTCAAATAAAAAAACGGGCCCGCGGCCCGTTACGTTAAATCGGTGGAGTGTAGGTTTCCCAACACGCCGCTGTCGATCGTCGTATAATTGTAATATTTTGTATTTGCAAGTGTTCAATTTTGAAGTTGTCAGTTGCTTTAGCTCCATGATAAAAAAAAGGCACTAGTAATGGATAGTAACTTTGGAATTAAGCCCTCAGGAAATAGACGCAATCTTTTTATCTATCAAGGTATCAATTTGGTCTGTTGTCTTTAGTTTATTGCCTGCGGTCTATATCGCCTATGTTTTATCCAGAAAAAATTTCTGGGGCCGCCAGGCACTTAATGTTATAGTCCATATTCCGTTAATACTCCCTCCCGTAGTCACCGGATATTTTTTATTGATCTTATTTAGTCGGACCGGGTTAATTGGACGTTTTTTAGATACCTATTTTGGAATTACAGTTGCCTTTCATTGGTTCGGAGCCGTGCTAGCCGCTGCTATAATGTCTTTTCCATTGATGGTTCGAGCTTTCAGATTAGGCTTTGAGAGTGTCGATCCAAAATTAGAAGTGGCTGCGTATTCATTGGGCGCAAACAGGTTTATGATTTTTCTCACGATAACTTTGCCGTTAGTCATTCCAGCTTTAATAACCGGAGCGGTTTTAGGTTTTGCAAAATCAATGGGAGAATTTGGAGCTACAATTACCTTTGTATCGAATATTCCAGGCCAGACCCAAACAGTGCCATCGGCAATTTTTGAATTTTTACAACTTCCTGGTAATAATTTTATGACAATAAGATTAGTTTGTCTTTCCTTACTAATTTCTATCGTAGCGTTGTACATTTCTGAGGTTCTCGCTAGCAGATTAAGTAGCAGAGAGCACCGAGAATGAGTATCAATGTCAACATTGATAAGATCATGGGTAACTTCTACCTCAAAACGAAATTTGATGCTGATATCGGTATAACTGCTATTTTTGGACCTTCTGGTGCTGGTAAATCAACGCTGGTAAACCTCATCGCCGGGCTAATGAAACCAAATAAAGGTTATATAAAAATATTTAATGAATTAGTTTTCGATAGTGAACAAAAAATCAATGTTCCAGTTAACAAGCGAGGGATTGGTTTTGTGTTTCAAGATGCAAGACTATTTCCGCACATGAAAGTTGAGGCAAATTTAAAATATTCATCCAGGTTTGGTAGAAGGGGTCAACTTGGCGCTTTTTCAGAAATTGTGGAGGTTCTAAACTTAGAAGGCATTTTAAATCGACTACCTGAAAACTTATCAGGTGGTGAAAAGCAAAGGGTGGCGATGGGTCGTGCTTTGCTGAGCAACCCAAAAATACTGATTTTGGATGAACCCTTGGCTAGTCTTGATGAAGGTTTAAAATCAGAAGTTATTCCTTACCTAGAATTTTTGCGTGATAATTTTAATTTACCAATTTTGTATATCAGCCATTCCCAATCTGAAGTTGCCAGACTTTCTGATAAAATAGTAGTTCTTGAAAAAGGTAGCATTCTCGAACAGGGAAAAACCTTGGAAATATTATCCAGTTTCAGTGTCGCAAAGAAATTGGGTTTGAGAGATCTTTCATCGTTTATTGAAGCAACGGTATACAATCATGCACCTGATGGTATCACGGAATTAGATTTTGCAGGTTCTAAGTTATTTTTGCCAATGATAGACACGCCTTTAGGTAGAAAAGTTAGTTTAAGAATCTTAGCAAAAGATATCACGCTCGCGATAGACAAACCTCAAAAGATTTCTGCTCTAAACATACTCAAAGGAGAGGTGGTTGAAATCATATTAGGAAGTGGACCAGGTGCTGTTATTGGTATCAAAGTTGGAAATCACAAGCTTATTACGCGGATAACGCAACGTTCGCTTAATGCTATGGATTTGAAGCTTGGAAAAACTTGCTTTGCATTTTTAAAATCCGTTTCTGTGGCTACTTCCGATATTATTGTTTGAAATGTTTTTTGTGAAATCTCGAGTAAACTCCTTCTGGGAGATTGATCGCAGCACTTAAGTCTTTTATCTGTGCCATAGAAAATGTTATTTTATTAATCTTATCAGTCCTTGCATCGTATTGTTCAATTGTTACACATTCGGAAAAATTATTTATAATCAGGTCTTCCTGTAATTGGGCAGTCCCTTCATCTACTAAAGTTATAATTGTTGAATCAAATTCATGTTCGATTGAAAACATAACGGCCTCAGCATCTAGTGTAATTTGTAATATCGTAGATCACTTATGAAGTATGTTTCAATAAGCACAGCCGAATTTGATACTATTTTTTCGCTACGAACATTAAATTATTAGAAGGCATTTCGATAATCGCTTCAGGCGATAAATTATTTGCTTCTATTTCATCAAGTATATCGAAGTCATCTTTATATCCGATATCTGGGTCGCATTCGATAAGTGAAGTGTGAAACTTGATATCTTGATCGCTTGTTAATTCACCACCTCTCATAAATGGGCCGTAAATTACAAAATAGCTATTGGTTTGAAGTGCTAATGAACTTTCACGAATAAGCGTTTTCATTTCTTTATTGCTAATAAGATGAAAAAAATTAATCGTGATTATTACATTGTAAGTATCAATTTCTTTGGCCCAGTTTTCGGCGGTGGCATCAAGCGAGAGTGGCATGTTAATGTTTACTTGGTTTGTTTCCTTTATATAGGCTTGAATGCTGTCTAAACGCTTGGGATTAATTTCACTTGGTTGCCACTCAAGATTACAAAAAGCCTCGGCAAAGTATGTGCAGTGCTGACCCGTCCCGCTAGCAATCTCTAATACTTTTCCTTTATCTGGAAGATATTGAGATAAAACCTCCAATATGAATGGAGCATTCCGTGCAGCAGAGGCTGAATATAATTTGTTCTTCCCAATAATTTCGGCCTGACTAGCCGTTGAGGGTAGATTTTCTCGAAGTGGCATTAAAATCTACCAGGTAAGAGAGCCTGAAGTGTTTCGTCCTCAATTGAAACTTTTCTTCCAATAAATAAATCACACAAGAGTTGACTTGCGGCAGCAGTCGTTTGGAACCCATATCCACCTTGACCCGCAAACCAGAAAAAAGACGGGTTATTTCTATCTGGTCCTATTACTAAATTTCCATCTGGAGCGAAGCTCCTTAATCCAGCCCAGTTAGATAGCATTCGGTCTACTGGAGCATTTATTATGCCCTGAAAAGACTCAACGCCAGCTGCTAACGTCTCATCATCTGCCCAGGCGTCATGAGGTTCCACCAGTTTTTTGTCAGCAGGTGATATTATGAGGCTCCCCGCATCAGGTTTTGCATACCAAGTTTCTCCAACACCATCGATCATAGGCCAGTTTTGGACATTGATGCCTGCGGGCGCCTGCATTCTAGCAATAGAGCGTTTATAAGGCTTAATATTGAGTTTTGAGACCCCACAAAACTCCGCAACCTGATCGGCCCAAGCACCCGCTGCATTGATTAATGCGCTTGCAGAAATGTCACCGTCTGAACTTTCTATTTCCCATTTTTTATTTTTTAGATAAGCAGTTTTCAGCTTTGTTTTTTTTCTTATTTGAGCTCCGTGTTCTAGGGCACTCTTTCTGTAGTACTCGTAGAGCTTATTTGTATCAATATCGTAAACATCAGGCCTGTAGGCTTGTCGCGTTATACTTTCTCCATTGAGGGCTGGGACGAGTTTGAAAGCTTCGTCAATGGAAATACACTCTAAGCCTAAATCTTCGGAGTCAGTTTGGAACTGTGCTTCTTGACCTTTTTTACCAAGTAATAGAAGGCCTCGCTTTTTTAAAAATCCTTGGCTCTCGGCTTTAAGGAAAGTCAAGCTTGCTTTATTTAGTGCTTTTGTAACCTGGTTACCATAGTCTTCAATATATGTTGCTGCAGATCTTCCAGATGAATGATAGCACAGCTCGGGTTCAGCTTCTAACAAAACGACTTTAACATATTGTGCTAACTGAGCGCATGCAGACATCCCTGCAATTCCGCCACCGATTATTACGACGTCAGTCATTAGTTAGGTTCCATCGGTAGTTTTAGAGCCCCCATAAATTAATGGGGGCTTCAAATCATTATTGAGGCACGTCTCCGTTGATGCCCTCTACGTAAAAGTTCATTCCTAACAGAGTTCCATCATCCGCTGTTTCGCCTGCAGCTAACCAAACTGAACCGTCTTGCTTATTGATGGGTCCTGTAAATGGATGATAATCTCCAGAAGCAATTGCATCTTTCATGGCGAGTGCTTCTGCTTTTACATCGGCTGGAACTGCAGCAGTAATTTCTCCAATACCAACCATACCCGGCCCAATACCGTCCCAAGTGTCAGTTGAGGTCCACGTTCCATCTAGGACAGCCTGAGTTCTGGCAATATAGTATGGTGCCCAATCGTCAATAATTGATGATACTCTGGGTGTAGGTTTAAACATTGCCATATCTGAAGCCTGACCAAAAGTTATTACCCCACCTGCTTTTTCTGCCGCAGCTTGTGGTGCAGTGGAGTCAGTATGTTGTAAAACGACATCGCAACCCTGTTCGATTAAAGCGGTTGCAGCGTCTGCTTCTTTTGCAGGGTCAAACCAGGTATAAATCCAAACGATATTAAATTCGACATCTGGATTAACCTTCCTAGCATGTATGAAGGCTGAGTTAATGCCTCTTACAACTTCTGGAATCGGAAAAGACCCAATATAACCAACTTTATTGGTTTTGGTCATCTTTCCTGCGATATGACCTTGTATAGCTCTTCCTTCATAAAATCGGGCTGAATAGGTGGAAACGTTGTCAGCTCGCATATAGCCAGTAGCATGCTCAAATTTTACATTAGGAAACTTTTCAGCAACGTTTATAGTTGGTTCCATATAACCAAATGAAGTTGTGAAAATTAAATCAGCTCCCTGCAAGGCCATCTGGGTCATAACCCTTTCGGAGTCAGCTCCCTCTGGGACTAATTCTTGGTAAACGGTTTCTACTTTATCACCGAAATGTTCTTCTACAGCCAGTCTGCCTTGATCATGCTCATATGTCCATCCATAGTCACCAACTGGTCCAACATAAACAAACCCTACTTTGACATCAGCTGCCAAAGCTGCTGCCGCAATTCCAACCGAAGCTATTGCGCCAGCTATTACAGATTTTATGTACATATATCTCTCCCTAAATTGAAATAGGCCTCACGATGAGGCGTGAAATGGTCGTCCCAGGGATGCGGGCGCTCCCTGATTCCCCCGTGATGAAATGATAACAAGAACTATAATTGTAATCAAATATGGTGACATTGATAAGTACTCGACAGGAATAGAAGCTCCAGCCGCCTGTAAATTTAGCTGCAACACTGTCACACCGCCAAAAATATAGGCACCAAATAAAACTCGCCACGGTCTCCAACTTGCGAAAACTACAATCGCTAGGGCTATCCAACCTGCACCGGCAGTCATTCCTTCAGTCCACTGTGGGACTCTTGCTAGTGAAATATAAGCGCCTCCTAAGCCACTGGTGGCGCCACCAAACATTATAGCAAGCATTCGCACCCTAACGACTTTGTATCCAAGTGCGTGTGCCGCGTCATGATTTTCCCCTACTGCTCTCAAAACCATTCCAGCGTGTGTGAATTTTAAAAACCACCAAACAATAGCTACTAAAAAGACTGAAAAATAAATCATTAAATCGTGCGAAAATAGCATTTTCCCCAAAACTGGAATGTCTCCTAAGAATGGTATGTCAAGTGCCCTCAGGGTAGGTGACTTCATTCCCTCATAAGGCCTCCCAAGTAATGCAGATAAACCTAACCCCACTAATGTGAGGCCAAGGCCAGTAGCTACTTGGTTAGATTTTAAATATTGAGTGAGTATTCCGAATATCATCGAGAATATACCTGATACGATCGCAGCACATATGAATCCTAAAAGTGGCGCGTTAGTATTAACTGCTATTATAAAGCCTACTACTGCTCCAACAATCATCATACCCTCGACACCGAGGTTTAATACTCCAGATTTTTCCGCAACCGCCTCTCCAATGGCGGCCAATAAGATTGGTGTTGCGGAGACCATTAGTGAAGCTATCAAAAGAGCCGGATTGATACTAGAAAAGTCCATTATTAGTTTGTTCCTATCTTAACTCGGTAATTTGCAAACAGGTCTGTTGCGAGAAGGAAAAACAGAAGCATCCCTTGAAACAACTGAATAGAAGCTCCAGGCAAACCCAGCATTAGCTGTGCTAATTCACCCCCAATATATGTCAGAGCAATCAGTAAACCAGATAGGAGTATCCCAATAGGGTGTAGTCTTCCCAGAAAAGCAACTATAATTGCAGTAAAGCCATAGCCAGAATTAAATTCTATTGTTATCTGACCAGATGGCCCAGCTACTTCGAACATCCCAGCAAGGCCTGCGAGCGCCCCCGAAATACCGAGACAAAATACTATATTTGCAGTCGGATTTACACCAGAAAATTTTGCTGCTCGTGGGGCCTCGCCAGTGAGTTGAATATTAAATCCTTGAATGTGTCTGGTCAAAACAATGTATGAGAAAATTACTGTTATAAATGCAAATAAAACACCCCAATGCATTCCAGAATTGCTGATGATTTCTACATTAGCAGCGCTTTCGTATTTTTGTAGATTGCGCGAGCCAGGAAATCCATATCCATCAGGATTTTTTAGAAGACCCTGACTCACAGAAGCCAGTATCGATTCAGCAACATAAACAAGCATAAGCGAAACTAAAATTTCATTTGTATTTAGCTTTGCCTTCAAAAAAGCTGGTATCATTCCCCATAGAAACCCGCCTAGGGCACCAGCAATTATCATTAATGGGAAAATTAATTTACTTTCCATTGGATAAAAAGCTAATGCTAGACTTGCCCCAAAAATAGCACCCATTATGTATTGACCCTCAGCTCCAATATTCCAAACCCCAGCCTTGAACCCAAATGATAGGCCAATGGCGATTAATATTAGAGGCCCTGCCTTTACAAGTAATTGTGGGCGAGAGTAGCTTGCAAAGTTTGGATCAAATAATGGGTCCCAGAAGATAATGCGTATAGCCTCAAATGGATTTTCACCTAATATAGCGAAGAGAATTCCGCCGGAGATCATTGTAATAACGACTGCTAGGAATGGAGATAAGTAAATCCATTTTTGAGACTGTTGTGGACGTTTTTCTAATTTAAACATTTCTTGCTTCCAGGTCTTTGGCCCCTCCCATCATGAGACCAATTTGTTCAAAAGAAAGGTCGGCAGTCTTTTCAATCTGAGATAATGTTCCCTCATTTAAGGCAGCAAACCGGTCACTAATTTCTAATAGCTCATCAAGATCTTGCGATATAACTAAAATTGCCGCCCCACTTTCTGACAAGGTTAGAAGTGCTTGCCTAATCGAAGATGCAGCAGCAGCATCAACACCCCATGTTGGCTGGTTCACAATAAATACAGTAGGATTTTGCAAAATTTCTCTACCAATTACGAATTTTTGCAAATTTCCTCCAGAAAGTGATCCAGCTGTATTTTTGGAGCTTGGAGTTCTTACATCAAACTCTTTTATGACTTTTTCTGCAAACGCTTTACTTTTCTTCCAGTCAATAAACCCTCTGGATACAAGGTCTTGAGACTGTTCCGCAGTAATTAATATATTTTCTATTAGGCTCATATTAGGTGCCGCTGCGTGTCCTAAGCGCTCTTCCGGTGCAGACAGCAGGCCTATTTCCCGTCGTTGGTTGGGAGTAAATTTAGTTATATTACTTTCGTTGAAACTAATACTTCCTTTTTGTGATATTTGCTCGCCTGATAAAACGGCAAATAGTTCATCTTGTCCATTACCCGCAACTCCGCCAATTCCTAGTATTTCTCCCTGCTTTAAATCAAACTCTATATTGGTAAGGGGAGTGCCAAATTGGCTCTTACTTAGGGAGCAAACATTCTCAATTTTTAGTAAAATCCGCCCGGCTGGTTTATTTATTTTTTTGGGTGCCTTAATACTAGAACCAACCATCATTTCCGCTAATTTTTTTGTGCTTGTGTTTTTGGGTGTGCAGGTATCTACTTTCTTTCCGAGACGCAGAATTGTAGCTGTATCACATAATTTTCTTATCTCTTCTAACTTATGACTAATATATAAAATGGAGGTGCCCTCAGACCTAAGCTTTAGAAGTGTTTTAAATAAAATATCTACCTCTTGTGGTGTCAAAACTGATGTGGGCTCATCCATTACTAATAACTTTGGATTCTGTAATAGGCAGCGAATAATTTCTACTCTTTGACGTTCTCCGACCGAAAGTGCACCAACTGTCTTTGCTGGATCCAGGGGTAGCCCGTAAGACTCGGATACAGATTTGATTTTTTCGCCTAAGTCTTTTTGATTTGGGGGATGATCCATACCTAGTGATATATTTTCAGCAACGCTCAGCGCCTCAAATAGGGAAAAGTGCTGAAATACCATTGCAATCCCTGCTTTTCGGGCTTCACTTGGAGTGCCTGGTTTAAATGGAGCACCATTTAATAGTAAGTTACCACTATCGGGCTTGACCAACCCATAGATTATTTTCACTAATGTGGACTTTCCAGCACCATTTTCACCGAGCAAAGCGTGGACTTCACCGACATTTATATCAAAAGAAATGTTACTATTAGCTATAACACCAGGGTATGATTTAAAGATGCCATCGAGCTCAAGCAATTTTTTTATCAAATATTAAGCCCTTTTCTAATTCATGATTTCTTTCTAGCCAATTTACTGCAACACTCAAAGCGATCTGTTGAGGATGCTTTCCGTAATTCTTATATCCTATTGGGCATTGAATTTGGTCAATTGTTTTTTCTGTGTGCCCAAATGATAAAAGTTTCTTTTTAAATCGGTTAAATTTTGTTTTTGACCCTATTAATCCAACCCATTTAAAATCATGGTTAAGGATCTTATCACAAATTTCGAGGTCGATTTTGTGTGAGTAGGTTAAGATCAAATGTTCGGCATTAGGGTGCGCCCGTTTTATAAATTGCTCTGGGGAGTCGTATATTATTTTATAGACGTTGGAGAACTCTAGATCTGGAAATCTGCTATTATCGGTATCCAACCAATAAATCTCTAAATTTGGCATAGGCGCCAAAAGTGATAATATCGCAGAGCCTACGTGTCCTGCCCCCCATATCCATATGGGAGACCTTGCAGTAATAACTTTCTCAATCAACCATTCATCGGAAAGCTTATGGTCAAAGCTAATTTGTTCATTTTTATATTTATTTATAAGCTTTTTTACTTTTTTTGGAGCCTCTGTTGCACCTGAAAGTGATCTTATATTTAAGCTCTGATCCTTCAAATTAGTAACAGCTTTTTCATCGTAATACTCAGTCAATAATTTTACATGACCGCCACAACACTGTCCCAATTCAGGACCCAACGGATAAGACTTAAGTTTTGTCTTTCTTGTTTTTAAAATTTCTTGGGCCGATTTAATTGCCTCAAATTCAAGAGTGCCCCCTCCGATTGTGCCTTGGGTACCGTTGGCCCAAACATACATCTCGGTGCCACTTCCTCTTGGAGTCGAACCCTTAATCTCGAGAATTAAGATCCTTGAGACTGGTCCATTCTTATCTACAACCCGTTTTAGAGTACTATAATCAAGTGCCATCTACGTACCTGATTGCCTTGAGAATGTTTTCAGGTGTGGCAGGTGCTTTTAAGTTGGGCCAATTATTGCCACAGGCAGAGATTGCATCTCTTATTGCAAGGAATACCGAAATACCAAGCATAAACGGTGGTTCTCCAACAGCCTTTGATTTGTAGATTGTATTTTCTAGGTTCAAGTTATCAAACAATCTTACATTAAAAATTTTTGGCCGATCGGATGCACAGGGAATTTTATAGGTTGATGGTGCATGAGTTTTTAAATCGCCCTTTTCATCCCATACAAGTTCCTCGGTCGTTAGCCAACCAAGGCCTTGGATAAACCCACCTTCTATTTGCCCGATATCAATTGCGGGATTTAAGCTTTTGCCAGCATCGTGTAATATATCAGTCCTTAATAATTTGAATTCTCCCGTTAAAGTGTCTACTACAACTTCAGAGACCGCTGTACCGTAAGCAAAATAGTAGAATGGTCTACCTTTTCCTACAATTCGATCCCACTGTAAGTCAGGTGTTTTGTAAAATCCAGTTGATGACAGGCTTATACGTTGAGTGTAAATTTCGTGAACTGCATCTTCAAAAGCGATGTCGAAGTTGCTACCCTTAATTCTTCCATCTTTAAATTTAACGTCATTTGTATTGGGTCGATACTTGTCAATGAAATAGGATGAGATCCTAGCGCAAATAATATCGCAAGCTTGCTTAACGGCCATCCCATTGAGGTCACTTCCTGAACTTGCGGCAGTAGCCGAGGTATTTGGGACTTTTGCCGTATCAGTAGCAGTTATTTGGACTTTGTTTGTCTCTATACCAAAAACATGGGCAGCCACTTGAGCAACTTTCTGAAAGAGACCTTGTCCCATTTCTGTGCCACCATGATTAATTTTCACAGAGCCATCATTATATATGTGAACTAATGCTCCGGCCTGGTTAAGTTGTGTCAATGTGAAAGAAATTCCAAACTTTACAGGATTGAATGCTATCCCTCTTTTCAAAATTTTGTTCTCTCTATTCCATTCTTTCACTTTACTCTTGCGCGTCTGGTAATCACAATCTTCTAAAAGTTTCTCCATCATCTCATGAACTATGAAATCTTTAATCTCCATGTCATAATGGGACTTCTGGGGTTTGAACCCGTCTTTGATTTTCTTTTCAGCCGTATAAAAGTTTCGCTTCCTGACTGCATCTGGATCTGCACCAACAGTAAATGCAATGTGATCAATTATACTTTCCATACCGATCATTCCTTGCGGCCCACCAAAACCTCTAAATGCAGTCGCACTTTGGGTATTAGTTTTTAATCTGTGGCTTTCGACTCTAAAATTTGGAATGTGATAACAATTATCAGCATGCAGCATAGCCCTATCAGCTACTGGCAGGGATAGGTCCTGCGACCAACCGCAACGAACATAATGCTTAACATCAAGAGCTTTGATATTACCTAATTTGTCAAAGCCAGCAGTGTATTCTATTTGGAAATCATGACGCTTACCTGTAATTTTCATATCATCGTCGCGATCATACCGCATTTTTACAGTTGAGTTGTTCCGCACTGCCGCTATTGCGCAAGCGCAAGCTAAAGCATTTCCTTGGCTTTCTTTTCCGCCAAAGCCACCACCCATTCGGCGGACTTCAACTTTGACAAGGTTCATATCTAGGCCCAATGTTTCAGCAACTTTGTGCTGAATTTCTGTAGGATGTTGGGTGGAGCTATAAATTACCATTTCTCCGTCATCTTGCGGAGATGCAATAGCGGCTTGACCTTCAAGATAGAAGTGCTCTTGTCCACCCAATTCAAGTTTGCCCTCAAGGGTCATCGGGGAGGTCTTGAATGCTGATAAAATGTCCCCTTTTTGATAAATTCTTGGACCGTCCTCAAAGCGACTATTCAGGCTAATAGCGTCCTTGATACTTAAAACTGGTTTTTCTTCAGTATATTCAATGATAGCCAATTTCGCGGCATATCTTGCTTCTGTATGTGACTTTGCAGCTACAATAAAAATTGGTTGGCCGATAAAGTTCACATTTAGATCCGCGAGCAAGGGCTCGTCATTTGCATTTGGTGCGACGTCATTTTTAAATGGAAGGTCGTGTGATAGTATAATATCTGCGACACCAGGCGCTTCTTTAACGGCTGAAAGATCAATCGATTTTATTTTACCTTTAGCTATAGTTGATAGACCAAAAGCAAGATGCAAGGTCCTTGCTGGAATCGGTATATCATCAACATAGCGCGCTGCACCAGTTACATGCAGTTTTGCTGAGTCATGTGGTACAGCTTTGTTCATGTTCAAGGCTCTACGTCTTGAACGTTTGTATTTGCACCCAGAGTTTCGTAATAGTAGCGGAGCAACAAATTGTGAGCAGTAGTCTGGCGGTATTCCGAAGAGCTCCTTAAGTCAGATAATGGACTAAAATCCTCTCCCCAAGTTTTGCGACATGATTGCAATACTTCTTTCTCCCACAGATGATCTAGTAATTTATTTTCAACATGAATCGCCCTCTTCGGTATTCCTGCCATTCCACCAAAAGCAATTACGCATTTTTTGATTAATCCGTCGTCTAAAACGATATTAAAACAGCCACAAACAGAGGATATATCTTGATCAAATCGCTTGCTAATTTTATAGCATTTTGTTGAAATATTTTTTTTAGGAATAATAAAGTATTCTACGAACTCACCTTTATTTATGTCCTGTTTTTTGTAATCCAGGAAGAAATTTTCTAACTTTATCTTTCGCTGTCCTTTTGAGTGCCTTAAGACAAGTTCAGTCTCCATAGCAATCAATGCTGGAGCACTATCACCTATGGGAGATCCATTTGCTATATTTCCTCCCAAAGTTGCTGCAGATCGAACTTGTGTAGATCCATACCTCTTAAGCAATTTTGCAAATGATGGTGCCTCATCGGACGCCCAACTGCGCAGTTTTTCTATAGTAGTTCCCGCTCCGATATGCCAAGCTTCAGGTTGTTCCTCAATATTTGAAAAATCAGATACTTGATTTAAAAAGGCAACATTTTGAAATTTTTGGAAGTCTTTATTTACCCATAATCCAATGTCTGTTGCGCCTGCTATTAATTGAGTATTTGGCTCTTTCTTTAGTATCTCTGCTAACTCTTCCTTAGATTTTGGTAATTCTTTCGATCCTGATTTTGGCAGATCAGAAAGTCTTTTAAAATCTTCCTCCACCCAAGCTGGTTTTTTTTCATCTTCTGAAGCCCTAGCTGCCTTGACGATAGGTTCATAGCCAGTACATCGACAGAGATTACCAGCTAGAGTTGTGTTGTGGTCTCTGTCTCCATTGATATTTGCGGCAACCATTGAGGTAATAAAACCCGGAGTGCAGAATCCACATTGTGAGCCGTGAAATTCAACCATTTTATCTTGTACTTTATGTTTTCTTATTCCCTCTATTGTGCGAACTGCTTTACCATCAATCTGAGGGAGAAATAGAATACAAGAATTCAAAGGTCTTATGGACTTTTCTTTGTCAATGAGGATAATAGTGCAAGCCCCACAATCGCCCTCATTGCAGCCTTCTTTTGTTCCAGTAAGCTGATTATCAATTCTTAACCAATCTAACAGAGTTTGAGTCGCGTCAACATTAGTTAAAGCGACGGGCTCCCCATTAAGAAGAAACCTGATATCCATCCAGAATACCTACCGCCTTACCCCAGTAAACTTACGATGTACCACCTCGATGCGGTGTAGAAATGGCCAACAAATACTATCTTCATATATAGAGAACCGAAAAATTTAGTTTTTTCAAGTATGAAATTTAATTGCAGCGAGGCCTTTAGTTTTTTTATATCGCGCAATAGAGTATAACAATGACTGGCTATCCGAAATATATTCATCTTCGAGTGCACACAGAATATTCTCTACTTGAAGGCGCAACGCGCTTAAAAAAACTACCAGAATTTTGTAAAGCTAATGATATGCCTGCTATTGCAGTGACGGAAACCAATAACCTATTTAGTGCTTTAGAATTCTCGGTTTTGTTCAAAGATCATGGTTTGCAACCAATAATTGGATGTCAAATTGATTTTAAATTTACAGATGTGGTTCCAGATAGGCGGAGTCCAACAACCGCTCCAATAGTACTACTCGCACAAAATGAACTTGGTTACAAAAACCTTATGAAGCTTAGTTCAGAAATGTATATTCAAAATGATGATGAAAAAGTAGAAATTTCCTTTGAACAATTGGAGAAGCATGCAGATGGGCTGATATGTCTAACTGGTGGATCTAAAGGACCGCTGGGACAATTAATACTGACGGCACAAGATAAAGCAGCCAGGGATTTACTTCTAAAATTTCATGATATTTTTTCGGACCGTCTCTACCTTGAATTACAAAGGCATCCGCAAGGGGCTGGGCTACCCAAAGAAGAAAATGACTCTGAGCCTGTTTTTATAAATATGGCATATGATTTGAACATTCCTCTTATTGCAACAAATGATGTATATTTTGATAATGGCGAGATGTATGAGGCCCACGATGCTCTATTATGCATAGCCGATGGGGTTTATGTTGATCAGCAGGAACCTCGCAGAAGTGTAACAAACCAACATTACTTCAAAACGCAAGAAGAAATGGCCACTTTATTTGCTGACCTTCCAGAAGCTTTAGAGAGTACGATAGAGGTTGCGCAACGTTGTGCATTTATGGCTACTTGCCGTGACCCAATCCTTCCATTATTTGCAAGTGACGAGATAAGTGAGTTACATCGACAGGCTAAAGAGGGTCTGAAAAATAGATTGTCAGTTATTCCACATGCCGCACCAATATCTGAGTATGAAAAAAGAATAGAATTTGAACTCAAAATTATTGAGCAAATGGGATTTCCAGGTTATTTTTTGATCGTTGCGGATTTTATAAAATGGGCGAAGGAAAAGGATATACCAGTCGGCCCAGGCCGCGGCTCGGGTGCTGGCTCACTTGTTGCATACGCACTTACAATTACCGATCTTGATCCTCTAAGATACAATCTTCTTTTTGAAAGGTTCTTGAACCCAGATCGGGTATCGATGCCAGATTTTGACATAGATTTTTGTATGGATAGGCGAGAAGAAGTAATTCAATACGTACAAGAAAGATATGGGCATGATAAAGTTGGGCAAATTATAACATTTGGCGCGTTGTTGTCTAAGGCAGCAATTCGCGATATCGGGCGTGTCTTGCAGATGCCGTATGGACAAGTCGATCGCTTGGCAAAACTAATTCCAATAGAAGGTGTCAAGCCCTTGAGTATTGAGCAAGCACTTGCAGAAGAGCCTCGCTTAAAAGAGGAAGCCGAACGAGAAGAAGTTGTCGATCGATTACTTAACTATGGTCAAAAAGTTGAAGGTTTGTTGCGGAATGCTGCTACTCATGCCGCTGGTGTTGTAATCAGTGATCGTCCACTAGATGAACTTGTGCCTGTTTATAAAGATACTCGGTCTAGTATGCCTGCGACGCAGTTCAATATGAAATGGGTTGAACAAGCTGGGCTCGTTAAATTCGATTTTTTGGGTTTAAAAACACTAACGGCAATTCAAAATGCGATTGAAATAATAATAGCTTCTGGGCGTTCGCTGCATCAAGCGGCCGATGGCCGTCAATTATTTAAGCCCATAAATAATGCCGAAAATCAAATCAATACGATACCATTAGACGACAAATCGACTTACGATTTATATGCTTCGGCTAAAACCGTTGCCGTTTTTCAGGTAGAGAGTTCTGGGATGATGGACGCGCTCAAGCGTATGAAGCCTACATGTATCGAAGATATCGTGGCTTTAGTTGCTTTATATCGACCTGGACCAATGGAAAATATAGCTGCTTATTGTGATGTGAAAAATGGTGTTAAGGATCGTGTATCCATCCACCCCATGATTGATGATATTCTTGAAGAAACTCAAGGGATAATTGTGTATCAGGAGCAAGTTATGCAAATAGCCCAAACCATGGCGGGTTACTCACTGGGTGAGGCGGACTTACTCAGGCGTGCGATGGGTAAAAAGATAAAAGCCGCTATGGATGCTGAACGCCCAAAATTTGAAGCAGGCTCTAAGAAAAACGGTATAACTGCGAAGAAAGCTTCAGAAATATTCGATTTATTGGAAAAGTTTGCAAACTATGGCTTTAATAAATCACATGCAGCTGCGTATGCTGTTGTAAGTTATCAAACAGCTTGGCTGAAAACAAATCATCCGCTTGAATTTATGGCAGGTGTAATGAATTGTGATATCCATTTAACAGATAAGCTTTCTCAGTATGTGGATGAGGTTAGAAAAGGTTTGAAATTACCTTTTGTTTCTCCCTGTGTAAATCGTTCTCAACCAAAATTTTCTGTAATGGAAAACTCACTAATTTATGGATTGGCTGGGTTGAAAAATGTTGGTTTGGAGGCAATGGAGGTACTTGTTAAGGTCAGAAATAAAAAGATTTTTGTGAATTTATTTGACTTTTCAAGACGCTTGGATTTGCGGAAAATTGGAAAACGACCTCTCGAAATGTTGGTCCAAGCAGGCGCTTTTGATGTACTAGACACAAATAGGCACCGTATATTTGAAAGCCTAGATGCATTAGTTGCTTATTCCGCTGCCATTCATGATCAGAAGATCTCAAAGCAAGTTTCTCTGTTTGGAGAAGCGGGAGACGATTTGCCTGAACCTGTGTTATCTTCAGTTTCTGACTGGTTACCGGCCGAGCGTTTGTCGCGTGAGTTTTCAGCCATAGGTTTTTACGTTACTGGGCATCCACTTGATGACTATAAATCGGCCTTTAAAGTAAACGACATACTTACAATAGAAGAGGTTGAAAAAAAAGTATTATCAGGCCCTCATTTGGTAAAAATTGCTGGGGTGGTTGTTGGACGGCAAGAAAGAAAGTCGGCAAGGGGTAATAGATTTGCTTTTGTGCAGTTAAGTGATTTCACAGGGAATTTTGAAGTTACTTTATTCTCTGATGTACTAGAGAAGTCTAGGAATAACCTAGATAGTGGAGCGCGGGTTATTTTGACGGTTGAGGCCTCATTTGAAGGGGAGCAGTTAAAATTATTATGCAGGTCAGTTACAAATATTGATGAGGCTATTTCGACGGATACATCGCATGGAATTAAGATTTTTGTAGAAGACACTAAAATACTCCCTTCGTTAATATCTGTATTGGGTCAGGCGTCAGAAAATAGAAAAATTGTCTCTAAAGGTCCTATCCATTTATGTTTAATTAGTTCTGGATTGCCCGGTGAGGTTGAACTGGATACCGGCCTAACCTGCGATACAAGTCCTCAAATCAGAGGAGCAATCAAAAGTTTAGATGGTGTCTTGGATGTTCAAGAGATTTAGTTTTTTTAATATGTGCAAACCAAATCTTATCTTGAGAATTTTTTATGTTTTATCCGTTTAGGTTCTAATGCATCCGGTCCTAACCGACGTTTCTTGTCTTCTTCATAATCTTCAAAATTACCTTCAAACCATTCGACGTGTGCATCCCCTTCAAAGGATAATATATGAGTACAAATTCTATCTAAGAAAAAACGATCGTGAGAAATTACGACCGCACAACCAGCAAAATCTACCAGTGCGTCTTCCAAAGCTCTTAATGTTTCCACGTCTAGATCGTTTGTTGGCTCGTCCAGAAGCAAGACATTACCACCTTCCTTAAGTAGTCGCGCCATATGTACTCTGTTACGCTCTCCCCCAGACAAAAGTGATAATTTTTTCTGTTGATCACCACCTTTAAAATTAAATGATGAACAGTATGCTCTTGAGTTAACTTGAGCATCACCCAATTCAATTATTTCTGCACCGCCAGAAATTGCTTCCCATACAGTTTCATTATCTTTTAAGTCATCTCTAGATTGATCAACATACGATAATTGAACTGTTTCCCCCATAGAAATATCACCAGTGTCAGTCGGTAGTTCTTTTGTGAGCATTTTAAATAGGGTTGATTTTCCCGCACCGTTTGGACCAATTACGCCGACGATCCCTCCAGGAGGCAACGAAAAGCTTAAATTTTCAATAAGTAATTTATCACCCATAGCCTTTTGTAAATTACTTACTTCGATTACTTTTGACCCTAGTCTGGGTCCATTAGGAATTACAATTTGTGCTTTTGCTATCTTTTCCCTCTCGGATTGGCCTGCAAGGTCGTTATAAGCATTAATCCGCGCTTTTTGTTTGGCTTGACGAGCTTTTTGACCTTGTCGCATCCAGTCCAGTTCACGCTCTAGGGTTTTTTGTCGACTTTTATCTTCTCTTGCCTCTTGTGCTAGCCGTTTTGCTTTTTGTTCCAGCCAGCTAGAATAATTTCCCTCGTAAGGTATTCCTTGCCCTCTATCTAATTCCAAAATCCATCCAGTAATATCATCGAGGAAATATCGGTCGTGTGTCACAATCAGAATAGTACCATTGTAGTCTATCAGATGCTTTTGCAACCAAGCTATTGTTTCAGCATCTAAATGGTTAGTAGGCTCGTCAAGTAATAACATTTCAGGAGCTTCCAATAATAACTTGCATAGTGCTACGCGACGGCGCTCGCCACCTGATAAACTACCTACATCAGCATCATCTGGAGGACACCTTAGGGCTTCTAAAGATACGTCAATTTGGCTATCTAAATCCCATAAATCTTCGGCATCAATTTTATCTTGTAATTCTGCCATTTCATCTGCTGTCTCATCGGAATAATTCATTGCTAATTCATTGTATCTATCAAGAATGGCTTTTTTCTGGGCAACACCAAGCATTACGTTTTCGCGAACTGTCAGTGTTTCATCTAACTCAGGTTCTTGTGGTAGATAACCAACTCTAGCGCCTTCTGCTGACCAAGCCTCTCCTTGAAACTCTTTATCAAGGCCAGCCATTATTTTCATTAATGTTGACTTACCGGCACCGTTTACTCCCACAACTCCGATTTTTACACCTGGCAGAAAGGATAAATGAATATTTTCAAAACATTTTTTTCCTCCAGGGTATGTTTTTGAAACACCCTGCATGTGATATACATATTGATAGGAAGCCATTTGTAACTCCAAAAATTTTGCCTGATAGAGTGATAACCTGATGATACTGTAGGGGCAATACTCACTCGCTATAAATAGGGCCAGTGAGAAAGTGATGCTCTTGCTTTTTAAAAATAATTCTGGCTTATGGTTTTTATGGAAATTCCTTTAGTTTCTAGACGACAGAAGATTGGCCTTCTCGGAGGGTCTTTCGATCCTGCCCATGAAGCTCACCTACACATCAGTAAATATGCACTAAAATATTTTAATTTGGATCAAGTATGGTGGATACTTTCACCCTCAAACCCATTAAAAAAGAACAATCCAGGTCCGATGAATGAGAGATTCTATCATGCAAATTTATTAGTTGAGCATCCTAAAATCTTTGTAACTAAAATAGAAGAGGAACTAAATACGGTTTATACTGCTCAGACTTTAAAGTTAATCCAGCAGAGACTTCCGAATGTAAGGTTTGTATGGCTAATGGGCGCTGATAATATGATCCAGTTAGACAAATGGATGAACTGGACCGAAATCGTAAATCGTGTTCCAATTGGTATTCTAGCTAGGCCCGATAACACGTTGGCACCACTGAAATCAAAAATGGCAAGGACTTTTTCAGCTTTTAGACTCAATGCAAATCAATCTCGTAATCTTGCAAACCTGAAAGCGCCATCTTGGTGTTATAAAAATCTTCCACTAATTAATTTATCATCATCTCAAATTAGAGCATCATGAAGGGATAGTTTTGTGCCTGGCTCTAGATCCAGTTTCAATCGCAGCAGCGTGTAATCGGTCTATCTCAAATTCATAACGTATTTCTTCTAGCAAACGCAGTTCGGTCTCAAATATTAAACCATCTGCAGCAGCAACGTCACAGCACAAAGCATATGCTGTTTCATTAAGGTCAGCTGGTAAATTTTCTTTTACAAGGCCGAACAGGGCATCGAGACCTTCCTCCTGTTCAAAAAGATCAAAAACTATTTGTGAAACGGTATTTAGCCTATCGATGTCGTATTCTGCGAAAATCGGTAGATTGTTTACTGCTGATTGGATCTTTACTAGCTCAGATGTTCTGATTGTTTCATCTGATACAGATATTGCAACCATGAGCGCTACCAAACAGTCTTGAGCGGTCATTGCATGTGATATTTCACGTGTCATTTTTTTGCTTTCTTAAACAATGGTCGCCCCAGAATATTGACCAATGCCTAATGTATCAATAGGAAGCATCACATTGTGTGATATTTATTCACTTTATACGGAGATTTTTGATGCCTGAAATGCGAGAAGCTGGTTTGACTTCTAAATCATGGCCCTTTGAGGAGGCTCGCCGCGTATTAAAGCGCTATCAAAATGCTCCCCCCGAAAAAGGTCATGTCCTATTTGAGACAGGATATGGACCATCTGGATTGCCTCATATTGGAACCTTTGGAGAGGTGGCAAGAACTTCTATGGTGATGAGGGCTTTTCGTGAGCTAAGCGATATACCATGTAAATTAATCTGCTTCTCTGATGACTTAGATGGCATGCGAAAAGTGCCTAAGAATATTCCAAATCAAAAAATGTTGGAAGAAAATCTTCAAAAGCCACTTACTTCCGTCCCTGACCCATTTGAAAAATATGAAAGTTTTGGTCAACACAACAATGAGCTGCTGAAAAAATTTCTAAATACATTTAATTTTCAATACGACTTTATTAGTGCAACAGAATTTTACAGATCGGGTAAATTTGATAATATTCTGATAAAAGCACTAGAAAACTATGATGAGATAATGGCGGTGATGTTGAAATCACTGCGAGATGAGCGTCGAGAGACTTACTCAATTTTCTTACCCATCCATCCCGAGACGGGGAGGGTTTTGTATGTGCCCATTTATGACGTCAACTCAGATGAAGGCACAATTACGTTTAAGGATGATAATAGTAAAGAATGGACGCTGCCCGTTACTGGTGGAAACGTGAAATTACAGTGGAAACCAGATTTTGGTGCACGTTGGGCCGCATTAGGTATAGATTTTGAAATGTATGGAAAGGATCATTCAACAAATACCCCGATTTATGACAAAATTTGCCGAATTCTTGGGCACCGTCCACCAGAGCATTTTACGTATGAACTTTTCCTAGATGAAAACGGTCAGAAAATTTCAAAAACAAGTGGAAACGGTGTCGCTATTGAGGAGTGGCTCAAATATGCCAGCAGTGAATCTTTATCGTATTTCATGTATCAAAAACCCAAAACAGCTAAGCGTCTTCATTTTGAGATAATCCCAAAGATGGTTGATGAATACCATCAACAGTTAAGGGCTTATTCAGGTCAAGATTTTTTAGGTAAGTTAAATAATCCTGTCTGGCATATTCATGGTAATAGTGTGCCTAATTCTCATATGGCTATTCCTTTTTCTATGCTGCTAAACCTAGCCTCAGTTTCTGGAGCAGAAGAAAAGGGAACTTTATGGGGATTTATTAAGCGCTATCAATCTGAAGCCAGTCCAGAAACACATCCTGATTTGGATCAAGCGGTTGGTTTTGCTGTTGCTTTTTACAATGATTTTGTGAAACCAAAGAAGATTTACCGAGAAGCTGATGAACTCGAAAGAGAGGCAATCATAGACTTAAGAAATAAACTGAGTGATTATGAGGGTGACCTTGATGCTGAGTCACTCCAAAGTATTGTATTTTCGTGTGGTCGCGAACGTTTTGATCCACTCCGTAAATGGTTTCAAGCACTTTACGAGATATTGCTGGGTGCATCACAAGGTCCAAGGTTTGGTGGATTTATTGCTTTGTATGGGATCGAAGAAACAATCGCCTTAATTGACTCTGCCCTTGACGGTCAGTTTTGTACTAATTGAAATTGATCAAAGCTGCTCTACCTTACTACAAGGAGGGTCTAATATGTGGAAAATTCTTACATTTATTTTTTTCGCATTTTTTGCAGCTCAGGTGTTTGCAAACAGTAATGATGCGATAAAAAAAACTATTGAAGACCAAATAGCAGCATTTAAACTTGATGATTTCGAAACAGCCTTTGGATTTGCTACTCCGTTCCTGAAAGAAAGGTTTGGTAGTGCTGAAAATTTTGGCAAAATGGTGCGTAATGGATACCCCATGGTATGGCGTCCATCGAAGGTAATATTTTTAGAAAATGAAAAATATCACCATGGACTTGCTCAAGTCGTACAAATTGTAGACGCGAAGGGTAAGTCACATTATCTTAGATACTACATGATAGAATTTGATGGATCGTGGCGCATAGGTGGAGTTGAATTTCTACCAGCATCAGACTTTAGTGTATAGATACTAAATTTTCTTTCGGCTTTTACCTCTGTAAGCTCTGGTGCCACCTTTTCCTGCAGTAGAGCGTCCAATAGATCCTTCGTTTTCAGCTGCATTAATTACTGATTGACGAGCAAGTGGGTCGTCTGAAATAGCTAATTCGACTGCTTCCAGACGACGTACCTCGTCTCTTAAACGTGCAGCCTCTTCGAATTCTAAGTTTTCGGCAGCTTTGCGCATATCACTGCGAAGGCCGTCTAATACTGCTTGAAGATTAGATCCGCCTTGTAAATTTGCTTCGACTGTTGCAGTAACTCGAGATTGATCAGTGTCACCTTTATATAAACCAGACAGTATATCCTCGACATTTTTTTTGACTGTTTCGGGCGTAATTCCATTTTCTACGTTGTATGCTAACTGCTTTTCTCGTCGCCTATTTGTCTCAGCTAAAGCACGCTCCATGGAGCCTGTAATTCGATCGGCGTACATTATGACTCTTCCATCAACATTTCTTGCTGCTCGGCCAATAGTTTGAACTAGTGATGTTTCTGATCTTAAGAACCCCTCCTTATCTGCATCTAGGATAGCCACTAGTCCACATTCGGGAATATCCAAACCCTCTCTAAGAAGGTTTATTCCTACCAGCACATCGAAAGTGCCTAGTCGTAGGTCACGAAGTATTTCTATTCTTTCAATGGTATCTATATCCGAATGCATATATCTTACTCTTATACCTTGCTCATGCATATATTCTGTAAGATCTTCGGCCATGCGTTTTGTTAAAGTGGTTACAAGGGTTCGGTACCCTGATTGAGAAACTTTCCTGACTTCATCAAGTAAATCATCTACCTGCATCTCAACCGGTCTTATTTCAATCTCTGGATCTAGTAATCCAGTCGGTCTGATAACTTGCTCAGTGAAAACACCAGCGGTTTGTTCTATCTCCCATTTTCCTGGAGTTGCAGACACATAAATTGACTGTGGCCGCATAGCATCCCATTCTTCAAATTTAAGTGGGCGATTATCCATGCAAGACGGCAGTCGAAAACCATGCTCAGCCAGTGTAAATTTTCGTCTGTAGTCGCCGCGATACATTCCACCAATTTGGGGTATGCTTACATGGCTCTCGTCTGCAAAAACTATTGCGTGGTCTGGAATAAATTCAAAAAGTGTTGGTGGAGGTTCTCCCGGGTTCCTTCCCGTTAAATATCGTGAGTAATTTTCTATCCCATTACAAACACCTGTAGCTTCTAGCATTTCTATGTCAAAATTTGTCCTCTGTTCTAGCCTCTGAGCTTCTAACAACTTCCCGTCAGCGACAAGTTGGTCCAATCGGTTTTTTAATTCTTTTTTTTATATTAACTATAGCCTGCTTCATAGTTGGCTTAGGTGTTACATAGTGAGAATTTGCATAAATCCGAATTTTATCAAATTGGTTTGTCTTTTGCCCAGTGAGAGGATCAAACTCAGTTATATTTTCCAAATCATCCCCAAAAAAAGATAACCTCCATGCTCGATCCTCTAAATGCGCAGGGAATATCTCCAGTACATCACCCCTGACTCTAAAAGCACCTCTTTGGAAGGCTTGGTCATTTCGTCGATATTGCTGCGCGACTAGATTACCAATAACTTCTCTTTGGTTGTAAACTTCACCTGCGGTCAACTCCTGTGTCATTGCTCCGTAGGTTTCGACTGACCCAATACCATAAATGCAACTAACAGACGCAACAATAATTACATCATCCCTTTCGAGCAGTGCTCTCGTTGCAGAGTGTCTCATCCGGTCAATTTGCTCATTGATCTGACTTTCTTTTTCGATGTATGTGTCTGACCTTGGAACATAAGCTTCAGGTTGATAATAATCGTAATAGCTGACAAAATATTCTACGGCATTTTCTGGGAAAAAACCTTTAAATTCACCATAAAGCTGAGCTGCTAAAGTTTTATTTGGTGCTAAAATGATCGCTGGTTTTTGCGTTTTCTCTATCACTTTAGCCATAGTAAAGGTTTTTCCTGTGCCTGTTGCTCCCAGGAGAACCTGGTTTCTTTCACCCCCTAAAATTGCATTTGATAACTCTGCGATGGCGTTTGGTTGATCTCCTGCTGGGTCAAAGTCGGTTGCCATTACAAAACTTTTACCGCCCTCTAATTTAAGCCGGGTTTCTAAATGATCTTTTGTAATTATATTAATGTCAGTCATCCTCTATTCGTCTCTCAGTAAAAGGATCTATAGATCAAAATGATCTATTATTTTCATTTAGATTTGTAACTTGCTCATAAAGAGTAAATAGAGCATATACTAATCAATAAAAGAGGGTTTCAAAATGAGTGTCAAAATATATAAGCCGGCGAAAACAGCAATGTCCTCAGGTTCAGCAAATACAAAATCTTGGGTCTTAGAATTTTCGCCATCGGCGGCTCGTGAAGTTGACCCATTAATGGGTTGGACTTCATCAGTTGATACCCAATCACAAATTAAATTAAATTTTTCTTCCAAGGAGGCTGCTATTGACTATGCAAGGTCTAAGGGATTGGAATTTGTTGTTTTAGATCCTCAAAAGCGCCGCCCAAATATTCGAAAAAGGGGGTATGGGGAAAATTTTGCAACGGACAGAAGAACTGTATGGACCCATTAAAGGTCTCTCTTCGACTTTAGTGTGTCACTTTCGACCGAATAAGCGCTCTAGGTCGCTAAGCTTTAGTGAAATATGGGTAGGCCTCCCATGATTACATTGACCCGAGTTAGGTGTATTTTCCATTTCTCTTAAGAGGGAGTTCATTTCTTCAATTCTCAATCTACGACCTGAGCGAATAGATCCATGGCAAGCTATCCTTGACAGTACAGCATCGATTTTTTTCTCTAAACTCTCTGAATTTTCAAGATCTGCCAGTTCGTCTAAAATATCACTAATCAATTTTCCAATATTTTCGGAATTCAAAATTGCTGGAATTTCTTGGACTGCAATAGAGTTTATACCGAACTGATTTATTTTCAGCCCATAACCGCTTAGCTTATCCTTATATTCCAGAAGTATAAGAATTTCTGATTCTGAGAATTCCAAAATTTCTGGAACTAAAAGTACTTGTACTTCAATCTTATTGTCTTTGATTTGTTTTTTTAATTTTTCGTAAACCAATCGTTCATGTGCAGCATGCTGATCGATAATTACTATACCGTTATTGTTTTGTGAAATAATGTAGTTCTCATTAAATTGAGCAAGTGGTGCGCCTAAAGGAAAATTTTCAAATTCTTCTTTGAATTTAGCGGTTTGGTCTTTGGTCCCGAGATCGCGAGCCGAAGGTTCCCATGTTTCTTTAAAAGCTGGTTCAATAATTTTAGAGGGAGATCGGTTAATACCGGTGTAATTTTTACTTCGTAATCTATTATCAAATTTTTCCTCTACGGTGCTGGTCATATCGAGAGTCCCACGGCGCATACTTCCTAGGGCAGCTGTAGATAGAGTGCTTGATGATCTCTGTCCTTCAATTGCGATTAGCTTCTTAATTCCTGTAATTATTAAACTGCGCACAGATTGGGGATCCCGAAAGCGCACTTCAGCTTTACCAGGGTGTACATTGACGTCTACAAATTCTGGACTGCAATTTATATAAATCGCCGCTGCAGGAAATCTATCTCGCGGCATAAAATCTGAATATGCTGCGCGCAGCGCCCCAATTAATTGTTTATCTCGTACTTGTCGGCTATTTACATAAAAATACTGCATAGCATTAGATGCGCGAGCATACGTTGGCAAGCAAACATACCCAGTTAAGTTTATGTCATCTCGGGTTACATCAATTGAAATAGCGTTTTTTGAAAATTCTTTTCCCAATATTCTTGAGAGACGATTTTTTTTCGCTTTTATAGTGTCATCGCTCTCTTTCTGTACCTGGAGTAACATCCTGCTTTTTCCGGCTGTCTTGTCTATTAAAGTAAACCCAACACTAGGAGTAGAAATGGATAAACCCTTAACTGCGTCCGTAATGGCTTTTAGTTCAGATTTATTTGAGCGCAGGAATTTTAGCCGGGCTGGAGTGGCATAAAATAGGTCTCTTAATTCAATTGTTGTTCCTGGAACCCTTGCGGCTGGTTTTGTATTGGAAAAGTCTCCACCATTTACCGTAATTTCATAAGCACCGTGACCTTCCTTGTGAGAAACTATTCTTAGGCGGCCTACTGCTCCCAGGGATGGCAATGCTTCGCCCCGGAAACCAAAACTATTAATGTCTAGCAAATTGTTATTCTTTAATTTAGA
Organism: Paracoccaceae bacterium; assembly: GCA_902554885.1. Classification (GTDB taxonomy): domain Bacteria; phylum Pseudomonadota; class Alphaproteobacteria; order Rhodobacterales; family Rhodobacteraceae; genus Salinivivens. Next base: position 101,435 of record CACDPV010000001.1, read on the forward strand.
AGTTGCGTGCCTTCTAAGTGCCATTGGTAAATCAATCTCTGACATGCCGTGGCCGTCATCTGTTACTCTTATTAGTGTCTTACCACCATCTGCTACTTCGATGAAAATATCTGTAGAACCAGCATCGATTGAGTTCTCTATTAATTCTTTTACTGCGGAGGCCGGCCGCTCTACAACTTCACCAGCGGCAATTTTATTTATTACAGTTTCATCTAACTGTTTAATCTCATTAGTTTGGCTTATTTTGTGGTCTATTTTGTTCATACCACAACCAGTAGCATGTATAAGTCCGATTCTACCAAAGAAAAATGTAAGGTTTCATTACTTACATACAAATTGTACAGCGTGTTTACCTGCCATACGGCCAGTAGCCATGCATGTCGTAATAAGATAGCCTCCAGTCGGTGCGTCCCAGTCCAGCATTTCGCCAGCACAGAATACTCCTGGTTGGCGTCTTAACATAAAATTTTCATCTATTGAGTCCAGTTTCACTCCACCGGACGTGGAGATTGCAGTTTGGATTGGTCCCGTTCCGTTTAAAGGAACTTTGAGAGACTTTATACTTTTGGCTAGCAAAACTGGGTCATTGAAAACGTCCATGGCAAACTCTCTAAGTACAGTCTGCTTTATAGGTTCAAGCCTTAGACGCTTCCTAAGAATATTTGCTTTGCTAGACTTACCTATAGGTAAAGTTAATAATTTAGTTATTTTTTCAATTTCCCAGTCGGGTAGTAGATCAATTTTGAGATCTTCTCCTTTTTTTAGTGGTGCGGATAGTGAGTAAATTCCGCCACCCTCTATCCCGTTTCGTGAAATGACTATTTCTCCCCTTGAGGATGCACTTCCCGCAGATAGTTTGATCGATTTCAGAGGTTGTCCGAAATATTTGGACATTTTCGTAGACCATTTTACTAAAAAGCTACAGTTTGAGGCATGAAAATTTTCTACTTCAGTTGGGTCAAAAAGTGATTTCCAATCACCTGTGGAGCCCAGTTTAGGCCAGCTTGCTCCACCTAATGCTAAAATAATCCCATCGGCAGCCTCATTTACTAAACCTTGCGGTGTTTCGAAAGTAGCGATCTTATTAGATAAAGATTTTAGCTTCCAACGATTTTTACGTAAAACGCCAAATTCATCGAGTTTAGTTATCCAGTTTCGCAGCAATGGAGATGCTTTCATTTCTTTTGGGAAAACGCGACCAGTTGAACCAATAAAAGTTTGTATACCCAAAGAATTCGCAAATTTTATTACTTCAATTGGTCCGAATTCATCTAATGCTCTATTAATAAAATTACCATTATGAGTGACATTTTTTTGGAAAACTTTGCCGTCTTCATGCATGGTCAGATTGAGCCCAGATTTTCCAGCCATTAGGAACTTTCTACCAAAAGTCGGCATGGAATCCACAAGAGTAACCTTTACGCCGCAGCGGATTGCAAAATCTGCAGCCATTAGTCCAGTCGGGCCACCTCCCACTATTAGTATTTTTTTATTAGTCATTCTTTATGTTTACATCCGATAGTGAACGATGTCGTTACTTATTCACAGGCAAAAAACAGTAAAAATTGTCCTTTTCAGTTAGAAATAGAAATGAAGCATGCTACTTTTATACTATGCTTGTGTGTGGATTATGTAACCGGCCCATTCCTTCTGATGCCCCCCAAAGCGTGCATCACTTAATTCCAAGGTCAAAAGGCGGTAAAAATGGTCCTACGGTTACCCTTCACCATTTATGCCATAAGGAAATTCACATTACTTTGTCGGAAACTGAGCTGGCGCGCACTTATAATAATGTAGAGGCGCTGAGGACACATCCTAGGCTCGCAAAGTTCATTTCATGGGTTAAAAAAAGGCCACCAGAATTTTTGTCCAGATCGCGTGTGCGAAAAAAAAAGTAATTACGGGATCATTTTTTTAATTGCTGAAGTTTGGTTGATTTTTGAATTTGATATGCCCAAACACAATTCATCAATTCTGGATAAAAAATTATCTTCTGAGACTATCTCATCAACCAACCCAAACTCATAAGCTGTTTTGCAACTAATTTTTTGACCTGCTAAAAGTATAAATTTAGCCCTAGAAGAGCCGCAAATTTTGCTTAAGCGTAACGCATCACTGGGTTGGGGTAGGTAGCCCATTTTCATCACTGGATAGAAGAACTTTGCGTCTGCTAAACTAATGCGAATGTCGCATGCGAGTACCATTCCCATAGCTCCACCGGCAACCGTTCCGTTCAGCGCTGCAATAGTCATACAGGGCAAACGGTGTATTGTATCGGATAATAGTTCCCACTTAGGAGAAGTCGCTAATCCATTTTTTTTCACCTCATCTAGGTCTGCTCCAGCGCTAAAAACTTTTCCCGACCCAGAAATAATCACAGCTTTATTTTTATTTGATTGACTTACTATTCTGACGAGCTCATCAAGCATCTCAGATGTTATCGCGTTGGCTTTATCTGCTCGGTCTATGGTAATGTATCGTATGTCATTTTTTAAGTGTGAGTTGATCATTTCATACCAATCTTCTGTCGTATTGTTGCATCTCGCAAACTAACTTCTTTGCCCAAATATTCATTACCTGAATATGAGGCTAACCAAAGCAAGGCCTTTGCCGGCCACTTAGGGTCAATATGTGCAGACCACTCTAATTTGCTAACTTGATTAATTTGGCTATTCTTTATTTTGCGCTGCATATCTGTAGCAACTGTGCCAGGAGATAAGCCAATTGAACGAAGACCCAATTGTCGATATTCCAAATCTACACAGCGAACGAGCATATTTACGGCTGCTTTTGAAGTACAATAGTGGCTCCAAGCCTCTAATGGGTTGTGAGCGGCTCCAGAACTTAAAGTGAGAAATGTGCCACCACCATTTTGCAACATAGAGGGGACTGCTAATTTGATAGCATAAAAAACACCTTTTAAATTTACATCAATTACATGATTCCAGTCATCTATGCTAATGTCCGTTAGGCTCTGAATTGGACTTATCGTTCCTGCATTGTTAATTACTATATCAATTTTTCCAAATTCTCTTAATGTTGTTGCAAACATCGTTTCCATTTGCTTAAATTCGGCGATGTTCACGACATGGACTCGTGCTTTGGGTCCAATTTTCTTTGCAAGCTGTGAGAGTTTTTTTTCATCTTGCGCTACTAACACAACCGTTGCCCCGTTGCGCGCAAATTCTTCTGCCGTGGCAGCCCCGATCCCACGACTTGCACCAGTCACAATTACGGTTTTTCCATTTAAGCTCATTTTTTGGCCAAATTGTTTTCAAATTAAAACTATCTGGGTTGACGATAGACTAAGCAGACCCCAGATTAAAGCATATGTTTTGGCAGAGAAAACTCATGATACCTAAGAAACTACTTACAATTATTGTTCTTGTACTTTTTTCAGCTAGTTCTTCAAACTCTTGGGCACAAATGAATGCCACAATAGTTTGGGATGAAATTAAACACATTGCGTCTGAAAACGGATATAAAATTTCTGCTTTAATAAACCAAAGTGAAAATGGCATAAAAATCAATGACTTTTCCTTAATTAACAAAGCTACTGAAACAAGCGAAGTTGCAACTGTCGAAATAGATTTATTAGATATACAGATTCTAGAAACAAGTGATGGGTCCGTGGAAATTCGGCCTGATTACGGCCAAGAAATAACGATTAAATTGTATGAAGGAGGCGAGGTTTCATCATTTGTTTTGAAGCCTCTGAGTGATAATACAACTATGGTAATCAGTGGAGAAGTGGGTGCTCCAGCTTTTCAAATAAATTCCTCACTCTTTGGGCTGCAATTAATAGAATACGACTTACCATCAATGTATCAAGGAAATGAATTTTTTGAGGCTAGCATAATTTTAAATGAAATGGTCTCAAATCAAGCTTTTGCGGGAAAAATACAAGATAGTCCAAAAAGTTCATTCCAGGCAGGTTCTATAAATCTGTTTTTGAACTTTGATCTACCCGCTGAGCAAATGTCTGGACTTGTCAAATATAATTTAGAGGACATATTAGTAATTTCGAGACAAGATAATTTAGGCTCAAATACTTCAGCAAAATTAACTAATTTACTAGAAACGGGCTACAGTGCTCTAGGTTCTTATAGTGTCGGGGCAGGCTCTATTGAATTTGATTTTTCAAGTCCAGATGGCAATTTAAAGGGCAAATTAGCATCCGAAAACTCTAATGTCAGTAGCAGTCTAACGCAGAATGGACTTCTTTTTGACGCATATTTTGCGAATGGACTTTTCAAGTTAAGCTCATCAGTAATGCCAATTCCTGTTGATATATCTTTGAAGAATGGAAATTATGGTTTTACTGTACCAATTTTAAAACAAATGCAGTCTCAGAATTTTGGCTTACGACTTGGTTTCTCGGACCTTCAAATTGCACAAGATTTATGGGAATTGTTAGATCCCAACAACACTCTTAAAAATGACCCAATCAATGCGAAGATCGCTTTTTCGGGCAAGGCTAAGTTGCTTGAAAATTTAATAGAGCTTCGCCCTGACATCTATGAAGATAATAACTTGAACCCAGTTCCCTTTGAGGTTGACGAGATGTTTCTTGAAAAATTAGATCTTTCCTTGATGGGAACATCCTTACAAGGTGAGGGAAGTGTTTCTCTCGACAATGAAGATCTTACAACTTTCGCTGGGTTCCCCAAGCCAGTTGGCTCATTTGAATTTGTCTTATCTGGTGTAAATGGACTTGTTGATAAACTAATAAGTAGCGGGTTTATAGATTCTGACACAGGAATGGGTGCAAGAATGATGTTGAGTATGTTTACCATACCAACTGGTGAAGATGAGCTAAGTTCAAAGATAGAGTTTAACAGCCTTGGCCACATTTTAGCTAATGGACAAAGGCTGAGGTAACTCTAGCTAGTACCTTGAACGAAATGAATCCAATTAAGAAGAATGATTTAAAATGATTCCTGATACTCTTGAGGTAGTTGCTCAGAAATTGCTAGACTGCGCTAAATCGATGGGTGCAGATGAAGCAGACGTGATAGCCACTAAAGGGCAGTCAATAAATGTTGATGTTCGAAACGGTGCTTTAGAAAATGCTGATCGCTCTGAAGGTGCAGAAGTGGGCTTGCGCGTACTGGTTTCGCAAAGGCAAGCAATCGTCTCATCATCTGATATATCTGATACCACGCTTGATCTTATGGTCGAGCGCGCAATTGCTATGGCAAAAGATGCCCCTCCAGACAAATATGCAGGTCTGGCTAGTGTCAATCAATTGGCTAAACAGCGAGATTTGTCTGAGCTGGAAATCTGTGACCCTGCCAGTGAACCATCTCCAACTAAATTACAGGAAAAGGCAGAAATAGCGGAGGCCTCTGCGCTTGAAGTGGGTGGTGTTTCTCAGGTATCTGGTGCGTCAGCATCTTATGGTAAATACTCTGTTTTTATGGCTGCCACTAATGGGTTTACAGCTAATTATGACAGATCAAGTAATTCAGTTTCTTGTGTTGCAATTGCCGGCGAAGGCTTAAATATGGAACGTGATTATGATGCGGATACACGCGTGTATCAGTCTGATCTAAGGTCATCTGATGAAATTGGCCGAACGGCTGGGTTGCGAGCTGTAGAACGTTTAAACCCCAGACGGCCAGCTACTGGTAGTTACCCGGTTATATATGATGAAAGAATATCATCTGGGCTAGTTGGTCATTTTCTTAGCGCGATAAACGGAGCTGCAATTACTCGAGGTTCGAGCTGGCTTAAAGATTCATTAGGCAAGCAAGTTTTGCCGAGTACGTGTAAATTAGTTGAAAACCCTCATCGCTTGAGAGCTGGAGCATCGAGGTTATTTGACTCAGAAGGTTTAGCCACAAAGAAGCGTGAGATTTTGAGTAAAGGCGTTTTGAATGGTTGGACATTAGATCTAGCCAGTGCGAGAAAATTGGGTATGAAACCGACTGCAAACGCCTCAAGGAATGTGAGTTCAAACCCTTCACCAACAAATTGGAATATAGAACTCAGTTCTCCTGAAAATTACTGTGATAATTTGTTAAGTGAGATGAGAAATGGTCTCCTTGTGACATCTTTAATCGGCTCCACAATAAATCCTAATACTGGAGATTACTCGCGAGGTGTCTCTGGATTTTGGGTAGAGAATGGTCAGATATGTTATCCAGTCAGTGAAATTACAATAGCTGGTAATCTAAAAGAAATGCTCAAAAAAATTATACTGGGAAATGACGCTCAACGGCACCTTTCATATGTTGTACCTTCGATTTTAGTTGAGGATATGACACTTGCAGGATCCTGATCTTAACCTCCTGATAACAGCAGCTCAAAAAGCTGGCGAATTAGCTAAGAAATATGACTTGGAAAGGCTTAAAGTTTGGGAGAAAGAGGGTGCCGCAGGTCCAGTGACCGAGGCGGACATTGAAATAGATAGAATGCTTTTTCAATACTTAACTGAAGCGAGACCAGACTATGGTTGGTTATGTGAGGAAAGCACGTATGATTTTCCACATTATGAGAGATCGTGTTCTTTTGTAATTGATCCCATAGATGGAACTAGAGATTTTATCAAAGGTGGTAACAACTGGTCACATTCTTTTGCCGTTGTTAAAAATGGTAAAGTAAGCGCAGCAGTTGTCTATGTGCCGCGACAAGACTTACTTTTCTCAGCATATCTTGGTGGCGGTTCTTGGTTAAATGGTAAGAGAAATCAAATAAAGGCAATAAACAAGACTGGTGAGTTTGATTTAATCGCCGCTAAGTTGGTTGAGGATGATAAAATTTGGAAGTTAAATTCAAAGCCGAGGTTCAATCGAGAACATAAGCCTTCTATTGCATTTAGAATGGCCAGTGTGTCTCAGGGACAATACCATGCAATGATGACATTGAGAGACTCCTGGGAATGGGATGTATGTGCAGGGTCTCTTTTAATAACCGAGTCAGGCGGAATTGTTCTAGATCGCTATATGAAGCAGCCAATCTTTAATACAAAAAGACTAAAGACCAGCGGTATAATAGCCGGTACTGCAGAAGTGGTTAATTTAATTGGGTCTTCTCTAAATCTTTAAAAATGGCTGCACCAGTTTGTGTACAAATGTTTGAAATTTCAAAGGAGCATCTGTAACTGCTAAACAAACACAATCTTCGCCTTCTACTGCTACTGGTTGGTGGTCAAGATCTTCATCTGCCATTTCAACATCACCTGGTCCAAAGCGAGCGACTTCGTCTTCAAAGGCACCTTTCAATACCAAAGTAAGTTCATTCCCGTTATGACTGTGATGAGGAACTGCTGTGCCAGCAGGTATATAAAGTAACCTGGCTGTCGAATTGCCTGATGTTTTTAGAAGCGATTGTTTTACGCCCAATCCGATCGGCCGCCATTTTACATCATGTAGCGATCCACCAATATAATCACTCAAAGCTGATGGAACATCTGATGCGGCTCTCTCAAGAATCTGTGTGGTTTGAGTCGGTTGGCTTTCTATTAATGCCATAACACTTTCAAAACTTTCGTCACTCATTTCCTCTGGATCAGATACGTCTAATAATGCACCGCCCACTGCTTCATAACTTTCTAAAGCGGCTCTACAGTCGTCACACATCGAGATATGAGTGGCAACTGCAAGTGAGAATGCTTCACACAGTGTCCCATTAGAATATCTCATTAATAAATCTTCACTTAAATGGTGCTTAATTTTTTTATCGTTTTTCATATTTATCCCATTGCATGACGCAATCTTTCTAAGGCTAATCTAATTCTAGATTTAATTGTGCCAAGAGGCAATCCTGTTTCAAGTGCTATTTCGCTATGCGATAACTCTTTGAAAAAGGCTTTTTCAACTAATTGGCGCTGTTTCTCTGGGAGATTTTGGATTGCATCTGCCAAAATTTCAGATTGTTGTTTTAGTTCAAGAGCTTCCTCTTGCGCAGGCTCTATTTCATCCGGCCAAGTTAACTCATCAGGTTCGGGTCTACGAATTTTTCTTATTGCATCAATCCGTTTATTTCTAGCAATTGTAAAAATCCAAGTAGATGCACTTGCTCGGGTTGGGTCAAAGAGTTTTGCCTTATTCCAAACCGTTGCCATTGCTTCCTGACTACACTCTTCTGCCATTGTTGAATCCGCTCCCGCCTTCATTAAGAATGATTTTATTCTGGGCGCAAAATGGTTAAACAACTGTCTGAAAGCAACGCGATCTTTTGCTTCGCTTACCATCAACAAAAGCTCTTCCCAATCATGGCTCTTATTATTTTCCAATACACTTAGTCCCATGCCAGCAGCATACTCGGGCACGCTAGCACTACTAATTCCCGATTGCGAGTAGGGATTTTCAATATCATCGAATAATTTTAACATAATGGTTATTCGCGAAAACTTATTATTTGGATCAAAAATATTTTGTTTCATCCAAACGGTGGCTTGGATCGTAAGAACAATCAAAAATACCGGAGAATAATATGAATTTTGTTGCGACACCTAGCCCAATTAAAATTGCAGTGATAGGGGGTGGCATCTCTGGGATGGGTGCAGCGTATCAGCTGTCTAATTTTGGAAAAGTGACGTTATTTGAATGCGAGCGAAGATTAGGAGGCCATGCCAGAACAGTTTTAGCTGGGAAGCATGGCGACCAACCAGTCGACACTGGGTTTATTGTATTCAACAAAATCAATTATCCCCATTTAGTTGCGCTTTTTAAAGAACTCAATGTTCCAATTTGTCATAGTAACATGAGTTTTGGTGCATCGGTTCGAGGGGGTGAAGTAGAGTATGGTTTAAGGAATTTTCAATCCTTATTTGCTCAGCCAAAAAATCTTGCAAACATTAACTACCTCAAAATGTTATTGGATATTTTAAAGTTTAACAAAAATGCAGTATCGTTAGCGACTGATACTTCAATTACCATAGGAGAGTTGTTAGATCTATTGGGTACAGGCGACTGGTTTAGGGACTACTATCTTCTTCCTTTTTCGGGAGCCATATGGTCGACACCTAAAGACAAAATACTTGATTTCCCAGCCCATTCGATGATCAGCTTCTTTGAAAATCATGCGCTCTTAAGCCGCACCGGCCAGCATCAATGGTTTACGGTAAGCGGCGGCTCAGTACAGTACGTGGATCGGCTCAATAGAGAATTAGTTAACCGAAATGTTGAGCTGCGTTTGGGTGATCCAATTAAAGAGGTACGTCGAGGTCCATTTGGTGTCCAGATTTTAAGTCAAAAGAGTGAAACCGAGTTCTTTGATCATGTAGTATTTGCGACCCATTCTGATGATACCCTTAAGATGCTTGCAGACCCCAGTATAGGTGAGGCTACAGCCTTGGGTGCCATAAAATACCAACCTAACCAGGCGGTGTTGCACCATGATCAAAATGTGATGCCAAAAAATAGAAATTGTTGGGCAAGTTGGGTATACACGGAGGATAAGAAAACATCACTTGACCCAATCGGGTTAACTTACTGGATGAATTCTCTTCAGCCAATTCCTGAGTCAGATCCAATGTTCGTTACTTTAAATTCAAAAAACAAAATTGATCCGTACAAGATATATGATGAAGCGACTTTTATGCATCCGGTTTATGACTTACCTGCATTAAATGCTCAGAAAGATCTTTCAGAAAACAATGGTAAGAAAAACACATGGTTTTGTGGCGCATGGATGAAAAATGGATTTCATGAAGATGGATTGGCTTCAGCGATAGATGTCGTAGCTAAATTTTCAGATAAAATATCAGTAAAGATTGCGGCACAATGAGTAACGTAGAGTATGTTGATGCGTACACTTGGCATGGCCGAGAGGGCAATCTAGAAAACGCCTTCAAGTATAAAGTTGGTTTTGTATTGCTGGATCTCGACAACAAGATGGAAAGCCCAGCTTTATTTTCTAGAACGTCCGGAAAGTTTTTTGGTGTTTTGGACAGTGACTATGGTGGCCACCCAGGCGCTGGCAGAAGTAGTCAGTGGGTAAGAGAAGTTGTAGCCGATCACGGCCTCAAAGGTGTCGATAAAATATTACTCCTTGCGCAACCTAGAGTATTTGGTCACATATTTAATCCAGTAAGCTTCTGGCTTTGTTATAAAAACGACAGTTTATTAGCGGTAATTTCTGAAGTTACAAATACCTTTGGTGATAGACATTGGTATATCTCATATAATAACGATCAGTCGGAAATTTTGCCTAAACATCGTTTGAAAGCAAAGAAGATTTTTCATGTTTCTCCATTTCAGCCAATTGACGGTCAATATGAATTTAGGTTCGACATAAAAAAAGATAAAATTGGTATTTGGATAGATCTTAACTACCTGAATGGAGGGATCAAAACTAATCTCATCGGGAGTAGGAGTAAATTAACCAATCTGGAGATTGTAAAGTCAATAATTTCTCGGCCTCTTGGTTCTAGGCGAGTACTTGGTTTGATTCATTGGCAAGCACTCAAGCTATGGTTTAAAGGAGCACGTTACCGAACTCGGCCAGAACCTCCCAAAATAGATGTTAGTCAATGAAACAGGCCCAACATCGCTTTTCAAGCCTTGCTTTCGTTATTGGTATGGCGGGGCTACCTGTATACATACATGCACCTAAGTATTTCGTAGATGTTTACGGAATAAGTTTAGTAACGATGGGGGTTATAATATTTTTTTTGCGTCTTGTTGATGTTTTCCAGGATCCAATCCTAGGGATTATTGCTTCAAAAACTACCCGCTTTGGTGCGCTACCAATCGCATTATCAGTAGTTGCAATGTGTGTTGGAATGATAATGTTATTCGCAATACACAGCCCTGTATCGCCATCACTGTGGTTTTCTATTTCGCTTTTTCTTGTATTTTCAGGTTTTAGCTTTGCCTATATTCGCTCTTATGCTCAGGGCTTAATAAATTTGGGAGCAAAGGATCAAATCCGGTTAGCGCGGTGGCGTGAAGTTGGAACAACTTTAGGGATTTGTGTTGCAGCAATTTTACCCACTACTCTACTATTAGTTTCAGCTGATGGATATCCATTGTTCGCAATATTCTTCTGCCTAATAGCTATCCTAGCACTTGTGCATGTTTGGTCTCAATTTCCTGCTTCTAATTCCTTTCAGGATAGTCAGAACTCCTTTTCAAGCTTGCTAAGTGCAACCAGAAACTTTCGGATCAGAAATTTGCTATTTCTTGCATTGGTAAATTCAAGCCCCGTTGCTCTCAGTTCCACTCTTTTTTTGTTTTTTGTTGAAAGCCGTTTAAATGCCCCTGACTGGGCAGGAATTTTTCTAATATTATTTTTCTTGGCAGCTGCAATAGCTACCCCCTTCTGGACAAAATTGGCGGATGTCCATGGTGTCTTTAAAATTTTAAAAATATCTATGCTCTTATCAATCATTTCATTTTTTGGAGCTACGTTCTTAGCAGAGGGTGATGGATTAATTTTTTCTGCCATCTGTTTATTAAGTGGTGCAACTGTTGGCGCCGATCTTGCGCTATTACCGGTATTATTTGCTCGCCAGATAGAAAACAGTAGTATAGTACCAGATCTTGGATTCAGTCTTTGGAACTTTGTTTCAAAAGCAACATTAGCCTTTGCAGCAGTTATTTCTCTCCCACTACTGGAGCTCGTTGGTTTCAATTCGAGTGGGCCAAATTCCGAAAATGCTTTACTGGCGCTTACTTTCGGTTATGCAGTTTTACCTTGCATATTGAAATGCATATCAATTTTTTTACTTTTTAAAATTATGCGCGATGAGGTGCAAATTTCTCATGCGTGACTTCCAAAATAAGACTTATTGGATAGTTGGTGCAAGCGAAGGCTTGGGTAGAGCTCTTGCATTACAACTAGCTAAGGTAGGTGCACAAGTTATTATTTCTGCAAGAAATGAAGAACGGCTACTTGAATTAGCTGAGGAAATTGGACCGAATTCATCGGTTTTACCTATGGATGTATCAGACGGATCTAGCGTTCGGAAAGCGTTTAGTAAATTACCCAAAACTTTAGATGGGTTTGTATTTTTATCGGGTGTCTACTGGCACATTAACGCTTCTTCATGGGATGTAGAAAAAGCAGAGGAAATGGTCGATGTAAATCTTGTTGGAGCAATGAGGTGTTTAGGCCATTTGGTTCCTAAATTTACAAGCCAAGGATTTGGACATATCGTATTAACTGGAAGTATTGCCGGTTATCGTGGCTTGCCTGGTTCAGTGGGCTATTGTGCTTCAAAAGCAGGGCTGATGTCTCTTGCAGAAACACTAAAAATAGATCTAGCCAAAGCCAATATAGATGTTCAGCTTTTGAACCCTGGATATATTAAAACTAGGTTAACTGATAAAAACCCCTATAAAAAAATCTATGTTATGACACCAGAAAGAGCAGCACAATTTTCTGTGATGCATATGCAATCCAATCGTTTCCAGTCATCATTTCCACGTGTTTTTTCGATAATAAGTAAAATTATAAAAAATTTTCCAGACTGGCTATATTTTAAAATTTTCAGTTAAGCGAAAGCTATTTAAAGATTTGAATCAGTGATGCTGAATGACTTTGAGGTATTGTGCCAAGTTATCAATTTTTGACAACCAGTCATCGACTATTTTCATGTTGCTTGGAGCAGCTTGAACTCCTGCTTCTAGTTTTTTATGCAACACGGCTTCAACTGCAAGAGATACCGGCTGTGATACCAGCCTCGACATGGCACTGCCCTCACCATCTCCCCATGCATCCATAACAAATGTCTTATGCCATTCAATTGAGTTTTTCATTTCTGCTTTAAGTGACACACACAAAACCACTCTATCTGGTTCATCTTTTTCGTAAGCATTTTCACTCCAGAATTGATCCGACATTTCCTTTAAGCGATTATCGCCAGCTTTTCCGGTTAATCTCTCTATTTCCTTGAAAATATCTTGCCACGCCAAGCTCCACCCATTCAGGCGGAGCGTTCCGCGCACGAAATCTTTTACTATCCAAGTGGGATCAAATTTATAGTCCTCCATGAAAGGTAGGCTATCTCGATTTGGATAGACTTCAAATGTTTCAGCTTTTTCTAGTGGTGCTTGATAAGATGAAATTGCGTCCCATGGGCGGTCTACATTAAACTCTTTGAAATTACGCAATGATTTAGAGGGTGACTTAAGGGCTTTAAGTACTCCTAATGGAGACCAGCTAAATTTGTATTTAAAATCATTTTCAAATTTTGGAATACCACCACAATAAGATAGAAAGCTCAGTTCATTCTCAATGTTATATTGTTTCGACTGGCGATAATCGGTAACCAGTTTATGAGCCATTAAATGATCAATTCCAGGATCTAATCCTACCTCATTAATACAAACTAGATTTGCTTTTTTAAATTTACCATTAAGTAGCCGCATCTCAGGCGCTATGTAGGAAGAGCTCACAAAATGTGCCTTTTCTGATAATGCCACTAAGGCTAAAGGCACATGCCAGTCTGCGGGGAGCATTGATACTATAATGTCATTTTCTTTGAGACAATTTTGAAGTGAGTCTTTGTTAAATACTCTAATGCTATTTGTAATGTCACCAACGGCCTCAGTAGCCTTTTCAAGAGTTCTATTCCAAACAACTACATCATATCCATCTTTTATAAGTCTTCGTAGACCTGGAATTGCTGATAGACCTGCTCCACACCAATGAACTGTCATTTTATATTAGCTCCATATTATCCAAATAAGTTTGATGTGCTCGCAGCCACACGCTTTCGTTTATTCTGTCTATTTCCATTAAACTTGGCAACAGTTGAGATGCAAAATCTATCGAACTTTCTAGGGGCAGAAGTGAAGGTAGATTATCGATTGCCATCACGTCTAAAATAGGATTTTCACTCACGCGAGTTACTGGCTCTGACCAGGTCGTAACATCGTTATATACGGCGACTGGATTGTTCATATTACCTGGATCACACGCTATATCTCCAATTATACTAAGGTTTTGGCCCTTTTGAATTATTTCTTCTGAAATGAAGGTTGGAGTTTCCTTATTTGAAACTACACAATTGAAGAATAAATCATGGTTTAATATTTCTGAGAAATTCTCCTTCGTAGTTGTCTCTTTAATATCCCACTTTGTTGTCTCGATATTCATCTTTCCACACAAGTCTATAACACCGCTACCCACTCGGCCAAGGGAGCCTATAACCATCGCATTTCTTGGTAAGAGTTTGCTATTCTTCAATTCACCTTTTATTTGGGCGTCCAAGCTTTCTTTATCTCGATATGTTGTAAAAACATTTGGACGTTTATTTGTTTTTTGAGAAACCCAGCATGATATGGTTACGGCGGCGCCAGCATATCCAGCCCAGTAGCCGAATGCAGCTACCCTTTTGCCAGTATGGCTGACTAAATATTCAATATCATAAAGAGCACCACCACCGACTTTGAATCTGTTGAGCAAATTTTGAGCTGTTGGTTGACCCTTAAAGGCGTGACCAAACATAATATGTCGATGTTTTAGTGCGAAAGGATACTCAGGTAATTCCTTTAAACCAAATATTATTGTTTCCAAAGGTGCATTAGGCCAACTATTTTCTTCGACAATTTCGCACCCTACATCACGATATTTTGAAATAGGAATAATTCGTGATTTACTCTCTTCAATTGAAATTTTAATTCCCATTTTTAAAAGGTTTTTAGCTTCTAATGGTGTTATACCAACTCGTTTTTCATTGTCTCTGCATTCTGCTCTTATCAAAATATGTGTCATTTAGAAGCTCGTTTGTTGGAGTATCAGAAATATGTTCGGGATTTAATTCTGCTTGAATGATCCAAATGCGGTAGAGCGTTTACTTGTTCGACGTTAAATTGACCATTTGAGTAATTAAGAATTGTTACGCCCGTATTCATTGAAGCTAATAGGAATTTTATCATCACTTTATCGCTTAAACCTAAGAAATTTTGAAGTGCCTTTGCTATAATTCCCCCAGAAGTGACAACTAATATAGACTCTCCACTATTTTTAAGGATGTCAAAAACCTCGGATACCCTTTCTACAAAATTAACGTAAGATTCAGGGGTGTTTTGTATCTCGTTGGCCTTCCATTTTGACATAATGAACTCAAAGTGCTCTTCAAAATCTTGGCCAGATTTTGGTGGCTGTTTTTCAAATTGTTGCTCTACAAGTGTGGATAGCGTGTAGTATTGGATCTCATTTAACCTCGGATCTCTTATTATTTCTTTTTTATTGTGTACGTCTAATAAATTCGCAGTATCTCTTTGACGAAACAGTGTACCACTAAAGCAGGCATCAAAGTTGAATTCATTTTTCTTAAAATATTGTCCAAGCCAGCCAGCTTGTATTTTACCTAAGGCGCTAAGCCTGTCATATGATACTTCATCTTTAGCTTCTGAGTTTGCCTGCCCATGGCGTATTAAGAAAATTCGAACCATTTAAATTGCTCTTCTAAATTTTTATAGAATGATATTTGTAAAGTTTGTACTAAGCTTTAAAGAGAAAACACAACAACATTAAGACTACTTTGGCAACCATATCGTGATATTTTCCATCAATTAATAACCAGTCTCTTTATCTACTAAATGTAGTAACTCTTTACCATTTTCGGCTCTTTTTATGTTCTTCGCAATGACTTGGGATGATGTTTTTGGTCTCGTTTCGGATGCTTTGTGAGGGACGACTGTTACTTTTTTATGAGACCAATATCTGTGGTTTTCAGGTAGTGGTTCAACCCTGAACACATCTAAGGTGGCGTGTTCAAGTTGACCACTGTCTAATGCGGCTATCAAGGCGTCATCATCAATAAGAGGACCTCTACCAGGGTTTAGTACAACAGCACCTCTTTTTGTCAGATTAAGTGTATGATGATTTAAAACATTTTGAGTCGGTGGTGTGTCTGGGAGTAGTAGAATTACTATCTCAGCATCTGTCAGCGATAAGTCGATTTGATCATTGCCATAAAAGCAGGAAATACCATCTATGGATTTTTTTCTTCTTGACCACCCGCGAACATTGAAGCCAAGACTTCTTAGAGCTGTTCCGCATGCAGTTCCTAGGGTGCCAAGTCCTAATATCGTTACAACGCGGTCTTTTGCTAATGGCGGCACATATGAACGCCATACACCATCTTGCCCATGAATATGTTTATCGATACCAAGGTGGTGACGTAAGGTGTGACCAGTAACCCATTCTACCATTCCACTGGTTAAACCTGAGTCGACCATTCGTGCCAGTGGTACTTTAAGTGTTTCATTGAATGCTACCCCCTCCACTCCAGCCCATAAGTTCAAAACTGCTTTGAGGGATGTGAATGGTGAAAAATCCTGAAGTGAGCTGCTAGGGGCATAGATGATGTAATCCACTTCGCTTGGTGCAAAACTTGTTCTCAAATCATAATCTAGGGAAACCGAAGCAAACGCCTCTTCTAATGGCGCTTTATACTCGCTCCAATTTTTTTTGCTTGCTGAAAATAAAATTTTCAGTGTCATGCGTTATCCCTAGGTCGGTGGACATGAGCTGATTGAATTAAGCCAAAAGCACCCATAAGAACAAGCATAGCAGATCCCCCATAACTAATTAGAGGTAAAGGTACACCCACAACTGGCGCCAGGCCCATCACCATCGACATATTTACTGAAAAAAATAAGAAAAAGGTCATTGTTAGGCCAAGGGTTAAAAGTGATGAAAATCTCTCTCTGTGTCTCAATGCAGAGTGCAGACAAAAAACCATAATTCCTACATAAATTGCCAGAATCGAGATGGTCCCAATGAATCCAAGCTCTTCAGCGATAGTCGTGAATATAAAATCTGTGTGTTTCTCAGGTAGAAAATTTAAGCGAGATTGTGTTCCTTCCATGTATCCCCTACCAGTCCAGCCCCCTGAGCCTAAAGCAATTTTTGATTGACTAATGTGATATCCTGCGCCCAAAGGATCACTGTCAGGATTCAAAAATGTATCAATCCTTGAAAACTGGTAGTCTTGTAGCAACTGCCATTCTGTTCCTCTGCTTTTGAAAAGAGCTAGCACAAAACCACCTGTAAATGCGATTACCGTTCCAAAATAAACCCAGTGGACTCCCGCAAGAAACATTACTGTTACACCTGAGAGAAGTAACAGTAATGACGTACCGAGATCAGGCTGTTGAAGAACGAGCAAAACAGGTAAAGATATGAAAGCTATTGGTACTGAGATCCAAAGTGGTTTTGAAACTTTATCAGCAGGAAGCCAGTCATAGTAAGCTGCCAGTAGCATTACTAGGGCTATTTTTGCTACTTCGGATGGTTGTAAATTGATAAACCCTAAGTTTATCCATCTTTTAGCACCCATTCCAGTACTTCCTAAAAATTCAACTAGTAAAAGTAACACTATAGCAAGCATATAAATCGGAACTGAAACATTCCGCCAAATCCAAATAGGCGTCATTGCGATAATAAACATTGCTAACAACCCAATTGAAAATCTTTGCATTTGAGATAATGCCCATGGTTCAATATTCCCGCCTGCAACTGAGATAAGCATTGCAAACCCGGAAAATGCGGCACCAATTATTAAAGCAATCAAGCCCCAATTCATGAATAAAACTTTTCTCCAGCCTGCTGGTATCGTTTTAACTCGATACTCAAGGTAACTCATGCCTGGACTTTCGATGACTTTGTCGTTCTTGGCATCAATTTCTTCAATTCACGTTGCTGATTATAAATTTTGGCTCGATCTTCTACAGGGTATGCAGTTATTGGGGGAGTACCCTTATAGATGGCTTGAAGTGTAATATCCCTCGCAATTGGTGCTGCGACAGTTGATCCGCTTCCACCATGTTCTACGACAACTGAAACTGCAATTTTTGGATCATCGTATGGTGCATAATTTACAAACAAAGCATGGTCACGTTGTTCCCAGGGCAGATCTTTGTTTTCCAAAACACCTAGCGTCCGTTCAACTGCAGAAATGTTTCTAACCTGAGATGTGCCAGATTTTCCTATAATTTGACTTTTCTTAGTTAAAACTCGTGAGTCATATGCCGTACCTCTTTTATCATTCGTAACCTCAAAAAGGGCTTTTCGTATAAGATTTAAGTTATTTTTCTTTAACTTTAACTTGCTTGTTTCTTTATTTGCCTCAACCCCATTTACGGACTTAATCAGTCTTGGTAAAATTTGGTTCCCTGTTGCGATGCGTGCAATCATAACTGCAAGCTGTAAAGGCGATGCTAGCACATATCCCTGACCTATTGATGAGTTGACAGTATCGCCAACAACCCACTCTCTCGAGCGCGCACTTAGCTTCCAAAGTTTGTCTGGTACAATACCTGATGTTACAGCAGACATTTCAATGTCAAACGATTGGCCTAGACCTAAAATACGGGCAACTTCGGCAATTTTCTCGATGCCTACTTGCTGAGCTAACTCGTAATAGTAAACGTCACAACTTTCTCTAAGAGATTTTACTAAGTCTACGTTGCCGTGGCCGTCACGTTTCCAACAATGAAATTTTCTGTTTGATACTTCTACATGTCCATTACATCTAATTTTGTCTCGATGATTTATAATTCCTGCCTCAAGTGCTGCAAGGATTGTTACCATTTTGAATGTAGATCCGGGTGGATATGCATCTTGCACAGTCTTTGACGCTAGAGGCCTGTGGTTGTCATCTCGTAATGTACCGTAATCATTAAAAGATATCCCGCGTACAAATTTATTTGGATCATAAGCAGGTGAAGAGCAAATCGCCAAAATTTCCCCACTGTTACAATCCATAACAACCACTGATGCACTTTCATTCCCCAATCTTGCCCGCACATATGCTTGTAAATTTGTATCCAAAGTGAGTTTTAAATTGGCCCCTTTAGAACCTTCTTTTCGCTCTATTTCTCGCATCACCCGACCAAGTGCATTTACCTCTACTTTTTTAGTTCCTGCTTTACCACGAAGAGTGATCTCTAATTCTCTCTCTATTCCTACTTTACCAATTTGAAATCTAGGTATTCTCAAGAGCGGATCAGGGTCTTTTCTTAATTCTAAATCACGGGTACTAACTGGGCCAACGTATCCGACAACATGCGCAAAAATTTCACCCAAAGGATAAGTTCTTGAAAAGGCTATTTCTGGGTTGATGCCTGGCAGCATTGGGGCGTTGAATGCAATTTTTTCAATATCGTCTCTTGCTAGTCTATCCACGATTGTTACAGGTAGAAATTTTGCGCTTTGTTTGAGCTCTGCCTTAGAGCGCTCTATATCTTCAGGTGATAAATTAATTAGTTTTGAAAGACGTTCTAAAATTAAATCTATATCGCCTGCATCTTCTGCAACCATCGTAATACTATAACTTGCTTCGTTTCCTGCTAGTTTAACTCCATTCCTATCGTATATTTCGCCTCTTTGGTTTGGGATTAGTCTTAGGTTTATCCTATTTTCATCTGCGACTAGTCTAAAGCTTTCTGCTTTCTCAACTTGAAGATGGTGCATACGCCAAGCTAATAATCCACAAAAGCCAAGCTGAATACCACCAACTAATAAACCACGCCTTGCTGTACGAAAATGTCGATATGAAACGATATTTGACTTCTGCCACATGTTTAGATCTCTAGATTATACGTCCACTCCGGGTGAAGTAAGGTCTTTTAACACGAAATATATAATGAGAAACCAGAACAATAAACGGATATATAGATATATTAAATATTGTTTGGATTAAGCTAATTCTGAGTTGTGATGTATTTACAAATGATAATGTAAGTACCAAATGGTAGATTAATGAAATAGCTGCAAAAGCCAATGATACTCGAACCCACTCAGCCAGAAATGATTTGTCGTCAGAGCTATCTGTTATCGCCTTTATCAAAATTAATATCATAACGCTTATTCCTGAAAATAATCCTGGTGGGCGATGCAGCAAAAAATCTTGCAAAAGAAGGACAGCTATAATTAGTGGAACTGGTACAAAATTTGGCTCTCTCAGTGACCAGCAGAATATTACGAGCAACAGAATATTTGGCCAAGGCCAGCGTTGAGGTATCATTTGTAGTGGCATCAGATTAGCCAAAATTAGAAAAATAGCGACTGCGATAAATATAAAGCGGTAAATCCATATACGTTCGCTTGGAATGTTACTCACTGGACGCCTCATTTACTGTTTTAGAGGGCTCGTTAGTGTTAGATGCATCAGGTGACATTTCTTTCGATTTTATTAAACTTCCAAAGCTTTTAATTTTTTCTGTTCCATAATCGCGCAACACTTTCAGGAACTCTAACCGTTCGTAGTCAGCTACTAATCTGGCTCGTAGTCTGCCATTCGGGTCCATGGCGAGTGTTCCAACTAGCAGTCCTGCTGGTAACACACCACCTCCTCCAGATGTAATAACTCTATCGCCAGGCCGAACTAGGTCAACATTTTCGATAAATTCTACCGGAGGAGCAAATGAATTGTCGCCCATAAGTATTGCGCGCTGTCCAGAAGGCTGAACGATAACAGGTATTTGACTTGCGTTGTCTGTCAGTAAAATAACGCGACTTGTTGAAGAACCTACTCCCGAAATTCGACCGACTAACCCTAAACCATCCATCGCAGCCCATCCATCTTGTATACCATCTCGAGAGCCAATGTTTAATAAAACTGACTGACGAAAAGGAGACCCGCTGTCTGCTATAACGATGCCACTGACATGAGTTAATTTGCTATCAAGTTTCAGCTGGTTAAGATCCAATAAACGGGCATTTTCTTGTTCTAATTGCAAAGCTGCTTCTTTCCAGCTTTTCATTTGCTGAAGTTCTCTTCTTAATTCTTTATTTTGTTCTAAAAGTTTTTCATAATTTTGGTAATCCTGTGCAAGTTTTACGACAGATGTCATCGGGCGCAATATCCATTCAAAGTTAGGTACGAAGGTATCAATCACTAGAGCTCTAAATTTTTCAACTCTGGGATTATCAATCCTCCATACTACAAAAAGCCCAAAGAGAATTAAAAGTAAGACAGCGGTTATTAACCTGCGAAGAGGAGCAAAGTAGTCAGTCCGCGTCTGTCGATCATTATTCAAAAGATAAATTTACTCTATTTAACTATCGTAATCTATTGCATGTCTTAATTGTTTTTCAAATTCTAATGCTTTTCCAGTCCCTAGAGCCACACAATTAAGGCTCTGGTCAGCAATTGAAATAGCCAGCCCTGTCCTCTCTCGAAGTGCAAGATCTAAGTCCCCAAGCAAAGCCCCTCCACCAGTTAGCATAACACCGCGATCCACAATATCCGCTGCTAGGTCGGGCGGCGTTGTTTCCAAAGCTGTCATTACAGCTTCACAAATTTGCTGAACAGGTTCACTTAACGCTTCTGCTACATGTACTTGCGTAATTTCAATTTCTTTTGGAATGCCATTTAAAATGTCACGTCCTCTAATCATCATGGATGACCCCCGGGCATCGTCCGGAACGCGTGCTGTCCCAATTGATGTTTTTATACGCTCCGCAGTGCTTTCCCCAACAAGTAAATTGTGGTGTCTCCGAAGATAATTTATAATGCTTTCATCCATTCTGTCGCCCCCAACTCGAATAGATCTGGCATAAACTATGTCGCCCAATGATAGTACTGCTACTTCGGTTGTTCCTCCACCTACATCTACAACCATATTGCCTGTTGGATCTGTTATTGGCATGCCTGCGCCGATCGCCGCTGCAATTGGTTCCGCGATTAATCCTGCTTTTCTAGCACCTGCTGATAGAACGGATTGACGTATAGCTCTTTTTTCCACAGGAGTTGCTCCATGGGGAACGCATACTATAATTTTTGGCTTTGAGAATGTAGACCTTCTATGCACTTTCCGTATAAAATGCTTTATCATTTCCTCTGCCACATCAAAATCCGCAATTACGCCCTCTCTCATTGGGCGTATTGCTTCAATGCTACCTGGCGTTCGGCCCAGCATCAATTTGGCATCTTCTCCTACCGCTAAAACTTTCTTCCCGCCGTCTTTTACATGATAGGCGACCACTGATGGCTCAGATAAGATCACGCCTCTGCCTTTAACATAAACCAAGGTATTTGCTGTTCCCAAATCTATTGCCATATCCTGGGATAAAATACCGGTGATGTTTGATAACCCAACCATAAGTCTGTGCCTTTGTTAATAAAATTAAATCAGGTATGATTCCATTGTAATTCTTAGCAATAACCTTATACGCCTCAACTGCATTTAGATAAAGGTTATTCTACTACCAAGCAGATTATTTTGTGTCTCTGTAAGTAATTAATATTATTAGAAATAAATACGTAGCTAATAATAATTGGACATTTAAAAATAAAAGGTCAAACGTCGTATTTTTGATTTTTAATGTCGGCTGGGTTCGGTGGTAGCCTACGATAATGGTAAAAAAAATATTATTGGTAGGAGAAAATAATGAAGACCCATTTTAAAGTAGTTGTAGTAGGTGGTGGTGCAGTTGGAACATCAATTGCCTATCATTTGGCCAAAGGGGGCTGGAAGGATGTCGTGCTGTTGGAACGCGATGAATTAACATCTGGGTCAACATGGCATGCCGCAGGTCTCCTACCCCTATTTAATATGTCTTATGCAACAACTCACATTCATCAATATTCTGTAGAGTTCTACAAGACGCTTGAAGCTGAAACTGGATTAAACGCAGGGTTCTCTATTGTCGGGAACCTTCGCATGGCTCAAGGTCAGGAGCGAATGGACGAGTACATGTTATATGCTTCTACAGCTGAAACTTGTGGTGTCCCATTTGAATGGATGACCCCAAACCAAATCAAAGATCGTTGGCCGTTAGTAAGAACAGAAGATTTAGTTGGAGCTATATACCACCCCACCGATGGTTACATAAATCCTGCCGATGTTACCATGGCAATGGCAAAGGGGGCTAGGCAAAGAGGGGTATCAATTAAGCGTAAAGTTCAGGTCGACTCTTATTGTTGGAAAGGGTCCGAGTGGGAAATTATATGCAGTAAAATGGTTGAAAAGGGTGGTAACTTGGTAGCGAGTAATGAAAAAATTACTATTACTTCTGAGCATGTGGTTACTGCCACTGGAAATCATGCCCAAAGGACTGCAGCTTTACTAGGAATTAAAATTCCAGCAATACCAGTTGAGCATCAGTTCATTGTTACAGAGCCTGACAAAGAACTAGTTAAATTTAGGGAACTAGGTAATTCAGAACACCCAGTGCTGCGGGATGCTGACGCAAAATGGTATGTGCGTGAAGAGCGAGGTGGCTGGATACTGGGACCCTACGAAAAAAATGCACCTGCTCGTTTTGAGTATGGGGTGCCGGATAGTTTTAGAGCAGATCTATTTCCGTTGGACTTGGACCGCATTGAGCAAGAATATTTGTCAATGATCCATAGAATACCATCTACTGAAAACGTTGGTCTAAAGGACGATTTTAATGGGCCAATATGTTACACGCCTGATGGAAATCCTCTTGTTGGTCCAGCACCTGGCTTGCGAAACCTTTGGCTCGCTGAAGGATTTAGTTTCGGTATCACAGCGGCTGGTGGAACAGGCCATTATTTAGCTCAGATGATGATAGAGGGTGAGGCTGAAATTGACATGGCATCGCTAGATCCCAAGCGGTATGGCAAATGGATGACTACTGAATATGCAGCGAGAAAAAATGAAGAATGTTATGAGCATGTTTATATTTTGCACCATCCTGATGAAGAGCGACAAGCATGCAGGCCTCTAAGAACCTCTCCCTCCTATGAACGCCAGAAAACACTGGGTGCGCAATTTGGTCAAGTAAATGGTTGGGAGCGTCCAAATTATTTTGGCCCGCATAATGCAGATGAAAATTTTGACCATGATGCAAGGAGTTTTCGTCGGGGTGCGTGGTGGAAATATACTCTTGCAGAAGCAAGCGCAATCAGAAATAACCTTGGAATAATTGATGCTACTGCGTTCACTAAACACCTTGTTAAAGGTCCGGGGGCAGTGCGCTTTTTGGATTGGTTTACTTGCAATAAACTACCAAAAGTTGGTCGTATAAATTTAACTTATGCTTTAACAAATGCAGGTACAACGCGGACCGAATATACGATAGTTAGGTTGAAGCAAGACGAGTTTTATCTTGTTTCGGCAGGAGCTTGGACGGACTACGATGCCGACTACTTGCGTAAATCTGCTGAAGATAAATCCCCTGAATTTGGGTATATTGAAATACATGATGTAACATCGCAATGGGGTGTTTTTGCTGTAGCTGGGCCAAAATCCCGTGATTTTTTATCCCAACTTGTCAGGGACGAAGACCAAGAGACAGCGTTATCAAATGAACGGTTCCCTTGGCTTAGTTTTAAAAGAGTTGAGTTAGGTATGTGTTCGGTTAATGCAATAAGAGTTTCATACACTGGAGAATTAGGATGGGAATTACATCATCCAATAGAAATGCAAAATTATCTATTTGATCTCTTACATAGTGCTGGAGAGAAATATGATTTGAAATGGGTTGGGGCTAGAGCTCAAAATTGGTTGCGTCAAGAAAAGTCATATCGAGCATTTGGAACAGAATTAGGTAGGGATGCTACGCCCTTAGAGGCGGATCTTCCACGATTTGTGGATATGTCAAAGGATTTCAATGGTAAGGCGCAAATGGAAAAGATAGGTATAAGGTCAAAATGTGTTACTCTACTTATCGACGGGCCAGAGGACTCAGATCCATGGGGTCGTGAGGCACTTTATTCTGAAGATGGAACCAAACGGATTGGAAGATTAACCTCTGGCGGTTATTCTGTTGTTTTTGAGAAATCAATAGCTATGGGCTATGTTAATCCAAGTTTTGCAGGTGAGGGTCAAAAGCTAAAGGTTAAAATTCAGAATACCTTATGGAACGCTGTTGTAACTTCTGATAGCCCTTATGATCCCAAAAATGAAAAACTTCGAAGTTGATGGCTAACTAAAATTAAAAATAAACAATTCTATTTTAACGATTGGACTGTGCAGATCAGATGGAGCATATTTATGAATAGGCGCAGGCGGTCTGAGCGAAGGAACGACAAAGAAATTTTTGGAGGTGCATCTCCTCATATTAAACGTAGCATCCCCTTTTTTGATATACTTGATGAGGACAAGTTAGAAATAATCGAAGGCCAGGTGGACTGGCTTATTGAAAATATAGGCATAGCTTTCCGCGATGATCCCGCTGCTTTAAGTATCTGGCAAAGGGCGGGGGTCAAACCTTGCGGCGAGTATCAAGATCTTATTCGCGCTGATGCAAATTGGATCCGGCAACTGTGCTCTAATGCACCTAGCGAGTTTACTCAACATGCCAGAAATCCGAAACGTTCAGTAACCATTGGGGGGGTAAACCAAGTTTTTGCGCCAATCTACGGCGCACCTTTTGTACGCGATATGAAAGATGGTCGTAGATATGCTAAATTAAATGACTTTCAGAGTTTGGTGAAATTAACATTTATGCATCCAAATCTTCATCATGGATCTTTTGTAATTGCAGAGCCAACAGATATCCCTGTAAGCCAACGCCACTTAGATATGTTACTGGCCCACATGACTCTTTCTGACAAACCGCATTTAGGAGCAATAACAGAAAAAAGCCGCGCTCAAGATACTATTGATATGGTGGAAATTGTCTTTGGGTCTGATAAGATGAAGAGCGATGTCTGTATTATGGCCAACGTTAATACAAACTCACCCTTACTTGTTGACAAAGTAGCCTCAGAGGCTATCCAAATATACTCTGGCCGTGGCCAAGCTATGGTTGTAACTCCCTTTATTCTATCTGGTGCAATGGGTCCAGTAAGTACAACAGCAGCAATTGCTCAAGCGATGGCTGAAGTAATGGTTTGTTGTGCATTTGCCCAGCTAGTACGCAAGGGCTCGCCTTTTGTTATGGGCAGCTTTTTATCATCAATGTCATTGAAGTCGGGTGCACCCACTTTCGGAATGCCAGAACCGGTTTTATCTAACTATGTAATTGGCCAGCTTGCTAGACGAGTCGGTTTGCCTCTAAGGTGTGGAGGCTCATTAACTGCTTCTAAAATCGAAGATGCGCAGGCGGCATATGAATCTGCCGACTCAATGCATTCAACTATGATTGCGGGATCTAATTTTACGCTACATGCCGCAGGATGGCTTGAAGGTGGTTTGGTAACTGGTTTTGAAAAGCTAATTATGGATGCTGACAGGCTTGGTAGTTATCAAAAATTACTGCATGGCGGCCTTGTGACAGATAAGAATTCTCTCGCTCACGATGCCTATAAAGAGGTAAAGCCAGGCGGCCATTTTTTAGGTTCAGATCATACAATGAAAAATTATAAAGAAGCATTTTACGAGTCTAAATTATCTGACAGCGAAAATGTTGAACGTTGGGAAGAGACTGGAAGTCAAGATATGCGTAAACGCGCATATGAACGCTGGAATAATATGTTAGATAATTACAACGCACCTGATATAGATGTTTCCATTAAAGAAGAGCTACTTGAATATGTAGCGCGAAGAAAAAGAGAAATACCTGAGGCATGGTACTAGGGTCTGCACATAAGTTTCCGTTTGAAAAATCTTAGAATAGAGAACACCTTTATTGGTTGGTGTTCTCCAAACTAATTATTAATTTTCTTTTTTATCCTCTGTGATTTCTTCTCCGGTGTCCTGATTAACAACCTTCATTGACAATCGAACTTTACCCCTGTCGTCAAAGCCCATGAGTTTAACCTTAACCTCCTGCCCTTCTTTCAATACATCTGATGGGTGGTTTAGCCGACGGTTCTCAATTTGGCTTACGTGCACCAGGCCGTCTCGCTTCCCAAAAAAGTTCACGAAAGCCCCAAAATCAACCAACTTTACAACGGTACCAGTGTATATGCTACCAACTTCGGGTTCTGCGACAATAGAGTGGATCATATCATATGCTTTTTGGATCGATGCTCCATCCGGAGAAGCAATTTTAATTGTTCCGTCATCGCTTATGTCTACTTTGGCTCCAGATGTTTCGACTATTTCGCGAATAACTTTACCGCCTGATCCAATTACCTCCCGAATTTTATCAGTGGCCACCTTCATAGTTTCAATCCTTGGTGCGTGCACACTGAACTCTCCAGCTTCAGAAATTGCTTTGGACATTTCTTTAAGTATGTGCATGCGTCCATCTTTTGCCTGAGATAGTGCTTGCTTCATTATTTCTGGAGTTATTCCTGCAACTTTAATATCCATCTGAAGGGACGTGATACCATTTTCTGTGCCTGCAACTTTAAAATCCATATCTCCAAGGTGATCTTCATCGCCAAGTATGTCTGTTAAAACGGCATAGGAACCATCCTCTTCAAGAATTAAACCCATAGCTACTCCGGCAACTGGATTTTTTAGTGGAACCCCGGCGTCCATCATTGCCAGCGAGCCTCCACAAACAGAGGCCATTGAAGATGATCCGTTAGACTCAGTAATTTCTGAGACAACACGGATTGTATATGGAAAATCGGTTGCTGCTGGCAAAACTGCTTGGAGTGCTCGCCATGCCAACTTACCGTGGCCAATTTCTCTTCTGCCCGTTGCGCCAACCCTACCAACTTCTCCAACAGAATATGGAGGGAAATTATAATGTAGCAGGAAATTAGATCTAAAATTACCGTGCAGAGCATCTATAATTTGTTCATCATCGCCTGTGCCAAGCGTTGTAACCACAAGAGCCTGAGTTTCACCACGTGTGAACAAGGCAGAACCATGCGTTCTTGGCAACAAACCGGTTTCAGAAACTATTTGGCGAATATCTGTAGTTGCTCGCCCATCTATACGTTTACCACCTTTGACTACATCTCCTCGTAATATACCGGCTTCGAGTTTTTTCATTGCCGAACCGAGATTAGGATCTTCTAATTCTTCATCTGAAAGTTTTGATTTTATATAGTCACGCGTTTCAGCTACCGCCAGTTGTCGTTCTTGTTTGTCGGTAATTGCAAATGAAGATCGCATTTTTTTCTCACCGATCTTTTTAACATTTTTGAGTAGTTTGGAAAAATCTGGAGGTTCAAAATTAAATGGTTCATTTGCACAGTCTTCTGCGAGATCAATTATTAGGTCAATTACAGGTTGAATTTGCTTGTGGGCAAAAGTTACTGCTCCGAGCATTTCTTCTTCGGATAGTTCGTATGCTTCTGACTCTACCATCATAACGGCATCTTTGGTTCCTGCGACCACCAAATCCAAGCGTTGATCTGGGTTGTTTTTGAGGCCCTGCATGTCATCAACTGTTGGATTAAGGATATAATCACCATTTTCAAAACCGACCCGAGCGGCTGCAATTGGGCCCATAAAAGGGACGCCAGAAAGCGTAAGAGCTGCGGATGCAGCTATCATAGCAACCACGTCTGGTGAGTTGACTAAATCATGTGAAAGTACAGTGCACATCACTAAAACCTCGTGCTTAAAGCCTTCGACAAAGAGAGGTCTTATTGGGCGATCGATTAACCGAGCTGTTAGTGTTTCTGCTTCGGAGGGGCGCGCTTCTCGCTTAAAGAAACCCCCAGGGATTTTCCCAGCAGCGTAATATTTCTCTTGGTAATGGACAGTTAGTGGAAAGAAATCTTGTCCTTCTTTCATTACTCTTGCGAATGTTACATTTGCCATTACAGAGGTTTCACCAAGTGTGGCAATAACAGTACCATCGGCTTGCCGTGCTACTTTTCCAGTTTCTAAAGTGAGAGTTTCCTCACCCCATTCTATTGATTTTCTTGTTACATCAAACATCTATATTTCCTAATAAGGCTAAAAAGCCATTTCAATAGGGGGCGTATTCCCCCTGACCAAATCAGTTATCCCGAACTACGGTCACTAGTCCGGCACCTAGATAAAGCGCGTATATAACACGAAGAAAAGAATTTAAAGCGATGAAAACTAAGTAACTACAGCCTTCAGGTTTCCCTAACAGACTGTGCCTTGGGGGTTACTTAAATGTGTTAATTCAAATTATCTTCTTATACTAAGGCGACCTATAAGATCCTTATAACGCTGCTCTTCCTTATTTTTTAAAAAATCAAGAAGTTTACGTCTCTGAGCCACCATCTTCAATAACCCTCTTCGGGAGTGGTTATCCTTCTTATGGGTTTTAAAATGCTCAGTTAATGTATTTATTCTAGATGTGAGTATTGCAACCTGAACTTCTGGAGATCCAGTATCTCCATCTTTTGTTGCAAACTCTTTTAAAACTTTTGCTTTTTCTTCTGCAGTAATCGACAACGTAATATCCTCTATATCTTGGGTACAAGCCGGGATGTCGTCCAGCAAGACTTTAATATTAATGTGAATCAGTCACGCGAAGGCTTTTATTTTAATCTTTCCAGAAAGTGAAGTGCTTTAATTTTAGACAACTTCTAGAATCGGTGCAGATATTACTGAAAATTCAAACACCATTATCGCCATTCAGCCATATTTGCGGTTTTACCTGATAGCTTATGTAGAGTGGATGCTTTGGGTGCCCCATCTTTGTGATCCCTAAACTGAAGATTCTCAATTTTGCCTTAATGAAAATCTCTCTTACTGCTTTGCCTCTCGCACGATGGCTTCCATGAGTACCCCATGCAGCGATATTAATGTTTGAATTTTTGCATGTTTCCAGAATGATACTGTCATTCTGGGGGCCGATTGGATCACTAACTTTTTCCATCTGCTTCGGATTTGTCTCCCGCCAAGCGAAAATGTTAGTAACAGCAAATGCGCCATACCCAAGTGAACGTGCACGCCTTTCGCAGCGTTCAACAGTAGGATCATTTTGACACTCCGTTGCGGTTGATGGATTTAGCATTATAAAATGAGCTCTTTTTTTGGTGACATCCCACTCCCTGGACAGATAATACCTATATTTTCTGCACTCTGAGTACATTGCTTCTGAAAAGGCATCATCTTTCAGAAATCGTTTGGTTATCATGGGAGTCACTTTTTGCTATGTTGAAAACTTTTTTTGGGAAAAATGACCCAGATTGATACTTTCCTACTGCAATTGGAATTTCGCAATAGCTAACCCAAATTTCGTCCCCAGATTTCGCTTCTGTGCAAGCGACAGGTGCACAATTACCATTCTTAATTTTATCAGCTGCAGATATACTGCAAGTCCCATGTTTCAATGTGTCGAGGCCTAATTTTAGAGGGTAAATTAAATTAGAGATTTCTTGCAATTTACTCACTTTCAGTATTTCGTCCAATGAAACTGCCATGGACAAATTGAAAGAACCTGAAGAAATTCTTCTTAACCACTTAACATGGCCATAACAGCCTAGTTCTAGTCCAAGATCTCTGGCAATAGCTCGAACATATCCACCTTTCCCGCACTCCAATGCCAGAACAGCATTGTTCTTGCTGATATATTTTTCTAATTTAAGGTTTCTGACAAGCAAAGATCTGGGCGCGATATCGAAATCTTCACCTCGCCGTGCAAGCGAATAAGCCCTTTTGCCATTTATTTTTACTGCTGAAAATAAGGGAGGCGTTTGTTGTATTTCGCCCTGAAAAAGTGGAATTGCTGCTAGTATATCTTGTTCAGATGGCCGCATTTTAGATCTGCGTATAATTTTGCCTTCTGAATCGTCAGTATCGGTTGATTCACCGAATTTAACCTCAAAAATATACGATTTTTCTCGGTTTATAACATACGGGATTGTTTTTGTTGCTTCGCCCAGAGCTATTGCCAAAACTCCTGTTGCGCTTGGATCTAATGTCCCAGCATGCCCAGCTTTCCTGGCGCCGAATGCCCTCTTTATTTTATTTACTACACCGGTAGAAGTCATTCCAGTTGGCTTGTCTACTATGATCCAGCCATTGATATTGTTTCCCGCTTTTGAATTACCCACTTTTGCACCAAGATGTCGTAATTTTATTCAATTTCATCTATTTCTATTTTTAAATAATAGTAAGTTATGATATTCGTTCCCTCTCGAGATCAAACACTTAAACAAACATATTTCATTTCCATGAAATCATCTATCCCATGGTGACTGCCTTCACGGCCTAGACCAGACTGTTTTACGCCTCCGAAAGGTGCTAATTCTGTGGAGATTATACCTGTATTCACGCCGACCATTCCATATTCGAGCGCTTCAGCGACCTCATAAACGCGGCTCAAGTCTTTTGCATAGAAATATGAAGCAAGCCCAAATATTGTGTCATTGGCTAACTCAATAACCTCTTCAACTGTTGAAAACTCGAAGAGTGGAGCAAGTGGTCCAAATGTCTCTTCAGTGGCTACCATCATATTTTTTTTCACACCGGTTAAAATGGTTGGATTAATGAAGTTTCCGTATACCTTTTCACCAGTCCCACAATAGATATTTTCAGCGCCTTTTGATATTGCGTCTTCTATATGTGAATTTACTTTTTTAACCGCATCCAAACCAATTAGTGGTCCCAATGTAGTTTTAGGATCAAAACCGTCACCCATTTTCAGTTTAGCAACCGCCACCTGCAACTTTGTTGCAAATTCTTTGTACACACCGGTTTGTACGTAAATCCTATTTGCACAAACGCATGTTTGACCATTATTGCGGAATTTACACATAATTGCTCCCTCAACGGCAGCATCCAAGTCGGCATCGTCAAATACAATAAATGGGGCATTACCACCCAGCTCCATGGAACATTTTAAAACATTATTTGCTGCTTGCCCTAATAAAATGCGGCCCACTTCCGTTGAGCCTGTGAAAGTGAGTTTTCGAACCTTCTTATTTTCACAGAATTCTTTTCCCGTGCCAGATGCGTCGGTTGATGGTAAAATTGAAAAAACACCTTTTGGCAGTTTTGCTCTTTCAGCCAAGACCGCTAATGCTAACGCCGACAGAGGGGTTTCTGTTGCTGGCCGGGCCACGAACGCGCATCCAGCAGCTAGTGCCGGACCTGCTTTCCGTGTAATCATTGCATTGGGAAAATTCCAAGGAGTAATTGATGCTGCCACGCCAATTGGCTGTTTAAAAACCATAATACGTTTATCTTTTTGATGTCCGGGGATTATTTCTCCATACACCCTTTTGGCTTCTTCTGCAAAAAATTCTATAAATGACGCACCATAAGCAATCTCGCCTTTAGATTCGCTTAGTGGCTTTCCTTGCTCGGCAGTTAAAATTTTTGCGAGATCTTCCGAATTTTCCATCATTAGGTCAAACCAACGCCTTAAGATAGTTGCTCTTTCTTTACCGGTATTTTTGGCCCATTCTTTTTGTGCTTCGTAAGCACTGTCTATCGCTGCTGAGATTTGCTCACGACTAAGATTTGCTACCTGAGCAACAGTATCTCTTCTTGCTGGATTTATTACATCAAAAGTTTGGTTTTTATCTCCACTCACCCAGTTGCCTGCCAAGTACCCTCTTGTCTCTAGTAGAGATGGATCACTTAACAAATTTTTGAGGTCTGTAGTTTTGGTAGACATTCGCTTCCTCCGAGTAGATGTTATAAACAGCAATACAAGAGGTATTGCGTTTTTAAGTTATAGAAAGAAAAAATTTGTCAGAAGTTGACTTAAGTGATGATTACGCAAATTCAAAATACATAAGTAATGCAGAATCTTTTCCAGAAAAATGGCAGCAGCAAGCTAATAACTTCAGAAATGAAAGAGCTTTGTTTTCCAATGTCGAGTTAGATATTCCGTATGGGCGTTCTGATCGAGAAAAAATGGATATTTTTTATCCAGAAAAAAAATCCATTGGCGTTTTTATTTTTATACATGGAGGCTATTGGAGGGCTTTTGATAAGTCGAGCTGGTCACATTTATCGTTAGGCGCATTGGATAATGGGTTCGCTGCGGTAATACCTAGCTATCGATTATGTCCAGAGGTAAGCATTGCTCAAATAACATTAGATATTGCGCAATGTATCATTAAGCTAGCTCAAAGATTGAATGTGGGTCCTTTAGTCCTCGCAGGCCACTCAGCTGGTGGGCATCTTGTGTCCAGAATGTTATGTGAAAATGTGTTACCTAAAAACGTTTCTGATCGTCTGGCGTGCGTTGCACCAATTTCGCCACTTGCTGACTTACAACCACTAATGTTTACAGATTTAAA
Source organism: Paracoccaceae bacterium (assembly GCA_902554885.1). GTDB lineage: Bacteria > Pseudomonadota > Alphaproteobacteria > Rhodobacterales > Rhodobacteraceae > Salinivivens. The sequence continues at coordinate 134,343 of CACDPV010000001.1, forward strand.
TTCAGATTTAAACCTATCAGAAGAATCTGCAATTTTGGAAAGTCCACTGTTTTATAAACCAATCGATGTAAATACAAGGGTTTGGGTAGGAGAAGATGAACGGCCAGCTTTCTTGCAACAAGCTGAAATGCTATCAAAAAAATGGCAATGTGAATTGATAATTCAGCCCAATGCCCATCACTTCGACATAATAGACGAGCTTTTAGATTCAAGATCAAAAATGTGTAAATATTTATTTCAAAATTAAATAAGTTAGCTCTTGTTAAATTATCAATTTTTTTTCCATAAAAAGAGAATAATTATTCTCAGTATAGTTAGCAAAGGCATCGCAATATTTGAAACCATGCTTTTTATATAAAGCCAGAGCGCTTTCTAGTAGCGTTCCTGTTTCCAACTTTACGACAGACACTGATTTTTTGTTCAGAGAGCCGATCATATGGGTTAAAATAGCATCTCCAATACTCTGACCTCGATAGTCTGGATCTACGAACATTGATTTAATTTCAGCATAATCATTAAAAAGTACAAATGCGCCACAGGCAACGTAGTTACTATTTTTATACTGTGCGGCAAAAAAATGTACCTTGTCATCCAAAAGACTTTCTAATTCTAGATAGCTATTAGCCTCATTTGGAAATAATTCATCCATCAACCTGTGACTTTTTCTCAAAAGTTCAATTATTTGCGGATGCCTAGGATCTGCATAGTCTATTTGATACATTATTTGTTTTCCAAACGGTATTTTCTGGTTTCACTGTTAGCTTTCACGATATGTACGATATATTGTGGATAATTGTTTATTTTCTTCCATATGCGGTATAGGATTGGTTGACTTAAACTTAATTGACCTTCATCCATTTAGAAACAGAATCAAAAATCATGGGTATATAATTGCATTTCTCCAAACTGCGTTTGACAGGTTTTAAAAGCTTTGTAGATCAGACTGAATTAATTATTCAAGATGGATTGACAGGAATTGTAGGTCCAAATGGTTGCGGCAAGTCTAATCTCTTGGAGGCTATTCGCTGGGTGATGGGGGAAAATAGGCCGACAGCAATGCGTGGTGGTGGCATGGAAGATGTCATTTTTGCAGGAGCAGCAACGCGTTCTGCTAAAAATTTTGCTGAGGTATCCTTGATATTAGACAATAGCGAACGACTGGCTCCCAAAGCGTTCAATGATAATGATCTTATTGAGATTGCGCGACGGATTACCCGTGATATCGGCAGTGCATTTAAAGCTTCTGGCAAGGATATCCGTGCTCGTGATGTTCAAATGCTTTTTGCTGATGCTTCGACGGGTGCACATTCGCCTGCATTAGTCCGCCAAGGACAAATTGCTGAGCTGATTAATGCTAAGCCTCAAAATAGGAGGCGGATTTTAGAAGAAGCTGCGGGGATATCTGGGCTTTACCAGCGCCGGCATGAGGCTGAGTTAAAGCTTAAAGGCGCCGAAACAAACCTTTTAAGAGTTGATGACGTCTTGGAGCAACTCGCAACCCAACTGCATCAACTCTCACGTCAAACAAAGCAAGCCAAGCGATACCGCGAGATTATGCAGGAATTAATCGAGGCAGAGGGTGTATTGCTTTATCGTCGTTGGAAAGAGGCTGACGAAACAAGGTTAAAATCTCAAAAAGAGTTACAGGACTATACAATCAAGGCTTCCAAAAGCGAGCAAACTGTCAGAGAGCTTTCTTCCCTGCGCACCGCTGCTGAGGAAAAAATTCCTCCTTTGAGAGAAAAACAAGCTATTGCCTCCTCATTACTTCAAAGGTTGGAAGTAGAACGAGATACTTTGAGCACAAAAGAGGCAGATGCAAAAGTTAGAATAGAAACGATAAATACCCGTTTAAGCCAATTAATTTTGGATTTGGATCGCGAAGCAGAATTAAATAGTGATGCTGTGGAAACAATCAAAAGTCTTGAGTGGGAAGCTGCTCAACTGGAGAAAGCTTCTAACGGGCATGATATGAAACTAAAGAAAGCCGCAGAAGAGGCGCATGAAGCAGCAAATAATTTGCGAGATAAAGAAGCCAAACTTTCTCAAATTACAGAAGATGTAGCTCGTCTAGCCGCGCGCTATCAATCTGCAGAAAGGTATTCGCAGGAGATTGAGTTGTTAATTAGCAGGTATAAATCAGAGGCGCTAGCTGCTGAAGCATCGAGATCAGAGGCTCTAAAAGCGCGAGAAAAAACGAAAAATGATCTAAGTCTGGCGGAAAAATTCTATCAGGCGGCTGTGTTTCAAAGTAAGGATGCTGATGAAAGTTTAATTAAAGCAGAAGAGACGAGAAATCAAACACAGGCGCTTGAGGTGGATGCTAGAGCTGCATTGTCTTCTGCCGAAGGTGAAGCCAATGCCATAAGTGCTGAAGTCTCTGCGCTAGCGAAAATCCTAGAGCGGGATACTATGGAGGGGGGGCAGGTAATTGATAGACTTCAAGTAGAACAAGGTTTTGAAAAAGCTCTTGGTGCAGCATTAGCTGATGATTTAAGATCACCGCAAGTAAAGGAAGATGGTCCATCAGGTTGGATCTCTCTAGACGAATTTCCAGTTGAACAGGATTTACCTCCTGGCGTTACCCCATTAACCCATCACGTGTCTGTTCCAGAGGTTTTAAATCGGCGTATCTCCCAAATCGGTTTGGTTGAGCCAGATGATGGACCCAAATTGCAACGCTTGCTAAAACCAGGCCAAAGGCTTGTTTCGACAGAAGGTGATCTTTGGCGTTGGGACGGTTTTAGGGCATGGTCGGAAGATGCACCCACCGCAACTTCATTGCGTTTGGAGCAATTGAATAGATTAGAGGAATTAAAGCAGCTTAACGAAAGAGCGAACGTGCAATTAGAGGCTGCAAAGGCAGCACATGAGACCTTAACAAAAAGACTTGCTGATGACACTCAAAGCGATAGGACAGCTAGAGATCGAATGAAAGACGCAGACAGCAACCTTTCTGAAGCTCAAAGGTCCCAAAATCGAGCTGAGGCGGAGCTAAACCTAGCGGTAAATCTTCTTGAGACGTCATCTATGGCTCTTTCTCGACATAAAAAAGATCTTGAAGTTACTGAAGCACAAATGGTGGAAGCCAAAAAGGTATTAGATGAGCTTGCTAACCTAGAGGATGTAAAAGCCGAGGTTGAGGAAGCGAAAAATAGTGTTGAATTGCACCGAGCATCAATGTTGTCGAAAAGAGCTTTACATGACGAGGTGCGCCGAGAAGGTGACGAGCGTACAAAAAGAATGCAAGAAGTTTCGAAGGAGCTGAGTGGCTGGAAGTATCGCTTAGAAACAGCGGAAAAACGCAATTCAGAACTAGTTCAAAGGCAAGAAGAAAATCAAGAACAGTTGCAAGAGGCTCTTGCCGAACCGGAAAAGTTATCCCGACGACGAGATGACATTTTAGTATCCATAACGGATGCAACCAGAAACAAAATTGAAGCTCAAAATGATCTTCTGGAGGCTGAGAAAGTTTTGCGTAATTTTGTTGAAGAAGAGCGAGATGCTGAGCGTTTAGCATCAAGTCTGCGAGAATCCCGAGCACGCGCCGAAGCGATGAGTGAGGCGGCAGAAGAGAGTGTAAATAAAGCTGCTGAGCGTATCGGTGAAGAAATGCAAGTAAGTCCTGAGCAGCTATTGAAAAAGTTAGGCAAAGACCCAGAAAAATTACCAAATTCAGAAAAACTTGAGATTGAGGTTAACAGGCTGAAAAGGCAACGCGACTCACTTGGCGCTGTTAACCTGCGGGCTGAAGAAGATATGCAGGAAGTTCAATCTGAGTATGATGACTTAGAAAGTGAGAAAACAGACCTTCTAGAAGCTATCAGATCACTCCGAAATGGTATAAACTCGTTAAACCGAGAAGGTCGTGAAAGACTTTTAACTGCATTCGAGCAAGTCAACAGTAATTTCTCAACGCTATTTAAGCACTTATTTGGTGGGGGAGAGGCCAACTTGGTGATGGTAGAAAGTGAGGATCCTTTAGAGGCAGGGCTTGAAATTATGTGTCAGCCACCTGGGAAAAAATTGTCCACTTTGTCACTTTTGTCTGGTGGAGAGCAAACTTTAACAGCATTAGCCCTTATTTTTGCTGTTTTTTTGGCAAATCCAGCGCCAATTTGTGTTTTAGATGAAGTAGATGCCCCATTAGATGATGCAAATGTTTCACGGTTCTGTGATATGTTGGATGAAATGTGCCGTCGGACTGACACACGCTTCCTGATAATTACGCATCATGCCGTTACAATGGCGAGAATGGATCGGCTATTCGGTGTAACAATGCAAGAAAAGGGTGTAAGTCAGCTTGTTTCAGTTGATCTTAAAAAGGCTGAACAGCTTGTAGCTTAATTAATCATGCGCACTTCGTTTCACTTTATGCGTTCCAGTGGATTTCAGTGTTATCTGACTTGAGCACTGTTTAGTTTTTCCGATTCTTTCATCTACACGGTCCACGCATAAAATCCAATTTATCATGCTTTTATAATGGTTTATCTTTTTTGCTTTGGATATAAAAGACTATCCTGTTGCATTTGTGTCATACCGCTCGGGTTTTACGAGTAGGCGCAGGTCTCAATATCTAGTAAGTGTGGGTCTTAGTATGCGCAAATATAATGCCGTTTACAAAAATATTTATGATTTATATAGATTTTTACTGTTTTGAAGATTTATGTCTTAGGGTAAAAATTTCTTGAGAAAATAAAATACTTGATTTTCGTTGTTGCCAGTACAACCTTGTTTCCAGGAGGGTTTATGACGACGTTTCTATCAAAAGAACTGCATGCAGACTTAACCAGAGCCCAAAAAGATAAAAAGTTAAAAAAAAGTAGGCTTAGGGTTGAATTTAATGGAGCCCTTGTCCCAGTATTGAAGCTATGGGATAATGGTTTTTCTATGGATATTGAGCATGCTCCCCAGTTGAGGGGCTTGGTGGATATTTTCGATGGATCTCTTCACTTATCCCAGTGTCTCATTATAGCATCAACAGAAGAAAATGGTGAAATTCACTTTGAATTTAAACGAAGTACGGATGTTACAGATACTCCAGCTCTAGATTTCGTGCTACCTAAAAATAAGCCCGTGGCGTTGTTAAATTAACTCATTGAAGATCTGAAAATGCTTCTTCTAATCGTTTAGTTGCTTCAACAATCATCGTTCTCGGAGTGGCTAAATTGAAGCGTAGAAAATTTTCACCGCCGGCTCCAAAAGTGCTTCCATGATTTACTGCAATATTAGCTTTTTCTTGAACCCTGTGGATAAATTCCTTTTCCTCCATTCCAGTACCAGAAAAATCAACCCAAGCTAAGTATGTTCCTTCCAGCGGCATAGACTTCAGGCCGGGGATCGCATCAATTGCTCTATCAAAAAGATTACGATTGCCGTCGATATATTTAATAAGCTCATCAAGCCATTTGGCCCCCTCTGATGAATATGCTGTTGTTGCCATAAATAAACCAAAGCTATTTGCGCTGATCCCAAGGGCTGTAATTCTTTTTGAAAATTTTTGCTGTAAGCGTGGATTGGAGATAATCACATTTCCCGTATGAGCACCTGCTATATTGAAAGTTTTTGTTGTGGCAGTCATCATTACTAAACGATCGCAAACTGCTGGTTCGGCAATCGGCATTACAGTGTGGTTTTTGTTTGGATAGACTAGATCGTGATGGATTTCGTCTGATACTAATATTAGATCGTGTTTTATTGCAAATTTAGCGACTTCTTGTAATTCTTTTCTTGTCCATACACGTCCACCAGGGTTGTGTGGAGAGCTTAAAATAATCATCTTTTCATCACCTGAAAGTTTTCTTTCATATGCATTGAAGTCAAACTGATAGTGGCTATCGATTAATTTAAGTGGGCACTCTACAACTTTTCTTTCGGAGGCTTCAATTAAGTTAGAAAATTGATAATATACTGGGGTAAAAAGAATTACACCGTCTCCACGCTTTGTGAATGCATCTATGCACAAAGCTGTTCCATTTACCAAGCCATGCGTTGTAAAAATCCACGATGTATCAATTTTCCACTCATGTCTATTTTTCATCCACCATTTAATCGAATTCTTATATTCTTCCTGATCTCCATAATATCCGTAGATGCCATGAGAAATAATTGACCGTAGTTTTTGTTGGATAACGTCAGGAGCGCGAAAATCCATATCAGCAACCCACATAGAAAGACCGTTATCAGGAGATACCCCATAAAGTTCTTCCATAGTATCCCACTTGCTAGAGTGTGTTCCTCGGCGATCTATTATTTCGTCAAAATCCATGATTTGGCCACATTATTATAAAGTTGCACAACTAAGCTAACGGTAGGTGTAAGACAAGCGCCATATTGAGGAATAAAACCCTTGTAAGTTGCATGTAATTATTTTTTGACCTAAATGAACCCTATGCTGAGACCTATCTTAATACATCCAAATCCTAAGTTAAAAAAAGTCTGTGAACCAGTCTTAGAGATTGATGATGCGCTTATTGAATTGTCGGATGATATGTTGGAAACTATGTATCATGCACCAGGCATTGGTTTAGCTGCACCTCAAATTGGTGTTTTAAATCGAATTATAGTTATGGATTGTGAAAAAGACGATGCTGCTAACCGCAAGCCAATTGTCATGATAAATCCTGAGATAGTTTTTAGTTCGGATGAAGAAAGTACCTATGAAGAGGGGTGCTTGTCCATTCCAGAGCAGTTCGCAGAGATTAAGCGCCCAACTTCTGTTCAAGTCAGATGGTTGGATACGAATGGAACCGAGCAAGAGCAAGAGTTCCAAGGTTTATGGTCTACATGTGTTCAGCATGAGATTGATCATTTAGATGGAAAACTTTTTATAGACTACCTTGGCACAATAAAGAGACAGCTAATTACGAGAAAAATGCAAAAATTTAAACGTGAAATGACACGAGAAGAAAAATAGATGGCTGCAAGGAAACTGCTGATGTGGCCAGACATAAGACTTAAGCAAAAAGTGCAGCCTGTAGAGAGAATTAACGAAAATATAGAAAAAATCTGGGCAGATCTAACCGATACTATGGAAGCTAAGTCCTGTATTGGCCTCGCTTGTAATCAGGTTGGTATAAAATTCAGTCTAGCTGTGGTTGATGCTTCGACGAGCCGAGGACAAGCTGTACTGATGGCAAACCCAGAAATTTTACAAGTATCTAAAGAAATGAATGAGTATACTGAAGCTAGTCCCAACCTTCCAGGTGTTTCAGCAAAAATAAAAAGACCAAGGAAGATAACGGTTAGATATTTAGACAAAGAAGGTATGATCGTGAGAAGTGACTTTGAAGGTCTATGGGCTACCTCTGTTCAGCATCAAATTGATCATTTAAATGGGATAATGTATTTTGATAGGCTTTCTGCTTTGAAGCGTGATATATTACTTCGAAGGGCTAAAAAAATAAAATGAAAATAATATTTTTGGGTTCAGCAGATTTCTCTGTTCCAACATTAGCAAAATTAATCGAAGCTGGTCATGAAATTGCTTGTATATACAGTCAGCCGCCGAGACGTTCTGGAAGAGGTAAAAAAGTTAATCTAACTCCTGTGCATGAAATGGCTTTGAAGTTTGGAATACCAGTTAGAACTCCTGAAAATTTTAACCTGGAAATAGATAAATCATTATTTCTTGACATCGATGCTGATTTGGCGGTTGTAGTAGCCTATGGCTTGATTTTGCCATCAGAGATTATTGAAGCTCCAAAAAACGGTAGTTTGAATATTCATGCGTCTATTTTACCCAAATGGCGAGGGGCAGCCCCCATTCATCGATCCATAATGTCTGGTGACAGTGAAACTGGGGTTTGTATCATGAAAATGGATGCAGGCTTGGATACGGGGCCGGTTGTTTCAACGGAAATCATGCCAATTGAGCCTAATGACACAACTAGTTCCTTGAGCAATCGTTTAGCTGATTTAGGGGCAAATTTACTGATTGAATCAATAAGAAGACTTGATCGATTAGTTCCCGAACCTCAGTCAACCGCGGAAATTTCGTATGCCAAAAAAATAGATAAAAAAGAGGCGAAGATTGATTGGTCATTGTATTTTCAGAAAATAGAGTTGCAAATCAGAGGCCTTTCGCAGTTCCCAGGTGCCTGGGCGTATTACAATGGTGAGCGAATTAAATTTTTGAATGTAAGAACGAATAGTTCAACAGGAAATGATAAAGTGGCACCGGGTACTGTTATTGGAAAACCTTTAATAATCGCTTGTAACGGCGGGGCGCTTGAAATTGTGTCACTCCAAAGACCGGGAAAATCCGTTCAGACTGCAGAGGACTTTTTACGCGGCTTTCCAATTCAAATAGGTAGTACTTTTGAATAGTGTTTGATTATAAGAAGAAGTCACTACCTGCTTTACTCAAAAGCTTCTGTGCCATTTCAACACCGATAAGTGTTGCATCTTCTTTAGAAGCCAATTGCTCGTCACTAAAAACCTCAGAACCATCCGGTTTTAGAATTTCGCCCCTGAATCTCAGGTTGCCGTTGCTTAATTCTGCTAAACCAGCAATTGGTGTTTCACATGATCCATCCAAAGCCTCCAAGAATGCCCTCTCAGCAGATAAAAGCAATCCTGTTTTAGAATTGTGAATAGCTTCTAACATGGTTGCAATCCTAATATCATTTTCACGGCGCTCAATGCCAATAGCACCCTGTGCAACAGCTGGTAGCATCTCTTCAGTTGAAATAGCCGTGGTTATTATATCTTCCATCTTAAGTCGATTTAAACCAGCGACAGCTAAGAAGGTACACTCTGCAACGCCATCGTCCAACTTTTTCAACCTTGTCTGTACGTTTCCACGAAATTCTACAATTTTTAGATCAGGGCGCTTTGACATAAGCTGAGCTTTTCTTCTTAGCGACGAAGTGCCCACTGTTGCACCTTGAGGAATATCAGCCAAACTCTTGTGAACTCGTGAAATAAATGCATCGCGAACATCTTCTCTTGGTAAGAATGTATCCAAAACTAAGCCTTTTGGCTGATATACCGGCATATCTTTCATTGAATGAACAGCAATATCTATGCTTTCTTCCAGTAATGCTTCTTCTATTTCTTTTGTAAAAAGCCCTTTGCCACCAATTTCTTTTAGAGGGCGATTAACGACTTTATCACCAGTTGTTTTAATCACAACGATTTCAAATGAATCCAGCGGCAAGTCAAATGCTCCGCTAAGTCTTTCTCGTGTTTCGTATGCTTGCGCCAATGCTAGAGGCGAGCCTCTGGTTCCGATGCGCAACGGTGATTTCGGATTTGGTAAAGTTAGCTTCATAAGTACGGTTTAAGCGGTGTTTTGTATCAAAGCAAGATACCAAGCTTGACATTTATTTAAAGAAGGTGAACCAAGTACAATGAGAAAGGCAAAATAATGACCATCGATAAAAAAATTCTAAAGGCTCTTGCTGGCGAGGTACTTGATACACCACCAATTTGGATGATGCGTCAAGCTGGTCGTTATTTGCCAGAGTACAGAGAGACTAGAGCCCAAGCAGGTGACTTTCTGTCATTGTGCTACAACAGTGAACTGGCAGCAGAAGTGACCTTGCAACCCATAAGACGATATGGATTTGACGCCGCAATTTTATTTGCCGATATATTGCTCCTACCCCAAGCACTGGGGGCAGATTTGTGGTTTGTAACTGGTGAGGGTCCTAGGCTGTCCACGATTAATTCGACAGAAGAACTGAAATCACTAAAACCAATAAGTGAAATTCATGACGTTTTACACCCAATTTATGAGACTGTGCGAATACTATCAAAAGAATTGCCGAAAGAGACAACACTTATTGGTTTTGCGGGAGCCCCATGGACAGTAGCCACATACATGATTGCGGGACGGGGTACGCCTGATCAAAAGCCAGCGCACGATTTTAAGGACAATAATGTATTGGCTTTTGAAACCCTAATCGAGCTTTTGACCAAAGCGACCATCGAATATCTGTCGGCACAAATCGATGCTGGTGCGGAAGTAGTTAAAATATTTGATAGCTGGGCAGGCTCTTTAAAAGGAGATGATTTCATTAAATACGCTCTTGAGCCAACAAAAACGATAGTAGCGGAGCTAAAAGCCAAATACCCTATGGTGCCAATAATAGCTTTTCCCAGACAGGCGGGAGATGCTTATAAAGGTTTTTTAAAATCTACAGGTGCTGACTGTCTAGCGATTGATGATAGTGTAGGTTCGGCGTGGGCTGCTAAATATTTACAGATGGATGGCTGCATTCAGGGAAACTTGAAGTCATCCCACATGGTTTCAGGCGGACAAGACATGGTTGATAAAATCAACACTATCGTTTCAGATTTGTCTCAAGGCCCCCATATATTTAACTTGGGTCATGGCATTACCCCTGATGCTAATCCAGAAAACGTAGCATTAATGATTGAAACAATAAGAAACTTTAAGCGTTCTTAAGTTTTGAAACTCTAAAAAAGAATATTTTAATATGACAGATATGTTGTCCATAACTGGACTTTCAAAAAGATATGATGATGGTCAAGTTGCGCTTGAAAATGTCTCTCTTGATGTAAAGGAGGGTGAAATTCTTGCACTGCTTGGGCCGAACGGAGCAGGAAAAACAACTCTTATTTCTGCAGTTTGCGGTTTAGTCGTGCCAACAGAGGGTCAAATAAACGTCGGAGGGTTTGACACGGAATCAAACTATCGATTAGCACGTTCTCTTATTGGTTTAGTTCCGCAAGAGATATCATTAGAACCGTTTGAAAAAGTGATCAATACAGTACGTTTTTCAAGAGGTTTGTTTGGAAAGAACCCTAACGATGATTACGTGGAAATAGTTCTTCGTCAGCTGTCCTTGTGGGATAAAAAAGATTCTAAAATTATGCAGTTATCAGGCGGTATGAAAAGACGTGTCCTTATTGCTAAGGCTTTGGCACATGAGCCTAGAGTCCTGTTCCTAGACGAACCCTCTGCAGGCGTAGATGTAGAATTAAGAAGGGAAATGTGGAAACTTGTTTCTCAGTTAAAGTCTCAAGGTGTTACAATAATATTGACTACTCATTACATCGAAGAGGCGGAGGCTATCGCTGATCGAGTTGGAGTAATATCGAAGGGTAAATTAATTTTGCTGGAAGAGAAAAAAGCTTTAATCAAGCGTATGGGCCAAAAGAAATTAGAGATATCGCTCCAATCGCCAATTGCCGCTATCCCGGCACAACTTCAACATTTTCAATTATCCCTGTCAGACGATGGTATGAGTATCAACTATCTGTATGATACAAAAGGTTCCACAAATGAAATTACCAAATTGTTAAATGAAATTTCGAGTGCAGATTTGAAAATAAGTGATTTGAAAACTTCACAGTCCTCTCTCGAAGAGATATTTGTTTCGCTAATTTAGGAGCCTTCCGAATGAATTTTCGATCTATCCAAGCAATATATGTTTTCGAAATGACGAGATTTTTTAGAACATTATTGCAGAGTTTTGTTTCTCCCGTAATTTCAACATGTTTGTATTTTGTAGTTTTTGGAGCTGCTATTGGTGGTCGTATAGATGCTGTTGAGGGTGTTAACTATATTGCATTCATAGTGCCTGGATTGATTATGCTCAGTGTAATGACGCAAGCGGTTTCCAATGCATCTTTTGGTATTTATTTTCCAAAGTTTATTGGGACTATTTATGAAGTCCTATCCGCTCCAATAAGCTTTGCGGAAATTGTTGTAGGATATGTAGGTGCTGCTGCGTCTAAGGCGCTATTCATTGGTTTGGTAATTTTGGCTACTTCATTATTTTTTGTTGATATAGAAATTATTCATCCCATTGTTATGATTTTATTTTTGGTAGTTACCTGCATTTCATTTTCCCTGCTTGGTTTTATTTTAGGAGTTTGGGCAAATAATTTTGAACAATTGCAATTAGTACCGTTATTGATAATCACTCCGCTGGTTTTCTTAGGTGGGTCTTTCTACTCCATATCTATGCTTCCAAAATTTTGGCAAATTGTAAGTCTATTTAATCCGGTAGTCTATTTGATTTCTGGATTTAGGTGGGCTTTTTACGATCATTCTGATGTATCAATAGTCACAAGTCTGTTAGCAATAATATTGTTCACTGGCTTTTGTACATTTATTATTTTCATAATTTTTAAAACTGGCTGGCGACTAAGGCCATAACATTGTAAAAACTTGTGTTGGATAAATGTCGCTTATATTAGATTAAGGTCAATCCTATGTTGAAGTAACCGAGTACCCTGCCTAAATGATAGCCATGATAAGGATACCCCTTTTAAATAAATTGAATAAGCGAAAGACTGTATCAGTTGTTCGTCTTAATGGTCTTATTGCATCAGGGGCGCGTGGTGGTATTTCTGATAGTGCGCTTGCCCCAATATTTGAGAAAGCCTTTCGGAAAGGAAATCCCAGCGCTGTCGCCTTTATTATAAATTCACCCGGTGGATCTCCAGTCCAGTCTTCTCTTGTTGGTGATAGAATTAAACGCTTATCTGAAGAAACCGAAGTCCCTACTATCGCATTTGTTGAGGATGTAGCAGCATCTGGTGGTTACTGGATAGCATCAGCAGCGAACGAAATTTACGCAGACCACGCCTCAATTATAGGCTCAATTGGTGTGATTTCCTCGGGATTTGGGTTACAGGAGTTGCTTGCGCGATATGGAGTTGAGAGAAGAGTTTATACAGCGGGTAAATCTAAGTCTATGCTTGATCCTTTCAAAAAAGAAAAAGCGGAAGATGTTAAAAGGTTAAAGGGTATTCTATCGCAACTACATGAGGTCTTTATAAATCACGTAAATGGAGCTCGAGCTGGAAAATTATCTACCGAACACGATTTGTTTACAGGAGAGATTTGGTTAGCGGCACAAGCAAAAGAACTTGGTTTGATTGACGGTATAGGGCATGTTGTTCCAGTTTTAAAAGAGCGGTTTGGTGAGAAAACTCGCTTTAAGGAATACAGTCAAAAAAAATCTTTATCACAGAGATTTGGAGTTAGTATTGCAAAGGATGCCATCAGCCTAGTTGAGGAAAAGGCAGAATTTGCAAAATATGGGCTTTAAAATATGATATTAAAAATTGTAGTTCTTTTTTTAATTTTTATGGGTGTAATGGCCATGTTTGGCAAATTGCGAATACCAAAAGTAAAGCTTTTAAATTCTAAAAGATGTAATAAGTGTGGAAAATTTAAAATTGGCAAAGATTGCCAATGCTCAAAAAAATCTGGATAGCTATGGTCTGGCTTCAAGCACTACTCGGACTGATCGTTCTCTTAGTCGCTGGAGATATCCTTGTCCGGGGTGCGGTAAATTTTAGTTTAAAGATCAAAATTCCAGCTTTTATTGTTTCGTTGACCGTCGTTGCATTAGGTACATCAGCTCCCGAATTATTGGTTGCAATTAGAGCTACCCTTGATGACGCTCCGGGAATCGCGCTTGGGAATGTAGTTGGTTCAAATATCGCAAATGTTTTTCTTGTCTTAGGCATTCCTGCTCTAATTGCTGGAATAAATACTAGTAACTGTAATACGGGTAAAAATTACTTGTTTATGATGGCTGCAACAGTTATTTTTCTATCTTTTGCATTTTTAGGTAATCTTTCACCATCTCACGGAATTGTGCTCCTAGTTTTTTTGGCTGTCTTCCTATTTGTCAATGCTAAAGACACCCTAAAAATGCAGAAAGAAATACCCTCCTCTGAAATGGAAAATGCGGATCCAAACTTAGCTTTTTGGAAAATAATTCTTTTTCTTTCTTTGGGACTAATAGGCCTGCCAGTTGGTGCTGATATATTAATTGAAAATGCTTCATTGATAGCTAAGTCCCATGGGCTCTCTGATGAGATAATTGGTTTAACACTTATTGCTTTGGGTACTTCTCTACCGGAATTGGCAACAACACTGATAGCGGCACTTCGACGGCAAGCTGAAGTTGCACTTGGTAATGTTATTGGCTCAAACATATTCAATATACTTGCTATTGTTGGCATAACGACGATGTTTGGAAATCTTCCGATTGCAGCTTCATTTTATAATTTTGATTTTTGGATAATGTTTGGAGCAGGCATCGTGTTGTTTCCATTTGTATATATGCGAGTGAACATTACGCGGCTGTGGGGAGCCTTCTTGACCCTCTCATATGCGAGCTATCTTTATTTAACAATTCAATGAAAGTGATATATTTCAATGCGGGCACTAGTTACTGGTGGAGCTAAAAGGTTAGGTCGTGAGATCTCAGTCTATCTTGCAAATCGTGGATATGATGTGGCTGTACACTATAATAGTTCGAAAAATGAGGCGCTTGATGTGGCTAAGGAAATAAATAGCCAAGGCCGATTGTCTGAGTGTTTGAAATGCGATTTACTAATAGAGGATCAGGTTAAGGCTTTAGTGCCGTTGGCATCTGAGGCCCTTGGGGGTCCAATCTCGATGTTGGTTAATAACGCTTCAATATTTGAACATGACAGTTTTGATGATGCCACCCGTGCTAGTTGGGATCGTCACATGGAAAGTAATTTAAGAGCTCCGTTTGTACTAACACAGGCATTCTCCAAGCAATCTCCTAGTCCAATTTTGGACAAAAAAAATGAGCCAATCTCACAAGGATTAGTGCTTAATATGATTGATCAGAGGGTTAAGAAGTTAACTCCAGATTTTGCAAGCTATACAATTGCAAAGATGGGCTTATGGGCAATGACTCAGACCGCTGCCAGGGCCCTTGCTCCTAATATTAGGGTCAATGCGATTGGTCCTGGACCTACTTTGATCGGTGCTCGTCAAAAAGAGTATCACTTTGATGGACAGAGAAAAAATACTGTTTTAGAGCGGGGGGCTAATCCAGAAGATATAACTTCTGCTGTCGGTTATTTCATTGATGCTAGAAGCGTTACTGGGCAGCTTCTGTGCGTTGATGGTGGTCAGCACCTAGGCTGGAAAACGCCAGATATTCAAGGTGTTGAGTAGTTTATAACTTGATTAAGGCTGATAGTTTTACACTATGGCGATTTAAATAGAGCACTCTCAAGCAAAAATGTAATAAATTCAGTTATTTGTTTAAGGGGTAAAAAATAAATCAAATAAAAACAATAGGTTAATATTTTGCCTAAATTTTAGGCAAACCAGTGAAGCACCCAAAATATAACAAAAAATTCCCATTTTGGAAAAGTTATCTTCAGGTTTATCCACAGGAGTAGTGGAAATGTTTGCTCTTGAATATTTGGTGCTATCATTGCAGCCATTACAGAATCAATCTTACTAATTTAAAATCTACCTAAAATGAATCTTTCGCAACGACTTTCTGGCTATGAGTTAATACACTCTTACTTAAAAACTTTAGATAGTTCTTCAGGTGTTTATCGTATGCTTGATGATCAAAAGAGGGTGCTTTATGTTGGGAAGGCTCGAAATCTAAAGAATAGAGTTTCGAACTATTCCCGTTATTCGCCTAGTCACTCATCTAGAATTACTCGAATGATTTCTGAGACTAGGTCTATGATGTTTTTAACGACCATTACAGAAACTGAAGCACTTCTGCTTGAACAGAATCTTATTAAACAATTGAAACCTAAATACAATGTTCTGCTTAGGGATGATAAATCATTTCCATATATTTTCATGTCTAACGAACATGAATTTCCAAGACTAGAAAAGCACCGTGGCGCAAAAAATAAAACTGGTCGTTATTATGGCCCATTTGCGAGTGCTGGAGCAGTCAATAGAACCTTAAATACTTTGCAAAAGGTTTTTTTGCTGCGTTCTTGTAGTGACAAAGAAGTTGAAGCTGGTGATAGACCTTGCTTGAACTACCACTTAAAGCGTTGTTCAGGTCCATGTGGCAGAAAAATCAATAAAGAAGATTACAAGCTACTAGTAAACGCTGCAGATGATTTTTTAACGGGTAAATCTAACAAGGTTCAGGAAACGCTTTCATTACAGATGAAGCAGGCCTCTGAGGAAATGGAATTTGAACTTGCGGCTTCGCTACGTGATCGTATTCGTGCGCTAGCGCAAGTACAGAGCAATCAAGGTATAAATCCAAGGACAGTTTCAGAGGCGGATGTAATTTCACTCCATCTTGATGCGGGTCAAGCTTGTGTTCAAGTTTTCTTCATCCGCGCAAATCAAAATTGGGGTAATGTCGATTTTTATCCCCGCGTAAGCTCGGATATGTCTCATGATGAAGTTCTCGAAGCATTCATGGGCCAATTTTATTCAACTAAAGATCCTGCTAGACTAATTATTTTATCCCATGACATGGAAAATCTTAATCTTATGAAAGACCTGCTAAGTAAGAAATTAGGTCGCAAGGTGGAGATAGCCATACCGCAAAGGGGTGAACGCTTCGATTTGATGGTCAGTGCTTTGCGAAATGCTAAAGAAAGCTTAGCACGAAAATTGGCAAATACAGTTTCTCAGCAGAAACTGTTAAACGGATTAGCCGCAGCTTTCAGTATGGCAACTCCGCCCAAAAGAATTGAGGTTTATGATAATTCCCATATTCAGGGTGAATTTGCTGTAGGAGCAATGATTGCGTCCGGACCCGAGGGCTTTATGAAAAACAGTTATCGAAAATTTAATATTATTGGTGAAAACCTAACGCGGGGTGATGACTTTGGAATGATGAGAGAAGTTCTTGCTCGACGTTTCAAGCGTTTGTTGAAAGAAGACCCTCACAGGAAAGAAGAGCAATGGCCAGATCTTTTGTTGATTGACGGTGGCGCCGGCCATGTCTCGGCTGTTTCTCAGATTATGAAAGATTTTGGAATAGAAGATATTGCGATGGTTGGCGTTGCAAAAGGTGTAGACAGGAATCATGGAAAAGAAGAATTTCATATCGCTGGGCGGCGCCCTTTTGCACTCAGAAAAAATGACCCGGTGTTATATTTTGTGCAACGTTTGCGTGATGAGGCACACCGCTTTGCCATTGGCACACATAGGGCGAAGCGTTCCAAAGCTATTTCTGCTTCTCCGTTGGATGAGATCCCAGGAGTTGGGTCATCTCGTAAAAGATCACTCCTATTGCATTTTGGATCAGCCAAAGGTGTCAAACGCGCGCATTTATCTGATTTAAAGTCAGTCGAAGGTATCTCATCTGCTTTGGCGGAACGTATCTACAATTATTTTAACGAAAGCTAACTTTTTTGTACTTTTCTTGGAAACAGTTCAAGGTATCGTTCGCCTTTGAAGAAGCATGGTATATTGCACGAGCTATCGCTCTAGACATTGTAACACTAGATAAATGACAAAGCTCAGCAAAATCCTCATTGGAATGAGCTGTTTCTATTTCGTCCGTGCTGACAGCAAAGATCAGATCTCCATCATAAGGTAAGTGGGCTGGCAGTATTGCTCTAGAAAAACCGTCATGTGCTGAGGTTGCAATACGCTTTGCTTCAGACTTGGTAATCCTAGCATTAGTGGCAACGATACCTATTGTTGAGTTAGCCCCCTCTTTAATCGAGTTTACCTTACTATATTGTAGCATAGAACCTGGGATAGCATTCACAGGAGCTCCATACCCACCAAACTCATTTTCAAGTTCAAAAGGAGCGGCCCAAAATTTTCCTGAGATTGGGTCAACCACATTTCCCAATGCATTAACGACGACTAAAGCGCCAACGATTGTTCCGTTGCTTAATATTGTGGACGCCGACCCTAATCCACCTTTCAACTGGCCGGTTGTGGCTCCAAAGCCCGCTCCAGAGCTACCTAAATGGAAATTTTCTGCTGCATTTTCAATCGCTTTTCTGCCTAATTTCGGATAAGGGTTTTCATCCCAGTTTTTATTTCCGCCATTGCGTAAATCAAAGATAATTGCGGTAGGAGCTATCGGTACATTGATGGGGCCCATGGCAAAGCCTTCGCCTCTTTCGCGTAAATATTCCATTACACCGTTAGTCGCGTCCAAGCCAAAGGCAGATCCTCCTGAAAGGACAACAGCATTAATCCCGTGCACTGTTTTGTCTGGCTCGAGCAAATCTGTCTCTCTAGTGCCTGGTGCACCTCCCATCACGCAATATGATGCTGTCATTGGGCTTGAACTCGTCAAAATGCTAACACCTGATTTAAGAATATGCTCCTCTGAATTTCCAACAAGTAATCCTGGCACATCAGTGATTAAGTTTCTGGGACCCGATTTCAAGGTCATATGCAGCGCCCTCCATCAACCTCTAGGCAAACGCCAGTTATCATTGATGCTTCATTAGAGCAAAGAAAACAGGCGGCATTTCCCATATCCTCCGGGGTTGAAAATCTTCCGATTGGTATAGTTGCCAGAAATTTAGATCGCATAATGGGAGTATCTTCACCCATGAAGGTAGCTAAAAGTGGGGTCTCGCCTGCCACAGGGTTAATTGCATTTACCCTAATGCCATGAGGAGCTAACTCAATAGCCATGGTTTTTGTTGCTGTATTCATCCACCCTTTAGATGCATTATACCAATTTAAGTTCGGCCGAGGTGAAACGCCTGCGGTGGAAGCAACATTTAAAAAAACACCAGACTTTTTCTTTTTCATATCTGGAACAAACGAGCGGGCCATTAGGTAAACAGATTTACAATTCACTAAAAATACCCTGTCGAAATCGTCTTCTACAATATTTTCTAAAGTATCAGGTGTATGCGTAATTCCTGCATTATTTATAATGATGTCGGGTATGCCAAAATGCGACAGAGAAAAATCTCTCAACTTAGTTACGGACCCACTATTTGAAACGTCGACAGGAAATGAATGAGCGCGCTCACCAAGATCTACAGCTGCTTTATTCGCCATTTTTTCATTGATGTCTGCAACAATCACCTCAGCGCCCTCTTGTATAAATTTTTTTGCAATGCCGGCACCAAATCCAGAGGCAGCTCCAGTGATTATTGCTTTTTTGTTTTCTAACCTCATCTAAATTTCCTAACCATGATAATGGGCTACGGTTTTAAGTGTTGTAAATCCAAACATCGCCTCGAACCCCTTTTCACGTCCATGACCTGATAAGCCGCGTCCGCCGAATGGAAGCTCGACACCTCCTCCTGCGCCATAGTTATTAATGAAAACTTGACCAGATCTTAATCTTTGAGCCATTCTCATTTGTCGTGATCCATCTTGAGTCCAAACTGATGCGACTAAGCCGAAGCCGGTGCCATTTGCAATCTCAATTGCATGATCTTCATCCTCGAAAGGTATAATAATCTGGACTGGTCCAAATATTTCATTTTGGGCCAAACTGTGATCGGTAGGGACGTCTACAAAGAGATGTGGTAAACAGTAAAAGCCATCATTATTTATGTCCGCATTGAATTTGCCTTTGGCTGCCAATTCTAGATCTGTGCCTTGTCGAATATAGTCTGAAACGATTTCATGCTGTTGTTTTGAAATCAGAGGCCCAATATCTAAATCATCCATTGCTGCTCCAACTAGAAGCATTTTATATTTTTCAGTCATCATAGATACGACTTTTGCATAATTTTCTCGCTGTACTAGGATGCGGCTTGAGGCTGAACAGGTTTGTCCCGCGTTTTGGATTCCTGCATTAACCAAGAACGGCAATGCTGCATCTAGGTCTGCATCATTAAATACAATTTGGGGAGATTTTCCTCCAAGTTCTAAAGTTACTGGCACAACATTTTGGGCAGCCGATTGTTGAACCTTAATACCGGTAGATACTGATCCGGTGAAGCTTATATGATCTATACCGCTGTGTTGGCTAAGGTATGCGCCTGTATCTCCTGAACCCGTTACAATATTTAAAACCCCATCAGGGAGGCCAGCTTCTCTTGTTAAAGCCCCAAAGGCAAGTGCAGTAAGGCAGGCTTCTGCAGCGGGTTTTAGAATGCATGTATTCCCGGTTGCAAGGGCTGCTCCCACAGATCGTCCAATGATTTGCATTGGGTAGTTCCATGGAATTATATGCGCGCATACCCCATGAGGCTCTCGTAAAGTGTAAACTGTATAATCTTGAAGGTATGGTATCGTATCACCATGAAGTTTATCCGCCGCACCAGCATAGAATTCCATATAACGAGCTAAGGCCTTAACGTCTGCTCTAGCTTGCTTCAGTGGCTTGCCAACATCAGTGGCTTCCAAGCGTGCAAGCAAGTCAATATTTTCCTCGATTAAACGCCCAAGTTTGGTTAAGATAGTACTTCGTTCCCGAGCAGTTATATTGTTCCAAGTATTCTCGAGAGTATCTCTGGCCACTCTGACTGCGTCATTTACATGATCACCACCTGCTGCAGACACTTGTCCAATGACATCTCCAGTTGATGGATTAATAAGATCTAATTCCACATCGGAGCAGACCCACTCCCCATTTATTAAGAAGTGTTTATTTGGAAAATCTATAGTCATAATTTATCCCTTTTATTAAGCATGCAAAAAATTAGGAAATTTTGGTGCAGCATTAATAAGCGATAGAGTATACTCATTTTTTGGATCACGCAAAATATGCTTAGTTTGTCCTCTTTCAACAATTTTTCCATTCTTCATCACTAGGCAGTTCTCAGTGATATTTTCGATTACAGTGAGATCATGACTTATAAACAAATATGATAGTCCATAGCGTTCAGTTAAATCTGAAATTAGTTTTAAAATTTGGCTTCTGATTGATACATCTAGGGCAGAGACGGCTTCGTCAAAAATTATAAGTTTAGGTTTAATTACAAGTGCTCGGGCTATTGCTATGCGCTGTCTCTGACCGCCTGAGAATTCATGAATATACTTCTCTATGCTTTCTGACGATAGCCCAACTTCTTTAAGCATTTTTTGGGCAATAATTTTTTGTTCAGTTTCGGGAGGAGCTTCCCTCCCTAATGTAAAAAAAGGTTCTGTTATCAAACGTCCAATTTTTTGCCGGGGGTTGAAAGATCCGTAGGGGTCTTGGAAAACCACTTGTATATTTTTTTTAAAACTATTGGCGTATTTTGAGACTTCCTGACCTTCAAATTTAATGTAGCCGGAGCTGGCTGATTGCAATCCTAGAATGGTTCGCGTCAAAGTTGATTTTCCGCAGCCAGACTCCCCAACCAACCCTAGGCGTTCTCCTTTTCTGATATCGAGTGAGACATTACTGACAGCTTCTACAGATTTACCTTTTGAAAAAATTCCTCTCTCATGGGACCTATAGTTGACCGATACAGCACGTACTTCTAGCAGTTTTTCTTTACTGAGATTTGTCTCTCTAAAACTAACTTGTTTGCTGGATGCTGAAAATAATTTTTTTGTGTATGGGTGAGAAAGATCTCTGAAAACCTTTTTAGGCTGCCCTTGATCAACTAAAATACCCTCTCTCATTAGGAGTAAGTAATTAGAAATATTTGCAACAATGGCCAAATCGTGCGTAATGAGAATGATGCTTATACCATCTTTCTCAGCAAACTCCTGTATCAGATTTAGGATTTTTGATTGTGTTGTTACATCTAAAGCAGTTGTTGGCTCATCTGCTATTAAAATGCTCGGTTCCAAGCAAATGGCCATAGCAATGACAACACGCTGACGCTGGCCTCCCGATAATTGATGGGGGAAACGTGAAGGATTTATGTCCCTCAATCCAACCCGATCCATCGCTTTACGAACACGATTTTTTAATTCGTTCGGGGCACAGGCTTTATGTTGAATTAATGTCTCAGAAATTTGTTTTCCTATGCTTTGAACAGGATTTAGAGCCGTCATTGGTTCTTGAAAAACCATACTTATCTTTTTACCCCTCAGCTTGCAAAAGTTAGGTTCTGATATTTTATTAAGGTCCTTTCCTTCAAAGTTAATTATACCCTCTTTTTTTGAACCGTGCGGTAAGAGACCCATTAGAGCTAAAGCAGAAATTGATTTTCCAGAGCCACTTTCTCCAGTAAGAGCCAGAATTTCACCAGCCCTAAGATTAAAAGAAACATTTTTAATTATGGGTTGCTCATGGATAGAGACAGAAAGATTTTTTACGGAGAGAAGCGTCATTTTTTTATGCTTCCTCTCAGTTTGGGATCAAGGGCGTCACGCAGACCATCTCCCAAAAGGTTCAATCCTAACACTGTTAAAATAATTGCTATTCCTGGGACAATTGCCAACCTAGGTGCTAAAGAAACCATCGTTTGTGCATCTGCTAACATTCTTCCCCAACTAGGCGTAGGAGGCTGCGCACCCAAGCCTATGTAACTCAGTCCAGCCTCTGCAAGAATGCCAAGTGAAAATTGAATAGTGGCTTGTACTATCAGTATGTGCATTAGGTTCGGCAGGATGTGTTCTATTGAAATTCGGAAACCAGTTTTTCCCGCAACCTGAGCGGATAAAATAAATTCACGTTGCCAAAGGGATAGTGCGGCCGCCCGGGAAATACGGGCAAAAACTGGAATATTGAAAATTCCTATTGCAATTATGGCATTAAATGCACTCGGTCCAGCTATCGCAGTGATTAGAATTGCAATTACTAAGCTTGGAAACGCAAATACCAAATCGTTAAATCGCATGACGCCGTCGTCTATGATACTGCCCCTGCAGGTCGCAGCGAATAATCCTAATGGGACACCAATGAGTATCCCGATCCCTACTGCTACAAATGCAACAGCAATTGATGTTCTAGCCCCTACCATTATCATAGTGAGCATATCCCGGCCAAAGTGATCTGTACCGAATGGGTGTGTCAAGCTTACAGACTTTAACCGGTTTGATATATTTAGCTCCGTGATATCGAATGGCTGCCAAAAAAAAGAAATAGTAGCCATAGCGAGTGGTGCCAAGCAAAACAAAATACCAAACTGTAAGCTTGTGCTTGGCCTTATCATATACTGTCCTGTCGCAATCTTGGGTCGACCAGCATATAAGCGATATCTACGATAAAATTGACTAATATTACAGCAAAAACAAGAAGCATAACAACACTTTCGACCACGATTAAATCTCGCTGGGTTATAGCTTGAAATACGAGGCGTCCTAATCCTGGGAGGTAAAACACTTGCTCAATAATAATTGCACCTGCCAGCAAAAAAGAGAATTGAAGCCCAATTATAGTCAGGACGGGAATTAAGGCATTGCGGAGTGCATGTGCCCAGATCGTTTGCCATGAACTTAAGCCTTTAGCGCGCGCAGTGCGAATGTAATCTTCCCCAAGTGTTTCAATTAAGGCACTTCGCATAATACGAGACAATATGGCAGCTTGAGGCAGTGCAAGAGCAATTGCTGGCAGCGTTAGTGAGGCAATTCCGTTGAGCACGCCATTCTGCCATCCTGAGAACCCCCCTGCAGAAAACCACTGTAGTTTAATGGCGAATATTCCCACTAAAATTATTGCAAACCAGAAATTTGGAATTGCTATTCCAATTTGCGTTGCACTGATGACAGTAAAATCTCCAGCTTTTCCTCTTTTTGCAGCTGCATAGATGCCAGTGGGTAGGGCAATGACGGTAGATAACAAAAGTGCATATAACGCTAATGGAAGTGAAACCCATAAACGGTCCCCCACCATTTCTGTGACGTTTGTTCTATATGTATAGGATATACCAAAATCGCCTGTAAGCATTCCGCTTATCCAGGCTAAATATCTACTTATTTTTGGTTGGTCTAGTCCCAGTTCGGCACGAAGAGCTGCGATAGTATCTGCTTGGGCGTTGATACCAAGCATGAAGCTTGCGGGGTCCCCTGGAGCAATCTCGACAAGGGAAAAAATAACAATCGACGCTAAGGCAAGACTTAATACAAATGTAAAAAGGCGTCTGAAAAAATAATTAATCATAAATATGCCAGTTAAATTATGCCCCCCACAAATGGGGGACATAGAGTTTAAAATTTAGTCAGTCCATTTAACGTCTGTTAGATCCGTTGCTTGGGTTGGAGCATTTTCCCAAAGCCCAGTAATTTTGGCATTTGCTACTGTTGGAAAAGCCAATTCAAAAAGATAGCCATTGACATAATCCTTTGAAATAATTCGTTGGGCTTTTTTAAGAAGATTGCTTCGTTTCTGGGTATTACTTTCAACATTGAGAGCTTCTATCACTGCTTGAAATTCGGAGCTATCATACTGAAAATAGTATTCTGGCCGTGCGTATATCCCTATATCCATTGGTTCCGTATGGCTAACAATTGTTAAGCCATAGTCTTTGCCTCTGAAAACTTCTTCTAACCATTGAGCCCACTCTAAATTTGATATTTCGGTCTCAATACCAACGGCTCTCAATTGAGATGCGATTATTTCTCCCCCGCGTCTAGCATAAGAAGGGGGCGGTAATTTCAAAGTTGTGGTGAAGCCCTCGCTAAATCCGGCCTCTGATAAAAGCTTTTTAGATAGCTCAGGATCATAATTTGAGTTCGCTTTTAAGTCGACATAGTCTGGATTATGTGGGGCAAAATGGGTTCCAATCGGGGTCCCGTAACCAAACATCGCTCCATCTATAATTGCCTGCCGGTCTATTGCGTGTGCAATAGCTTTTCTAACTTTTACGTTATCCAAAGGGGGCATTTTGTTATTAGTAGACAGTATTGTTTCCCCCTCTGTATTTCCAACCAAGACCTGAAACCGGTTGTCCGCTTCAAACTGCACCAAATTTTCAGGAGCTGGAAATCCTGCAAAGGCGTCAATATCCTGTGCCATCATTGCGGAGAATGCAGCACTGGGATCTGAGATGAATTTGAAGGTTGCGCTCTCTAAATGAGCGGGCGTACCCCAATATTGATCGTTGCGAAGTAGCTCAATTTTATCGCCTTGAACCCAGTTGGAAAATTTAAATGCACCAGTTCCTATTGGATTAGTTTTTATTTCGCCTATGGTTTCGGGTGCAACAATAACTGCATCTCCCCATGCCATGTTAAATAGAAAGCTGCCATTTGGAGAAGCCAAGGTTACTTTAACTTTATCGCTTGATAGAACTTCAACATTTTCGATACCGGAAAATAGAGCCTTTTGAGCATTTGTGCTGTCTTCTGCTCTTGCTCTATCTAGCGAAAACTTAACATCGCTCGAATCCATTGTTGAACCATCATGGAAAGTCACGGAAGAATTTAAGTGAAATATATATTCTTTTCCGTCACCGGATATTTCCCACGATTTTGCTAACCCTGGGATCACCGCTCCATCAGAGGCAAATCGAGTTAAACCCTCAAATACATTTGAGTAGAGCACACTATCTATAGCACCGGCCGCCGCACTCGTTGGATCCAAATGAGGGGGTTCGAGCTGTAACGCAATTGTAATACTAGTTTTAGCTGCTTGCACGGTTTGAATACCCATTGATGCTGCCAAAATGCCAGCGGATAGCAATAATTTGAAATGATACTTCATTTTAGTCTCCCTTTTTTTGCCCATGGGTCCAGTATATCGCCAAAAATTAAAAAAACTCTAAAAATTTTATTAATGATAAGGGGTTTACTGAGGCAGTGCTTCAAACCTTTCCCTTTATACTAGCCTGGCATCAGACTTTTATTTGAATAATTCAAAGGAAGAACTTGATAAGAGAAGCTTTTGATTTCCTAGGAGGAAGCTCTCAGTCGTTTTATAATTTTCTTCGTTAAACTCGATCCAAGTATTTGGTTCCGTTATTG
Organism: Paracoccaceae bacterium; assembly: GCA_902554885.1. GTDB lineage: Bacteria > Pseudomonadota > Alphaproteobacteria > Rhodobacterales > Rhodobacteraceae > Salinivivens. The sequence continues at coordinate 159,814 of CACDPV010000001.1, forward strand.
ATTTTACAAAATTGGATAAGTCCAGAGCAGGTGAAATTTTAAGATTTAAATTAGCCCTTAGATGAAGTTTGAATTTTGTCCGTTTATTCTTAGTTTCAATTCCTGCAAAATTTATGATGATCGCGGGTTTGATTGTGCCAAATTTTTCATACAGAATAGATACTTGGAGTCTTTCTGCCTTAAAACCCAATCTTTTTTCCTCACTAACAATTAAGTTATGTGCTTCAAGTATGATTCTGTCTTCCAGGGTATCTTCGACTACAGAAGCCTTTGCATTTTCCCATTTGATATTAAAACCGTATATAGATAATGAATTTGGAAAGATGATTATTTTGTGATTACTTTTATAAATTAGCCTTAAAACTTGAATGAATGGAAGAGTTACTATTTTTTCACCAATCGGATTTTCAATTGAGAGCTTATTGACCGTGACGTCATATCTATTTGGAAAACCAACTTGACTAACTAACCCATACTTAATTTCTGTTGAACCACCAGCAGGGCGTTCAAGGCCTTTATGGATGCTTTCTAGATTATTTTGTGCACCCCAAAACCAGTAACTACTCCACACTATAGCGGCCAGCAGTATTGGAACCAATGCGCGAGACAAAATTCTCTCCTAGTATAGATCAAGAAGTTCTGTTCTAAAGCGAGTCAACACCAATTACTAGGGGTGGAGAATGTATGTTTTTGGCTATGGTTCGTTAATTTGGGAACCAGGTTTTGAATTTGAAGCTAGTGAGCTTGCAGAAATAAAAAATTATAAACGGAGTTTCTCGATGTGGTCTATTCACCATAGAGGAACTATTGATAAGCCTGGCTTGGTTTTGGCATTGGAAAAGTCTCCGAACCAAAACTGCAAAGGGATAGCCTTTGAAGTTAGCTCTAAACACTCGTTGCAAGTTTTGAGCTATCTGAGAGACAGGGAATTAGTTTCATCTGCTTATAAAGAAATTGAGGTGGAGATCGAATTGTCCAAGTCAAAAAGGTTGGTAAAGGCAATCACGTTTGTTATCAAGAAAGATCATGATCAGTACTGCCAATTAACGCTCGATGAACAAGCACGAGTTATTGCCCAGGCGGAAGGAGGGCGAGGTCGTAATGATGCATATTTGTTTAATACCGAAAAAAAACTGACGGAGCTCGGTATCATTTCTTCAGATATGCGCTATTTGGTGCAACAGGTTAGGAAAAATAAGAGCTAATACCTTTCCCTTTGACTCTTGGAGCGTTAGGATAGAATAAAAACGGGCTCTATTTTATGGTGAAATCAGAACAAGAGGTCGAGCTGCATTTTTCTCAGCCATTACGCCAAGTTGTACTAATGCTCTGCGTTTTGGTTCTTACGAGCGTAGGAACAGTTGTCGCAGCGCCAAGAGTAATGGCGGTGTTTACAGCCAATTTGTGGTTGAACGGATTTATACTTTTTGTTTTCTTGGTAGGGTTAATTAGCTGTTTTGTTCAAGTTTTTCAACTAATTAAGTCAGTTCGTTGGATAGAAAAATTTATAAATACGCCAGATAAAGGTAGTGTAAAAGCGCCTCAATTATTAGCTCCGTTAGCCGCTTTATTAAGGTCACGTGGTGCAAGCATACAAATATCTAGCTCCTCATCTCAGTCAATTTTAGAGTCTGTCTCTACGAGGGTTGAAGAAGCACGAGAAATAACTCGTTACATTGTTAATTTATTGATTTTTTTAGGGTTGTTAGGGACATTTTATGGCTTAGCAACAACGGTGCCAGCACTTGTAGAAACGATCAGGTCACTCGCGCCAAAAGAAGGTGAGACAGGCTTTGAGGTTTTTACTAGATTGATGAGTGGACTTGAAGGTCAATTGAGCGGAATGGGTGTCGCTTTTGCGTCTTCTCTAATTGGGCTTGCAGGATCCTTAGTGGTTGGATTGTTAGAATTATTTGCTGGTCAAGCACAGAATAGATTTTATCGTGAACTTGAAGAGTGGTTGTCCACAATCACTAGCTTCAATCTCACTGTAGATGAGCATAATTCTTCGACAGAAAACACTGCGCTCCTGGGGGTTTTAAAACGCTTAGGGGATCAAATAGAATTGATGGAGCGTATCCTAAATAAAGATCAAGAACAGATAGGTAAAAATGATCAAGAGCTTGCAGTTATGAATGAAAAATTTATTAAAGTTTTTGAGGAAAACAGGTCGAATATGGAGGGCTTGCTCGAAAATTTTAATAAATCACAGAAACAATTATTAGATTTTTTAAAGTCAAAAGAGATGACCGAGGGTGGTATTGATGCTGAAAGTAGAATGAGGCTTAGATCAATCGATGTTCAAATGCTTCATATTTCAGAGGAAATAGCCGTTGGAAGGCAGGAAGCTATAAAAGCTATAAGAGAAGAGGTAGCCATTTTAGCGAAAAGTTTGCAGTCAAATAGCGCACAGAGTTCTGATCGGAAAAGATAACTATGGCTCTATCGAGACGTACAGGCCAACGATTTCAGGCATCCATCTGGCCTGGTTTTGTAGACGCAATGACTGGTTTATTGTTAGTGTTGATGTTTGTATTGACCATTTTCATGGTGATCCAATTTGTTTTGAGAGAAACTATTACCGGTCAAGAAAGCGAACTTGATGCCCTTGCGGCAGAAATTGTTGCGATTTCAGAAGCTCTGGGTCTTGAAAAGGCTAAGGTAGTTGAGCTTGAAAGTGATTTAGGAATTTTAACCAGCACACTGAGTGATAGAGAAGTAGTAAATGAGAAGCAAAGCCTATTAATAGAAAGTCTGAGGTTTCAGAATAAAGAAAACCAAGCAGCTCTAGACAAAGCGTTAACTCAGATTACACAGTTTGAAACCCAAGTTGCAAATTTATTGGCAGCGCAGGCAGCCTCAAGAACGCAAATCGATCAACTTCAAACTCAACGTAGGTCTTTACTAGATCAGCAAGAGGCCCTGGCTTTGACGTTAGCTCAAGCACGTGATGAAATTGATTTGGCTGAGCAAGAAGCAAGATTGAAAGCTGCTGAGAGAGAAGCGTTGGAGCTTTTAATAACGTCACTAGAGACGGAAAAAAGTGAAGCAAAGAAAACTATTGAAGGGCAGGCAAGCGAAATTCAGGATTTAAAAGTAGCACTTGATGATGAAGCTGCTGCGAGACTAATTGAAGCTGCTGCTGCTGCTGAACTTAGGAAGAGGCTAAAGGAAGCTGATGCTGAGCTTACAGCAATGACATTGATCCTAGAAGAAGAACGAAAGCGGGCTGAGGAAACCCTCACCCTTTTAGCAGCCGCTGACGCAGTAAAATTAGAGATGGAAGATGATTTGCGGCAAACTATTATCGCTTTGGAGGCAGCCAATCTAAAACTTGGAAGCAATGAAACTGAACTTAAATCTCTAAAGGAGAATATTCAAAATACCGATACAGAGTTAGATGAGATAAAAATTGCACTTGCTGCTTCGCTGGCAAGACAGCAACGACTAGAGTTGGAACTGTCAGATTTAAATCAAAGTATTAAAAAGAAAACGGCTACAGTAGAAGATTATAGCGAAAAATTATCACTTGCTGAGGATGATTTGGCTGGCGCATTATTAACTTTGGAGCAGCAAAAAATTAGCCGCCAAACGTTAGAAGATAAAAGCAATCAGGATATTAAAGATCTCCGTTCAAAATTGGCTGATGCGCTAGCAGCTAGATGGGCCGCTGTTCAGTCGCAAAAGGAAGCGCTGGATAATCTTAAAGATGTTCTCGCAGCCAAGCTTATTTCTGATAGGCTAAATGAAGAAAATATCTCAGATTTGAACGAAAAAGAGATTTTGTTGCAAATGGCCCAAGCACAGTTGCAAGAAAAATCTAAGGAATTATCAGAAACTTCTGATGGCCTGTTAAAAAGCCAGCGAGAGACGGCACTTCTTAACCAACAAATTTTAGAACTCCGTCGTCAGCTGAGTTCCCTACAATCGATTTTAGCTTTATCCGAGGAAAAAGATAAAGAGGACGAAATTCAGCTTCAGAACTTGGGGAATAGGCTAAATGCTGCATTAGCCCGTGTTGCGTCTGAAGAAAGAAAGAAAAGGCAATTGGAACAAAGCTTGAGGATAGAAATAGAGGCCAAATTAAATGAGATAACGATCCTGAATTCAAAATTGATTGCGTCCGAGGTAGAACTAGAACGGGCAGAAACAAAAGCTCAAGTCGAAGAAGACAAGCGAATTAAGCTTGAAGTCGCTGAGTATAATAGATTGCAAAAGGAACGTGAGCTTCTCAGGTCCCAGGCAACAGAATTAGAACGATATAAATCTAATTTCTTCGGACGAATAAGAGAATTGGTGGAGGGAAAAGACGGAGTCAAAATTGTAGGGGATAGGTTTGTTTTCTCTTCGGAAGTCTTATTTGATGTTGGGAAGGCTGATTTGTCTATGCTCGGTAAGTTAGAAATCCAAAAAGTTGCGGTCATTTTAAATCAAGTGGTTCAAGAAATTCCCAAAAATTTAAATTGGATAATAAGAGTTGATGGCCACACTGATAATACAGCTATGGTTCAGGGTGCAGAATTCAAAGATAACTGGGAACTAAGTCAAGCAAGGGCTCTTTCCGTAGTACGTTTTATGATTTCTGACCTTGGATTTCCAAAAGATAGATTGGCAGCAACGGGTTTTGGCGAATTTCAGCCAGTTGCATCTGGCTCTTCTGCATCAGAATTGGCCCAAAATCGAAGGATCGAAATTAAGCTAACAGAAAAATAATTTAGAAGTAAAATAACCTAAAAGATCAATTAGCCGGTAGCAATCTTGGCTTAGTTTTTGTAATTCGGGCTTTTTGAGGTGGTTTAAGTTCAAGGTCTATTTTGTCGTCTTTAATACCGACCTTAACAAGCCCACCCTTGGATAATTTCCCAAAAAGAAGTTCTTCGGCTAGCGGTTTTTTAATATGCTCTTGTATTACCCGAGCTAGTGGTCGAGCCCCCATCTTGTCATCATAGCCTTTATTAGCCAACCATTCAGCCGCTGCCTTCGACAATTCTATTGAAACGTTTCGATCCATGAGTTGCACTTCCAATTGCAGTACAAACTTTTCTACAACCTGAAGAATAACCTTCTTTGGTAGCGGACCAAAGCTAATTGTAGCATCTAATCGATTTCTAAATTCTGGTGTAAAAGTACGCTCAATCGCTGCAGTATCCTCTCCTTCTCTGCGATCACGTCCAAATCCGATGGCCGCTTTTGCTTGTTCAGTTGCACCAGCGTTGGAGGTCATTATAAGAATAACATTTCTAAAATCGACAGATCGGCCGTTGTGGTCGGTTAAGGTGCCATGGTCCATAACTTGGAGAAGAATATTGAAAACATCTGGGTGTGCTTTTTCAATTTCATCCAAAAGCAAAACACAGTGTGGATGTTGGTCTACTGTATCTGTTAGCAGACCACCTTGATCGAAGCCGACATAGCCTGGGGGTGCACCGATTAGCCTACTGACTGCGTGCTTCTCCATATACTCCGACATATCAAACCTGTGCAATTCTACGCCTAAGGTGTCAGCTAATTGCTTTGCCACCTCTGTTTTACCAACTCCAGTTGGGCCAGCAAATAAGTAATTTCCAATGGGTTTGTCGGGCTCCCGTAAACCAGCCCGAGCTAATTTAATTGCACTGGATAAAGCCTCTATAGCTTCATGCTGACCAAACACTACACGGTTTAGATTTTTTTCTAAGTCCTTCAGTACAAGTGTATCGTCCTTCGAGACATTCTTCGGTGGTATCCTTGCTATTTTTGCAACCACTTCTTCGATTTCTTTGACGCCAATAGTTTTCCGCCGCTTAGTATTTTGTAAATGCTGTGCCGCTCCAGCCTCATCTATCACATCGATTGCTTTGTCTGGCAACTTTCTGTCTGAGATGTAGCGGTCAGACAATTCGACTGCTGTTTTAATCGCATCTGCCGTATATTTTAAGTTATGGTGATTCTCAAAATAGCTTTTTATTCCCCTAAGTATTTTAATTGTGTCAGGAACGGATGGCTCGTTGACATCAATTTTTTGAAACCGTCTACTCAAGGCTCTATCTTTTTCAAAATGCTGCCTGAATTCTTTGTATGTAGTTGAACCCATCGTCCGCAGCTTGCCCCCTTGCAATGCTGGTTTAAGGAGATTTGATGCGTCCATTGCGCCTCCAGAGGTGGCTCCAGCTCCTATTACTGTGTGGATCTCGTCAATGAACAATACGGAGTCTGGATGTGCCTCCAGTTCGGTTACAACTGCTTTTAATCTTTCTTCAAAGTCGCCTCTGTAACGCGTACCGGCTAGCAACGCTCCCATATCGAGTGAAAAAATTGTGGTTTCACTTAAAACGTCTGGTGTCTCATTTGAAACAATTTTTCGGGC
>CACDPV010000002.1 GCA_902554885.1 Paracoccaceae bacterium
CTAAGCACTCCTGAAGCACCTTGGCCAAACGATGCGCCAGCTTTTCAATTTCTACAGGGTCACGGGTAAGTAAGCGCAAAGTCGGTAACTCTTCAACTAAACGTTTAGTGTCAGTATAAAGGCAAAGAACGGCCTGCAGGGCAGCCAAAGTAACTTTGTCAGGCCGCATAGCCCGAGTCATCGGGCTTCGCTTGATCTTTTCTATCAAATCACGGCGACCAGCAATTATCCCTGACTGTGGTCCCCCAAGAAGCTTGTCACCACTAAAGGTCACCAGATCAGCGCCAGATTTCAATGTATCAGAGACAGTTGTTTCATGAGGGAGGTTATAAGACTCCAGGTCAACAAGCGTGCCACTACCTAAATCTATAATTAAGGGTAAGTCGTGATTATGTGCAATCCTAGAGAGCTCTCTCTCTGAAACACCTTTGGTGAACCCTTTAATCTCGAAGTTACTGGTATGAACCTTCATTATTAACGCAGTCCTAGAACTAATTGCTGACTCAAAATCTGCTTCGTTCGTACGATTGGTCGTACCAACCTCAACCAGCTTACAACCTGCGCGGGCCATGATATCCGGCATTCGGAAAGATCCACCAATCTCAATCAGCTCACCGCGTGAAACAGGAACCTCCTTGCGACGCGCTAAGCAGTTTAGCGTCAGCAAAACAGCAGCGGCGTTATTGTTGACAACGAGGGCAGCATCTGCCCCAGTCAATTGGCATATCAAAATTTCAGCATGCTTATGTCGATCACCACGTTTGCCTGTTTTTAAATCAAATTCTACATTGCTTGCACCTCGGGCTACATTAACCATTGCCCGTATTGCAGATTCTGGCAGAGGGGCGCGGCCGAGGTTGGTATGCAGTACTGTCCCGGTTAGATTATAAACTGGCCGGATCGATGGAAGTAAAACGCGCTGTGTCTCTTCCAAAACTGATTGGATGAGCACAGCCATATTAGTAGACTCACCGACCAATATACTCTGGCGTACATTCATCAAGACGCTTTGAACGCATCGCTTGACCAAATCCATTCCATGCGTACTAACCAGTTTCTGCACAGATGGACTATTCAGAAGAATATTCACAGATGGAATTTTTTTTGGTGCGTCGATTATTGTCATTTCGATTTCATTTGGCAATCCGCTACTCAATTTTATTTTGTATATTCTTTAATGCCAGAAATAATTTTCATAATCCCCTACTTTAGAAATACTAAAGCATGAAATTTAAGAATCTTTTACAAGACTAATTCAATAACTATAATTCAGTAAATCAAAATCTGTTGACAGCTATATTCAGTATTTCTTAATATACACTAATGAACTTACATTTGACATCCAACTCGATGAGATTTGACATCGACTTGTTAAAAACGTTCATTGCCGTTGCCGACACGGGTTCAGTGAAATTAGCATCAGAGCGTGTTGCTCGGTCATCTGCGGCAGTATCAATGCAGATGAAGAAACTAGAACAGCTTGTCGGCGCACCTATTTTTCAAAGGGCAGCTGGTACGATGCGTATGTCCGATGTGGGAGAGCGTTTGATGCCTCACGCACATCGTATAGTCCAAGCCCATGATACCGCCGTTGCCGAACTGCAAAGCCCAAATATTGAAGGTCTGGTACGGGTAGGTCTATGTCTCGAAAATTCAGAGACACGTATGCCAGAGATATTATCCGGATTTTCTCAAGCGCACGCACGTGTGACCGTTGAGATAGTGTCTGGCGATGCTCAGGATCTGGCTCTGATGCTCGCGAACGGTGAATTAGACATTGCGATTCTAACCACTGGCGGCGGCGCGCCTCTTGAAGAAAGAGATAGGCTGCTCTTCGAGCAACCATTAGCATGGGCAGTTCATAAAAACGGACAATGCCTCAAGGAGCGCCCATTGCGCTTGGCTGTGGCGCCTGTTGGATGCCCCTGGCGAATAGCAGCACTTGATGCATTGAAATACGCTGGAATTCCATATCAAATTGCTTATCTCTCGAATGTTTCAGAATCACAGCTTGCAGCCGTTCGCGCAGATTTGGCGGTAGCAGCTTTACCATTCAGCCGCATTCGAAATGCAAACCAACCAATTTGTATAAATGATGAGCTACCCAAGCTTCCTTATACACAAATAGTGCTTCGCACTGCAGTTAATCCAAGCGAAAATACGAAGGCGCTTGCTGCACAGGTCTTATCTGCTTTCAATCGACCTGCATAAAATAATGATAATGTTTAATTTCACTTGCTAAGCAGAACTGTGAGAACTGTAGCTGCTCAAGGGCCCTAATTTGTCATGATGCACTATCAAAGCTGTACGTATCATCAACATCCACATAAAAACCACTTAAGGTACCTTTAGAAATTTTATCTAAATCAGTTGTTTTTAGAATAAACTGATTTCCACTCGACGTCTCGCAATGGACAAGAGCATACTCACCAAGATGTTCAATTAAGTTTGGAATACCTTCAACAACTGCGTCGCCAGCCTTAGATATTTTTAGATGCTCTGGGCGAATACCAAGGGTATCAGTGCCAGATTTAATTAACGACCGCCCATTATCTGTAAGATCTTTTAGCTCAAAAAAGTTCATTTTTGGACTGCCAATAAATTGCGCTACGAACATGTTGCTAGGATTTTTATATAGTTCAATTGGAGATCCAATTTGCTCAATTTTTCCATCCCTCAAGACAACAATTTTATCTGCTAAGGTCATCGCCTCAACTTGATCATGGGTAACATAGATCATAGTCGTTCCAAGACTTTCATGAAGGCGAGCAATTTCAATTCTTGTTTGCACTCTTAAAGCAGCATCTAGATTCGAAAGAGGCTCATCAAACAAAAATACTTCTGGGCCTCGCACAATAGCTCGACCGATAGCAACACGTTGACGTTGCCCACCTGAGAGCGCTTTTGGACGACGATCGAGATAATCTTCAAGTTTCAGGATTTTTGCTGCCTTTAGGACTTTTTCTTTCACGACAGTTTTTGCAACTCCGTTCATTTTTAAGCCAAATCCCATATTTTCAGCTACAGTCATATGAGGATAAAGTGCATAATTCTGAAAAACCATGGCCACACCACGATCAGCAGGATCAGCAGTGGTAACATCACGACTGCCTATTCCAATGGTACCACCAGTTACTTGCTCAAGACCCGCAATCATGCGCAAGAGGGTAGATTTTCCACATCCAGAGGGCCCTACAAAAACACAAAGTTCACCATCTGGGATCTCCAGATCAACACCATGAATGACGTTCGTTTCATCGAAACTTTTAGTCACTTTTTTAAGAGTTACTCCACTCATTAAATCCTCTTAATACGCTGGAAATTATTAGTTTTTTTGCCAAAGCGCTTTGCTCTAAATTTTCTATAAAGATGCATAATCATTATTATGGCATACATTGATATACTGTTGACAAGCCTAGCCATGCTTGTCAGTATTTTCAATACTTGAAGTTTAGATATATGAGACTTCTCGGGACAATAGGGAGAAAATTATGTTCCAAAAATTTATTAAACTAACTACTGCTTTTGCACTATCAACTGGTGTTGCAGTCCCAGCGTATGCTGAATTATCTGGCACGTTACGTATAACATCCGACATGTCAAACCCGGCGCCGCGTGCGGTAATGGAAAAAATGGCCGCCGATTTTGACGCGATGCATCCCAATCTTAGCGTTGATCTAACTGTTATCGACCGAGAGGGTTGGAAAACGCAAATCAGAAACTCGCTGTCAGCAAATGCACCTGATGTTGTGAATTGGTATGCTGCGACTCGGATGAAGCCATACGTTGACGCTGGTCTATTTATGGATATTTCTGATCTTTGGAACGAACCAGAAATGGCAGCACTTGCCTCTACTAAAGGTGCAATGACACTAGACGGCAAGCAGTGGGGCGTTCCATACACTTATTACCAATGGGGTGTGTATTATCGCCAAGATATTTTTGGGAAATTGGGCTTAAGCGAGCCTAAAAACTGGTCAGAAGAGCTTTCCAATTGCCAGGCGCTTTTGGATGCCGGAGTCAAATGCTACTCAATTGGTACTAAGTTTCTTTGGACAGCTGGAGGCTGGTTTGACTATATAAATTCTCGCACAAATGGTTATGATTTCCATATTGAGCTAGCCACTGGACAGGTTGCCTGGACAGATGACCGCGTACGCGCTGCATTTGCAAATTGGCGTCAGCTAATTGACATGGGTGCATTTATTGACGATCACCAGACGTATAGCTGGCAAGAAGCTTTACCTTTTGTGATTGACGGAAAGGCGGCAGCATACCTAATGGGTAACTTTGCCGTGGCTCCACTACGCGCAGGCGGTTTGACAGACGACCAGTTGGACTTTTACCAGTTTCCAGTAATCAATTCAGATGTTGACTACGCAGAAGATGCGCCAACGGACACATTTCATATTGCTTCTGGCGCGAAAAATGTAGAAGCAGCCAAAGCATTTTTGTTATACGTCACTTCACCAGACGTACAGACAGAAATCAATTCTGGCGATGCATTAGGTCAGTTGCCAGTGAACGCAAAAGCGTCTGTTTCGGATGATAAGTTCATTCAGCAAGGCTTTGATATGCTGTCAAACAACGCAGGTGGCGGTATCATGCAATTTTTTGACCGAGACTTTCCTGCAGAAATGGCTTCAGTAGGGATGGAAGGTCTTCAAGAATTTATGGTATTTCCAGATAATCTAGACGATATCTTAGAGCGTTTGGAAGATGCACGCCAACGCATATATAACTAGTATATGATATTTTGGGGCCACTGCTGGTGGCCCTAAATTAAACTAATTCTCAAGCATTGGCGTATTCTGAACACAAAACTCATAAAGGTGGTCCATCAATGCCCTCCGACTCTACTGGCTCTCCAAAATTCAATAATTGGTATCGTAGAAATGAGATTGCTATTACGCCTTGGCTATTCCTAATTCCAGCAGTCTTATTTTTTGCGACCTATGTTATTGTTCCAATTGGTCAATCCTTTTGGATCTCCTTTCACATGTGGGACGGATTAGGTGAGAAAACTTTCATAGGTATGGGTAACTACGAACGTCTTTTGGGCCTAGGCGATCAAAAGATGGACCGTAAATTCGAAACTTCTTTTTGGAATAATTTAAAGTGGCTAGTGCTTTATTTGTTAGCAATACCTTTGGGTTTGTTTATTGCATTATTCCTAAACCAGACTGTGGCTGGCATTCGCTTGTACAAATCACTTTTCTTTTTCCCCTTTGTTATTTCACAAGTCGTAGTTGGGCTTGTTTTTAGTTGGTTTTATCTGCCCAATGACGGCTTATTTGACGTCTTAATGAGTTGGTTTGGCATCGACATCCGCGGGGGCGTTCTAGGCAATCCAAAAACTGCAACTTATGGAATAATTGCGGCTGGCCTATGGCCACAAACAGCTTATTGTATGATTTTGTATCTTACTGGCTTAAATTCTGTGGATCCCGAACAGGTGGAAGCAGGCCGTCTCGATGGCGCAAAAGGGTTTAGGATGCTCTGGTATGTGATCTTACCACAGTTACGCCCTGCCACCTTTATTGCTTTCGTTGTCACAATAATTGGTGCTTTGCGTTCATTCGATTTTATTGCGGTAATGACCAATGGAGGTCCATTTGGATCTACTCGCGTATTATCATTTTTTATGTTTGAGGAAAGCCTATCGGAATTTGGTTTTCGAATGGGATACGGAGCAGCAATTGCTGTTGTTTTGTTTTTTATTATGCTGGGGTTCATTGCCTACTTTCTTTTCCAAATGTGGCACGATGAGAAGGAAAGCCGATAATGTTTCCCACGCCAATTCAGAACCGTCCGCTCGCTAATCAGGTCAGCTATCAAGTATTACTCCCTATTGCGCTTATCTTATGGCTTTTACCATTGCTCGCTGTAATGATTTTCTCGATCAAGCCTGATGTGGACTTTGCCAAGGGTAATTACTGGGGGCTACCTTCATCATTTGAACTTTTTAACAATTATGGCCGCGTATTTTTCGCCTCAGACATGCCGCAGTATTTGCTCAATTCCTTATTTATTACGGTTCCAACAGTAATTGGAGCAGTAGCTCTTTCCTCTATGACTGGCTTCGCGTTGGGCGTATATAAGTTTCGTGGCAATTTATTGATATTTTTTATGTTCATCGCAGGTAATTTCGTACCATTCCAGATTTTGATGGTACCTGTTCGCGACCTCACAGTTAACCTAAACCTTTACGACACAAAGCTGGGATTAATTCTGTTTCACATTGCGTTTCAAACTGGGTTTTGCACTCTGTTCATGCGCAACTTCATTCGTGCACTGCCATATTCTCTTATTGAGGCTGCAAGGGTTGAAGGAGTAGCTGAATGGAAAATTTTCTTGTATATAGTATTGCCGCTAATGAAGCCAGCAATAGCGGCATTGTCCGTTTTAATCTTTACGTTCATTTGGAATGATTATTTTTGGGCCATTGTCTTAACACAAGGGCCTGACACACAACCCGTAACGGCAGGCATTACCGCCTTCAACAGTCAATATCGCGCTGCCTACCATATGATGAGCGCTGGTAGCATCGTTGCGGCCATTCCACCAGTTTTCATGTTCTTTCTGATGCAAAAACATTTCATTGCTGGTCTAACACTTGGGTCAGTGAAGTAATGAATTTATGGCGACTAGATTGCGGCGTTCAAACTCTTCTAGTTGGCGGTGACAAAAACTTGCCCGAAGTGTTTTACTGGGGCAAGCGTTTGCCGGAAACAGATGACCTAAGGGAAATTTGGGATTCAACTAGATTAGATTATTCTGGTGGCGTTTTGGACGGTGTTCCTCCACTTTCAATCTGCCCAGAGGTTTCAAAAACATTCGCTGGTTATCCTGGAATGAGAATTCGTGGAACTACCGGTAGAAGATTGCAACCGAACTTTAGGCTAGCAGATGCAAAATATACGGAAACATCATTAATTCTAAAATTTGAAGACCTCAAACTAGGCCTAGCCTATAGTGCTAGCTTTTTAGCTCACAAAGCAACTAATGTTTTTGAACTTTCAGCATCCCTGTCTGCTGATATCGAAATATTGGTAGATTGGTTTGCTGCGCCTGTTCTTCCAGCAACCCAAACAGCCCAGAAAATGATTGATTTTTCAGGTCATTGGTGTCGCGAATTTGAAAAACAGGAAACAGATTGGTCGATCGGTGCCCGCCTGCGTAATAACCAGACGGGACGCACAGGCCATGAGCATTTTCCCGGACTTATCGTACCCGCGCTTAATTGTGATGATACTCAAGGCTCCGCATACGCATGGCATTATGGTTGGTCAGGTGGGCACTCAATGATTGCAGAGGAACTGCCAGACGGCCGTCGCCATATTCAGTTTGGACATGCTTTTGATTCTTATCCAAACCCTATTCTTCATATTGAAACAGCCCCTTTGTTTGTAAGTTACTCTGACCAAGGCTTGAACGGTTTATCGGTAAACTTTCAACGTCACTTGAGAGATAAAGTCATAACTTGGACCAAGGGATCGCTGCCGCGACCTATCCACTATAATTGTTGGGAAGCAATTTATTTTGAACATGAAAGCAATAATTTGTCAGAAATAATGGAACTTGCGGCAGATATCGGGGCCGAGCGTTTCGTGTTGGACGATGGTTGGTTTGGGACGCGCGATGACGATACGCAATCTTTGGGAGATTGGGAGATTGACCCCCGCAAATACCCAGAAGGTCTAGGACCATTAATTGCAAAGGTTAATCAATTTGGTATGAGTTTTGGAATTTGGTTTGAGCCAGAAATGGTCAATTTAAATTCGAAACTTTACGTCAAACATCCTAATTGGGTTCTAGGAACAATTGATCAGATACTAGGCCGAAACCAGCTGGTGTTGGATATGGCAAACCCCGGTGTACAAGAATATCTTTTTGAAAAGATTTCAGCCATTCTAGGTGATCATAATGTTACCTACATAAAATGGGATCATAACCGCGTTCTTCCCCACGTCGATGCAGCACAGACCTATGGAACTTATGAACTCATGTCACGCCTTCGCGATAAATTTCCGAATGTAGAAATCGAGAGCTGCGCATCTGGAGGCGGCCGTATCGATTTTGGCATCTTAAAATACAGTCAACGCGTGTGGCTCTCCGATACCAACGATGCACATGAACGATTACGCATTCAACACCAGGCAAGCAACTTTCTGCCAATGGCAGTAACAGGCAGCCATGTTGGCCCTCGTGAATGCCATACATCAGGACGCATACACAATATAAAGTTTCGGGCTTGGGTCGCCGCACAGCGGCTCATGGGATTTGAAATGGATCCACGTGAACTTACGCCAGAAGAGCTATCTTCACTCAAAAAAATAACACAGTGGTGGAAAGATAACCGCATTTGGCGTCATGATGCTGATATTCACCGTCTAAAGGTAGCAGATATTTCAATTACTGCTGAAATTCAGATTTCACGTAACCAAGAGAAATTTGTTGTTTTTGTTGGCATAGCTGAAACATCTAAATGGTCATGTCCCATTCCAATCCAACTAACTGGATTAAAGCCAGATTACATATATGATGTTACCCTTTTAAATCATCACGAAAAAACAACTGCCTCACGGGGTGGATCTGTTTTCGACAAAGGGAAAATAAGTGTCAGCGGACAATATTTGATGTCAAATGGGATTATTCTCCCAAGCCAGTTTCCCGACCGCATGTGGGTTTTAGAAGGAACTCAGTAACGACCGCAAAAAGGCTTAGAATTGTACTCATCGAAGCCCTACTCCTTCGGTTTTATAAAGGTTATTAAAACCTTGATGATTGGTTATTTGGTGAGAATCGAAGTTTATGTTATCTGTTCAAATATAGAAGATTGGGAGCTCGCTAAAACATATAACTAAAAAGTAAGAGGTGCCATCTAACTAGGCTCTGTGGCTGAGATCAGGGAAATAGCAGCGGCAGTTTAAATAAACCTGTTAACGGGTAAATTAGGGAGAAAAATATGAATAAACCAATGAAACCAGATCCCACTTTTCATGCATCGCCTATTCTTGCTATGCGGGCACCGGTGGAAAATTTTGCGTTTACAATTATGCTTGGCAAAGACACATCACATCATGATGGCTTGGCAGTAATTGATTTAAGAAAAGATTCTAAAACCTATGGTGAAATCGTTCACCAAGTAATAGCGCCAACAACTGGGGATGAATTTCATCACTTTGGATGGAATGCCTGCTCCTCATCATTGTCTCCACTTTCTGGACACGCTTTTCTAGAGCGACGCTACCTAATTGTACCAGGTATAAGATCGAGCCGCATCTATATCTTTGACGTCAAAGATCCACTTAAGGCAAAAATTCACAAAGTTATAGAGCCAGAGGAAGTATTCGAAAAAACCGGTTACTCAAGACCGCACACGATACACTGTGGCCCAGAAGGTATCTATGTTTCCACACTTGGTGGATCCGGAGAAGACGGAACTGAGTCACCTCCAGGTATCTTTATAATGGACTGTGAAACTTTTGAAATAATTGGTATCTATGAGCTGGACCGTGGCCAGCAAGATAAACATTACGACTTCTGGTGGAACCTACCACAAGATTACATGGTGAGTTCAGAGTGGGGTCTTCCCCCACAATTTGAAAATGGCGTGGTACCAGCAGACTTAGTAGGTGGTAAATACGGACACAAAATCCACTTTTGGGATTTGAGAGCTCGTAAGAACATTCAAACGATTGATTTGGGTGAAAATTACCAAATGGCTCTAGAAATTAGACCTGCACACGACCCAACTAAATCCTATGGCTTCTGTGGAGTGGTTGCTGATAATACTAACTTGCAAGGTGCAGTCTTTACTTGGTGGCGTGACGAGGACGGCAAATGGCAAGCGAAGAAAACTATTACAATTGACCCAAGACCAGAAGACCCAGAAGATCTTCCAGAACTAATAAAAGGTTTTGGGGCCGTACCGGTATTAGTAACAGATATCGATCTCAGCCTGGATGATAAATATCTATACGTTGCGTGCTGGGGTATTGGGGAAATGCACCAATATGACGTTTCAGATCCATTCAACCCTGTTCTGGCAGGAAAAGTTGAGTTGGGTGGCATCGCCAAAGAAACAAAACATCCAAATGGTAAAGATTTTGTCTATGGGCCACAGATGGTTGAAGTCAGCCGTGATGGGAAACGTGTCTATTGGACTAATTCCCTTTACTCGACCTGGGACGACCAATTCTATCCTCATCACGAAGGGGGGCAAATGGTCATGGCAAATGTTGGTGAAAACGGGGGTCTGACCCTGGATCCCGATTTTTATGTAAATTTTCCTGAGAACATGCGTGCTCACCAAATTAGACTAGAGGGTGGGGATTGCTCTACAGATAGCTTCTGTTATCCATCAGTTTAGAAATTGGAAACTACTTCAATGGCGGCCCTGTGGTGGGCCGTCATCCTTTCGGGTGCCTATCATGGCCTAAATCCTGGTATGGGTTGGCCACTTGCTGTTTCGGCTGCGCTCATGGAACGCAAAGCTGCTGCTATGCCAAAGGCTCTATTACTCTTAACTACTGGACACTTGTTGGCGATGATTGCAATTTTATTGCCGTTTTCTCTGATGATTTGGCTCGTAGAAAGAGAATATGAGATAAGGTTAATTGCCAGTTTTATCGTGATAGGCATGGGTATCTATTTGCTAATCAACTCGAAACATCCAAGATATCTAGCTCGTATTCATCCAGCGAAATTAGGCTTGTGGTCATTCTTATCCGCCATCGCACATGGTGCCGCACTGATGCTGGTCCCGATTTATTTAGGAATTTGTCAGATTGCAGAAGATAACGGGAGCACAGAAAATGCAGGGCACCTCGCAGCCCAAAATTTAATGTCAAATGATTTGTTTACAGCGTTAGGCGTATCGTTAGTACATACGGTTTCAATGGGAATTGCAGGCGCCTTGTTGGCAATCCTTGTATATTTTTGGCTCGGGCTCAAATTTATTTCACAAGCGTGGTTTAATTTGGATAAGATTTGGGCATGCAGTTTGATACTTGTCGGAGCATTTGGTCTTTATTTTACGGGTACCCATTAGATTAACTAATCTAGTAATTGAGATAAGGCCGCGTACCCCAGACAGGTTTTATGATGCGTTGCTCTAACTCTACAAACTCTTTTGAGGACCAAAACTAACCCTAAAATAAATAGTACTTTAACAATAGTTTCAGAAAGATAACTTAATTTTCATTGCGAACTGAAAGTTGCGATGTCTCAAATAACCAAGCTATATTATTATCTTCCAGTGGGGTTGGATAATCCCCGGTAAAGCAATGATCGGTAAATGCTGGATTGGTATCATCACGGCCTTTTTCATATCCCATTGCCCGATAAAGCCCATCGACTGAAAGAAAAGATAAACTATCTGCCCCGATGTATACAGCCATTTCCTTCTCTGACTTTAGTGAAGCCAACAATTGTGCCTTTTCGGGAGTATCAATACCATAAAAGTCAGGATATTTAATTGGCGGGGAGGCAATTTTCATATGAACTTCTCGAGCACCAGCTTGACGCATCAATTCCACTATTTTCACTGATGTCGTGCCGCGCACAATCGAGTCGTCAATTAGCACAACTTTTTTACCACTTACCGCATTTCTGTTAATGTTATGCTTGAGTTTGACACCAAAATCACGTGTTGATTGCTGGGGCTCAATAAAAGTCCTGCCCACGTAATGGTTTCTAATTATTCCTAATTCGAAAGGTAGTCCCGCAGCTTCAGCATAACCTAAGGCAGCTGGTACCCCGCTGTCTGGTACTGGCACAACTATATCGGCAGAACAGGGTGCTTCAGCAGCAAGCTCATGACCAAAGTTTTTGCGGCATTCATAAATACTCTTCTCTCCAAAAACACTATCTGGCCGCGCAAAGTAAATATATTCAAAAATACATGGTCTTTTTTTCATTGCAGGGAAAGGCTTTATACTTTCTACGTTTCCACCAGAGATCACGACTACCTCTCCATTCTCCACCTCTCGAACAAACTTTGCTCCGATAATATCTAATGCGCATGTTTCAGAAGATAATATGAATTGGTCTTCAAGCTTACCTAAAATAAGTGGACGTATACCCAGAGGATCTCTGGCACCTATTAATTTGTCATCTGTCAAAGCAACTAATGCATAGGCACCATCAATCTGTCTTAACGCATCAACAAAACGATTGATTGCTCCATTACTTTGCGAACGAGCTATCAGCTGAAGGAGTACTTCTGTGTCAGAAGTTGATTGAAAAATAGCTCCACTCTGGACTAATTCATTCCGTAATTTTAAGGCATTTGTTAAATTACCATTATGTGCGATTGCAAATCCACCTACGGAGAGATCAGCAAATAATGGCTGAACATTTCTCAACGCTGGCTCGCCTGTTGTCGAATACCTTACATGGCCCATGGCCATTTGACCTTGCATTCTTTCTATTATTGGCTTTTTCGTGAAGTGATCGCTTACAAGACCAATACGTCTTTCTGAATGGAATCGTTTACCATCAAAACTAACGATACCCGCCGCTTCTTGACCTCGATGCTGTAAAGCATGCAATCCCAGAGCTGTTACCGCTGCAGCTTCTTCATGGCCAGAAATACCAAATACCCCACATTCTTCGCGCAATTTATCGTCAGCTTCGTCCCAAAGATACATTATAATCCTCATAATTTAGGTTTATGGGAAAACTTTTAAACAAATTAACATTAGCCCTGTCATCAGACTGAATACAAGCAACATCCGTAGATAATCTTTTTAAATAGTAAATAAAACTATTGAAAACTGACATTGCTTGAAAAAAACTAATTCCCCAAAATCCAGTTACAACAAAAAAATTATGAGGAGAACCAACGATGCAACGATAAAAGATTGGAAATCGAAAAAAGCAATACTCAGATCAATCGATTAGACCAAAAACAAAATTCTTGAGCTCTTCTGCGACGATCTCGCCAGCTTCGAGCAAAAGCGAATGCTTGAAATCATGCAGGATCACCAATTCAGCATCGTCAAGAGCATTGGCAATTTCTTCATTGAGACGCGGCGGACAGCCGCCATCAAATTCACCTGTCAGCACCAGCGATGGAACCTTGATTTCACCCAACCATGGTGACATTTCTGTGGTTGCATAAATCCGAAAGACATTCAGAAAAACGTCAGCATTGGTGCCGATCACCTGATCAAGACGGCGGCGGACAATATCAGGGTGATTTTTAATAAAATCGTCCGTAAACCAGCGATCCGTTAATGTTTCCAGCACATTTGGAATACCGCGATCTTCCATGGCTTTAACAACTGCCATTACCTTGGCGCAATCATCTGGCGTTCTGAACGCCGCGGTTGAAAGCAACCCTAAAGACAGCACATGGTCAGGATATGCCCTTGCATAGGCAGGACCAATCATGCCACCAAGGGAATGGCCAGCAAAGTGTGCCTTTTCAAAACCAGTTGCTTGTCTGATATATTCAAGGTCTTCAACCAAATCATCAAGGCCAAATTCCCCATCAGGCAAAGGCGATTCCCCATGGCCACGCAGATCATAAGTCACCACTGTGAAAAATGGCGTCAAAATCGGCATGAGTTTCGCCCAAGTATTACGTGCCGCACCAATCCCATGGATAAGAAATAACGGCGGCCCCTCGCCTCGAACAGAACAAGCACATGGAATAGAGGCCGATTTGGCCATCAGCTTTTGTCGCGATCAGCAAAAGCGATACCGCCGCGCCCCCATTCATCTTGGCTAACATCTGTAATGATCACATTAACAGACTCAGGACTTGCCCCCGTGGCACGGCAAAACCCATCAGTGACTTCACTGATGATTTTGCGCTTTTGATCACGATCACGACCTTCAAACATTTCAACACGGATGATTGGCATAGAACCCTCTTTAATCTATTAAGCGGCTAATGTTGGCTGGGATGAAAAGTGAGGCATTACATCTTGGGCAAACTGTTCAATCGCCTCTAGCGTTTCACTAGCCTCAAGCCCGAAATTTAGATTTAAAATCACGCGATCAATGCCCAATTCTGCATAAGGCACCAGTTTATCTATCACTTCTTGCGATGTGCCGATTAAAAGGCTGGCGCCTAATTCTTCGATTGGGGTCTTACAGGGCAAAGGTTTAATCATGCCTTTTTCGACAATACCAGGGCCGTCTGCGTGAACATTGTTGAAGCGGCCATAATAATGATGGGCGGCCTTAACCTTACGTTGTTTTTCTTTTTGACTGCTAGCCATATGGGCAACACGAGAGAGAGTCAGCGTCACTTCCCCGTCTTTTGCTCCCATCTCATCTTTTGCTTTATTGAAAGCATTGACCTGATCAAGCAGCAATTGATGGTTGCCAGATAAAGGCGTGGTTTGAATATGAAAGCCGCGCTTGGTGCAATGATAAATGCCTTCAGGGTTCATCACTGCCATCATCATCGGTGGTCCACCTGGGCGAATAGGGCGCGGCATGATCGTTAAGGGATCAAATTGATAATATTTCCCGTCCCAAGAAACTTCTTCTTGGGTTAATAACGCCTGCAAGACTTCCAGAGATTCATTAAAGCGATCTTGGGTTTCGTCCATCGGTACGCCAAAACGTTCCATCTCATAGGGAAAGGCACCGCGCCCAACACCAAGCAATAAACGGCCCTCCGTGAATATATCAGCAACCACAACCTCACCTGCATAAATGCGCATATCATGTAGTGGCAAAACCACAATTGAGGTCATGATATTGAGATGGTTGGTCATCGCAGCAATTTTAACCGCAAACTGCAATGGTGCCGGCATCATCAGGCAATTCATCAAATGATGTTCAGTGATGGAAACAGCATCAAAGCCAAGGCGATCTGCCAAAACAGCCTGATCAAGCATATCCTGATAAACTCTATCACCACCGTAATCCTTGCTGGGGTAATCTGCCGATAATTGAATACTAAACTTCATGATACCCTCATCATGCATAAATAACTTTCAAAGAAAATATTTTGATCATCTGTCAATTTATAGATGCCGTTTGTTGTTTTTAGCTTTTTCTAACATTGCGCATGCTTTTGAATTTAATCAATAGGGTTAATGCACCCGCAAAAAACCTAGCAGATCTTCGATTTCTAACTCTTGCAACCAGCCCCAGTAACCCCAGTTTAGGCTTCCGCATAGCCGGCGGGTTACCCGGCCGCACGCATCGCGGACTGCGCACAGAAACAGGAGGCCGCAATGGCCTCATCGGCGCGCGCCTGCGCCAGATCCAGCCTCTGGCGCACTTGGACGATCTCTACGGTTTCGCCACGCGTCTTCAGGCAGTCATGCAGACCCTTCAGCGCCCAGACATTATCCGGGTGCACGGTTGCACGTGCAAGTTGACCACAAAGGCCTAGATCCTCGCGGAACACTGCCTCGGCCTCGTTCGTGTGACCCTGCTCCAATAGCAGCGCGCCCAGTGCATGACGGACCGGCTGCATCCAGCCCC
The DNA here is from genome assembly GCA_902554885.1 of Paracoccaceae bacterium. GTDB lineage: Bacteria > Pseudomonadota > Alphaproteobacteria > Rhodobacterales > Rhodobacteraceae > Salinivivens. Next base: position 15,460 of record CACDPV010000002.1, read on the forward strand.
AAGGCTCATCATAGGGCAAGGTGTCTTCAAGTACGATGGCCCGGCGCAAGGCGGCATAGGCCTCGTCGTATTTTGCCTGACGATAGAGGATCTCGCCGCGCAACATCTCTGACCCGATAGCCAGAAGATCCACCACTGTATTGTTGTGCAATGTACGGCTTTCTGGCACGCGTTCGATCGCAGCGTGATAAAGCGCCTCCTCTGCCAGTGCAGCGTCCACCTCGCCCAGGGCGGCGTGACCAATAGCGCGGGCATAATGGACATGCGCCGCCTTCGTGCAGTAAAGGTCGGGATCATCGGGCAATTCCAGCTGGGTCGCCTCCCGCCAGCGACCAAAGCGGACCAGAACATGTGGACCAAAACTCAGGTAGCTTTCAAAGTAATCCGCCATGGGTGGACTTTCCATGCGCAACATCTCCTCCGGAGTGGTCTTCGCCATCCCCTGCACAGCACGCATGGCCGGCTCGAACTGGCCAAGAAACATCGCACCGTAGATCACGAAATGGTAATTGTGCTGCCGATAGCCGGTATAAATGTTGAACGCACCCCGTTCCTCATAGAACTTAAGGTCAGCCTCGATCGCCGCCTCATTCCAGTCCACCACGTTCTGGTAATGCCCGCACAGAATATCTATGTGCGTTGGCATATGGATCAAATGCCCGGCATCGGGCACCAGCCGGCGCAACGCATCGCCGGCCTTCAACGCCTTTTCCGGAAAGGGCGACATTTCCATTAGGTGAACGTAGAGATGCAGCAGGCCGGGATGATGCATTGCTGACGGATCACCCTCCAGCGCCTCTTCCAAAACCGTTTGCGCTTCGACCGTCCGCGCGCCCGCAGCAGGCTGACCACTGGCCAAATCCCACATTTTCCAAGGCGTCAGGTTCAAAAGCGACTCAGCAAAGACCGTACGCACCTCGTGGCTTTCGGGGTAGGCGGCAAACGCGTCACGCATAGCATCCGCGAAATCGGCACTCCACGCTTTCATCGCTTCGGGATCCAGTGGGTCCGGCTGAGGGTGGCGCGCGGGCAGCGCATGAATCAGTGCGGCCTCCCATCCCATGACACCATTGATCAGATCAAGCGCCTTGCGCGCATGATCATACCCGGCCCGCGCTGCTGCCACACGGCCAGCATAATCGAACAGATCCCATGGCATGTTGTAATTTGGCCCCGATGCATATCCTGCCCCCCAATGGGCCATGGCGCATTTTGGATCGGCGTCGATGGCGCGTTCGAAACACTTAACGGCCTCTTCGTGGTTATAGCCGTAGGTCCATAAAATCCCCCGGTCGAACCATGTTTGCGCCTCAGCCGACTGCGTTGTAACGGGAAAACTGTACCCGCCCAGATCAAAATACGTGTCCATGGCATCCCCTGCCGGCCCCGCTCGGAGCTTTCGAAATTTCTTGAGAAAGCAAACTGACTTTCTCCAAGTAGAACCAATTTTACAGCGGTTTCGTGCACCGATCAACTGGCATCAACTCATCCAATCACGTTGAAACGATACAGTCTATCCTCAGCAACCCCCGTCACACACACTTTAAAAGAATTTTCTGATTCTGGCAGCGTAGCTATATCAACTGATTTGTTACTCAGTTTTATAAGTAACGGATAATAATGTTTATAAGTAACGGATAATAATGCTAGAATTTTGGTAGCGGAGGAGGGACTTGAACCCCCGACACGCGGATTATGATTCCGCTGCTCTAACCACCTGAGCTACTCCGCCATTAACGCGCTTGGAGTAAGAGTTTTGAATGAATACGTCAAGCTCATATTCGATGTTTTAATATTTTGTATCTTATTCAGTTATTTACCATTTGACAAAGTAACTCAAACATTATCGAAGCTCCCAAAAATGCAGTATTACCAGTTGCATCGAAAGGCGGACTGACTTCGACCATATCCGAACCAACAATGTTCAGACCTTTGAGCTCTCTAACAACCTGCAAAGCTTGAAAACTATTTGGACCACCCACTTCAGGCGTACCAGTGCCAGGTGCAAATGTAGGATCGACAAAATCAATATCATAAGAAACATAAGTTTCCTGATCACCCACAATTTCTCTAACTTCTTGCATAAGGTCTGATAAATCTCTTTTAAAAAATTCTTCAATGCGAATGATACGTATCCCTACTGACATGGCAAAATCTACATCCTCGCTATCATACTGAGTGCCACGTATTCCAATTTGCACGACGCGTTTTGGATCAAGCAAATTTTCCTCTACTGCTCGTCTAAAGGGTGTACCATGAGTATATTTCGTGCCATTAAAATAGCTATTAAATAGATCCGTGTGACTGTCAAAATGAACCATCCCAACAGGCCCTTTTTTTGCTACTGCACGTAAAACAGGTAAAGATACAAGATGGTCACCACCTACGGTCAGTGGCTTTATACCAGCTGCAATAACTGTGTCATAGAACTTGGTAATTCGGTCCATTGAGTCGTGGATATCCGCAGGATTAGGTCCAACATCTCCTAAATCTGCAATATTTTTTATTTCAAATGGACGTGTTCCAAAAACTGGGTGCTGCGCTCTAATCATAGTTGACGCATCTCTCACTTGTCTTGGGCCATGACGCGGGCCTGGTCTATTAGTCGTTCCACTATCCCAAGGTACCCCTATTAAACCGATATCAACATCATCAAAACGCGGGTGGTCAACTGGTACATTTGGTAACCGCATAAATGTTGGCACGCCGGCGAACCTTGGCAGATCAAATCCGGATACAGGTTTAAAAAAAGAGTCTGGCACTGAATATTCCTTTATCTGACTTCTACGTCACTTAGTTACACACTATATTTTTCTACAATATTACTAAAATATAAAACGGTACGCCAAATCAATTTATATTTAGAAAGTATTGATTAAAATTTAAATTGAAAGCAACTTATCAAGCGCCAATAAAATAGCACGAGGACCTTGGGTGAGCCCACCTTTGGGGCCTAATATACTCGAGTTCTGTTGCCAAGAATATATATCAAAGTGAATATATTTTTCCGGATTTTTTACAAATCTCCTCAAAAAAAGTGCCGCGGTTATTGATCCGGCAAATCCTCCAGCTGGAGCATTATCGAGATCGGCAATTTGAGGTTCAATAAGCTTATCGTAAGGATCCCAAAAAGGCATTCGCCACACGGGATCCATCGCCGCTACCGAAGCTTCAGATATCGCAGTAGCGTCACTATCGAGGCCCGCGTAGAAAGGTGCAAGATCAGCACCCAATGCAATTCTGGCAGCACCAGTTAAAGTTGCCATTGATATTATTAGATGAGGGTCGTCTTCTGATGCATAACTCAGGGCATCTGCCAAAATTAGTCTGCCTTCAGCATCTGTATTATTAATTTCGACACTCAATCCTTTCCTTGATTTTAGTATGTCACCAGGCCGAAACGCGGTTCCTGCGATAGAATTTTCAACCGCCGGAATTAAGACCCGAAGCTGAAGATCTATATCTAGGCCCATAATTGCTCTTGCTAACGCCAATACATTCGCAGCACCACCCATATCCTTTTTCATAAGGCCCATAGAATTTCCTGGCTTAATATTCAGGCCACCCGTATCAAAGCATACTCCTTTACCCACCAACGTAAGTTTAGGACCACTACTGCCAATTTTTAAATCTATAAGTTTTGGTGTATTTTCTGATGCCGCGCCCACAGCATGTATCATTGGAAAATTCTTTTCAATCAACTCCTCACCGGAAATGACTTCAAATTTGGCGTTGAATTCATTAGCCAATTCTCTAGTTGATTTTTCAAGTTCTGACGGTCCCAAATGGTTGGCAGGTGTGTTTATCAGGTCACGCGCCAAAACCTCACCAGCCAAAACTGCCTCTATCCAAGTGGTATCTACATCAATTGGTTTTACAAGTTTTACGCCACCAACCTCTGAACTACTCTTATAATTTGTAAAATTATACTGAGACATAAGCCAGCCTAGAACCTCAAGTTTGGGGTTCTCTAGAGGAATATCACTTACTATCTTATAACACCCTGCGGGAAGCTTTTTTGCGGCGGCTGCAAGAAAAAACCTTCCTGAATTTCTATTATCCCTTGAGCCACAACCAAGAAGTGCAACTGGCTTCTTATTTTTTAACGGGCAAATTAGTGCTTGGGCTAATTTACCCGAGAAGAAATGGAGCTTACACCAATCTCTTACCTCATCCCCCAGCTCAACCATTAAGTTTTCAAAAATCTCTGGGGTGCAAATATATGTATCTATTGAATTGTCGGAATTCTCAGCAAACCCAAACTTCATACTCCACCCCGTATCAATCTATTAAATATAAAGGTCCGACTTAACATTATTGTAACAAGAAAAATAGGCCCAGACTTATTTGGCTGATTGCCATTTAATTAATGCAAACGGAAGCTGTAGAAATCTGCTTAAATTTATGAGCACACGTCAGTTCAAAAAATGGACCAGATTTCAATCAATCACCTTTTTTCAGACAGCGCTGAGCCAGGACTTCTGCAATTTGAACCGCGTTGAGGGCGGCGCCCTTTCTTAGGTTATCAGAAACACACCATAAATTGAGCCCATTCTCAATTGTACTATCCTGACGTATTCTACTGATAAATGTGGCGAAGTCCCCGACACATTCAACAGGTGTGGTGTATCCACCATTTTCACGTTTATCTACGACCATGATACCCGGTGCTTCACGGAGTATATTTCTAGCCTCGTCCTCGTCCAGAAACTCTTCAAACTCTAAGTTTACTGCCTCACTATGGCCAACGAACACCGGCACTCGCACACATGTCGCAGACACTTTTATTTTTGGATCGATAATTTTTTTGGTTTCCGCAACCATTTTCCACTCTTCTCTAGTGGTACCATCTTCCATGAAGCTATCAATGTGAGGAATTACGTTAAATGCGATTTGTTTAGTGAACGCTTCCGGGGAGACATCTTTGACAGGATTATATATCGCTTTCGTTTGCTCCCAGAGCTCATCCATTCCATTTTTCCCCGCACCAGAAACCGATTGATACGTACTTACTACAACTCTTTTTATTCCCGCTCTATCATGCAAAGGTTTTAGAGCCACAACCATCTGCGCAGTGGAGCAATTAGGGTTAGCTATTATATTTTTCTTGGCATAGTCATGAATGGCATGACTGTTCACCTCTGGAACAATAAGCGGAACATCAGGGTCATATCGATACAGCGAACTGTTATCTATAACAATGCAGCCAACTGATGCAGCCCTTGGGGCATGCTTTTTGGTTCCGTCTGACCCAATTGCAAATAAAGCAAGGTCCCAACCTGAGAAATCGAAAGTTTCTAAATCTTTTGTGACTAGAGTATTATCGCCAAAGCTTACTTCAGTGCCCAATGACCTGCGGCTCGCCAAAACGGCGATTTCATCCACTTGAAATTGGCGTTCATAAAGGATGCTCAACATCTCGCGCCCAACGTTACCAGTGGCACCAACGACGACAACTCTGTAACCCATACTAAATTTCCTTCAGCTTAACTAAAAATTTATAAATTAATTTTTCAGCCCTTTCGCTGAATCTTTTATCGACGCATACTGGCCAGAGACACGATATCTCCAAAGATACTCGGGCAAGACAGTTTCCATAGCAGTCGGCCGAATTTCTAGATCTGATAAATCATTTGCGTCTGATGACACAGTATTATCTCTTTGGAGATTTTTTACCTGATCTTGCGTTAATATGTTGTTTGGGAATAGACCAAAAGTGATAGCTTTAAGTAAGTCTAGAGATTTCCCCATAATACCTGCCACAAAAAATGGCACCTTCAACATTAAGCGCCTTCTTTGGATGACGCCTAACATCCGCTTCATTAATTCGGAAAAAGTCTCAATGTTTGGTCCACCTAATTCATAAATCCCAGAAACAGAACGATCTGAAAGTGCCTTTTCAACTGCAAACGCGACATCCCCAACATATACCGGTTGGAACTTAGTATGAGCTCCAACTAAAGGTAAAAAGGGAGATAAAGTTGCCATTTGTGCAAATCGATTAAAAAATTGATCTTCTGGTCCGAATATAATTGAAGGTCGTAGAATTGTTGCATCCGGAAAATACTTCAATACCGAAGCTTCTCCCAGTGCTTTTGTTCTTGCATAATTACTTGATGACCCTTCATTGGCGCCAATTGCAGAAATCTGAACAAAGTTTGCCACCCCATTATCTGATGAAATTTTGGCGACACGCTCTGCACCTAATGCTTGAACATCTTTAAACGTATTTTTACCAATTTCCGATAATATTCCAACGCAGTTCACAACTGCATTAGCACCAATAATTACTTTTATAACAGAGGCATCATCTCTGATATTACAAAGTACAGGCTCAACTTGGCCAACAGCACCGTATTGCCTAACAAACAGCGCCTCGTTAGGACGCCTAACTGCAACTCTTACACGCCAACCTTGCTTAGCCATTCGTTGTGCTACATAACGCCCAACAAAACCAGATCCACCAAAAATGGTAACTAGTTTCGACATTCAGCTCTCCATTATAAACTTCGCGCATTGCATACAACTTGTGGTTCGTCGACACAAGCGGTGTAATAGGAAATTTAATTTTTAAACGTGCTCAAACAAAAGTTAGTGGCACGCCTTACCTAACACCTTTAATCTCCAATAATTATATGGAAGAGGCGTTAAAAATCCTGCTGCAAGCATAAAGGGTATCACCCACCAAGTAAGAGTAGCACCACCGGTTAAAATAACGTCTGTTATATTCATGGCAGCTTCCATCGCTATCATTGAAATTAGTGACATACCAATTGCAGTTTTGAAGGCATTACTTAGTTCCATTTGCCTCCATAAAATGACCGTCTCTAATATTATTGAGGTAATCAAGCCATTTAGTATCGCGAGGGTCATAATCGCCATCACTGGCCATTCAATTCCCGAAAATTGAAAAAATGCAATTGTCCCAAAATCACCTATGGAGCAACCAATCAAGCACCACATCGTATTATAGGATGATCGTCGCCATGTATGCTTACAACGCCAATTTATTCCAGTTATATTGCTGATTTCAACCAATTTACGCTCCTTGAATTATGTGATAAACCTTCCAGTAAGGGTAAAGTAAAGGACAAAATATGAATATTGGAGAGGCTGCTAAAAAATCTGGGCTCACCGTAAAAACAGTTAGATATTACGATGAAATAAATTTAATTAAGCCTGTGAAAAATAAAGCTACTAATTACCGCCAATACACTGACGCTGAATTGGCTAAATTACAATTCATCGGAAAAGCGCGACGTTTTAATTTTAGCATCAAAGAGTGCAAAGAACTTCTCTCATTATACGAAAATCAAAATCGTAGTAGCAAAGAAGTGCGAAATCTTACTCTTACTAAAATTTCAGAAATCGATGTTAAATTAAATGAACTAGAAAACTTACGCACACAACTTTCACACCTGGTTAATTGCTGCAAAGGGAACGAACGACCCGAGTGTCCGATAATTGACGAACTATCTAATAGCGATTTGAACTAAATCTTGTTTCTTTGGGTAGGACCAACATTTTCCACTCCCCACCCAAAGATCTGCACTTCATCCCAAGCTGGTCGCTTCCCTTGAAGTGGCTCTATTTAAAGGTAGCTCTTTCGGTGAAAAGTCAAAAACTTTTTACAATTTTTGTACTACAGCACTTCTTCAAACAATGCTCGTACATTCGTCTCGTTTAATTCTACAGGATTGCCGCCACAACTTGGATCACTTAAAGCACCCTTTACAAGCTTTTCTAAATCTGGGCTCTCAACGCCTAAATTACCTAGCTTTGACGGAATATTAAGTGACGCATTAAACTGATCGACAAAAGTCTTAAAACCTGAAAAACCATTTTTAATACCCAGGTAACCTGAAACTGAGTCAAAACGCTGCTGAATTTTTAATTCATTCAATCTAAGCACTGCTGGCATGCAAACAGCATTAGTCGTTCCGTGATGTGTATGATGCATAGCGCCAATTGGATGACTGAGCGCATGAATGGCACCAAGTCCTTTTTGAAAAGCTGTTGCACCCATTAATGCCGCTGACATCATATTTGCCCTAGCCTCAACATCACTTCCGTCCAAGTAAACTTTTTCAAGATTTTCAATGACAAGTCGCATTCCCTCCACTGCAATACCCTGGCTCATTGGATGGTAGTGTGGGCTCGAAAATGCCTCTACACAGTGTGCGAATGCATCCAAACCGGTACCAGCAGTTATTGATTTTGGCATTTCAACTGTTAGCTCAGGATCGCAAATGACAACTTTTGGCAGAATTTGCGGATGGAAAATAATTTTCTTCTCGGCAGTAGAAGAATTAGTCAGAACGCTAGCTCTTCCAACTTCAGATCCAGTTCCCGCAGTCGTTGGAACTGCAACAATAGGGAAAATGGCATTTGGTTTTGCACGCGTCCACCAATCAGAAACATCTTCAAAATCCCAAACCGAGCGATCTTGACCAACCATAAAGGCAACTAATTTTCCTAGATCTAAGCCTGAACCTCCTCCAAAGGCTATTACGCCATCATGATTTCCTTCTGTAAATGCAGCTATACCTGCATCTAAATTTTTCTCATTAGGGTTTGGGTCAACATTCGAAAAAATAGCCTCGCCCAGACCAGCTTCTTTCATTAACTGCAAAGTTTTGGATGTTATTGGAAGATTACTCAAACCTTTATCAGTAATCAAAAGTGGGTTTTTAATATTTGCTTGATTACAAGCATCAGAAATTTCCCTTATGCGACCAGCGCCAAATTTTATTTGTGTAGGATATGACCAATTTCCAATTAGTGTCATTGCGTTACTTTCTTTAGGTGGTAAGATTTAGGCCTTGTAAGATTATGATAACCAATGATCGACAGACCACCACCGCTACCCGTATTTTTACAACCAGTCCAACACAGCGCTGGATCAAGGTAATCAGCACGATTTAAAAATACTGTCCCTGTTTCAATTTGATCTGCAATTTTTTCTGCTCGGCCAACGTCCTTTGTCCACAAGCTCGCAGTTAAACCAAATTCACTATCGTTCATTAAAGAAATAGCTTCCTCATCACTGGACACAGGCATAATACAGACAACTGGACCAAAAGTTTCATCTTTCATAATTCGCATATTATGATTAACGCCTGTTAAAATTTGTGGTGTTACATAGGTGCCAGCGTCATCATTTTTGAAAACTTCGATATGAGCCGTCGCACCTAACTCTACAGCCTCATTAATTTGTAATCTTACTTCATCAGAAAATCGTTTATTTGCCATAGGCCCAATAGTGGTTTCAGGCTCCAACGGATTGCCAAGCTTATAATTTTCGACAATATTTATAGCTTTCTGTAAGAATTTTTCATAGAGACTCTCAACTACGTAAATTCTCTCTATTCCACAGCAACATTGTCCAGAATTAAACATTGCGCCGTCTATTAATGTTTCCACTGCTGCATCTAAATCCGCATCTTCCATAACATACCCGGGATCTTTACCCCCAAGTTCTGTTCCAACAGGCGTAAAAGTTCCAGCTGCTGCTCTCTCCATCTCGATACCCCCTCGCAAGGAACCAGTAAAATTAACGAAATCAAATGAATTCTCTTCAATAAGACGAGACGTGGTATCGTGGTCTAAGTACATGTTAATAAATACATCTTTCGGGATACCGGCAGAGATAAAAGCGTCAACGAGCCGCTCACCCACTAAGAGGGTTTGGGTTGCATGTTTTAATGCTACGACATTTCCTGCAATTAGTGCAGGAGCAATTGTATTGATTGCCGTCATATAAGGATAATTCCACGGTGCAACGACGAAAACTAATCCATGAGGTATTCGTTTTATATAACGCTTAAAACTGGAGTCATTGCTAATCTCAATATCTTGCAACGCTTGTTCAGCTATCTCACTCATATATTGAGCGCGCTCTTTAAAGCCCCCAAATTCACCACCATACCTAATTGGCCTCCCCATCATTTGGGCTAGCTCTGGTACTATCTGATCGTTCATTTTGCCTACAGCGTCTACACCTTCCATAACCAACGATATACGTTCAGCTAATGGTCGAGCCAACCAAGCTTTTTGTGCTGCACGCAGGAGTTGAACTTTATCCTTTGCATCTTTTAATGAAAGAGTATTTCTTTTCGCAAATATTTCACCATCAATCGGTGAAATGCATGTTATTTCATTCATAATATCACGCTCTTTCAAAGCCTCTTGCTATTTCCCAATCCGTCACAACCCTATCAAATTCTTCCAACTCAACTTCAGCAGCTCTACAATAATGTTTTACGACGTCCTCTCCAAAAGCAGATTTAAGCATTTCGGATTGAGCCAGGGCGAACTTTGCGTCACGCAAATTTTCAGGAATCATTTTTGTGTCACCCTGGTAAACATCGCCTTTAGCAGGCTCATCTAGCTCTAGCTTATTTTCTATTCCTGCCAATCCAGCAGCAATTTGGGCGGCAATCGCTAAGTAGGGATTCATATCAGAACCACCTATTCTACATTCTATTCTGACACTCTTAGTTCCTGCGCCACACAAGCGAAAACCAGCCGTGCGATTATCTACCGACCAGATAACACGAGTAGGAGCAAATGTTCCTTTGGCAAAACGTTTGTAGCTATTAACATAAGGAGCAAGGAAAAATGTAATATCTGATGTGTAGTGCAAAAGGCCTGCCATATACTGTTTCATCAACAGGCTCATTCCCAATTTACCATTAGGGTCATAGAATGCATTTTTACCACCTTTCCATAGTGACTGGTGAACGTGTGACGAAGAACCCACCTTGTCGTGATGCCACTTTGGTAGGAAAGTAACTGCATGCCCCTTACTCCAAGCAATTTCCTTTACAGCGTGTTTGGCAATTGTATGATACTCAGCGGTATTAAGTGCATTTGCATATTTTATATTCAGCTCTTCCTGACCCGTTTCTGCCTCACCTTTCGAATTTTCGACCGGGATACCAGCATCCCATAAACAGTTGCGAACAGGGCGCATGATATGTTCTTCTTTTGTAGTTTGAAGGATATGATAATCTTCATTATAGGCGCTAATGGGCTTTAGCTCTCGAAAACCATCTTCCTGCATCTCTTTGAAGCTTTTCTCAAAAAGAAAAAATTCTAATTCTGTAGCCATCATGGGATCAAGGCCGATTTTTTCAAGACGCTTAATCTGCTTCTTTAGAATAGCTCGGGGTGAATGACTTACTTCCTCATGTGTGTGATGATCAAGGACATCACAGATGACCATAGCAGTCCCATCCAACCATGGGGTACTACGTAGGGTACTAAGGTCTGGCTTCATCGTATAGTCGCCATAACCATCTTCCCAACTCGTAGATGCATATCCATCTGGTGTACCCATCTCTATATCCGTAGCTAACAAATAATCGCAACAATGAGTCTCTTTATATCCATCAGAAATGAAGTGTTTCGCGTGGAATCTTTTACCCATCAGCCTTCCTTGCATATCCACCAAACATACAAGCACGGTATCAATACTGCCGTCACCGACGGCCAACTCCAGATCTTTAAATGTTAAATTTCCGGTCATTATAATTCTTCCCTATTGGAGAGCGCCCCAAGCTTCAGGGCGCTCATCTATTAATTTTTACTCAAAATTATATGGAGCTCCAGCCTGATTAATAACGGAGTTGTACTCTTTAAAGATATTTACAATCTTTTGATGCACCTCACCCTCTTGGGCGACTTCTTCCCAAAAATCCTTAGCAGCATTTTCAACTTCTGCCCATTCTGCTGGAGGAACTGAGCGTAATGCAAGCTTATCACCGTTTGCACGTAGGGCCGCTTCACCACCCCAGTACCATTGGTTACGATATGTATGTCCCGCTTCGGTTGCCGCCATAACTACCGATTTAAGGTGGTCTGGTAAGTCAGCCCATCTCTTCTCGTTTATGAACCATGAGCCAATCCAAGCACCGGAAATATTATTCGTTAGAAAATAATCCGTAACATCAGCCCAACCCACAGTATAATCTTCGGTAATTCCTGACCAGGCCATTCCATCAAGCTCACCAGTTTGCACTGCTACCTCTGCATCTTCATAAGGAATGTTCATCGGAACCACACCAAATTTCGCAAGGAACCTACCTGCGGTTGGAAATGAGTATAGTCTTAGCCCGTCTAGATCAGCTACACTTGTGATTTCCTTTTTTGTGTTGAAGTTACAAGGATCCTGCCCTGCGGCTGATATCCATTTTACACCTACCTTTGCATACTCTTCTTCCCATATTTCCTTTAATCCATATTGATTAAATAGGACTGGAACATCTAAAATATGCTTGGTTGCAAATGGAAAATATCCTCCAAACATACGCAATGGAGTTGGTGATGCCATAGAGTCGTCGTCTGAATGAACGCCATCAATTGTACCTCGTTGCAACGCTTGAAAGAGCTCACCAGTTGGAACTATTTGATCTGCGTAGAACAACTCTACCTGCAACTCTCCATTAGAATTAGCGTTTATGTAATCAATTACTGGCTTAGTTACGTGCTCTCCAAGTGCACCACCGGCATACGTTTGAAAACGCCATTTTATTGTGCTTTGAGCTTGGACTATTGCAGGCGTAGCTAGTGCCGCTGCACCACCTATACTTGCTGTGGTTAAAAACTTACGTCTTGTTGTCATAATATACTCCTTTTTATTGATACTCTCCTCAACTTTCGTCCCTTTCACAGGGATCTCTTAAAATTAATTTCCGTACACTTCTCCTGGCAACCAAAGCGCTAATTCTGGAAATAACATTATCACTGTCAGCGCAAAAACCATTACTATCACGAATGGCAGAATAGAAGTGTATATATCTTTAAGACTGATCTCTGGAGGAGCCATCGCCCTCATCAGAAATAGATTATACCCAAATGGTGGGGTCATGTAAGCAATCTGTGTAGTAATTGTGTAAAGAACTCCATACCAAATTAAATTAAAACCCAATTCCCCAACTAACGGCACATATAATGGTGCAACGATTACTAACATTGCCGTATCATCTAAAAATGTACCCATAATAATAAAACTTAGCTGCATCAAAATTAGAATAACCCATGGGGACAAACCAAGCTGTTCTGTAAAAAGACTCTCAATAGCTTTTACTGCCCCTAAACCATCAAAGACTGCGCCAAATGCAAGAGCTGCTAGAATAATCCACATAAACATGCATGAAATGCCAAGGGTCTTTCGTACACTTTTTTCAAAAACCTCGCGCGTCATGCGCCCTTTTACTACTGCTGCAACAAAAGCCGCAATTGCTCCAATTGCAGAGCTTTCAACTAAAGATGTCCACCCATTGATGAAGGGGATCATCATTGCAAAAAATATAAATAAAGGTAACAGGCCTGCGCTGAGAAGTTTTAATTTTACAGGAAGTGGAATATTACGATCCTCAACTGGAAGAATTGGACCAAGTGCCGGGTTAATACGACAACGTACTGCAATATAAATTATAAACATCGCCGCCATCATGAGCCCAGGGATCACTCCCGCCAACCAAAGTTGACCCACAGGTTGACGAGCAATCATAGCATAAAGCACCAGAACGACTGAAGGAGGAACCAGTATTCCTAGAGAGGACCCAGCCTGAATTACTCCAGTAACCATCCTTTTATCATAACCACGCTTAAGCAATTCAGGGAGCGCAATTGTAGCTCCAATTGCCATACCCGCCACAGAAAGACCGTTCATTGCTGAAATAAGCACCATCAACCCAATAGTGCCAACTGCAAGGCCTCCTGACAGACCGCCCATCCAAACATGAAACATCTTATAGAGATCATCTGCAATTTTCGATTCAGAGAGAATATACCCCATGAAAATAAACATCGGTAATGTTAAAAGAGGATACCATTTCATTAATTTAATGGCTGCAGCAAATCCAATATCATAACCACCTCTATCTCCCCACAGAAAAAAAGCAGCTACAACTGCAACAAAACCAATAGCTCCAAATACTCGCTGACCAGTGAGGAGCATCAACATCATTGTTGAGAACATTAAAATAGCAATCATCTCATATGACATTAATTCTTTTCTCCAAAATCATGGCCTTTGATGCGTAAAATATCTTTGAAAAATTCTGATATTGACTGAAGTAACATTAATGAGAGTCCAAAGAGCATGATCAGTTTTATCGGCCAAATATACGGACGCCAAATCGAGGAGCTGCGCTCTCCCCCATAACTCAAGGAATACATAAAGCTTTCCCACCCACCCCAAATCATAAATATCAGGTAAATGATCAAAAATATTATGGTCATTGCATCAATTTGAGCCTTCCGATGATTATCCCACTCTCCATAAAGCAAATCCATCCGTACATTAGACCCCATCTGAATGGAGTAAGGCCCACCCAACATATAATACGCAACCATACAAAATTGAGCCATTTCTAAGGTCCAAAGCGATGGGTTAAAAAATGTTTTAGAGATCGATGACCATAGCAAAATACCCATCATTAGAAAAATGCCATACATGGCGAATCGGCCGATACGGTAATTAAAAGCATCTACATATTTAATGAAGTGGATCATCACTAACTATCGGTTCTAAATACAAAATTTGTCAAGAATTAATAAAAAACTTTCTTAAAAAGTATAGGGAACCTGCTGCTCTCAACTTAGTTACTAGACCTCCATGCCTGGGTACGCCTCAAAACACCTTTGGATAAAATAAGATGTATGACCCGGGCAAATATATTTGTATAAAAAATCATCATACCCATCGCAGCAGCGGGAGCAATATCTCCAGCATCATCCATATTTAGCACGGCAATTGAAGCTAATGAAGTTTTGGGCGAATAGAGAAAAACAACAGCAGAAACTGTAGTCATTGCATTAACGAATAAGTAGATAGCAATATCCAGAATTGCTGGCAGACATACGGGAACCGTCACTCTAGAAAATAGTTTAAATGTGGGTTGTTTCAAAGATGCTGAGACAGATTCAAACTCACTGTCCATTTGCTTTAGAGCAGTAACGGCCGTAAGATGTGAAACCGTGTAAAAATGTGTAACAGTACAGATGACAAGAATGGCCATTGTTCCATATACTATATGCAAAGGATTTTCAGGATTATTAAAAAAGAATATATAGGCAAGCCCTAGCACCATACCCGGTATCGCCATTGGTAACATGGCAAACATCTGAAATATCGCTCTACCAGTTTTAAATCCGCTTGATTTTTCTACTAAGTATGCTCCAAAAAATATTACGCACGTACCTATTAAAGCTGTCAATAAAGCCATTTTGATTGAGTTATAATAGGCACCCCAACCGCCACCATCCATTTTATCGAACTGATAATTATTTAAACTTAAACTTAGATCATATGGCCAGAATTTAATTAGAGCAGCAAACTGACAAATACCCAACATGCCAATTATAAATAATCCAACAAGTCCGCAATAAATAGTAAAGATAAAGTCAGCCCTCGAACTTGGCTTGGGATTAAATGGAACGGACCTAGCAGTGAGCAAAGCCACCTGTTTACTTTGGACAACGCGGTCTATTGCGAAAGCTAAAATCGCCGGAATTATTAAAACTACTGAGACAACGGCCCCCATCTCAAAGTTCTGTTGACCTATAACTTGTTTGTAGATGTCCACAGCTAAAACGTTAAATTGACCACCGATTACCTTGGGCAAACCGAAGTCCGTAATTACTAGGTTAAATACAACGAAAGCTGCTGAGATTATACCGTACCTTGCCCCGGGGATAGTAACGGTCCAGAAGGTTTTCCAAGGCGACGCTTTTAAAGAAATAGCAGCTTCATAAAGACGAGCGTCAGAAATAGCTAATGCAGTAGATATGATTAAAAATGCGTGCGGAAAGGTGAAAAATACTGATCCTATAATTATACCAATAGGACCGTAAATACTTGCTCCAAATAATAAGCCTTTAATTACACCCTGTGCCCCAAAAAGGTAGACAAGAGCAATGCCGGGGAGTAGCGACGGAACAAGTATCGGAGCCATTGCAATAAGCCTAAAAAAGCCCTTAAACCGCATACAGCTCCTATTCAGTGCATATGCAAACCAGAACGCTAAGATTACTGTGATTATTGTACTAATTATTGCAATAAATATCGAATTCTGAATTGATTTAAACAAAGCTGGAGTAGAGAAATAATTTATAAAATTTGATAAACCGGTTGACCTAACAGGCCGTAACTGTACGCGGCGAAAAGTATTACTATCCATTTCTTGCCAATCAGTCCCGGTCATTAATGTAGAACCCACTAGGAACCGCCCCTGGCCATCAACATTCCGAATACGATACATAACTGGGCTGCGAAAACTGAAGTCTGGAAAAAAGATTGTAGCGCCTAGTCGGCCGCCAGAACCTGTACTTAGTTCCTCATCCGGGATAACCTTTAAACCTTCATTTAAATTTTGAAGGTTTGTAATTTCAGGAGAAAATTGACCCGCATCATCACTAACTTGGACTTCGAACTTTGATAAATCATATTGAAAAGTCGAAAAGGATTTCGAGAACATCGAATAAAGAGGAAATACCAGGCTAATTACAAGGTAGAGAGCAATAACAATCATACCTCCACGCATTATGATATCGTCGCGGCTGAGCTTAGCTTTCACTGACCCTTTGGGTCTGACTACTGTATTGTCTATATTAGCCGAATTCATATTCAAGCCGCTTGAAAATCGAAAGCCAAAATGCTTTCAGAGGGTAACTCAATCCACAAAATTTGGTTTGGCTCTATAGACAATCTTCTGACTGCGTTTACTGAGAAATCTGCTGTAACCAATGCCTCTGGAAATTCATCGCTCTTCAACTTGCAACGCCAAAATGAACCCAAAAACTCCATTTCTACCAGCTGAGCAGAAAACACATTCTTGCCTGACTTTGCCGGAAGCTTAGCGCCCAATGGTATTATATCCTCCGGCCTGATGGTTATTGAGACTTCACGGCCTTGAGAAAACCGATGCTCCACCATATTTAATTCAGTATTGCCAACTTTGACCAAGCTTTTGCCACTTATTGTGCCCCTGAATTGCGTCATTTCACCGATGAAATCTGCAACAAATAAGGTCTCTGGCTTACAATAAACTTCATTGGGCGTACCTATTTGCTCTACCTTTCCTTCATTCATAACAACAATGCGGTCGGCCATTGACAGAGCTTCTTCTTGATCATGGGTGACCATTATAGTTGTAACACCAAGTTTCTGTTGTAGAGTTTTTATTTCATGCCTTAAATACACACGTACTTTAGCATCGAGAGCGGACAGTGGCTCATCCAGAAGCAACAGACCGGGGCCTGATGCTATTGCCCTGGCCAAAGCAATTCTTTGCTGTTGACCGCCAGAAAGCTGAGCGGGATACTTAGGACCTTGATCCGGAAGTCCGATTAGATCTAATAACTCCGAAACCCGTTCATTAATTTCACTTTTAGAACGCCCAGTATTTTCAAGCCCAAATGCTATATTTTTCTCAATAGTAAGATTGGGAAATAAAGCATATGATTGAAAAACAATTCCATAGTCACGCTCAGAGGCGGGAAAATTAGAAATATCTTTTCCACCTTGCACTACTGCCCCACTTGTTTGCAGATCTAATCCAGCTATTGCTCGTAAAAGAGTTGTTTTTCCACATCCCGAGGGGCCTAAGAAACAGACAAATTCTCCCTCCTTTATATCTAAAGATACATCTTTAAGAGCAGTAAAGCTTCCAAATGATTTCCAAAGATTTTTTATTGAGAGATACGAGGATTGCGGATCTTTAATGCCTTCCAAGGTGTATTCCTTAAATTTATATTATTATTAATCCATAAATTTAGACAACAAAAAAGTCAGGCAGTAGAAATTTACTGCCTGACTAAAATTTATTATTTAGGATCAGACTTGCCGTCGTAGCGTGACTGCCATTCTTTCAAAATACGCGCTCTATTGTTTGCCGCAAATTCGAAATCATTCGGAATCATCGCCTCAATTAATCCTTCAGGAAAATGCTCAACAGGTTTTGCTACGCCAGGATAGGCAACAACTGCATAACCTTGGTTGTACATTTCATTAGCTTCCTTGGTTACTGAAAAATCTACAAGCTTCTGTGCCGCTTCCATTTTAGATGTTCCAGCGACAATAGCGGTGGCTTCCATATCCCAACCAACCCCTTCAGACGGAACAATAATATCTAATGGAGCACCAGCTGCCTTCGATTTTGCACCGCGGAAAGCAAATGAAATCCCAATTGGAATTTCCCCAGCAGCGGCTAATTTACAAGGCTTTGAGCCTGAGTGAGTATACCGTGCGATATTTTCATGAAGGGCATCCATATACTCCCAACCACCTTCTTCGCCAAACAACTGAAGCCAACTAGATACATCTAGAAATCCTGTACCAGATGAGTTTGGATTTGGCATAATCAAATGGCCTGCGTACTGAGCATCCGTCAAATCTTTCCAAGAGGTTGGTGGTGTTAGTCCAGCTTTTCCAGCCTCGACAGTATTGTAGCAAACTGCAGCAACCCATGCATCCATTCCAACCCAAGCAGGTGGATTATCACCATCAACAAATTTACTATCCAACTTTTCTACACCAGCTGGAGCGTAAGGCTCTAACATTCCCTCTGATTTGAGCAAAAGCAGCGAAGTACCTGCTAGACCCCAGACAACATCCGCTTGCGGATTATTTTTTTCAGCCAATAGTTTTGCTGTAATAATCCCTGTAGAATCTCTAACCCAGTTAATTTTAATATCTGGATGACTTTCGTTAAATTTAGCAGCATATCTAGAAAGATCTTCAGCCTCTACAGCCGTATAAACAGTGAGCTCTGTATCCGCAAATACGGATGTAGCTAATAATGATCCAACCGCTAACGATTTAAAAAATCCAAAGTTAAATTTCATTTTGTACCCCCAATGTGGTTTAGTTGTTTATTCTTCAAAATGCGTAATATTCCAAAGATTAGGATATGATCGCATGATTCTGTAACAAAAAAAAAAATTATTTCATTTTTCTTGATTTTTTTGATCTAGCCATCGCACATTTATTTAAGAATTCTTCATCAAATGGATCAACCTTACCGAACCTATCAGGCTTAAATGACGAACTATAAAGATCAGATTTACCGTCTAAAATAATTTCAGAAATAATAGCTCCTATTCCGCCGGACAAACTAACACCTGAACCACAGTCCCCAGCTGCTACATATAACCCATCAATTTCCGCAATAGGACCTAAAATAATTTCTCCATCTGGAGTATATGAAGAGAGACCACTGATATAGCTAGAAAAATTTGCACTTTCTATTTTGGGGAAAAACCGAGAAAGATCAGAATAAGAATTCAGTAATATGTCCCAGTGATCTTCGCCAAGCGTGGGAGAGAAATATTGTAAGTCCTCTGGTAGTTTTCTTGCATCAAAAACGGCACATTCATTCTCCTGGACACCAAGCAATAAGCCTCCTAATTCTGGACGTGTATACGCAGAAACATCAGGCATAATTGTAATTGAACCCGCACTACCATAATCAGGATCGGGCTCAGTTAGCCAGTAATGGCTACGAACGGGAGCCGTAGCAATTGGCACTTTGATCGCAGATGCAAATAAGGAGGTCCAAACACCCCCAGCAAGTATCAAATTAGGGGAAAAAAATTTTCCATCCGCAGTATCAATTCCACAAATTTTAGATCTATCAATTATGACCTCTGTGGCGGCTAAGTTGGACCTGAACTTAACACCATTATTCTTCGCCGCTTTGAGATAATGCCAGGTCAGACGATAGCTATCGAGATAGCCATCTGAAGGGAAAAATGCAGCCTGTTGAATTTCTTCTTGATTCAACCAAGGGGCCATTTTATTTATATCTCGATCATTCGGTACTGACACATCTACATCGAAAAGAGACGCCGTCTCGATCATAGAATTCAATTCAGAAACTCTTTCTTTAGATGACGCTAAATGCAAACTTCCCGTTTTATTATACTCTACAGTCTCTCCCAGCTCCTGCTCTAATTGCGAAATCACTTCGACAGTTTTTTTAGCTAAAGGGATATTTGACTTTTTAGTAGATCCCTGCAGCACTAATCCAGCGGAGCGACTAGAGGCACCACTTGCAAAGTCATTTCTCTCTAATACCAGAACAGTATCATTTGATTTTTTAGAAATTTGATAGGCAATTGATGCACCCAAAATACCACCACCAACAATTATATGATCATAAAAGCTCAACTTTTATGGCCTCACTCTCTGCCCAAATTTAATGATCAAAAACAATTACGCCTCTTCCTGGTTTTCCCTCCAACATGTCACGGAGCGCAATATTTATCTCCCTGAGCTGGTACCGCCGATTAACCATTAAATCGATCGGTAGTTTTCCCTCAAGGAATTTTTCACCATAAAGAGCAAAATCCCTGTGGGTGCAAGCAGAACCATATATCGAACCAGATATTGTTTTTTCTGCTCTAGTTATGGCAGTAGTTTTTAGATTAATTGTCGCGTCCTCGCTGTCCAAACCGACAAAAGTTACAGTACCACCTGAACAGCAATAATCAATCGCATCAGATTGCAATTCTCTTTTACCTACTGCCTCAAATACATGATCAGCACCCACACCCGTTAGCTCCATTAGTTTTTTAGAAATATCTTCATTCTGCTTCGACACAAGAAAGTCTGTGGCACCCAATTCTATTGCAAGGTTTCGCGCACTAATATTTTGATCAATACAGATAACTTGTGAGGCTCCTTTCAATTTAGCCGCCATCACTACTGATAAACCAACACCTCCCGCCCCTATTACAACTACTGTTTCCCCGTTTTGTACCTTGGCTCGATTTAAGACAGCACCAACACCAGTCGTTACAGCACAACCAAGAAGCGCAGCAATTTCAAAGGGAATAGATTTATCTACGGGCACGCAACATACTTCAGGTACCACAACATTTTCAGACCAACATCCAAGTGAACCAAGCTGCCGAACTGGCCCCTCTGAATTAGAAAATCGACAAGAGCCATCCAATAGTGTTCCATTGCCAACTGGCGTTTGATAGGCTTTGCATAAATGTGTCTTCCCACGAACACATTGATAACATTTTCCGCAGTATGGCAGCCAGCTGAGAACAACGTGATCGCCCACACTCACGTTGTTTACTTCCTTCCCAATAGAAGTGACAAGACCTGCACCTTCATGGCCCAGAACGCATGGCATTATCTGGTTAGCCTGACCACTAATCACATGAACATCAGAATGACAAACACCCGCAGCTCCCATTTGAACAAAAACTTCTTTTGGTCCTGGAGCCGCTAAATTTAAATTCTCCACAACTAGATCTGAATTTGTTTCATAAAGAACAGCTGCTTCAGTGTTTTTAATCATAAGATCTCAAGCTCAACTATTAATTTAATGGAGCGTATATTATTTTAATTATGGCACAATAAAATATACCGATTTTACAAATAGGCCGGGTCTACCGTGTTCGGTAATAGCGTTTCAATTGCGGACAAAATATCAAAGATCTTAATATCTTTGAATTGTTTCAAATTTGGCTTGTATGGCGGCATATTTGTGCATTCCAGCAACAGAGCTCGCGTATTTTCATTACAAGCATGCTTAAAAACTGTAAGCAATTCATCTGCTACTTTTGCCTCATCAAACATCACCATATCTTCAAAGATAACTTTGTGAAAATAACTGGAATTTTCCAGACCACATATGCACTTAGAAAACTTCCAAAGTGCTCTCGGCAAATGCTTAGTACAGAGTTTATCTGCAGCAATAGTTAAAATTATAACTTGCTCAGGTGAATAAATTTTACTCATGTCAGCCAGTTGATTAATTGATGATACCACAACAGGAATATCTAAGTTTTCTTGAAGCTCTTTCTGAAATGGAGCTAAGAAACCACACGAAGTTGTCAGAATATCACCTGTCGCAGATTGCGCCGCCTCTACAAAAGGTGTGATATCAATATTTTCAGGTCGAGATGTAACTACCTTATTTGCTGTGGCGCCCTCGACTATTAAATGCTGAGGTGGTTCAATAAATGTTTTCTTACATCCAATATCGCCCGGAATACGCAAAAATTTTGTATCGAGCTGCAGTATACTGACGCGACCCAAGACGTTAATTCCGCTGACGTATATTTTCTGGTAGCCATGTAGCTAACTCTGGAAAAATAACTAAGATCACAACCATTAACAACATTAACGCGACCATTGGAATAGCGGTCTTAGCAATGTAGCCAATTTCATGTTTCGTCATACCCTGCAAAACAAAAAGGTTAAAACCGATTGGGGGAGTAACCTGCGCTGTTTCGATGACAACAACTAAGAAAATACCAAACCAGATCAGATCAATTCCGGCTGTCCTGATCATTGGCTCCACTATTGCCATTGTGAGAACAACAGATGATAGCCCGTCCATAAACATACCGAGAATTAAATAAAAAACTGTAAGAACTGCAATTAGAGCTACCGGTGATAAATTATAACTCTCAATTAATTCTGCCATGGCTCTTGGCAGACCTGTGAAGCCCATAGATAGCGATAAAAACGCAGCACCCATAAGAATTAAGGCGATCATGGCAGATGTCTTAGTGGCTCCCATAAGGCTAACTGAAAATGTTGACCAATTAAGAGACCCCTGGGCTGCCGACAATATCAATGCTCCAACTACTCCAACTGCTGCAGCTTCTGTAGCCGTGGCAAATCCTAAATACATTGACCCTATGACAACACCGACCAAACCCATTACTGGCACAAGAAATAGACTTTCCTTTATCATCTTATAAAAAGACATAGAGGGCTCTTTTTGTGGCCGATCGCCGGTTCCAAAAAAAATGCCAACAAACTATGTAAGTCATAAATAAACCGGCCAGAACTAGTCCCGGGAAAACACCAGCCATAAACAATTTAGTTATACTCTCGTTAATGGTTACTCCATAAACAATCAAAGTTAAGGAGGGTGGTATCATTAGGCCGAGTGTCGCCGCGCCTGCCAACGTACCAATAATCATGTATTCCGGATATCCCCTACTACGAAGTTCAGGGATAGACATTTTTCCTACCATATTTAAAGTTGCAGCAGAAGATCCAGAAACCGCAGCAAATATGGTACATCCCGCTATATTTGTATGCAGTAAGCCGCCAGGTAAAAACCGCATCCAGGGCGATAGTCCTCGAAACATATCTTCTGACAATCTTGTTCGAAATAGTATTTCCCCCATCCAAATAAAAAGTGGTAAAGCCGTAAGGGTCCAACTACTTGCTCCCGTCCAAATGGTAGTAATCATTGCATCGCCAGCTGGGCGGGTTGTGAATAGTTCCATACCCACCCAAGCGACACCCATTAGCGCCAACCCAACCCAAACAGAGCTGCCTAGAAGCAGAAATAAAACGAACAAAAAAATGATTATGGCATAAAGTTCTGTCATTCGATTGCTTCCCGAAAAATACGCGTTTCTCTGTAAGCCAGTAAACGAAAAAGGTGATCCCAAATTGCAACCGCTAGCAAAATTGTTCCCACGGACATTGCTATTTGTGGAAGCCATACAGGTGTATAAACCAATTCTGAGGTCGTTTTTGACCAAGTTGTGCCCCACTCCCAAGGCCATTGGCCAATCATAGAAAAAATAGAAAGCAACCATTCAGGAACTTGATCTAAGCCTTGTGTCCTATCGTTCAAAATTTCAGATAGAAAATTTGTTTTGACTGCATATCGCGCAAAGTATGTAGCAGTCCAAGCCGACACCAGCATAGCAAATGCATCTAACCAAAACTTTAAAAAATTGTTTATGTTGAGAAAAATAGAGACACGAATATGGGAACCCTGGGTTAAGGCGAAAGCCAGAGCAAAAAAGGATGTACATGCCATCGCATATCCAGCAAACTCTGTTCCTCCGGGAAAGATCGTATTAGTCCAACGCGCAACCATCTGACCAACAATCAAAAGTAGAATTACAATCATAAAAATTGCAGACAAAATACCAAACCCCAAATAGACTTTATCCAATAACGGCCAAATTGGAGACATTAATCTTTTTGCTTTAGTAGGACAAAAAAGACAAAAGAGCGCAAATAGCGTTGGCAAGATAAAGAGCCAGAACCACAAAGGGAGCCCAAATAAAGGCTGCCAATCTCTCATTTTCTGCCTCCTTTTAAAATGCCCCGCATTTAGCGGGGCAATTTATGTTAGCTTAATTCGATTTGTAAGCATCCAGTATTGCTTGACCATCTGCTCCCGCTGATGCCAACCAATCTGAAGTCATCTTTGCTCCAATCGCCTGGAGTTCAGCCAAAAATTCTGGACTTGCATCTTCTACAGCCATTCCATTTGCTTCAAGCTGCTCAAAATACCAATTCGCCAATTCAGCAGATTTAGCAGAGCATGCTGCTCCAGTTTCATCTGCAGCTTTTTGGATAGCGCCCCTCATATCAGAATTCAAACCTTCCCAAACACCCTTATTAACCATTACGTAGTTACGAGGTAACCAAGCATTAACTTTATAATAGTGTGATAAATGCTCCCACACCTTTCTATCGTATCCGGTAGATCCAGATGAAATAAATGATTCTGCCACTCCAGTCGCCAATGCCTGCGAAAGTTCAGCAGCCTCAACTTGCACTGGAACCATTCCTAACTCTTCGGCAAAAGTCGCGGTTGCAGAGTTGTAAGAGCGAAACTTCACACCCTGGGTATCTTTTGAGGAATTAACCGCTTTGTTGAAATAAAAACCTTGGCCTGGCCATGGGCACGTATAAAGAGCCACGAGGTTCAAATCGGATAGTTGTGAATTTACTTTATCCTTCGCGGCCGCCCATAGCTTATTGTTAGCTTCATAAGTCGTGGCAAGAAACGGCAAGTTATCCCATCCCAAAAGCGGAGCTTCATTAGCATGAGCTGACATAAAACGTTCGCCAATAGGGGCCTGCCCCGTTTGTATAGCTCTTTTTATCTCACCGCCCTTAAACAAAGATCCACCAGGATGAACCGTAATATTTATCCCGCCGCTGGTATAATCGCGGACTTTGTCAGCAAAAACTACGCCCATTTCTGAATGAAAGTTGGTGGCAGAATAGGCCATTGGCATATCCCAGTCCTCTGCTATTGAGGCACCTGCTATAAATGCACCGCAAACAACAGCAGCGGCTAAATTCTTAATCTCCATTAATTCCTCCCAATTTTTGTTATGTTGCAGATCGCTTAGGCATATTCATTTGGGTCAAACCACGATAATTGAATATTTGGCTCTCGTTCATCTAGCAACTGAGCTATGATACGACCTGTTTTAGCACCACCTGTCAAGCCCACATGCTGATGCCCAAATCCAACAAATACATTTTTAAAGTTTTTGACTCGACCTATTAATGGAAGACTATTCGCTGTTGTTGGACGATGACCCAACCACTCTGTAATATGATCATATTGTATATCAGCAAAAAGTTTTTGAGCATTTTTCTTTAATAACTCTACCGGTGCTTTAGATGCTCCAGCCTTCAATCCACCGAATTCTACAAGCCCAGCTAATCTAATTCTCCCATCCATCGGGGTTACCACAAATTTTCCTGAGGAAACCATCATTGAATTTTGGGGCATTTTTGAGGGGTTTATAAGCTCAATATGGTACCCACGTTCACTTTCAAAAGGTATATTGAGACCAAGCCTTTTAGATAAATTTCCAGACCATGGTCCTAGTGTAAAAATTACATGATCTGCCTTATGCACTCCATTGTCAGTCTCCAAACCAACGATCATTGAATCTTTTTGCTGAAAACTTTTTATATTCGCTCGAACTATTTCTCCGTTATTATTCTCAAAATATTTTGCAAGTTCTTTTATATATTCGCCAGGGTCACTAATTTTACCATGGTTACGGTTAACCACTATCACTTTGAATGCATCTTTATAGATTGGATCAACGCTTTGTAGTGCTTCCCCTTTTAAAATATCAAAATCATGCTTGAGTTTACTACGTATGTCCCATGCGAAACCATCTTTCTCGAAAGCTTCTTCTGTATCATAGCCAAACAAATAATCAGTAGTTTGGATATATTTTTCCGCTCCGGTTCCCTTTGCTAAAGATTTATGCTGGTCTACGGTATCATACAACAATTGAGACATTGCAGCAGCATAAGTCTCAACATGCTCAATATTTGTATGCCTTAGATATTTAAAAAGAAAAGGCATTAAGCGGGGTAAATATGAGTATTTTAGGAAAAGTGGCTTATTCGGATCCAGTAGCATTCCCGGCGACTTAGAAATTAAGCCTGGAGTTGTTACGGGAATAATAGAACCTGAGGCCAAAACACCAGCGTTCCCATAAGAGGTGCCAGACGCTGGGCCAGTGCGATCGATCAATTTTACCTGGTAACCAAATCTTTGCAACCATATGGCTGCTGATACACCAACTATCCCTGCTCCAGCTACTATTGCCGTTTTCACTGAATTACCCCCTAATAAACGAATTAATATTCACTAACCGTTTGACTAAGTTCCAAATCTATTCACACTCAATCGAAACATAAGTCTGGCTTTTTTCACAAAATAATCCAAGGTAAAAAAATGATTTGGTGGATGATAAAGTTAATCTTTCGTCCAGTTAGGTTAATCTTTCTTTTAACCTTTATATGGGTTGCAATAAGTATTTTAAAAATTGAAAACCCTACAACAGAGGATGCTGAAGGACTTGCTTGGTGTAAAGAATACAAACCAAACTTATCTTACGAAGAATGCTCTAATGAATTTGGTTATTGAAAGATATTTTAAGGAACTCCTATGAGTTCTGCACCTGTTCAAGATATTGATCTTAAGACCTTTGAAAGTAATCCATATCCAATCCTAGGTTTTTTTCGAACAAACTCACCAATTACTTATGTGCCTCAGCTTAATGCAACTCTGTTCTCAAAGCATCAGGATATTTTCATCTGTGAAAAGAATGTGGAAGTATTTTCATCTGTGCAGCCGAATGGATTAATGACTAAGCTCATGGGGCAGAATATGATGCGAAAAGACGGAGACGCCCACATTAATGAGAGAAAAGCAATTTTCCCAACAGTCTCTCCCAAAATAGTTAAAAATTTTTGGAAGGACCAGTTTGTTGAAAAAACTACTAAAATTATAAAAAAAATTGGTAACAAAAAAGAATTAGAGATCGTTTCTGAATTCTCCACACAAGTATCAGCGGAAGCTTTGAAACTTATCACCGGTTTGAGCAAGATGAAATGGATTGAAATGGATCGGGTGAGCCAAGGGATGATAGACGGTTGCTCTAATTACATTAGCGACCCCGTGGTAACAAAAAATTGTGAAGATTGTACTCGATCGATTGATCTGCACATCGATGCACAGTTGAAAGACCCTAAACTACATAACGCACCGTCTTTGCTTTCCAGTCAACTAGAGGCGGGACTATCTATGGATGCAATACGAGCGAATATAAAACTTGCTATCTCTGGAGGTCAAAATGAACCGCGTGATGCTATTGCGGGAACAATCGGAACGTTACTAGAAAATCATTCGCAGCTGGAATCAATAATATCAGGCTCCAAAACGTGGCTGCAAGCATTCGAGGAATATTCACGGTGGATGTCTCCAATTGGTATGTCTCCCAGACGCATAGCCAAAAATTTTATCTATAAAGACGTTGAGTTTTATGAAAATGACATGATCTTTTTCATGTTCGGGTCTGCAAATCGGGACGAGGCTATATTTCAGAACCCAGATTACTTCGACATCTCAAGAGATAATGGCCCATCGATTTCATTTGGTGCTGGACCTCACTTCTGTGCAGGTGCTTGGATATCCAAAACTCTGATCGCAGAAGTAGCACTGCCTTTATTTTTCTCACATTTCTCCAATTTATATTTAAAAAAACCAATTGAATTTCAAGGTTGGGCCTTCAGGGGACCCAAGGAGGTTATTTTAGTAAATAGGAATAAATAACTTGCTGAAGATAAAATTATCAAACATATTCCAAATAGAGAATATTATTGGCTCAGGAAAAAACTATGATTATTAGAAGACGTTCATTTCTTAAAGCGGCGTCCTGCCTGCCATTATCAGTAGCTTTACCGAGCATAGCGTACACTAAGATTGACTTTGGGAAGACAAATATCACAACAGTAAGTGACGGAAGTATTACACTTCCAGCCGGGTTGACTTTCGACACAATGCCTAAGGCTGAACTTGAGCTGATAATCAATGAACTATCTCTGTCACGAGAACAATTAGTTAGGGAATGTAACGTAACATTGTTGGAAACAGAGAACCGTAAAATTCTATTCGATGTTGGTGCCGGTGTTTACTTTTTGGATGGTATGGGGGCCATCGTCGATAGCTTGGACGAGAGGGGACTTGCGCCTGAAGATATTACTGATGTCATTTTTACTCATGCACATCCAGACCATATCTGGGGTGTCCTAGACGATTTTGATGATTTGTTATTTCCAAATGCCACGTATCATATTGGCAGGACAGAATGGGATTATTGGTGGAACCCAGAAACAGTTAATAGAGTTGATGAGAGCAGAGTAGAGACAGCAGTTGGTGCTAAAACCCGGTTTGAAGCATTACAAGATCAAATAGAATTTTTTGATGATGGAGATGAGCCGATACCAGGTGTACTGGCATTGATGACACCCGGCCACACGCCTGGTCATATGAGTTTTGAAATAGCCAATGGCTCGCAATCTGCTCTTATAGTCGGAGATGCTATAAATGACCATCATGTTGCATTCAAAAGACCAAACTGGCTAAATGGACTTGACCAAAATCCGGAAGAGGCAGCTCAAACGAGACAGAAGCTACTAAATCGAATATCAAATGAAGATATGTTGATTGTTGGTTTTCATTTACCAAAAGGTGGAATAGGCCGCGTGGCGCAGTCTGGCACTGAGTATTCATTTGTAAGTATTTAGCTCCAACTTCAGCTTAAAGATCATAATTTTTTGAAAGTGCATTGATAAGTAATAGTTATCAACGTAACGATTATTCATGCACCACAGACACAAAACTAAAGGTTAAGATATGTCAGAGACTTCCATTATTAATTCTACTCACATTGATCGTTTGGCGGAACTTGCTGTTAAAACGGGTTTGGCCTTAAGGCCGGGTCAGGATTTAATGATCACAGCACCTTTAGAAGCCTTACCCCTGGTTAGAAAAATTACCGATTATGCATACAAATCAGGCGCTGGAGTTATTACTCCAATATTTTCAGATCCAGAGATGGTTTTATCACGTTACAGAAATGCACTTGATGCATCGTTTGATAAGGCTGCTAATTGGCTTTATGATGGAATGGGAGTAGCTTTCGACAATGATACTGCAAGACTTGCAATTGTTGGCGATGATCCAATGTTGCTTGCAGATGAAGACCCTCAGAAAGTTGGAAGAGTTAATAAGGCAAACTCTCAGGCATTGACGCCAGCCAGAGAGAGAATTACGCGCTTTGACATAAACTGGAATATCATAGCATGGCCTGGGTTAGCTTGGGCTAAACGAATGTTTCCAGATCTGCCAGAGAAAGAAGCTCAAAAGAAACTTTCAGAGGCTATATTCTCAGCTTCGCGCGTTAACATCAATGATCCTATTGGCGCGTGGAGTAAGCATAACAAAAATTTACGAAAACGCTCAGACTGGTTAAACCAGCAAAACTTTGCTTCCCTACATTTTTCAGGACCAGGCACTGACCTTACTGTTGGACTCGCAGATGATCACGAGTGGATGGGCGGTGCATCTCTAGCAAAAAATGGTGTTATTTGTAATCCAAATATACCGTCAGAAGAGGTTTTTACCACACCGCATTGCCTGAAAGTTGAAGGTACGGTTAGCTCCACAAAACCTCTATCTCATCAAGGAACATTAATTGATAACATCTGTGTAAAATTTGAATCTGGAAGTATTACTGAAGCTCATGCATCCAAAGGTGAAGAAGTGTTATTGAAAGTATTAGACTCTGATGCAGGTGCAAGGCGTTTGGGAGAGGTGGCCTTAGTTCCTCACAGTTCACCAATTTCGCAAAGTGGTCTTTTATTTTATAACACTTTGTTCGATGAAAATGCCGCTAGTCATATCGCGTTGGGTCAGTGTTACTCTAAATGTTTTAAAGATGGAGAAAATCTGAGTAAGGATCAGATCATCTCGAGGGGCGGTAATAGCAGTATGATACATATAGACTGGATGATTGGATCTGGTGAAATAAATGTGGATGGTATAAAAACCGATGGGACTGCAGTGCCAGTTTTCCGAAACGGTGAATGGGCTGGATAAGTCAAATTCAAAACATAACTGTAAAGATACGCCGACAAATAAGTGAGGCAACGACTGCTCCTGGCATGGTAATGATATCTTTATCAGCCGTAGCACTTGGCGCAGCGTTTGGTGGCTATCTCCCGCTAATTTCCTTATGGATGGAAACTTTCAATATATCTTTTCAAAGGATTGGCATAGTTTGTGGAGCTGCTGCTCTTGGCGTTGTGTCCAGCGCCTACTTTGCACCAAAATTGGCTGCGAAATATGGATATATAGTGACAATTAATGCTGGTTTAATCGTTGCAGCTATAATGACCATTGCATTCCGCTTTACGGACAACTACAGTTTGTGGCTTGTCTTTCGGTTTGTAAGTGGCCTTGGCTTAGGTCTACACTGGGTTCTGACTGAAGCTTGGCTGGCCAATATTGTAGCTGAAAAATATCGCACCCGTGTGATGGCAATTTATGCTACCGCTATTTCAATAGGATTTGCTGTTGGACCCGTCGTCATTTGGTTATTTGGTGCTCTTTCGATAATTCCATTTATAATTATGGGTGGTCTTCTGATTTTAGCTGCAATTCCAATATTAAAACTCAAAGGCCTTGAACCTAAAGACACTCAAACTCATTCTGCATCACCGCTCATATTGATCAAAAGAGCTCCAACTGTAGCTTCTGCCTGTGTCGTTGTCGGCAGTGTAGATTTAGCATTAATTAGTCTTCTTCCAGCAATGATAACTCGCACACCCGAAGCTGCACCAATTCTAGCGTTGATTATCGTACCGGCCATGGCACTGGGTGCAACAAGTCTTCAGTACCCTATTGCAATTTTGGCCGATAAATACGGCCTTCGGAAAGTTGGCGTAATAACTGTTTGTGCAGGCCTCATATTTGCCAGCTTGATCCCATTTTTTTTAGGATCGATATTCATAACTCTTATCTTCGGATTTCTTGCTGCAGGCTTGGTTTATGCTCTTTATTCGATTGGACTTGCAATGTTGTCTAGAAGGTTTTCAGGAGCGGAAATTGTTGCAGCAAACGCTGGATTTGTAATACTTTTTGAACTTTCAAATTTGATTGGGCCTTGGGTTGCAGGATTTTTGCTAGATATAAATATGCGTTTGGGCCTGCCTATTTTCACACTTTCTATAGGTGTTTTTTATGTGACTATCTCATGGATAAGAAGACACACAAATGCCAATTATTAAAAATATTTCTAAATAAGTTAAATACCCCAGGTATCTGAAATACGATAACCGCCTGGCCATGGATCTGCCGGATCAAGCATGTGCTGATGGGTCCCCGTAATCCATGCACGACCACTAATTTCTGGCAAAATAGCCTCCACATTTCCGACCTTAGTTAATCCTAAAATTTGACCAGTAAATTCTGAATCAATAATAGAACTTGCAGTTAACTGCTCCCCAATTTTTATTTTCCCACGCTTGTGTAAGATTGCCATTTTAGCTGACAAGGCTGTCCCTGTGGGCGACCTATCAATTTTTCCAGGTTTTATGGCTACCGCAGATTTAAAGTTTTTACCCTTTTTATCTTGCAATAATGGGCCACAAAAGTGGCAGAACGAAAAATGATCCCAATCAGAATAGGTGGGATGATAAAAGTTTAATTGCTCGTTAGCGGCTTGAGTAATCTTTTCTCCTAATTTCGCAAGATCTTTAGCTTCATCCGGAGAAAGCCTAAAGCCTAGACTGTCTGCGTCCAACACCACAAACGAGTCACCACCAAAAGCAGTATCAACCTTCAAGGCTCCATATCCTTCGATCTCAAGTACTGAATCAAGAGCATTTGAGAAACTAGGCAAATTTTTAACATAGATTCTATCTGCCTTTCCGTTAGAACATTCTGCCTTTACTTTTATTAAACCTCCTGGCGCCTCAAGCGTGAAACTCGTGATGGGTTCAACCATCTCTATTATTCCGGCATCAAGCAAAACGGTTGCAACGCAAATCGAATTTGATCCTGACATCGGAGGATTAAACTCTGGCTCCATTATAATAAAGGCTGCATCTGCTTTTGGGTTCTTTGGGGGCACAAGTAAATTTACATGTCTAAAAACGCCACCTCGGGGCTCATTTAATAGGAAATTACGCAATAAACCATTACTCAAAATCCACTTACTCTGCTCCCAAACTGTATCTCCAGGCGGCGGCGGAACTCCACCAATAATCACGTCTCCGACCTCGCCTTCCGCATGAGCTGAAATAACATGGATTGACTTAGTGGTTCGCATTAAAGAAGCTTAGGTATAGCTTTAAGATGTGTAAACTGCTTTTTAGGAAAATATTAATATGGAGAGACCAACCGGAGTCCAAATATCAAGGTTTTTAAAAAACCAAGGTGTCCAATATATATTTGGTATTCCCGGCGTTCACAACCAAGAGCTTTATCGCGGCATTGACGAAGCGGAGCTCATCCATGTTCTTGCAAGACATGAACAGGGCGCTGGCTTCATGGCGGATGGTTACGCCAGAGCAAGTGGGAAACCAGGAATTGTTTATGTTATTACGGGACCAGGTATTTGTAATGTTTTAACTGCACTAGGGCAATCATACTCCGATAGCATACCGGTCCTAGCTATTTCTTCCTGCTTAGACGAGACAGCATACCGACGCGGACAGTTACACCAAATGCTGGATCAGGAGAGTGCGGCCGGTAGTGTTTGTGACTGGTCTGAGACAGCTCAAAATTACAAGGCTGCTTATGGCTTATTGGAGCGGGCATTCACAGAATTCCACGATAAGAGGCCCAGGCCCAAACATATACAAATCCCAATTAAAGTACTTGAAGAAAACGCACCTGATTTTGAAATCAGTGAAAGAGCTAAGAACTTTTTTTCATATGCCGAAAACGAAATAAATGAGGTTTCGACGCTAATTAAAAACTCTGAAAAGCCTCTGTTTATTGTAGGTGGTGGCGCCAAGAAAACAGACGTTTTTAAGCTAATAAAAAAGACTGGTGCTGCCAGTTTTACAAGCTTTACAGGCAGGGGACTAATACCATCAACTTACCCTTTATTTATGGGCTCATCGTTGGCTCGGCCAGACACTGTAAGTGTGCTGTCAAAATCAGATTTAATAGTTGTTCTGGGCTCAGAACTAGCGGAAGTTGATATCTGGCGCTGCAATCTGGGTCACAAATGTACATTGGTTCGTGTCGATACCGATCCTGAAGTACTCAGTGATCATCATAATGCGGATATTAAGCTTAATATGAAGGTGGAAGACTTTGTTGAAGCATCTCTGAAAAACTTCGATGGACAAGATAGTGCGGAAAAGTGGGATCCTAAACTTGTATCGCAAAAACGTGAAGAATGGGCTTTACAAGCAATAAGAGAGTTTCCCGGGGTATCAGAGGTGGTCAGAGCGGTCGAAGAAATAGTGCCAGAAGATACTGTGGTATATTCTGATATGACGCAATTCGCATATTTGGCTAAAGAAATCTGGGATATGAAAAAACCTAATCATTGGCATCATCCTTATGGGTTTGGGACTTTAGGTTATGCATTGCCAGCTGCGATAGGCGGTTGTATTGCTAGGCCCAATATGCCCACGATAGCTATAGCCGGTGACTATGGATTTCAGTACACAATTCAGGAGTTAGGTACCGCTGTTGAACTGCAACTTAATTTACCAATTCTCATTTGGGACAACCAAAAACTTAAAGCAATTGAGGACAGCATGGTAGCTGCGCAAATTGCTCCAAATTCCGTTCAAGCTTTAAACCCCAATTTCTGCAAATTAGCAGAATCCTATGGGGCGCTATCCAGAAAGCCATCTAACCTAAAAGAACTGCAAAAAAATATAATTGAAGCTTTCAGCGCAAAAGTCCCGACTGTTATCCATATCTCTGGAGAAATCCAATAGACTAACGACGCCTCCAAAATGAAAAAGACCCTCTTGAGAGGGCCTTTATCGCAAAGATTGACCTAGGGAGGAGGAAGGTCACTATCTTTTAGTCTTTCAAACGAAATTGGGAGGAACGTATGAAAAACTTTAGAAAACGCTTTACGCTTTTCTCCAATACAATATGCTGCGTTGCGGCAAGTTTTACCAATGCTATTTTTGCATACCCGCTTTGCATTATTTTATTGTTGGCATATATTTATAACTCTTAACATATTTTATTTGAATATTATCGACTTAGATGCTGGCGATACGTTGATTTCATCAATGTTTGTACCCTTTCTGGTTTCAATAATATCACATACTATTTTAGCAATGTCGCCTGGCTCAATTGCATTATTTCCATCCTCACCAGGCTTAAAATTTAAAGTATCAAAAAATGGGGTTCTTACAAAACCAGGGTTTATCAAACAAACCCTCACGCCAGTATTGCCACATTCATCACGAAGTGATTGAGCAAAGCCTCTCAGACCAAACTTTGCAGCCGAATAAAGTGATGCCTTTTTCTTTCCAACTATAGAAGCCTCTGAACCCATGATAATAATGTCACCATTACCCTTAGCCTTCATAAAGCTCACTAAGTGTCTACAAAGCATTATATGTGATATTAAATTTATATTTATAAAATCCGATATTTGCTTAGCGGAAAAATTCTCCAAGGTTCGAAAATCACCGCAACCAGCATTACAAATTAACACGTCAACGTCAGAATGTTGATGCAAGACCTGCGGAATAATACGCTCAGTTTTTTCAAAATCCGATAGATCAATTGAAATAGGAAAATAACCATCAAAGTCTGGTTTGAATTTTTTGTGATCGCGTGCAAGACCTATTACATCAGTCCCACTTTTTAATAGTAGTGAAGTAATTTCTTTTCCAATGCCACTTGAACTACCAGAAACAATCGCTTTTCTTTTTTCCAAATTTTACAAACTCCAGCCTCAAACCAAACAACGAAAAAATTTTATTCCTTGTTGTATACTTTTCTAATTCAGATTGAAGAAATGAAGACATTTCTTCCTCTATTTCTTTACCATAAGATACAATTCCATCCTTAGCCTCCATTGGAAATGAAAAAAGTTTATCATCTGGATATAGTGACGTAATTTTTTTATACATTTCTTTAGGGTATCTCAGGGGACCGTGACTTACAGAGTGAACTTGATCAATGTTTATATCCTTGAATATTTTGTTAATCAGCTCCGAATAAAGTTTTTCCCAGCCAGAGCAGTAAATCAGAGGGTCAAACCTGAGACCAACGGGCCAACCATTTTTGGCTAGTTTCTGCAAAACATTAATTCGTCTGTCTATACTGGGAGCCTTATTATCCAAAATGGCAGCGACATTACTGGGAGACAAACTATAAGCTACGACACAATTAGAAATAGGACTTCTGTTTAAGAAAGTGTCAGAGACTATACTCTTAGTTCTAAGTTCAAGTTCAACTGAACTGAAATTAGTAAAAAATTCTAATGCTTTTTCTGCAAAACCTGTAATTTTTTCGAATGCTAAGGAGTCACAGTCATAACCAGAAAAAAAAGTCATACTTTTATTAGTATTTTCATAAATTGTATCAGAAATCGCTTCGAAAAAATCCTCATAATTTACAAATAAAACGTAGTTTGCAGAAGAGTACATACCTTGTAAAAAACAGTATCGGCAATCATAGATACAGTTATACATGTGAGAAAAATAATAATTTTTTTGTGCATCAATACCAAAACCTGATGGTGCCGGTAAAACAAAATTATCATGTTTTTTTGCTAAAATTAAAGCAGGGTTTTGTTTTTGAATACGAAAGTTCTGTTTCCTCCGATTAAACATCTCTTGATATCTTTCAATCTCAAAAATATCAGCGTACTTGAGGCGTTTAAAAATTTTTTGTGCAACTGGATGATCTAGGACTTCTCGCTCTACAAAAATGCTATCGATCATTCGAGCTTCCAGTCTTTTATCGCTAAAAAAAGCTCACTTTCGAGATTAGAAATTAATTCTGAGGCGGAGTTTCCTGTGGCTAGAGTACGTGCTAATTTTCCATCGGGAAATGCAGACTTCCATTTTTTATATGCTTGCAAAAATCTATATCTATTACTCTGAGTAAAATGATACCTTTCAAAATATTGATAAACTTCTTCTGGTACGTGAAGTCTTGCTTTCTCAGCATTCACTAATTTTTCTATGTGACTAATTATTTCACAAAGTTTATCTTTATTTTGATATATCAATTGCGTAATTGCTTCTCTTGAAACTGAACTCACAGGGCTTTTTGGTGTATCGGATACGATTTTTAAAACGAATACCAATTCATTACAGCAAAACATAGAGGCGAGCTCACAAAAACCTGATGCTTCCATATCAAAAAGTACCGCATCTGAATATGTTGTTTCTGGCTTGGCAACAGTATGCAGTGTTTGGCATTTGACTATTTTTGAGAGTCGAAAACCCGGAAAATATGACGT
The DNA here is from genome assembly GCA_902554885.1 of Paracoccaceae bacterium. Classification (GTDB taxonomy): domain Bacteria; phylum Pseudomonadota; class Alphaproteobacteria; order Rhodobacterales; family Rhodobacteraceae; genus Salinivivens. Next base: position 52,039 of record CACDPV010000002.1, read on the forward strand.
TTTTCTTGCTGTATCATGAACCTTTATCGCTTGGAATAATTGCCCAATTGGTTCTTCATAGAACCCAGCAATTCCGATGTTAATCCACCCGACATACCTCTGAACATTAAACAACATTTTTAAATAGGTGGCTGCCGCGGCGGCTTTACTTGAACCAACTCCAGATATCACAAGAGCATGCCCACTCTTTGAGTTTATATACACAGGGAAATTTAAATTATTGGAAAATGGGCTTAGATCAAATAAATCAATAAGTGGCCTTGCTTCAGGTTCTAATGCTATCACCCAACAGATTTTGACCTCACAGCCTTGACTATAAGAACGTTCAATCATTAAAACCGCGCATTAATATAGCCTCCCAATGCTGCTTCTTCTGAAGCATATTCTCTGCATAAGCGAATTTTTGGCGCTTTTGAGATCCATTTATCAAAATTTCCAACTTTAATATGACCTCGTGGATCGCCTCAGTTTTGTGAACAAGCGTGAGATCAGGCTCCTTTAATATCTTCTCAATAGAATATATTCGAAATCTATCCATACCCCAGTGTGCACCTGAAAGCTGGTCACTGTGACCGCCTTTTTTGATGATTAAAGGTTTATCAATGAAATTTACATCCTCTTTTGCACTGTACCGCAACCAGAAATCATAATCCTCACAGGCTGGTAAGTCCTCATCAAAAAACCCAAAGTCCTCGAAAACTGATCTATGCATCATTGCTGAACTTGGAGATATACAACATAATTTGAGACAGCTTTGAAAAACATTGCCTCCATGTTTCTTATGTTTTTTGTGTTGGTTTACGCGAACCCCATTGCGTATCCATATTTCGTCAGTATGACACAGCCGACTACTCTGTGTATCATTCTGAAATGCACTCACCTGCCGATCAAGCTTACTTTTTAACCAAAGATCATCAGAATCTAACAGAGCAATATACTCACTTCTTGCCTCCTTAATCCCTAAATTTCTTGCAGAACTGACCCCTCGATTCTGTTGAAAAAAATAGCGCAAAACAGTCTTTTTAGTGCTTAAGGAATTAAACCCTAAGTCACGTAGAATATTATATGTTGCATCAGTGGATCCATCATCAACTATAATAATCTCACGTGCAGGCAATGTTTGAGCCAGAACTGATTGAACACACTCTGAGATAAATTTCTCTCGATTATATGTTGGGATTATTACCGAAACTTCAGTCATTATTTAACTATTTTTTTTTAACTCGAGCATAAGACATTTTAGAATTAGTCGACCCACTGCGATCATCGAAATTTGGTTAATATCGTTTTTAGGCGCTAGCTCTGCAATGTTAAGGCCTATAATTTTTCCTTTTTTAGATATTCCTTCAAAACAAGCAATGATTTGCCTCCAATCGAGACCACCAGGAGATAGTGCTATGGTTCCTGGCATTATTGATGGGTCTAACCCATCTACATCGAGAGTTATAAAGAATTTTCCCTCATCAGGTAAATTGCCCAAAAAACCATTCTATTCCTTTTTCGTGAATATCTTTAGCAAGATAAATCTGAGCTCCCCAATTTTTTGCATCTTTTAAATCTTGCTCAGTCGCACTCCCATAAGAACGTATGCCAACTTGATGTATTCCAGAAATATGCGCCATTTCAGACGCTCTTCGCATAGGGCTTGAGTATCCATGCCTTTCGCCAAAGCGCTCATTCTTCCAATCCATATGTGCGTCAATTTGAATGATCGTAACATCATTCAATACGTCCAAACCACGCAAGACTGGATTGGTTATTCCATCATCACCTCCTACCGAAACCGGAAAAATACTTCTTTCAACTAGGTATCGCACAGCACTTTCTATGTCAGAGTAGTGCTGGTCAACTTTGTTCTCTTTAAGTGGAACATTTCCTCCATCAGCAACTGATATTGATGCAAGAGTACCGCCTGATAAGAGGTCAAGATCTACAGAATGTGGATCAACAAGAATTCTTGATGATGCGTCACGAAGTTTATCTGGAGCAGTTGACTGATTATTTGGAAACTCCACAGTACTGTAAGGTTTACCGAAGGGTGCCCCAAAAACTACGGCTTGGTGCTTCAAATTTGACCAATCTAAAAGGATAGGTAAATTGAGGAAACTTTTTGACGTAGGAAGTTTTGTGATAGGTGGCTTCAACTGAAAACCTAAATTTCTATTTGAAGATTTAGCATTTCGCGCGTCTGACGCCAGGTAGCAACAGGGCGCTCATATTTTTCACATATTTCGGCTGCTCTTTGAATTAAGGCCGCATTTGAAGGGGCTAGAGTATGTTTATTAAGCCTAACGTTATCCTCAAGTCCTGCTCTCGTATGACCCCCAGCAGCAATTGCCCACTCATTTACTATAAGTTGGTTGGCTCCAATTCCTGCTGCACACCACTCAGCTTTTGGGGCCCTTTTTGCCATTAGCTTAACGTACACATCAAAAACTTCCTTATCCGCTGGCATGGCATTTTTAACTCCCAGAACAAACTGAACATATAACTTTCCGTATAATTCATTTTGATTATGCATTCTAATAGCGGTCAGAATATGGCTTAAATCAAACGCTTCTACCTCAGGGGTAACCCTATATCTTTTCATTTCTGATGCTAACCAGTTTACCAAGTCAGGTGGATTTTCATAAACACGGGTAGGAAAATTGTTTGAACCAACCGATAGCGACGCCATGTCAGGGGCTAAAGAAAGCATGCGTCCTCTATCCGTTCCTGCACCTGAGCGACCCCCAGTAGAAAACTGGATTACCATCCCAGGACAATGATTTTTTAAGCCCTCTAGCAGTGCAGCAAATTTTTCAGGGTCGGAAGATGGTGTCTGATCTGTATTGCGAACATGACAATGAGCAATTGTTGCCCCCGCTTCAAAAGCACTTTGCGTACTTTCTATTTGCTCTTGCAAACTAATTGGTACTGCAGGATTATCAGCCTTTGTTGGGAGTGACCCAGTGATTGCAACACATAAAATGCAGGGTTTTTTCATAAAAATTTAACTTTCTAAATCAAGGGTCACTTGACGTCATAATGGGTTAACTTAGGCAAAACATCAAATTCATTTCTCCAAATACATACGCCAGTAAGGATTATCCATTCGTTTGCATGGCATGGGACTGATTTGAGCTATGCAGCGACATGCCGCCCTCACTATACTCCTATAAATTATATCGATTTGGATCATAATCCGAGATGTCAATATTTGGAGATCTTTTGTTAATTATATCTGCTATTAACCTTCCAGTTTTTGGTCCAGATGTCATTCCAATGTGTTGGTGTCCAAATGCTGTATAAACACCACTTTCCTTGAGCTGTCCAATTAGTGGGAGGCTATCCGGGACAGTTGGTCTAAATCCAAACCATTCCTCAGTCTTATCATAAGACATTTTTGGAAAAGCCTCAGCCACTCTTCGCCTAAGTAACTTAATTGGAGCCTTACTTGGACCAAGTTTTATGCCACCTAGTTCAACTGTACCGGCACATCTAAGATCGCTTCCCATAGGCGTCACTCCAAATTTACCTATTGTCATCATCATCGGATTTCGAGGCAATATCGACGCATTTTTGTATACTACGTGATATCCTCTTTCTGCCTCTAGCGGAATATTAAGGCCTAGCTTTAGCATTAGCTCTTTTGACCAAATACCAGCTGTTATGATGGCTCTATCACATTCAAATTGACCATTGTCAGTGTGCACAGTAGAAATTTTTTCATTTTGAAATCCAAAATCTTCTACCTTCGCATTAATAAATTTTCCTCCATTTTGAGAAAATACTTTCATGAGTTCGCGGATATAACCCTGCGGGTTAACAATGTGCCCCTGCCCACTAATTACTGCTAAGCAACCAATAAATGAACCACATATTGGCTCAACATCTTGGACCAAATTTCCTGTAAATATCTCAGGAACCATTCCAACTTTTTTCTTACATTCCCAACCAAAAGAGTCTTTGTGAAAGTCTTCTAAAGATCTATAAGCATAGCTAAACTTACTGTCCGCTATCCAATTAGCTGCAGCCGTGCCTTCAGTAAGACTTTTATGCTGTTCAACGGAGTCCGTCAGAAGTGGAATTAAAGCTTCAATGGTTCTGTTTGAACCTGAACGGTTTGCGTTCTGTAAAAACTTTATCAACCATGGAGTTAGCTTAGGTAAGTAACTCCACTTTAAAAATAGTGGGCTCATTGGATCAATTAGATAACGTGGTATTTGTTTCCAAAGCGATGGTTCATTGACCGGAACAATTGCCCATTGGGCTAGGAGCCCAGCATTACCGTATGATGCCCCCATTCCAGGCTCGGCTTTATCCAATAACACAACTTCAAAATTTGAGCGTTGCAACCAAATCGCCGTTGAAATACCGCAGATACCAGCTCCGATAACAATAACTGGCTTTACCATTAAATCCTCTTCATTCGTTTAATGCCTGAAGATCTACTAATTTATCTCATTAAAATCTATATCGCCTTCTGGCTTATGTAATGTATATTTAACTGGGTCAGACCTTGAAATTATAAGGCCACCTCTGACAACCAACAATCGGTGAGCACGCAATCTAATAGCCTCAATCTTGTCTTTTGCCTGTAATAAAACAAAGTTTGCCGGCTTTCCTTTTTCAATTCCGTATTCTTCTAAACCAATTATTTTGGCAGAATTTTTAGTTACGGCATCAAAACACCACCCCATATCCTCGCGACTGGAGAGTTGACCTACATGCAATGCCATGAAAGCAACATCTAGCATGTCTGCTTTTCCAAGAGAGTACCAAGGATCCATAACACAATCCGATCCGAAACCAACTGTAAGGCCTGCGTCGCGTAGCTCCCTAACTCTAGTTTGACCGCGTCTTTTTGGGTAAGTATCATGCCGACCCTGAAGCATTATATTAATCAGGGGGTTAGGTATTACGTTTATTTGTGACTCAGCCATCAGGGGTATCAACTTAGAAACATAATAATTATCCATCGAATGCATTGAAGTTAAATGTGACCCTGAAACACGGCCCTCTAGACCTAACCTTTTCGTTTCAAAAGCCAATGTCTCCACATGTCGGCTCATTGGATCGTCGCTTTCATCACAATGCATATCAACCATTAGCCCACGTTCTGCAGCAATTTCGCATAGCAATTTAACACTTCGGGCGCCCTCAGACATTGTCCTCTCAAAATGGGGAATGCCTCCAACCACATCTATACCCATATCCAAAGCCCGTTTGGTGTTTTCCAGTGCTGTTGGGTCCCGAAAGACACCGTCTTGAGGAAACGCTACCAACTGCAGATCTAAATACCCTTTAACTTTTTCCCTAACTTCTAAGAGAGCCTGAACACCTTTCAATTCGTCATCACAAGTATCTACGTGACTACGTATAGCTCCTATACCCTTGGCAACTGCAAGATCACAGTATTTCATAGCCCGAGAGATAATGTCGTCAATCGATTGCAACGGCTTGAGTTCACCCCATAAACTTATACCTTCCAACAAAGTACCTGAGACATTGAGCCTTGGAGTACCTAATGACAAAGTTGCATCCATATGGAAGTGTGGATCAATAAATGGTGGTGACAAAAGACACCCTTCGGCATCAATAGTTTCCTTTGAGTCCCCTGAAATAGATTTAGCAATTTCAACTATTTTCCCATCCTTACAGGCAACATCAAACTCCCCTATGTCATCTGTCAGGCTGACGCCCTTTATCATTAAATCAAACATCATCTAACCTTACCTTTGCCCTTTGTACCAAGGTGTCAATAAAGCTCTAGGATAGTCCGCCGATCTCGCTGCTATGACCAACGCTGCAATTGACAAAACATATGGGGCCATCAAAAAAACTTGCCCAGGAACAAGGGCTCCCATCTCGGTTTGCAATCTTACTTGCAAAGCATCAAAAGCGCCAAATAAAAGCGCACCTATTAAAGCTTTTCCCGGTCTCCAACTTGCAAAGATTACGAGCGCAATACAGACCCATCCACGACCATTAACCATCCCAAAGAAAAATGCATCAAATGCGCTCATTGTTAAAAAAGCACCGCCAAGAGCCATCAGAGCTGAGCCAATAACGATTGCCCACATTCGAATTGCATAAACTGATAAACCCTGAGCATCCACACTATTCGGGTTATCCCCAACTGCTTTTATTGCCAATCCAAGGTTTGTGCGATTCAGCACATACCAAACTAATAATACCATGATTAAAGCAAGCCAAGTTAAAGCGGTTTGCTGGAACAAAACTAATCCAATAAATGGTAAATCAGAAAGTATAGGAATATCCAGAGGTTGAAACGGCTCAATTCTTGGGGGTGATGAAACATCCGGCAACGCTGTTCGATAAGTGAAGTAACTTACAGAAGTAGCAAACAAAGTTATTCCAAGCCCACTAACGTGCTGCGAAAGCCCAAGTGGCACAGTAAGTAGCGCGTGTATTAATCCAAAGAATGCGCCACATAAAAATGCGACTAAAATTCCACCCCATAGTCCAGCACCTAACCATGTGGCCATCCAACCACACATCGCACCTACAACAAATATACCTTCAATTCCTAGATTTAAGGTGCCAGATCTTTCACAAATTAAAGCTCCTAACACACCAAAAATTAAGGGTGTTGCTATCCTTAGAGATGCTGCCCAAAAACTATCCGTAAGCAAAATATTGAGGATATCAATCATAAAATCTTTTTCCCAGTACCAGCACGCACAATTTTAAATTTTGCGATAAACCCTCCAACTAACACACATAAAAGAGATACTGATACCACTAAATCTGCTAGGAAAGATGATATCCCCATTGCCCTACTCATGCTGTCAGCCCCAACAAACACAGAAGCAATAAAAACTGATGCAATTAAAACACCGATTGGAGATAATCCTGCCAACATGGCAACCACTATTCCCGCATATCCAAATCCCGGCGAGAGGTCTGCTGTGAGATAACCTTTTAGTCCGGCAACTTCACTCACGCCGGCAAGCCCTGCAAGACCCCCCGAAAGAAGGGCTACTCCAAAGAGTGAACGATTTATGTTTATCCCTGCATGCTTTGCAGCAGATGAGTTTTCCCCAACAGCTCTTAATTTAAATCCCCAAACTGAGTGCTTTATCATGAAATGGGCTATTACAGCTAAAATAACAGCTAAAATCAGACCAGAATGAACGCGCATTCGATCAATTAGTGGTGGAAACATACCCTGATCCAAAATTGGAGCTGACTGCGGCCACCCCAAACCCATTGGATCCTGCAAAGGCCCTTCTAACAACATTTGAAGAAAGATGATTATAATGAAGTTGAGCAAAAGTGTTGTTACCACCTCATCAGCGCCAAAACGTACTTTCAGATATGTTGGAGCAACCATTCCTACCGCGCCAGCACATGCTCCCAAGACTATAATTAGAGGTAATAAAAAAATAGCAGGTAGATCAAAAAAACCTGACCCTACACTCACAGCAGCTATTGCGCCAAGGTAAAGTTGACCTTCAGCACCTATATTCCAAAGTTTTGCCCGAAAAGCGATTGCCGCAGCAAGACCAGTAAAGATAAGAGGTGTAGCCCGGGTCAACATCTCTGAAACAGCAAAAACAGAGCCAAAAACACCCTTTGCCATTTCAACATAAGCAATTAGGGGATTAGCGCCGGCTGAAATTATAGGTATCGCCGCAAATAATAAAGAAACTATAGCCGCGATTATCGGTATGAATATCGTGCTACTGTTTGATACTTTTGCCCGTGGTTCGATGCGGATCATACAGACTCTCCCGCCATCATTAAGCCTATAGCCTCTCGGCTACTTGAATTGACATCATGTAAGTTAGCATCTCTCATAACCACTATTCGATCGGCTAACCCTAAGATCTCATCTAAATCTTCAGAAATTAGAATAACTCCACCACCCCTATCTCTGGCTTCAATTAGATGCCTCTGAACATCGGACGCCGCACCCATATCAAGTCCCCGAGTTGGTTGATTAGCCAGAATAATCTTTGGTTGTTGTTCAAAAACTCTAGCCAAAATGAGCTTCTGAATGTTCCCTCCAGATAATAAACGAGACGCTTGATCTATACCTGGCCCCCGCACATCATATTTTTCTGATAATGTTTGTGCATTATCATTAATTACGGAGGAACGCAGAAAACCAAAGTTTTGAATTAGAGGATCATCCAAGCGCTCAATAACCATATTTTCAGAAACACTTAAGCCACCGACTATTCCCTGCCGATGCCTATCCTCTGGGATCCTTCCAAACCCCAATTTTATCATATTCAAAGGGTTTATATTTTGAATGGCCACGCCTTTTAAAAGTATTGAGCCTTTATCAGGCAGTACCAAACCAGAGATAAGATCAGCGAGTACATTTTGACCATTTCCTGAAATCCCAGCAATTCCTAAGATTTCATGCGATTTCAATGTTAAACTTATATTTTGAAGAGAGTCTCTTTTTGACCGCCCGGCTACAGAAATGTCATTTAACGATAAAATTGGTCCACCAGGAGTTATTCTTTTTGGAAATACTTTTTGGGTTTCACTTCCAACCATTAAGCGTGCAATTTTCTTTTCGCTTGCATTTGAAGTCTCCATACTTCCAACATTTTTACCGTGGCGCAACACAACAAGCCTATCTGAAAAAGATAAAACTTCACGCATTTTATGAGTTATGAAAATGACCGACAAACCCTGTTTAGTCATTCGTCTTAAATTGGAAAATAGAGCATCTGCCTCTTGTGGAGTGAGAACTGCTGTTGGTTCATCAAGTACCAGGATATGAGCGTCACGGTATAATGCTTTGAGGATTTCAACTCGCTGTCTTTCTCCAACAGAAAGCCTACCCACAGGAATATCAAGCGGTGCCTCTAAACCACTGTTAGACATTATATTGTTAATTTTTTTTTCTGCTTTTCTCTGATTGCGCCTCAATGAAAACAGCGGCTCAGCGCCCAAAGTAATATTTTCAAAAGCTGTAATATTTTCAGCAAGAGTAAAATGCTGATGAACCATTCCAATTCCTGCAGTCAAAGCAGCACTAGGGTTACCCAGCTCTAATGGGACGAAATCATCATTAACGCTCTTAATCTCAATATTTCCAGAATCAGGTAAATAATGACCAAACAACATGTTCATAAGCGTTGTTTTGCCCGCACCATTTTCGCCAAGAAGCGCCAGAACTTCTCCTTTTTGAAGGTGAATCGTTACATCATCATTCGCTAGAATTGAGCCAAAGCGTTTTGCAAGCCCGTTGAGCTTTAATACTGTTGATGCTTCCATTTTTAAAGTGCGCTGCCCACTTTTGCAGCCAGCGCTAGTATTTTCTAATTATCAGAAGTAGGACGGGCGTCGTTAACATTGACCCTGAACAGACCATCCAAAAGCTCTGCTTCTCTCGCCTTTACAGCGGTTGCCGTTTCCGCAGACATGAGACTTTCATCCATAACTAGCGATCCACCACCATAGGCCATGAAGCTATACTGACCATAGTCCGCAGCCTCGAATGATCCGTCCGCCACGCGAGACACGGCCTTATCTATTGTGGCTTCCATATGCCAAATAGCAGATGCCATTATTGTACCAGGATAATCACCTGAAGTATCGATAACATTTCCGATAGCTTTTACTCCACGCTCTACAGCTGCATCAGAAACGCCAAATCTCTCCGCATACATAACGTCTGCCCCAGCATCCATCATAGCAAAAGCACTTTCCTTCGCTTTTGGTGGATCATACCAACTATCAATAAAGTTTACTAAGAATTTAACATCCGGATTTACTTCTCGGGCACCATCCATAAAAGCGTGCATCAGACGATTTACTTCTGGTATAGCGTACCCGCCAACCATACCAATTAAATTGGATTTTGTTGCAGCGCCTGCAACCATACCAGACAAATATGAGGGTTCATGAATCCAGTTGTCGAAGACAGAAAAGTTCGGGGCAACAGGTGTAAAAGATGAGCCCATCAAAAAAGCAGTGTCAGGATAATCTTTGGCAACTTTTCTCGCAGCACGCTCTAGACCAAAAACTTCTCCAACAATTAATTGCATACCTTGTTCTGCATATTCCCGCATTACTCTCTCATAGTCAGTATTTGCTATGTTCTCTGAATAAACATACTCGATGTCACCGCGCGAGGCAGCGGTATTTAGGGCTTTGTGTATTCTGCTTATCCATTGCTGCTCAACTGGAAGCGTATATATTGCGGCAACCTTGACCTTGTCAGCATATGAAGCACCAGCCATCAGTACACCTGAGCAAGCAAATGTGACAGCCAGTAAAAATCTACGTGTAATTGAAATCATTTTTTCTCTCCTTGATTAATATAGGTGAGCACTTTTTTATCAATCAGTCAATTTATTGTTGCTGCCCATCAAAAGTGCTTTAGCACTTGCATATCTTCTGTGCAGTGTGCTTTCTATTTCTAATTGATAACAATGATAAAGAGTTTATGCTTTTATAAAGAGGTGTTTTCATTGGGAAAAGAACATACAGAGATACCTAATGATTGGGATAGGTCAGGCCTTCCAGCCTGGAGCTTCTTTAACAACGAAATGTTTGAGGCTGAAAAGGATTTACTTTTTAGACGCCATTGGCAGCTTATATGCCATAGTAACGACATACCAAACACGGGAGATTTCATAACTTGGAATTTAATTGGCGAGCGTGCACTAGTTATAAGAGGCAAAGATGGAAAAATCAGAGCATTCCATAATCTGTGTAAACATCGTGGTTCCAGAGTAATAGCCGATGACGCAGGCACATGTAAGTCAACAATAACTTGTCCATTCCATGGCTGGACTTATAATCTTGACGGTACGCTACGAGGCGCTTCACGACCGTCATCTCTTCCCAAACTGGACCCAGTTGAATATGGCCTACCCCCTTTGGAAATGGACATATGGAATGGGTTTATTTTTGTGAGATTTCAGCCTGGCCCTCAACCTGCACTTTCAGATATTTTGAAAAAATTTGACGACGAAGTTTCACAGTACGAGCTCTTTGATCTAAAACCTACTGGAGATGGCTTCTGGACAGAAGAAATTGATGCCAATTGGAAGTGTGTACGCGATGTTGATAATGAAGGTTACCATGTACCTATGGCTCATCCGGGTCTATATGATCTATTTGGTCAGAATTATTACGATGAACCAATAGCAGGAGGACTATCCAGATCCGTTGGATCTTTTAACTCCGGGGATGGACGCCTTTGGAGCGTTAGAAACTACAAAAAATTATTGCACGCCAAAGATAGTTTGGACGACACTCATCAGAAATGTTGGTTATACATTGGCGTTTTCCCAAATCTTGTGTTTGGCTTGTACCCAGATTCAGTCATCTTCTATCAAGAGTATCCAGTGGAAAATGGAAAAACCATACAACGCGGTGGTAATTACAAATATGCAGAAGAAAATCGGGAGATGAAAGTTTCAAGATATTTAAGCATGAGAATTGATCGGTTAACTAGCAAAGAAGACGAACAGTTGATCAAATGGTCATGGGAAGCAGCATTCTCAAGCGCTTACGAAGGCGTTTTATTATCTGATTTAGAATATGGGGTGAAAGCATACCACGATACTTTAAGAGAATATTTTCCAGTGCTTTCGGGCCCGGAACCAGAGCGCGGTAGATTAATTCAAGTAAATGAAAGGTTGCTTGCTAAAAGAGAATAAAGATCAATTAAACAATCATTACTACCACTTTATGAGCTAAAGGACGTAATCGTAAACTCTAACAAATCTTATTAGCTTTAGATAGTAAATGTAAAACTGCAGATTTTTAACAACGATAAAGAATCTAAACTGCAAACCCATTCATATCTTAAACTTCAACAGTTGGATGGAGGGCAAGCAGATCTCCGTGCCAAATTGATAAATGGTGGCTTTACTATAGAAACTTTTTTCATAAGTTTATGATATTGTAACTCTTTCAAAGAATATATTTCGACCCATAAATTTTCCATTTTGGAATTTGATGAACCTAATTTCAACTGAGCGAGAGCTATAGATTTTTTAGCCATTGGCGACCAAATAGCTGAAGTCACAGTACCAACCTCATCTTTTTTGTTATAATAAATTACTGATCCCTCGGCTGGCTCTTTTCCATCTATTTCTAAAGCATAAATTTTGAAAGCCTCACTGTCTTCCAACTTACTATTTAGAATAGCCTTCTTTCCATTGAAAAACCCTTTGTTCAAGTCTACTAACCATCCAAGACCAAGATCGTCAGGGCGTCTACATCTATTTGGCCTTATTGCATGATCAGATGAAATGAAATCAATATTAGCCACTATAAAACCTGCTTCTATTCTAGCCATATTTAGAGCGTTGTATCCAATCGCTGTAAGTCCATGATTGGTGCCTGCGTTCCAAACTCTCTCAATAAATTTATTTGCGACATTATTTTTCATAAAAATTTCGTAACCCAAGTCGCCAGTAAAACCAGTTCTCGATATCATAATTGGGATATTTGATATTTTTGTTTGAAAAAGATGAAACGGTTTCAAATTATCAATTCCGTTAATTCCTAAAAGGCGGAGAATTGAGGCAGAAGTAGGCCCCTGAAGGGATATTCCACAAACATGCTTACTTTCATCGATAATTTCAACATCAAAGCCATGTGATGTATCAATCAGCCAGGGAAGATGCTTTTCCTGCGAACACAAGCGAAAATCATTATCCGAAATCCTAAAAAGTGTTCCGTCATCAATTACAAATCCCTCCTGATCACACCACAGTGTGTACTTAACTGTGGCTACATTCTGTTTAGCAACATTTCGTACAGTGAGCTTGTTTAAAAATTCTTCAGCCTGTGACCCTACAATTCTATATTTGTTTAAAGGAGTAATATCAAAGACGCTACTAGTTGAACGGATAGAAAAATATTCTAACTCCTCATCTGATAAAATTGTTGGTGATTTATATCCGTTCCAATCATACCAATGACCCTCTGTTTCCTGAGCAGCAAAAAAATCATAAAAAGGAGACCTAAAAAGTGGTTTGCTGAATGTTGTGCCCCTATCTTTTTTATCTTTTAACTGAGTCATTTAGTACTCTCTCTCAAAATCCTTTTAGCTGCGTTTAAACCTGACAAGCCAAAGAGATTACCACCTGGATGGGTGCCCGCTCCACAAATGAAAAGGCCATCGATTGGGGTGGAATAATCTGATACGCCAAATGTTGGCCTCAATGAATAGAGACTGTCTATTTGCAATTCACTATGGTGCCAATGACCACCAGCAACGCAATATTTTTTTTCAGTTTCATGCGGAAGCAGAAGACTTGTGAATAAAATACCCTTTTTAAATTCAGGAGCCCATTTTTGAATTGTTGAAATTACCTTATTCATCAAAACTTCCTTTGAATTTTTCCAGTCACCTTTCAGGGAGTATGGCGTATTCTGAATACAAATGGAGGCCATGACTGCTCCATTGAGGGATGACTCAGAAGAAATCTGACTGAAATACATTTCAAAATTAGGATCAGAAGGCAGTTCATTATATTTAAGAGAGTTAAAGTTACTTTCTACTGAATCTAGAGAAGGAGCATAAACATATCGGTAGTTTGCGCCTAAGTTTTGGGAATTATGTAACTTTGGAATTTCCTCCAAAATAATATTGAGTTTACTGGTAGTTCCCGAATACCTAAGAGCTCGGATCCGTCTGGTTAGATCAGTCTCCAGGTTTTGGGCACCGACCAAATCAAGAAAGGTGTTCACTGGACTGATAGAAGAGACAATGGTTTTTGCAGAGTATTCCACCCCATTTTCGAGCTTTACACCAGTCGCTACAGAATCCGATATAATAAGTGAACTGACTTTACCTTTAAAGATGAAATCTACTCCATTTTCCTCAGCTGACTTAAACAAAGCATTAATGAAACTGGTTACGCCACCGTTAATAGACAATGATTTCTCTTGATAGGAAGCTTTAATTTGTGAAAGTTTATACAATAAACCTAGATATGAGGTTGGTGATCTAGGTCCCAGTTTTATACCTAATGTAGAGTCAAAAGAAATTAGTCCTTTCAGAGAAGATGTTTCAAGTTCTTCTTCTACTAGATCAGCAATGCACATAGTAATCATTCGTAAAAGTTCTTGAAATTGTTCTTTACCTTGCAGCCTCAATTTTGCGGCTGTAAAAAATAAATTGGCTTTACTCCTAAATGTTTTGTGATTGCTTCCTACAGGAATTTGCGAAGCCAAACTTTGGAAGAGATGGCTCTGGTTAAAAAATTTCTCTCTTAACTCCTTCCATCGTTTAAATTCGTCCTTTCCTATACCCTCGATACTTTTTCCAAAGTTACTGCCAAATATAACGCTTTCATTTTCAATGTTCAGGCCTACGGTCTTTATACCATCTTCATTAAACAAAAGGTCATATTTGTTGAGCCCCAAATCTTGCACTACATCTTTTGAAATACCACCTGCATTACTAGCCAATTCCGGAGCTAGGAAACCTTCAAATAAATTTTCACTCCTCGCCATTCCACCGTAGGTATCGCCCGCTTCAAGTAAAAGAACCCGCCTTCCAGAAGCAGCCAACTTTGAAGCTACGATGAGACCATTGTGCCCAGCTCCAATTACAATTACGTCATAAGACTTCATAAGCATCCCTAATATCGGTATCAGGCAAATTAAGATCCTTAAGTATTTCAACGGCTGCATTCCGACCAGGAGCGCCCATGACACCACCACCTGGGTGGGTAGAGGATCCGCACATGTAGAGCCCTTTAATGGGGCTTCTATATTGGGCGTAACCTGGTATTGGCCTGTTAAACAAAAGCTGGTCGAAAGTTAGCTCACCCTGAAAGATGTTCCCCTCAGTCAAACCAACCTCCTCTTCAAGCTCTTTGGGAGTTCTCACTTCCATATGCAAAATCTTATCTTTGAACCCTGGTGAATAATCTGCAATTTGTTGGATCACAGTCTCCCCAAATGCGTCCTTATTCTCTTTAGTCCAATTTTGGCCACCTACTTTAGGGGGACAATATTGAACAAAGCAACTCATGAAATGCTTACCGGGAGGAGCCATGGTAGGATCGGTTAGAGTAGGTATCATCATATCTAAAAATGGATCCCGAGACCAAGTTCCCATTTTCCAGTCATCGTAAGCTCTCTCCATTCTCTCAATACTGTCTGTGAAATGAATATCACCTTTTAAACATGGATTGTTTTCTGAGATAACTGGAAAATTTGGCATACTATCAAGAGCAATATTAACCTTTCCCGATGAACCACGTATCTTAAAATTATTCACTTTTTTTATAAAGTTTGGTGGAAGATGTTCTGGATCAGTCAATTTTAAAAATGTACGCTTAACGTCAGCATTTGAAACAACATTTTTCGCCAAATACTCGTCCCCATTTTTTAATATCACACCTTTAACTCGAGCACCTCTAATATCAACTTTCTCTACCTCAGAATTGTTTAACAACGTACCACCCATTGCCCTAAAAGATGAGGTCAGAGCTTTAGAAATAGCTCCCATCCCTCCTCGGGCATAGCCCCACGCCCCGATAGAACCATCAACTTCGCCCATGTAGTGATGCAATAGCACGTAGGCGGTACCCGGTGACATCGGGCCCAAAGCTGTTCCGATGATACCAGACACTGCCAGAGAAGCCTTTATCACGTCATTTTCAAAATATTCATCTAAAAAGTCTGAAATTGACATAGTCCAGAAACGAACAGTATCAGCCAATTCACTAGCAGTTAAGTCATTTACTTTGCGCAAAATATAAAGCATTTCTGAGAGATCTCTAAATTTAAAGCTCGCTGGATCTGGTGCAGTTCTCATTAGAAGTGGTTGAATAAATCTGCACTGCTTTAGAATATCCCTAGAATACCTTAAATAAGATTCACTATCTTTTACACTGAACCGCTCTAACTCTCGCTTTTTTGCATGGTAATTTCTGAAGGATGCAAGATAATCACCATCTCTTGTAAATACCGTACCGCCCTCTATCGCAACAATCTGCAGGCCATGTTTTGGCAGCTCCAAATCTCTCATGATTTCAGGTCTAAAAAGACTGCAAACATATGAACAGTTTGAATATAAAATTCCAGGATGAAGTTCACGACTAACCGCAGCACCACCTATCCAGTCATTTTTTTCGAGAACAAGAACATTTAAACCTGCTTTTTGAAGATAACAGGCATTGACCAAACCGTTATGACCAGAACCGATCACTATTACATCAAAGTTTTTTTCCACAGACTGCACTACCTACCTTGAAGACTTATTTGTTATCACACCTTAACATTACAAAATAATGAGTCAAAAAATTGATTGTTATTTTATTGTAAAAATTGAAATTTTTTACTTTTCGACCAACTCAAGTTCCCATTCTTAAATCTCACTATAAAAGGCATAAAAATTTTTGGAGCAAATTGGTGGTTATTTTTCATGGAAAAGATACGCGAGTACATAAGATAGGAAAAAGTATTCTAATTGCCTATGATTAATGAAGAAGACAAAGAAGACTCTACCAGCGCAAAAGGAACGTCTTATTTAAAACTCAACCCCAAGGTTCATCGAGACATCTGTTTTATATAGATTAAATAGAACCTGGGGCGTCATCTACTCCTCACCGACACGGAAGAGCAGAGGAGTTTTATGTAATAGAAGCGAAACTAATGGATAATGATGGAACGGTTTACAGCGCCTACGATATAGTATGGTTAGCGCCAGGTATAGAGCACAATACATACTCTTAAAGTGGATGCA
Organism: Paracoccaceae bacterium; assembly: GCA_902554885.1. Lineage (GTDB taxonomy): Bacteria > Pseudomonadota > Alphaproteobacteria > Rhodobacterales > Rhodobacteraceae > Salinivivens. Next base: position 68,732 of record CACDPV010000002.1, read on the forward strand.
CCGTTGCAGTGTTTTCAAAACACCCCGAAGAAACTGCTTAATAAAGTAAGAATAGTATTTATCGCCGAATTATATCTATTTTTCTTGACTAAACAGTTGGCACCAGAATAGCCTTTGGAGGTGCATAAAATTCATAATGAATTTTGAAACCAATTATTGTCATTAGTAAGCCAATAAATTTATACGGCTGAATTTTAAAGAGGGAGAGACAAAGGATGCGAATAAATAATTATTCAAAGATATTTGCTAGTACTTTAGTTTTGAGTGGGTTTTTATCTAGCGCAGCAGTTGCTGAAGATAGAGTCCTAAAAGTAACGAATTGGGAAGAATACATCGGCGAAGAAACGATAGCCAATTTTGAAGCTGAGTATGGGATAAAGGTAATTTATGATGGTTATGACTCTGCTGAGTCTATAGATGCTAAGCTTCTGGCTGGTAGTAGCGGTTATGACGTTGTGAGCCATTCTGGGAGTATGGTAGCTCGCTTGATTAAGGCTGGGATTGTCGCTCCTCTAGATAAATCTAAATTAGACAATATCAGCAATATGGATGCATCAGTTTTGGGGCAACTAGCTAAAACTTGGGACCCTGGCAATAACCATATAATCCCCTATATGTGGGGAACTCATGGGGTAACTTATAACAAAGAGTTGGTTTTAGAGACCCATCCAGATGCTCCAATTGGATCAATGGAAATGATTTTTGATCCGAAGCATATGAAAGAACTGGCGAAGTGCGGGGTATCATTTTTGGACTCCCCTCAAGACATTCTTCCTATGGCATTGACACATTTAGGTCTTGACCCAGGAACAAGCAGCCAAGCAGACTATGACAAAGCTAGTGAACTTTTAAGTGCGATACGTCCGTACATTAAGACTTTCGATAACTACGCATATCAGCGGATGCCAGAAAAAGAATTTTGTGTCTCCGTAACTTGGGGTCCAGACGGTTTATTAGCAATGTCAGGTGCCGCCGAAGCAAACACAGGTGTAGTCCTAGATTTTTTCCTTCCAGCAGGCCCAGGAAAAGCTAACCTTTGGGTTGATGGTTGGATAATTCCATCAGACGCATCTAATGTAGAAGATGCTCACTTGTTTTTAAACTATATGATGAGACCAGAGGTAGCAGCTGGCGACAGCAATTACACATGGTACGCAACTGCAAATCTTGCTGCAAAACCATTAATTGATGAGGAAGTAACTTCTAGTCCTGCAGCATTTCCAACCAGTGACCAAGTTTCAAATATGTATACAAACGTTTCTCTATCTCCAAAGATGCAGCGTATTCAAACCAGAGCTTGGACTGACTTCAAAGCTGGTAATTAATAAAAATAGAGGTGAGATCAGTTAATGGCCTCACCTCAGTTACACAAAATAAAATAATAATGAGGCTGTGATGGTCAACGTAAAGACCAGTTCCGGAAGCGATGCTTTAACGGATACCAAGGAAATTTCGAAGGATAAACCCCTACTAGAAATTCGGGGCGTCTCAAAAAAATTCGGTGATTTTACAGCTGTAAACAATGTTGACCTGGATATCTACCAAGGGGAATTATTCTGTTTACTCGGCGGCTCTGGCTGTGGGAAAACGACACTGCTTCGCATGTTAGCAGGATTTGAAAAACCATCGTCAGGACAAATACTTATTGATGGTCAGGATATGTCGGAGGTTCCTCCATATAAACGACCGACGAACATGATGTTTCAGAACTATGCCCTTTTCCCCCACATGACCGTTGAAAAGAATATCGCTTTTGGGTTGGAGCAAGATGGTCTCGCTAAAACAGAAATATTAGATAAAGTTGATAGCATACTGAAGCTAGTAGAGCTTCAAGAGTATAAGAAAAGGCGGCCACAACAATTATCTGGAGGCCAGAGACAGCGAGTAGCACTAGCAAGAGCTCTTGTTAAAGAGCCCAAATTACTACTTTTGGACGAGCCGCTGGCCGCATTAGACAAGAAGCTAAGAGAGCAAACACAATTTGAACTTATGAATATTCAGGAAAAGGTCGGCGTTACCTTTGTTGTGGTAACCCATGATCAAGAAGAGGCAATGACCCTTTCCACAAGGATCGCTGTCATGGATAAAGGTAGATTTATTCAGACGGGGACACCAACAGAAATTTATGAATATCCAAATGATCGATTTGTAGCGGACTTTATTGGGTCTGCCAACATACTAGACGGGAAAGTAGTTTCAAACATTGACGGTATGGTTGAGGTATCGACATACTTAGGAAAATTTTCCTTAACAAGTAATTCTAACATATCTAAAGGAAGTAATTTATATGTAGGCCTTCGACCAGAAAAAATCAGTATAAGCAGGACTAGCTCAAAATCAACAAATATAACTGGATATATTGACGATATTGGTTACTTTGGAAATACCTCTCGATATAAAGTGCGGTTAGATAATGATCAAATTATCGACGTCACGGCTCAAAACCAAAAAAGACCAAAGGATGAAAAAGACAGACTAACTTACGAGGATAAAGTACAATTAAGTTGGGACAACTCCAGTGCGATGTTGCTACTAAAATGAGCTCTGTCAAAAAAGAAAAAAACCTCGGCACAGACTTGCGATATTACATAAGCTTAAGCGCAGATAAGTTACAATCAAAGTGGAAAACAATTGTAATCTTTATTCCTTTTGCCTGGCTTTTATTATTTTTCCTAACTCCCTTTTTTATTGTTGCAAAAATTAGTTTAGCTGAGCTTGTTATTACGAGCCCACCCTTTAGTAAAATGATCGAATGGGTTGATGGCGGCGTAATTACGATAAGATTAGTTTTTGATAATTTTATTTATATTTTTGACGACCCTCTTTACGCACGCACTTATTTAAATTCCGTAAAGATAGCGCTTATATCTACATTTTTAGCATTGCTTATTGGGTATCCTATTGCTTATGCAATTGTAAGGTCAAAACCAGTAACCAAACAGCTATTATTATTTGCAATAATTTTACCATTTTGGACATCATTTTTATTACGGGTATACGCTTGGATGGGATTACTCGCAGACCAAGGAACCATAAACAACATTTTAATTTATTTAGGGGTTACGGATACTCCTATTCGCTTATTATATACTGAATTCGCCGTCTACATTGGTATCGTTTATACTTATCTCCCTTTTATGATATTACCTCTATACGCAAATATGGAAAAACTAGACGGCAGTCTAAACGAGGCTGCTGCTGATTTAGGCTCAGGCCCAATAAATACATTTTTTAAAATTACATTACCATTAAGTATGCCAGGGATCATCGCAGGCTCTTTATTAGTTTTTATACCTGCAACCGGTGAATACGTCATACCGGACTTACTGGGTGGAGGAAACGTTCAGATGATCGGCCGCCAACTGTACAATGAATTTGCAAGAAATATAGACTGGCCTGTAGCATCCGCTGTCGCAATAGTATTGCTTCTCCTATTGGTCCTTCCAATGGCCGTTTATCAGCACTATCAAGCTAAAGCAGCTGAGGTTAAGTAAATGCATAACGAAAGATCTGGTTTTCTAACTTTAATGCTTACCGTTGGACTTGCTTTTTTATACATACCAATGGTTCTGCTCGTAATTTATTCATTTAATTATTCAAAGCTCGTACCAGTTTGGGGTGGATGGTCTACGCGTTGGTATAAAGTACTATTTGAATCTCCAGAAGTGTGGGAGGCAGTAAGACTGAGTTTGCAAATAGCCTTTATCAACGCCACTTTTGCAACGATGCTTGGTGCATTAGCAGGACTAGCAATGGTCCGATTTGGAAAATTTCGAGGCAGGACCCTCTTTGGAGGTATGTTGGTTGCTCCACTCGTAATGCCTGAGGTTATTACCGGCTTATCTCTTTTAATCTTTTTCATTTCTTTGAAAGAATTAATCGGGTGGCCACTAGAGCGTGGATTTACTACTATAACTATAGCTCACATTACATTTTCACTTGCCTACGTAGCAGTAATCGTTCAGGCGAGATTAACCGGGATGGGTGTATCACTAGAGGAAGCAGCCGCTGATTTAGGTGCAAAACCCTTTACGGTAATGAGCTCTATAACTCTTCCGCGCCTTGCTCCAGGACTTCTATCTGGATGGCTTTTAGCATTTTGCCTATCACTTGATGATTTAGTAATAGCAAGCTTTGTAACTGGTCCGGGGTCAACTACATTACCAATCTTAATCTTCTCAAGAATTAGGTTAGGTTTAAGGCCTGATATAAATGCACTAGCTACTATTATTATTATCTTCGTAGCCATCCTTGTCGCAATTGCTGCTTACATAATGTTAAGGCAGCAAAGGCGTGAATTGATAGATCAACAAATGGCAGCAAGAGGCGACGTATAAAAATGCGCGACCCACGGCATAATATTTTATTTGAACCAATAAAAATTGGACCAGTGACCGCAAAAAATCGTTTCTATCAGGTACCTCATTGCTCTGGTATGGGATGGCGACGTCCCAACACACTTGCAGCCATGCGAGGGGTAAAGGCCGAAGGAGGGTGGGGAGTAGTTAATACAGAGTACTGCTCTATTCATCCAACCTCCGATAATGACGCTTTTCCTTACTGCGCATTGTGGGACAATGAAGACATTATTTCCCATCGGAAAATGACTAATGAAGTTCACAAACATGGCGCCCTAGCTGGCGTAGAGCTATGGATAGGCGGCTCCTTGATCGTAAACCTAGGCACCAGATTACCGCCACTAGGATTACGAAACCATCCACAACAAGACACATCAGTTTACCATCCGGGCCAAACACGTTGCATGGATAAAAGTGATATAAAAAATATCCGACAATGGCACAGGGATGCTGCAAAACGGGCGCTAGAAGCTGGGTTTGACATTGTCTATGTCTACGCTACCCACGGTTATTTATTATCTGAATTTTTAAACCCAGAAACAAATATAAGAAATGATGAATACGGTGGATCTTTAGAAAACCGTGTGCGTTTTATCAAAGAGCTAATCGAGGATACTCGTGAAGTAGTAGAAGGGAAAGCTGCAGTTGCCACGCGTTTTAGTGTTGGTCTCAACGACCCAGAAAGTTATGATGCTTTTGCGCTCTTAGCAGAACTACCTGACCTGTGGGACCTGACGGTACCTGACTACAGCGTCGAAATGGGCAACTCTAGATTCATAAAAGAAGCAGCGCTAAAGGATTCAGTTTTAAAAGCAAAACAACTTACAACAAAACCAGTTGTTTCGGTCGGTCGATTAACATCGCCGGATACGATGGTTCAACTTCTTCGGGACAATGTCCAAGATTTCATTGGCGCGGCGCGACCATCAATCGCAGATCCCTTTTTACCAAAAAAGATTTCTACCGGAAACCTGGAGGACATTCGAGAGTGTATTGGCTGTAATGTTTGCTATGCGCATGACAGCCTTGGTGTACCAATTAGGTGCACACAAAATCCTACTATGGGTGAAGAATGGCGCAATGGATGGCATCCAGAAAAAATACTTACTACTAAAAACAGAAAGAGAGTATTAGTGGTTGGCTCTGGCCCAGCTGGCTTAGAGGCAAGTAGGGTCCTTGGGCAAATGGGCCACAAAGTGGCTCTTGCTGAAAAATCTCGTGAACTTGGAGGAAGAATTATTACCGAAGCAAAGCTACCCGGACTATCTGAATGGATAAGGGTCAGAGATTGGAGAATTACACAAATTAATAAATGCAAAAATATAGAGGTTTTCCCCGAAAGTTATATGACTGCCGATAGCGTATTAGAATTAGGTTACGAAGACGTAGTAATTGCGACAGGCGCTAGATGGGCAAAAGACTCGATAGGAAGGCATAGCGATTGTGACTTTAAAAAAGCAGATATGAAAATGATAGTTTCTGGCGACGAAGTGCTTGAGAACCCCATTAAATCTAAATCTAAATTCGTAATATATGATGATGACCATTATTATTTTGGATCGGTCCTTGCACTTGAATTAAAAAGGCAAGGACATGCAGTAACTTTAGTGAGCCCAGCTGGAAGAGTGTGTAGCTGGGGTGAATTTACTGATGAGCAAACAAGGTCAAACACGGAAATTATAAAGGCTGGGATTAAAGTAATTAATAATTACAAAATTGAAGTAGTAATGAATGGGATCGCAGAACTTTCTTGCATTTTTTCCGGGGAGCCAAAAGAAGTCTCCTGCGATTTTGTGGTTCCTATTACTCGTAAGATGCCAGTAACGGATTTATATGATGACCTCTGCTCACGGGCAGACAATTGGGGAAGTAACGGCGTCCAAAAAGTAATTAAGATAGGTGATGCTGAGGCTCCATCTATTATTGCAGCTGCCGTTCACAGCGGGTATAGATCTGCTATCGAAGTGGACAATCCTGCGTCTGATGCTCTGAATTTCTCAAAAAGAGAACATCCTCTAATTAAATAGACAGAATTATAAGGATTTTGATACTCTCTCTAATGCTTTCTCAAGTATGTCAAACATGTCATCAATTTGAGACAGATTTATGACCAAAGGTGGGGAAAAAACCGCCATATTTATAAGTGGCCTCACTAATAGGCCCATTTCTTCACAAGCCTCATCAAGAAGTGCACCCAGTTTTCTTTCCTCTGCCAATGTAAAGCCTTCTTGGTCTGGTTTACCTTCTATGCAGCCAAGTAAACCCATCCCTCTTATGTCACCAACTATTGGATATTGATAGAGCTGTTGAAGCCTCTTCTGAAAATGAGGTGTAACTTTTTGTACGTTACCTAAAACGTCCTCTTCCTCAAAAATTTCAATATTCTTCAATGCAGCTGCACAACAAACTGGATGAGCTGAATACGTATAACCATTGGAAAATAATACAGATTCGTTGGGACTTTCCATTCGCGCCATAACATTGTCTGATATTATACAAGCACCTAATGGCAAATAGCCTGATGTTAAGCCTTTAGCACATGTGATAATGTCTGGCTGAATTCCAAACACTTCGCTAGATGCAAACCAATGACCAAGCCGACCAAAACCTGTAACAACTTCGTCAGAAATATAAAGAACATCATATTTTCGGCAAATTTCTAATGTACGTTTATGGTATCCCTCCGGTGGGATTATTACACCACCGGAACAAAGAATTGGTTCCGCGATAAAAGCCCCAACTTTATCTGGCCCAAGTTCTCTGATAGCGTTTTCTAAATCAGCCACTTTTTCATCACACCAAGCTTCAACAGACATGGTATCAGGTCGCCGATAAGGATTAACATCTGGTAAAAAATGAACCAAACGGTCTTCAATATCAAAACGGGACTTATCCCGCTCTTTGCCAGTAACTGTAGAAGCTAAATAGGTCGATCCATGGTAGCCTTTTTCTCTAGCTAAAACTATTTTTTTATCTTGCCTCCCCAACCGATTGTTCATGAAATGCATGGTCCTAATAGCAGTATCAACGGCAGTGGAACCACCCGTTGTAAAAAACACGTTATTAAGATCTCCCGGGGCTAGTTCAGCAATTTTTTTTGCAAGAATAGATGATGGCTCAGTAACTGTTGTCCACGGAGAAGCATATGGAAGTTTCATGGCTTGCTTAGCAATTGCATCGGCCATCTCCTGCCTTCCATAACCAATCTGAACACACCACATTCCGCCAGGGCCGTCTATAAACTTCTTGCCGGAGGCGTCCCATAAGTAGATTCCATCTGCATTTTCCACCAGCATGTGGTCGTACTCTCGCCACGCATCCATTGCTGCCCATGGATGTAATTGGTGTTGCCTATCCCAAGAATGTAAAGCATCCAAAGATGGCTCATTGGCGTTTTCAAAATTTGAATTTCTTATTTTCATCAAAAACCTCAATACTGTTTGGTATTTTTATAATTACAAACTACACAAAATTTTTCGAATTAATATTTGTTTTTTTGTCTAATTGTTTCAGGTACCCAGCATGAAAAGCTTTGATACCCCACTCCATATTAGATAAGGGCCCAGGAACATAGTGGTCGGAATTAACCCCTTTTTGATTGAGACCGATAATGCGTTCATCATCTTGAGATGTGCAATGCCATAACCATATCAGATCCTCTAAATTATAATCTATTCCCTCTTCGGCATCCTGTCGCACCATCCAAATTACCTCAATATCTGTGCTCTGAAGAGATCTTGGGATAAAGCGATAGCCAATTACATGGTCTGAATACGATAAAAAGTTATTCAAAATACCAATTTGTATATCAGTCGTCCCACCATCAAAATCTTTAAGCTTACCTAATAGTGGTGCTAATTTTTTCCCCGACTTACTGCCTGTTTGATATCCTTGGAAGAGGGGATATCGGGAAAAATAAAAATCCATTTCCACGTCTTTTGACCCAAGACCATTTATTTGTAGTTCATCGCCTGATAGTCCAACTTCTATGCTTTTTTTCAGCAAACAATTTTTCAATTCGATATTGGCACTTGATGGGTCTTTTAAACTATGTGACCTAGAGTACTCTAAATGCGCAGGCGCACAATGGTAGCATTCCATATAATTTTCCAAAGCTAATTTCCAGTTAGCTGCTACTGGGTAATTTGCGCTGTGCACAATTTTTAAATTCTCAAATTCAAAAGGTGCAACCAATTCTTCTAGTTGAAGTAAACCTTCATCTATATTAGGTGGATCGTCTGATATACAGATAAAAATTAGGCCGTGGAAAATTCGAAGATTGACCCTTTTTAAGTAGTGTTTGGCTTTATCAAAACCATCGCCCATTTCACGTGCAGCACGCAGATTTCCATTAAGTTCATAAGTCCATGCATGATAGGGACAAGCAAACACACGAGTATTTCCACTTTTCTCTATACATACCCTTGAGCCTCTATGACGGCATACATTCAAAAATGCATTTATACATTTGTCTTTATCACGAGCTACTATTATCGACTCATACCCGTAGTCGAATAAGAAAAAGTCTCCAACATTAGAAATTTGGTTTATGTGCCCAACCCAAATCCAACTATGGTTCCAGTAGTGCTCAATATCCATCTTATATAACGTCTCAGACGTATAAAATTGGCGAGGAAGACTGTGGGACCCTTGGTACCTCGAAATTAGTTCCTTAAATCCCTCTTCCACTCTGTGATCTCCAACCTAACAGAATTAGCAATAATTATTCCAAAGAAATAATTTCTTTAATATAGAACTCTTTTTCCGCAGCACCATCATCTCTTTCAAAATTACGCGCCGCTAAGTGGCCATCAAAAACTGCATCAGCGATCAACCCCGGTGCGGCTGCATCAGCCTTGGGACGGGAATGTCACATACCTTTAAAATTTGGTACTTGCTAAAATGATTAGCCGCTGTGACCACTACAATTTTTAGAAGCGTTAATAATGTCGCATATATCTTTAACAATTGAGTACTCTCTACAGACCTGAAAGACTATTCTAAGCAGGTTACTGTTCTGACTGTCAAGCCTCTGAGTTTAAAGAATAGTAATGTGGATTGAGCAGAAATTTTATTGTAACTTATATATAAAAATTTTGAAAGGTAACACGAATATTTAAATGCTCGGACATGGAAACTATACATATACCCCTATGGAAGATTGGGGAAATTTCCCAGATGAGATTATTTTAGGGGACGTAGCAGGGATTGCTGTAGACGCAAAAGATTACGTTTACCTTTTTAACAGAGGAGAACACCCAGTTGTAGTCTTATCTCAAAATGGAGATGTATTACGCACCTGGGGCCACGGTCTTTTTAAAAACCCACATGGAGCATCGATAGGGCCAGACCAATGTATCTATTTAACTGATAATTTTGACCATACAGTCAGAAAATTTTCCCTGACTGGCGAACTGCTGATGCAACTAGGCACTTCAGGCATAAGTTCCGGATTTATGAGTGGAAAACCTTTTTGTAAATGTACACATTGCGCAATATCACCCTCGGGGGATATTTTCGTTTCGGATGGTTACAATAATGCCTGTATTCATCATTTTAATCCCACAGGAAAACACATAAAAAGCTGGGGACAATCTGGCGCTGGACCAGGTGAGTTTAATCTACCTCATAATATATGCTGCGATAATGATGGATGGATATATGTGGCAGATCGTGAGAATTCTCGCATACAGATTTTTGATACGTCAGGCAATTTTGAAACCCAAATAAATAATATGCACCGACCTAGCGGTTTAGCTATAACCGAAGGCTCTTCGCCTGATTGCATTGTTGGTGAATTAGCTTCTTACCTAGAAGTAAATAAGGATTTCCCCAATTTGGGTCCATTTGTCAGTTTTTTTGATAAAAGGGGTTCTCTGCTTTCAAAATTAGACAAAGGATCCGGGCCTGGGCTTCTCCCCGGCCAATTTATATCACCCCACAGTATAGCAATAGATAGTTTAGGCGATCTTTACATCGGGGACGTAGCAGAAACAGATTGGGAAGAAGTTGTGGGAAAAGAATTGATGCCTAGTAGTTTAAGGCGCTTCCAGAAACTTAAACGTAGCCCAAAATGATTTTAGTACTTTTATATAAATCATTTTTAACGGTAACTTGCTAATAAACCGTTAGCTATTGAAGTTGCCTTTACTGCTTCAAATTCCTGTAATTTGTCAAAGACGGCTGACTCATCACGGCAATAATTACTTTCAAATAGCCCTTCCAGAACACGTAAATTCTTAAAAAAGCGAATACTTGTTCCAATATTTTGATTTGAAAAATTCAATACAGGCAGAATTTTTTCAAATAATAACCGTGCTTTTTCTTTATTACCATTTTGGTATAATTGATAAATCTCTACATAAATTTTTTCTAATCCTGTGGGAATGAAAGCATTTACTGAACGGTCCATCGCATCGATAAGTTGTTTTACGGCCCAGCCACCACAAACTTTCAATCTGCCATCCAGTTTTTGCAAAACAGAAGTATACTTTTCTCCTGCTCCTACTGTTTCTATTTTTAACCAATTAAATTTATCTACAGAATTAAATAATTTTACAATTTCCTCTAAAGCCATTCCATCTCCGAACCAGTCCAAATCTTGTATCATTAAAATTTCAGGGGATCGGTCTTCCAACTGCTCTAAAAGAAACAATTTCTTAGCAAATTCGAGGTTTGACGGTAATTGAAGACATATACCTTCCGCACCAAAAGAATTAGCACTTTTTGTAAGCTCAACACTCTCGTTAAAGTCAGCTGCGGTAACACTACATATAAAAGGAATGCGCCGCTTGTTCACTTTCGTAACTGTCTCAATAAATTGAATCTTTTCATCAAAATTTAAAGTGTTGTGTTCGCCCGCTACTGCTAGTCCGAGCATCCCTCCACAGCCAGAGATTATCGTGTGCTCTACCAAACGAGTAAGTGAATCGAGATCTAGTTCACCCGAATTTGTAAATGGAGTATTTAAACTGGGCAAAATACCTTTCATGTCACTGCCTATCGAGGAGATCTAGTTTCATTCATTGGTAGCGATGCAGTTAAACAGCCGTAACCTAGACCAGAATGGGCTAGTGGGTTTTTACCAGAAAAACGCGGATCCATTGGCTGACTTATGGGTTGAAAACGGGTATCGCATGATAATCGTATTCGACCAAAAGGCGAATTGTTATCGAATGAACCATGTACAGTAAACATTCCAAAAATCAGACAGTCACCTGGATTAAATGAGGAGGTAAGAAACCGACTCGACTTTTTCTTAGCTAAATCCAGCGGAGTATCCTCGATATGCCCCACACGATTTTTGTCTTTATCGACATCTAATCCCTCAAAGCGGTCCCTAATATCACCCCAGGTGTGAGAACCCTCCAGTATGTACAATGTACCTTCATCCAATCCAACTGGACCTATTGGACACCAGCAAGTTAACAAATCTTTAGTACCTCTATTCATATAAGGATGGTCGATATGAATCGGGCTAGCTTTTCCTGCCTGCATAGCCCGGAGCCAGGCAAACGAGAAATGAGTAACTTTTTCACCAAATATTTCCGCCATTACACCAGTAATTTCGGGACCATTTATCACCCTTCTTAGTGCCGAACCTTCACTGACTGATTTCCAGAACGCACCTAGCTCTTTTGTGTTTGGATAATGCAAACGCCTTTCCGATGTACCTGTAGAAATTGCATCAGATATTGGCTCAGCTACTTCTCCAACCTCTGCTAGCCTTTGAAGTATCTCGTCTCTAGCAGCTTGAACATCTGAAGGCCTGTAGACAGATCTCAAAAGTAGATAGCCATTATCCCGCAATTGAGCAGATAAATCCTTAGTCCGATCAGCCTCTACCATGGCAGCCAGTCTTTCAGCTGGAATTACTTCATCTTTAATCGTCAACTTATCGATATTTAGTAAATGCAAAAATAATCTCTTCCCTATTTTGAATTAATAAATTCATTGATTTCTCCGCGTGTCGGAATGCTGGACTGCCCCCCAAATCTTGTACACTTAATTGCTGCTGCCAAATTAGAAAATTTGATTGCCTCTCTCTCACTTTTTCCTTCAGCTAAGCAGACGGCAAATGCTCCATGCCAAACATCGCCAGCGCCTAAAGTATCTTCAGCTTTTATCCTGGGAGCGGGTAGATTACGTAAAACACCCTCCTCTAGAAAATAGACGCCATTTGGCCCGTCGGTAACACAAGCCCACGAATTGAAGTCATTTTCAATAACTTTCAAACTTGCCATTAAGTCATCCTTATTGGTGAAGTGTCTGAGCCCCTGCATTGAAAATGCAACATGAGATGCAATTTCTACAGCATGTTGAGAAACGGGCGCTTCTGCATCTAAAATACCAGGCTTTTTATATTTTCTGGCTAAAGAGAGAGTAGCGATTGCTGCTTCGCTCCACCTACTGTCTGAAAGATAGGCATCGTAAACCGGAAAATTCGAAATACTATTTATAGCATTCTCTGGAAGTGACTTTCTGTAATTCACAATCTGCCGGTCACCATCAATATCTACGAGTACTGACGAAAAAGACGATTGCCAATTTTCTAACTCTAAAACGAACTCTGTATTTACATTTTCGCGCTTTAGCTCCCCGAGAATAAAAGATCCAACTTCGTCGCATCCAACAGCAGAAAAAATAGTCGAGTTTGCACCTAACCGTGCAACTGCTACGGATGCATTACCAGCATTACCACCCCCGGAAAACATAGCAGTTTCCGCTCTATACTTTTCACTTTTAACAGGGAAACTATCCATTTTAAAAATTAAGTCTAAGGTCGCTAAGCCTGTGATTAGAATATCTTGCATATCAAAAAATAACCCTAAACAAATTTACCTAGCTAATCACTTGGCATGCCATTTGCAAAGCTTAAACAGAACTGCTTCATATAACCTCCTACTGGCTGCATTTATGCAGCCATTTTTTTCTGATCAAACGAAAATTAATACTCAACAAATTCAAGTTGCTCTGGAAGCTCAAACGCGTCAGCCAGTTCTAGTGATTTTTTTTCTAACTGAACAAAATGAATAAACTTTGAAAGGTTAAAGTCCTGATCGTGCAAATCGTGCGTCACACCAATTACATGTCCTGACAAAGGTGGGGCGGAAAATAGTTCACCAATCTTAGGAATAAAATCTTGTGTTGTTGCGAAACTAATATGGCCTTTTTGACCACTTTTAGAGCACTCTTGCCATATTACGAGTTGATACACTTTTAACGTGCCTCCACATCAAAGAAGTTTGTCTGATAATGAGCTAATTTGTCAATCTTAATGATTATTACACAAATCTCTCAAGATCTTTATTCACAATACTACAGCTTAGGTATTTAGTATTCGGAGTATTATGCTAGCCATCCATTTAATAACTGATACAAGTGCAATTTATAGATGGAATTTTAATAGAGATATAAGTTTGGTATACGTCTATTCACTTGTTTTGCTTACAATGCTGGCATTTTCTGGGAATGCCCTTTTGACCCGTGCTGCACTAGCGAGTTACAATATGGATCCCGAGCTAGTTCTCCTTCTACGTGTATTCGCTGGTGCCATAACGTTACTTTTAATATGTTATCTGAGAAAGTACCCGTTAAAAATATTTAGTAATCTTAATTTAAAAACTACCGCCGCATTGAGCTTATATTTGGTAGGGTTTTCTTATGCATTCACAGGGCTTGAGACTGGGATAGGCGTTTTGATCCAGTTCGGGGTAGTACAGTTGGTAATGTTCGCTTCATCATTTCTTTCTGATCAGCAAGTACCAAAAAATAAAAGTATTGGTGCAGTCATTGCTTTTACCGGACTAATATATCTACTTTGGCCGAGCGGAGATTTTACTCTAGATATGAAATCAAGTGTACTTATGGCAATCGCAGGTATGGCATGGGGAATTTATTCTATCCTAGGGAAAAATGCGGAATCCGCAATATCCGCTACGACTGCCAGCTTTCTACTTTCCACACCAATTTGTTTAATTGTCATTTTATTACTCCCAAATAACACTGGTTTTTCGTGGTCAAATAATGGGGCACTGTTGGCAATTTGTTCAGGCGCAATTACGTCTGGAATGGGATACGCATTATGGTATTATGTTTTGCCAAAAATACCATCTACCAATGCCGCAGTGTCACAGCTTAGTGTGCCATTAATAGCCGCCGCAGGCGGAATGGTTTTTATGCAAGAATTAATAACACTAAAATTTATTTTATCGTGTGTTCTTGTTCTAGGAGGTATCGCAATAACAATTGGAATACCCAAAAGTGGTAGACAGTAAATATCTAAAAATTGCCTAATACGTCTGCTTCATCAGCTTTTGTCATTTTATTTTAGTTGTGAAGTAAACTGAAATTTAGGTAGTTTTTTGCCACCAAAAGTATTTCTCATCCCTGATACCCAAATAATCTGGGTAACCACAAAACCATATTTGGTGAAAAAATCATTATCAGCAATGCAAAAATCAAAACTGCTAAAAATGCCCAAATTTCACCTATTATTTCACGCAAAGGTATATCAGTTACGGCATTTATAACAAAGAGCAGCATTCCATACGGGGGGGTAATTAACCCTATCATTGAATTCACTACCACAAGGACCCCGAAATGCACTAAATCTATACCGAGCGCTTCACAGGTCGGAATGAATAAGGGCACAATAACTAATATAATGACAGTAGCATCTAAGATGCATCCCACTAAAAGGATTAATAAATTTATAAGCAGAAGAAAAATAATTGGGCTGATTTCAGCTCCTGCTAATAAAGCTGATAAAGTCTGTGGGATATTTTCTTTAACAACTACATATGTTAAAATCATGGAGGCGCCAATCACTAACGCGACCGAGGCAGATGATCGGGCACTCTCAACAAATAACTGATAAAGTGATTTAATAGTCAAAGCACGATAAAAACCAGCCGCCAAAATAAAGGCATACAAAGCAGCTATCGCTGCTGCCTCTGTTGGCGATGTTACTCCACTATATATACAAGTCAAAAGTATCGCTGGCATTAAAAGTGCTGGAAATGACTTTAAAGTAATCAATGGCAATTGCGCTATTGGAACTGCTTCTTCTTTCCCAAAATCTCGGCGATAAGAAATCCATGTATTCATACCGATTAGGACTGCACCCATTATTAAACCCGGCAATATGCCTGCTAAAAATAAAAACCCAATGGAAGTGTTTGAAACAAGAGCGTATAACACCATCGGAATTGAAGGAGGAATAATTGGCCCAATAGTAGCAGTTGCTGCTGTAATTGCAGCAGCATATCCACGAGAGTAGCGCCCGCTTTTGACCATCATTTCTATGACTAGTTTTCCAATTCCTGCTGCGTCAGCAACTGCGGAACCTGACATCCCAGAAAAAATTAGAGAAGCCATAACGTTTACATGACCCAAACCACCTCTAAATCTTCCAACAACTGCTACGCAAAAATTAAGTAGTCGATCTGAGATTGTACCGGCGTTCATTATGTTTGCTGTCACAATAAAAAGTGGGACTGCTAATAAAAGAAACCCGTCGAAAAGCCTCTGAACCATAGTTTGGCCAGCAATTGCAAGGTCCTGACCAGCCACACCCAAATAGACTATGATTCCAGAAAGAATTGCATAGGCTACAGGCGCTCCTAATGCGGCCATAGAGAATAGAATAAAAATACCAGCTAATATTTCGATGCTCATTAGGCATCATCCTTTTGGGTAGCCGAAAATTCTTCTATGGGCCTTTTTGGAGGACCCTTTATTGATACCTCATAACAAATCCAAGCGTAACGTAATATGACAACAATCATCAATGTGATGTACGATGCGAAAAGCCATTTAATCGGTATCTTATCGCCCGTTATTGGCATTCTTAAAGTCTGGATCTTCTTTAAGTCCATCAAACGACTTCCGAATATTGAATCCCAAGTTGGCAAAAAAGACCAGAGCAAAGCAAAAATCATGATCAATGAAATAACGATTATAGCTATTCGCCTTAAATGGTCTGGCAGGGCTAGATACAAGATGTCAAATGTAACATGATCCCGTTCCCGGACGACAAAAGAACAGCCAAAAAAGATCAACCAAACCCAAAGAAGTGATATTAGATTTATCGTCCATCCTATTGGTTCAACAGTTAGCATCCAATTTGAAAGCGGCTCAATGGGCATCAGCCAAGCTATTTTTGAAGTATAGCGAGCAAATATTTGAAGAAGAAAAATAATAAAAATCGCCGCCAAAATCATGGCGGCGATAAATTCACATCCGCGAGTGAGCCACTTTGCAAAATTTTGCATATTTGACTCCCTCACAATGAGTGCAAAGATTAATTACCAAGTGCGTTGATTTTTTCCAACACGCCATCTGGCCAACTTGCTGCAAATTCGCTTCCAACATACTGCGCTTGAACGTGAGTTCGGAAAGCGTCAAGATCAGGGCTGTAGATTTCAACACCTTGACTACGAATGAAGTCTGCTAGATTATTTTCTTTATCTAATTGCTTCAAACGACCCCAAGCCGATGCTGCATCTGCAGCGCGCTGAACAGTCATTTGCTGATCGGGTGTTAAGCTATCCCAGGTAGCTTTTGAAAATGCTACATAGTTTAAATCTACTAGATGCGAAGTAAGAGCGATTTGCTTTGTCACTTCATAAAATTTCGCGTCTACAACAGTTGGTAATGGATTGTCTTGTCCATCAACGGCGCCTGTTGAAAGTGCTGTGTACACTTCTGTAAATGCAAACGGTGTTGGCGAGGCTCCTAGAGCTGCTCCAAGGAATTGCCAAGCATCTGTTCCAGGCATTCTCAAGTTTACGCCGGCTAAATCTGCTGGAGTTTGGACATCAACTTCAGATCTAGGCTGACGCAAATTCACATGACGACGCCCTAAATACATTACTGAAAGTAATTTTACACCAAGCTCATCTTCAACTGTTTTCTTGAAAGGGTCCATTAATGGATCGTTAAAGACTCGCACTTGGTGTGCTGCATCCTGATGAACATACCCGGTAGCAAAAATTGAAAACTCCGGGAAAAATTGGGCTAATTCCTGCGCAGACGCAATTGACATTGTCAAGTTACCACGACTGATAGCATCGAGCTCAGTCCCTTGAGCGAACAATGTTGCGTTATATCCAGGTTGGTAATCAGCAAAGCCTGCTACCATTGGCGCGAAAACTTTAGCCATAGCTGCCGATCTCATATCTGTCTCAGAACCAGCTGTAGCCAGAGTAAAAGTCATTTGATCTGCTGCAACTGTTGTAGCCGTAGTCCCAGCCAACATTCCTGCCGCTGCAATTGCATTCAAGACTGAACGTCTTGTTAATTTATGTAACATAAAATATTCCTCCCATTATAAGCTATAGCACATTAAGTGCTCCATAATTCGATATCATATTTTTTCACTTTTGCAATTTTTAACTCAAAATATATGATATTTTTCAATAACCTTTCCTGAATTGAAACGAATCTAAACTAACTTTCAACCTTTACAGATTGCTGAGTCAATGCAGATTTCTGGATAGCCTCGATGACCCTTAATGTAAAAAGGCCCTCTCTACCAGAAACAATGGGATTTTCTTCCTTTTTGATAACGTCAATAAAATGGATAATCTGATTGTATAATGGATCAGCGGGTTCATGGTCCATCGATAAGGCTTCTAAAGGTTTCCACCAATCGCGTTCACTATTTTGACCCCATAACGTTAAATCTGGAATAGAGAGAGAGCCATGTGATCCTCCAATAAAATAACAACTTTCCGAAGTCGGAGGATATACGGGATTTTCTTTTGAAGTCATCTCCCAGCTCCACGGCGAAACGATAGAGTCTGAGACAGATATTGTTCCTATTGCTCCATTTCTAAACGTTAACAAAGCACCTGCGACATCTTCATTTTCAAATCCTCGAATTGACTTAGCTGTTTGCGCCTGAACAAAATCAATTTCACCACAAAAATACCTTAAGAGATCTATATCATGAGCAAGGTTCACTGAAATTGGTCCTGCACCCCTCTTTTTTCTCCATTCTGCCTCATCAAAATATTCATCTGATTTATAAAACCAACAATTAGCATGAACTGCCCGAACTTTTCCAATTTCTCCTGATGTAATAACTTTGTTAGCTCTTTGTATAATCGGGTTATAACGCCTATGATGACCCACGAGTACTGGAACATCCAAACTTTCCGCCTTTTCAACTAATGCAAGAGCTTCTTGCGAAGAAGTAGCGATTGGCTTTTCAATCATGACTGGACAAGTTCTCTTGATGCAGTAGAAAGCCTGCTCACTATGCATCAACGTTGGGGTCGCAAGTATAATTCCATCCGGACATTGCTCCGTAAACATATCCTCTAAAGAGTGATATGCTTTTAGACTTTTCTTGCGCGCATAGTTTTGAGCATCTTTAGATGGATCCACAATTGCGACCAATTCGGCACTCTTTGTTTTAGCTATAACATCAGCATGGCGCCTCCCGACAAGTCCAAGACCGACAAGAACCAATTTTACGGTACCACTCATAAAGCCATTATTTAACGCAGACATTTTAATGGGATAAAGTTGTGAAACTATAAACCAAATATCCCGCGTTAATCTCCCAATATAATCTGTTCCATTCGTAAGCAAAAAAATCACCAACTGCAATATTATATGATATTTTCGCTTTAGACAGATATTTATAAAACTTGAAAAATTACTTACCTAATCCTAAGCATAGTAGAATGGTAAATTAATCTGGTACATTAGCCTTATGGGAAAACATCAAAACACTGTCGGTTCATCGACGTACGAAAAAATAAAACACGATATTATTTTCGGGCAACTGGTACCAGGATCTAAATTAAAACTTGAATTGATAAAGAGCCAGTATGAGGCCAGTGTTTCAACTTTAAGGGAAACACTCAATAGACTTGCAAGTGAAGGTTTCGTGTTAGCAGAAGAACAGCGTGGTTTCTATGTGACTGAGGTTTCTCAGAAGGATCTTATTGAAATCGCAAAACTTAGAGTTCTTCTAGAGTGCCACGCGCTCAAAGCATCAGTCGAAAGTGGAGACGATGACTGGGAGGGTAATTTAGTTGCTGCCCATCATAAACTACAACTAATGGAAAAAAAAATGATTGCAGGAGATGTCTCTAAAAAAGAGACATGGAAGCGTTATGATTGGGAATTCCATCTAGCAGTAATAGAAGCCTGTAATTCTAAAAATTTACTAGATTTACACTCAATACTTTATGACAAGTATCTTAGATATCAAATGTTGGTTTTTACATTTAGAGGGGATGAAGCAGCTCAAGAGCATCATAAAATTTTTGAAGCCGCACTAAGTAGAAATGGCACAGAAGCTGCGAGATTATTAGAAGCTCATATAATAAACGGCTTAGAACATACTTTGGCGGCAATGTAGTTAAAATTATTACATAACGACATTTATGCGCCCAGAAAGATAAACACAAAAACAAATGCTGCCAATGCAATAAGAACGTAAAAAGCTATCTCGCCACTTACTCTTGCATCAGATTTTTGTTTCTTACCATTATCTCGCTTCATAAAAACCAATTAGTATTTTAAAATTACGTTTCCAGCGAATTAAAAATGCAATTAATCTGTTTGTAATTTTTCGACGCTCTCAATCAGATAATTAAGTTTTTCGTGATAGCCCTCATCATACTCTTCATGATGACCAAGGCTAGCAAGCATTTCCACAACTATGATAAGAGTTACTATCACTACACATACCGTTATAATGGTAACCATCACTTTTAAATATGTATCCATTTTAGTAGGCTCCGTCCTTTAAAGATCGGTCTTAAGAGGATTTTCCTTCAATAATTCTTGGACCCTCTAACAAACTCATTTTACAACCTTTTGCTATCTCACGAATTTCATCTTTCATTAAACCCATTATTTTATTTGCCGTTTCTTCATCTGAAAATTTGGAAACAGTAAAAATTTCGGTTGGAGACTTTTCAAAAACTTCACCCGAAACTTGTCCTACGGCTAGGTTTCTGGGCATCATAGTTGACTCAATATAAGAAGTAATCATCTTTAACTGAATCTCACTGACTGCCTTTACATGAACTACGCGGCAATACAAAACTTGATCTCATTCAATTTAAGTTATTCATTATTTACCAAATTCTTCCAGAAGTTTACAATATCCAATTTGACTTTTCTTAAAGCTAGAAAGTCTAAAAAATTCATTTGGCGCATGTATTTTTTCGTCATCTAAGCCAAAAGCAAACATGGTTGCATGAATACCCAACTCTGACAATAAGGTAGACATCACTGGAATAGATCCTCCAACTCGGGTCTCCAATGGCTCTTTTCCATATAAATCGTGTAAAACCCGGCCCGCTATTTGACTGGAGTTATGGCCTCTTGGGACCAGAAATGGATCAGCATCACCAGCAAGTTTTTTAACCTCAGCTTTAACTCCCGGTGGTCGGTTATTTTCAACATGCTGTTTTATTAAATCATATATTCTTTCAGGCTTCTGGTTAGCGACGAGCCTACACGTGATTTTTGCGTGAGCTTGAGAAGGCAATACTGTTTTAGAGCCTCCGCCTTGATATCCGCCCCATATCCCATTCAGCTCTAAAGTTGGACGTGCCCAAAGTCTTTCTTGAACAGTATAACCCGTCTCCCCAAAAGTTTCCGGAACACCTAATTTTTCTACATAGTCCTTTTCATCGAATGGCAGCCCAGCAAACATTTCCTTTTCTTCGTCCGATAATTCGATAACATCATCATAAAATCCATCTATTGTTATTCTACCATCGAGATTCTTCATTGATGCTATTAAATGTGACAATGCATGTATCGGATTGGCTATACCACCGCCATGAGTTCCAGAATGTTGATCACCACTCGCTCCAGTCACCGTAATCTCACACCCAACTAACCCTCGTAAGGCATAAACCAAACTCGGCTGATCCTCAGACCACTGTCCTCCATCAGATGAAAATATCATATCTGCTTTCAATAGTTCTATATTGTCTTTTATAAATGGACCAATCGTGGGCGAGCCAATTTCTTCCTGTCCTTCATAAAAAAACTTAACATTCACGGGCAGCTTTTTGTCACTCGAAAGAAGAGCTTCGATTGCCAAAATTGGCGCTAACATATTTCCTTTATCATCTGACGCACCACGGCCATAAATTTTTCCATCTTTAACAAGTGGTGTAAAAGGTGGACTATCCCAAAGTTCATAAGGATCCGCTGGTTGAACATCGAAATGTCCATATATTAATATAGTCGGCTTATCATCTCCAGCATGTAGCCAGTCTCCATAAACAACTGGGTGTGTTTGTGTTTTCATCAATCGAGCATTTGAAATTCCAATTGACTGCAACTTAGATACGACCCATTCACCTGCTTTAACAACATCCTGAAAATGTTCATCCGCGGCCGATACTGATGGAATTGATATGAATGCGCTTAGCTCATCCACAAAACGGTCCTGATTTTTTTCAAGATAAGAATCCCAAGCCATGACTGCTTCCCCTTAGTAGTTTTGAGATATTGCCAAGAAATAGATTGGACTTAAATGGAGAAAGTAAGCAAGCAGAATCCTGAAAAGAACTCAGAGCTTGTTAATTTTTAAAAACACTGTGATTAATATACTTAGGAAATTAAATACTTACCATTTTGGAAAATAGTAATCATGGATATTTCGTTAAAAAACTTGAAAGTAGTGATTTCTGCAGGAGGCTCTGGTATCGGAAAAGCAATCTTGGAAGGTTTTCATTCACAGGGGGCAAAAATTGCAACTTGTGATATTAATTCAGACTTGATTAAGATTTTAAAGGACGAATACCCTGATATTTATACAGAAGTGCTGGACGTTTCGGATGAGCAGGAAGTTCAATCATTTTGTTCGAATGCGTTGAATAAATTAGGAGGCCTCGACTGTCTAATAAACAATGCAGGAATAGCTGGACCGACCAGTAAAATTGAAGAAATTGACACTGCAGACTGGTCCGAATGTCTAAATGTTTGTTTAACAAGCCAATTTTTGTTCATCAAAAATTGTATCCCAAACCTGCGTTTAAGCAAGAATGCTTCAGTAGTAAACCTCTCTTCGGCGGCAGGTAAAATGGGCTTTGGGCTACGTTCACCTTACGCCGCTTCCAAGTGGGGCGTTATAGGCCTGACAAAGTCACTTGCTATTGAATTAGGCGACGACAAGATACGAGTTAACGCTATTTTGCCTGGGTTAGTAAAAGGCGAACGACAAAAAAATGTTTTAATGGCAAAAGCACAGCGCTTAGGCAAAAGCTTTGCAGAAATCGAAAAAGAAGCATTTTCATTTACATCGATAAAATCATACGTCACTGCCGAGGACATAGCTAATCAGATCATGTTTTTAGCATCACCACTGGGGGCAAGAATTTCCGGACAGTCGATTGCAATTGATGGTGACACGAAGATGCTGGCCTAAATTAAAAGCCGTAGGAAATAATTAAAAATTATTTTTCTTTTTTCCCAACAGGTTTTAAGTTCTCAAACTTTTTCCCGGTTATGGTTTCGAACTCTTTTTCATCCCAGAAACCAATTAATATACCTAACTCTGCTGCTTTCTTTTGAGATTCTAATAATTCCTCGGTTGCAGTAATTCTCGTATGATGACGCATTGCCCAAGACTCAAGAGCAGTCTCTAACCGCAACCTTGCGTCTCGATGCATCACAGTTGTTGAGCCCGCAAGGTCAACAAGCTCATCTGGATCCGAAAATAAATCAAATAGAATAGGTTCGAACCCTTCACATCTTATATATTTCCATCGTCCATCAAATATCATTTTTGTGTGGGCTAAATCCTGTGGCTGATCAAGCTCCTTCGCCATTTCAGACCAATGGTAATCATGTTCACTGATAATATAATTTCGAGAAAAGCCTGCCGTTCCAGTCAGAATGGGTGTAAGATCACGCCCCTCAATTATATGCGGCTTGGGCGGACAACCAAAAAAGTTTAGAATAGTAGGAGCTAAGTCAATCATCTCCACAAGATCATTTTTAACGGTGCCCCTAGATTTATCTGAAACCTTTCTGGGGTCGTAGATTATTAGCGGCACCTTTACTGCCATTTCATGATAAAAATCCTTATCTCCCATCCAGTGATCACCGAGATAATCGCCATGATCAGATGAAAAAATAATAATCGTATTTTCACTTAAATTGGACTTATCCATCCACTGAAATAATCTACCTAAATTGTCATCTAGCTGCTTTATTAATCCCATATAAGCCGGTATCACGTGCTCTCGCACTTCATCTCTAGAAAAACATTTTGAAACCCGTGCATTTTGATAAGCACGAAGTAACGGATGATTGGTCTGCTTTTCTTTATCGGAACGAATTGGGTTATTTATGTCGTCATCTGAATACATTTCATGATAGGGAGAAGGAACAATATATGGCCAATGCGGTTTGATATAGGATAAATGGCAGAGCCAAGGCTGATCACTTTCACGAGCTTTAGCCATGAAATCCATAGCCCTATTTGTCATATAAGCAGTTTCAGAATGCTCCTCCGGAATGTTTGCTGGCAATCTTGAATTTTTCAAAAGCCAGCCAGATAACAAATCTCCATTTTCATCCAACCCAGAATTAGCAAAATCACCCCACGGATTGTCTGAAATATATCCCTTTTCTGCTAAATAATCATCATAGGAAGACCACCGCTGGCGAGCACTATTTGGATGCAAACCATCGTCTCGTTCAAAAGGCACAAACCCACATTCAGAAACACGAACTCCAATTTCACTACTAGGATCAATCCCAAGCCAAGCCATACCTTCAGCATCGGCAACCATGTGCGTTTTCCCGACTAAAACGGACTGTATACCATTTTCTTTTAGATGATCACCAATAGTGCGCTCACCAACCCTAAGCGGCATTCCATTCCAAGTCGAACCATGACTTCTGACATATCTACCAGTATATGCTGACATTCTAGATGGCCCACAAACTGGAGATTGTACATATGCGTTACTAAATTGAACTCCCCGGCTAGCAAGGGCGTCTATATTTGGCGTATGTAAATTTGAGTGGCCATAACAACTCAAATAATCATATCTAAGCTGATCAGCCATAATCCATAAAACGTTAGTAGGGGAAGTCATAATTCGTCACCATTAAAATCAATGAGCCTGACCATCAAACAGATAAAGAGTTCCGGCACTGATGACATCAACCTAGGTTGTCCTTTAATTTTTTTAAACATGCTTATTTCTTAAGCTTCGGTGTTTAATTTAGCCTAGTTTTGGAACTTATAAAAGTGGGGCAAAGTTTAAACTAAGGATCTCATTATATTTCCAGAAATTGTAATATAAGCTAAACAAGCTAAGATTTATTTCTCTAATTGTCCTTATAATTAAATCTTAGCCTTAAACGAATAGTCTCCCTATTCCGTTTTTTTACTTTAGCAGGGTCAGAAACAATTTAATCAAATCGTTTTGGCTCTGCAATTTTTTTATAAATCTACATACCAAGACATGTATTACTTTCAAAAGGTTAGAGTGATCCAAAAGGAGTAAGCCAGCGTATCTTATATAATAAAAGGATATCGCCATGCTCAAACCTTACTTAAAACCATACCTAATTGGATACGTTAATGAACATTACGAAGACGTCGACGACCAGTTAGTATTTGCTTATGATGATGCTCATGCAACAAAAATTGTACTTGAGACTTTCCAAGACGCTAAATTTGTTTTCCAATCACGCCCAGTAATAGAGCAACAGACTGCAGCTTGATCTAAAAGCGTATACAGTTGTCTAACTACCAGACGTTGATGTTTTGCAGAAAAATATGTAAGTTACCTGTGCGTGTTTATGGCAAGATATCAGAAAATGTTAAAAAAAGTGTTCTGCACATCTTTAGTTTTACTGCTTTGCTCTTGTGGAACGACCAAGGGAGTTCTAGATGGTGCAGGCTCTGTTCTAGAAGGCTTAGCTTCTGACGTTCGAAGTGTTGGTGACTATTTGAATTAGCTTTTGGGCCAAGTTTTAAAAAATATCTACCCATACATGACACCTCTCCATGGAAGAACTGGGAACTTTAAATGTATCCATTTATAAGAATGGCAAAAGAGCTATTAGTTAACAGATCTCAGCAGCACATATCTGTAGGTGAAATCCATGAATCATCCCATATTTGCTGGCCATGGGATCTTGATTTCTGGTTTGAACTTAATAATGGGCGTGCACTAACATTGTATGATTTGGGCCGTATACCATTTTCGAGCAGGTCAGGCTTTAGCAAGGTCATTTTAAAAAATAGATGGTCGATGACAATGGCGGGTGCAAATGTAAGGTATCGAAAACGTATAAGGGCTTTTGACCGGATACGAATGCAGACCAGAACGGTCTGCTGGGACAAAAGGTTCTTGTACATTGAACAATCTATGTGGAATTCCAAAAAAGAGTGCGCTGGACATATTATTTATCGCGCAGCGTTTGTAGGGAATAATGGAATTATTAATCCACAAAAGATTTTTGATGAGATTGAAGTGGCGCTTGTGTCACCTAAAATGCCAGACTGGTTGAAAGATTGGGTTGACTCAGAAGAAAAAAGACCTTGGCCCCCAATGCAAGAATAACTTGCTTTAGTCTATGCGAACTTGTTTTAGTACATAGAAAAATGGGAGACTAGTCTTATGAACACTTCAAAGAAAATATGGGGCTGGTTTTTTTATGACTGGGCCTGTCAGCCTTACAATACGCTGATGGTTACATTTATCATAGGCCCTTATTTTGCCACTGTAGCTGCTGAGTATTTTATGACTAACGGATTAGACGGCGCATCTTCCAGAGCCAATGCTCAATATTATTGGTCTTTGACCATAACAATAGTTGGCCTGATAGTCGGTTTTACCGCACCAATTATCGGTGCCATTGCTGATAATTACGGGAACAGGATGAAGTGGATTTATCTTTTTTCTGCTTTATTGATAATTGGCGCCTTTAGTTCTTGGTTCGGCCTGCCCGATGGATCAAATTGGCAGTGGATTTTGATTTCTTTTGGGATAGGGTTTGTTGGTGCTGAACTGGCTTACATTTTCAGTAACGCACAACTGCCCTCGTTGGGGAATAGATCCGAAACAGGTGCAATCTCTGGGAGTGGTTTTGGATTTGGATACGTTGGAGGCCTAGTTTCTCTTGTAATAGTCCTTACCCTGTTTGTTGAACAAGATAATGGGAAAACATTAATTGGTTTTGATCCAATTTTTGGCCTTAACGCCGAGGCTAAAGAAGGAACACGCTTTGTTGGTCCTTTTGTCGCTTTGTGGTTTATTATTTTTTCCATACCTTACTTTTTATGGATTAATGATAAGTCCAAGCGACGCATAGGTGCCAGCTTCGGGAGCGGTCTGAAAGATCTGTGGAAAACAATAGTGAGCTTACGCGACAAAAAAAGTACAGTTAGATATCTAATTTCAAATATGTTTTACCGCGATAGCTTAAATGGGCTTTACAGCTTTGGAGGAGTTTATGCAGCCTTAGTTCTAGACTGGTCAATTGTTCAAATTGGAACTTTTGGAATAGTTGCAGCACTTGCAGCAGCCGTTTGTAGTTGGCTAGGTGGTAAGTGGGATAGACGGGTGGGGCCGAAGCCAGTAATACTCTTGAGTATTATAGTTTTAACTGCTGTTTGCGTTATAGTTGTTGGAATGTCTAGAGTGTCTTTCTTTGGCATTCCATTAGCCGAGGGCTCAAGTATTCCAGACAATATTTTTTATGGATGTGGGGTTCTAATTGGCGGCTTTGGAGGAATTCTACAATCGGCAAGTCGAACCATGATGGTAAGACATACGAACACTTCTAATTCAACTCAGTATTTTGGTATATATGGATTACTTGGTAGAGCTACCGCTTTTCTTGCTCCAGCATTAATTGCCTATGTCACAGCAGTAACAAACAGTAACAATCTTGGTGTATCACCTCTTATTTTTCTCTTTTTAATTGGTTTAGTTCTTATGCTAAGAGTAAACCCCGATGGCTATACGAGCTAAGTTAATTATTGTACTTTACGCTTGCAAAACTTTTGATCTGAATATAACGCTCACACGTTAATAAAAAATAACAAGTCACCGCTACCTTGGTTAAAAAACGGGAATAAATTTTATGGAAAAACTTCTTATTGGCATTCTTGCCATGGCGTCAGTAGTAGTTGCGTCAAACATTCTAGTACAATTCTTATTGCTAGATGGCCTTCTTACCTGGGGCGCATTTACTTATCCCATCGCATTCTTAATTACCGATCTGATGAACAAAAGTTATGGCCCTACGGCAGCTCGGAAAATAGTGCTAGCGGGATTTATCACAGGCATCTTATGTTCTCTTGTTGGAAGCAAAATTATGCTACAAGGTGATGGCTATGAATATCCAGCTGTAGCATTAAGAGTAGCATTTGCATCAGGCCTTGCTTTTATTATAGCGCAACTTTTTGATATAGCTGTTTTCAATAAATTGCGCTCAGCTGAATGGTGGAAGGCGCCTCTCGCATCAACGTTGCTTGCATCTTTAATCGATACTGCTGTTTTTTTTACGATTGCATTTTCAGCACAAATAGCATTCTTTTCTGAAGCCGCAAATAATGAGGTTTCATGGTCATGGGAAATAGTTCCCTTTTTAACCTTTGGTGCAGACTCGCCACTGTGGGTATCACTTGCTGTAGCAGATTTAATGGTGAAATGGCTAATTGGATTAGCGGCATTAATTCCCTTTCGAATTTTTGTTTCATTTTTTTTATCGCGAGATAATAAAACATCTTGAAAAATTTTCATTCTATGACACCATATGTCTTAGAGTTAACAAACGAAAGGAGGTGGTCCAGTGTCTAAAAAGGTATTGGAGAGAGGTGTCGGAACAGTTAGGGGTAGTCGCATCTAGGGCAGTCCTGAAATGCAAAACTTTTAATTGGTGAGCCACCTAACCGGCCCACCTCCGAAAATCTTGGAAGGCCGCTCAGACTGAGCGGCCTTTTCTAGTAAATGACTAATAAAGCAAAAAATGGTAACTTCCAAAGATGCTAAAAATTAACGAACAAATAACTTTACAGAGTTGGGAATTAAGCGAACAGTTTATCAGGGCTTCCGGGCCTGGAGGCCAACATGTTAACAAAACAAGCAGTGCAGTAGAATTGAGATTTGAAGCTGGGAAATCACCATCATTATCCGACCCTGTAAAAAAAAGGCTAAAAATAATCGCTGGAAGTAGATGGACAAAAGATGGTGCCATTGTGCTCAAGTGCGATGATACAAGACACCAAGTTCGTAATCGCGAGATTGTACTAAAACGCTTGAAGGATATGATTAGAAAATCTTTACTCAAACCTAAAAGCAGGGTGCTTACTCGGCCAACTTTAGCCAGTAAAAGAAAACGCCTGTCTGAAAAGAAAAATCGAGCTGTATTGAAATCTAATCGAGCCAGAATTTCTACAAAAGATATTTCTTTTGATTAGTTTAATGAGCAATTAAGCTATTTTCTATATTTCTACTACACACTACGGCTGTTTGTAGTAGCCCAAACATAAAATATCAAATTTACTAATAAGGGCAGGTTTTAAGCTTCTATATTCTTATTTTATTAAGATTAGACCCTATTTTCTGCCAAAAACTTAAAAAAAGTGCTGTTTTATACCAAAATTATACACTATTGGTTGTGTTATTACACAATATTCAGTTACAATCAGATAGTGAAGCCCAATCTATTGGGTATTTAATAAGGAGAAAATTATGTCAAAGCCAATGACAAAGACACAGCTTGTAGCAGCTTTGTCTGAAGAAATGGGTACAGATAAGAAATCTGCTAGTGCAGCACTAGACGCAATTTGTGGGCTCATCACTAGAGAAGTTTCAGGCGGGGGAGCAATCACTTTACCAGGTGTTGGTAAAATCATGTGCCGTGCACGCCCAGAAAGAATGGTGCGCAATCCTGCAACCGGTGAACAATTCAAAAAAGCAGCGGATAAAGTTGTCAAAATGACAATTGCCAAGGCTTTAAAAGAAAGTGTAAACAACTAAAATCAATTAAATTTGATATTTTGAAGGGGTCGCTTTAAGCGGCCCTTTGCATTTTGTGGAATTGCCTTTAGATCTTTAATTTTTGGAGGAAATTTGAGTTTCAAAGCTTTACTTCTCGGTTTGGTGTTTGCTCTTATCTGGTCTTCCGCCTTTACATCTGCACGAGTTATCGTCAGCCACGCGCCACCTTTGGGAGCATTGTCATTAAGATTTTTTCTATCGGGCGCATTAGCTTTAATCATCGCACTTTGGTTAAAACAAACCTTCAAACTTACAAAAAAACAGTTGCAAGCAACAGTAGTATTTGGGGTCTGTCAAAATACAATATATCTAGGTTTAAACTTTGTGGCGATGCAGTGGATTGAAGCCTCGTTAGCAGCAATAATTGCTTCAAGCATGCCTCTACTGGTTGCACTATTAGGGTGGTTATTTTTAGGACAAAGATTATCAGTAATTGGTGTAGTAGGTCTTGGGCTTGGTTTTGTCGGGGTCATTTTAATAATGGGATTTCGGCTTAATACTGGAATAAGTGAATTAGGTTTAATCTACTGCATCTTGGCTGCTTTAGCATTGTCAATTGCAACACTTGCAGTGAGGAACACCAATTCTGAGGGAAACTTAATGGTAATAGTTGGTTATCAAATGCTAATCGGTGGAGCTTCACTATCTATTTTTTCAATTATATTAGAAACTTATACCGTTGTATTTGATTGGACACTTTTGGTAGCTTTTATTTATACAACTTTAGCGCCCGGTCTAATTGCTACAGTTGTGTGGTTTTGGTTAGTAAATGAAATTGGCGCAATAAAAGCCGCAACGTTTCATTTCTTAAATCCTTTCTTTGGCGTTTTTATTGCTGCTACGATACTAGGTGAACCACTGAGTGTATCTGATTATTTAGGAGTTCTAATTGTCACTGTTGGTATATTGTTAGTACAAACCTCTAAGGAAAGTATTTAGAGACTTATCCAACAACAGTTTCCTCAGCCAATTCGACCACCAGCGTTTCCAATTTGCCCTCTATTAACAAGAAAATGATCTAATATAACGCATGCCATCATGGCCTCCGCTACCGGCACTGCTCGTATTCCAACACATGGATCATGACGGCCTTTAGTAACCACTTTAGTTGGTTCGCCAGTCTTAGTTATCGACTTACGTGAACTCAAAATTGACGAAGTTGGTTTTACCGCAAATCTAGCAATAATATCTTGTCCTGTTGATATACCTCCCAAAATACCGCCAGCATGATTAGAAGTATACTCTGGCTTACCGTCATTCCCTATAAATATTTCGTCAGCATTTTCTGAACCAGTCAATTCTGCAGCTTGCATTCCTTCACCAATCTCAACACCCTTTACTGCATTTATGGACATTAATGCAGAAGCTATATCCATATCTAATTTTCCATAAATTGGCGCTCCTAATCCAGCGGGTACGTTGGTTGCTTGCACCTCAATTACAGCGCCTGTGGAATTATGTGATTTCCTGATCTTATCTAGATATTTAGCCCATCTTTCCGCTGCTTTTTTGTCCGGAGACCAAAAATCATTTTGCTCTATTTCTTGCCAATCAAAATTATTTTTATCAATTTTATCCGGACCTATTTGAGTTAGATAAGCTTGTATTCGAAGGTCTGGCATCAATTCCGATAAAACGGCACGAGCCACCGCTCCCGCAGCGACACGAGAAGCTGTCTCTCTTGCTGAAGACCTACCACCACCCCGGTAGTCTCTAATACCATATTTCTGCCAATAAGTTATATCTGCGTGCCCTGGGCGAAACGTATTTTCAATTTCACTATAGTCTTTGGATCTTTGATCGGTATTCTTTATCACGAGCTGGATTGGCGTTCCTGTACTTTTGTCTTCAAAAACACCAGACAAAATTTCTACCAGATCCTTCTCGCGTCGCTGTGTAGTGTATTTACTTTGCCCAGGTCGTCGCTTTTCCATGAAATGTTGAATATAGTTATGGGTTATTTCTACACCCGGAGGACAACCATCTATAGTTGCTCCAATGGCTTCCCCGTGGCTTTCACCCCAAGTTGTAACACGAAATAAATGTCCAAATGTATTTATACTCATTACCAGTTCCTATGCATAACGACGGTGTAAACGTTGGTTAAACATTCCTCAAGTCAATTTCTCTTGATCATTACTAAATCTGTATATACTAAGAAAGAACCTCGGGGTGCCTAAGGCTGAGACATGTTAATGAACCCGTAGAACCTGAACCGGTTAGAACCGGCGGAGGGAAGGTCTGGGCAATGTCCTAAACCACTCTCCGCTAGCATAAGGAGAGAAAAAATGCTTAAACTTACTTTTGCAGCGGGATTATTGAGCGCCGGGATGGCGTTAGCTCAAGTACCCACTTTGACAGTCTATGCACCAGATTATTTTACTTCGGAGTGGGGTCCTGGTCCCTCTATAGAAGCTAAATTCGAAGAAACATGTGATTGCGATCTAGTCTTTTCGGCAGGAGAATTATTACCCAGACTTGTGCTAGAAGGAAATAATACTTCGGCTGACGTAGTCATTGGATTAAATACGGACATAACGAAAAAGGCTAGGGAATTAGGAATTTTTGCCCCTCATAATCAAGACAACGGCCTTCTGACCCTTCCAATTGATTGGGATGATGAAATATTTTTACCATTTGATTGGTCTTATGCCAGTTTTGTATTTGATACTACAAAAACAAAAGTACCAAGTAGCTTTGAAGAATTGGCAAACTTACCTGATGATATTAAAATAGTCATTCAAGATCCTAGAAGTTCTATCTCAGGTCTAGCATTAGTTCTTTGGATTAAAAAAATATACGGGAAAGATGCTGGTGAATATTGGCAAAAACTTGCACCACAAATATTAACCGTGACTAAGGGTTGGTCAGAGGCCTACGGTCTTTTCACCGACGGGGAAGCAGCAGGAGTTCTTTCTTTCACAACATCGCCAGCATACCACATAGTTGTGGAGGAAGATAACACAAAGCAAGCCGCAATATTTAAAGAGGGACACTACCCGTTCTTTGAACTAGCTGCCAAAGTTAAATCCTCAAAGAATGACGCACTTTCTTCAATGTTTATGAAATTCATTTTATCTGACGAATTTCAGGATTTAATACCAATGACAAATTGGTCTTATCCCTCTTCACAAGCCATGGAGAAATGGCCTTCCGTGTTTTCTGATCTGCCAATGCCGAAATCCACTGTCTATTTTTCTGAAAATGAAGCGTCAAAAATAACTAAGCAGGCGATAGAAGAGTGGCGCAACGCACTTTCTCAATAGTAGCAAATTGCACTCTGCTTTTTGCAGTTTTTGGTCCGTTAGTGGTACTAATATCCCATGCGGACCAAAACTTTACGTTCACATCTGCTGATAGAGCAGCTTTAAAATTTACCCTACTTCAGGCTGCTTTATCATCCCTTTTATCAGTATTACTTGCATGGCCTTTAGCATTAGCTTTGTCACGAAGACAATTTAGAGGCCGACGACTTTTAATCGTCGCTTTGAGTGTACCTTTCATCCTTCCGGTTATAGTTGCAATATTGGGCTTGTTATCCGTTTTTGGTAATTCGGGTCTTTTAAACTCATTATTAAGTTTTTTTGGGTTTCCAGTATTTTCTATATATGGGCTTTCAGGTGTGTTATTAGCTCATATTTTTTTCAATATACCTTTAGCGACTAGAGCATTTTTGCTCGCCCTTGAAAGAAGGCCCAAAGAGCTCGATCGATTAGCAGACGGCTTGAACCTAAATTTTTTACTACGTTTTTTGATACTGGATTGGCCAATCGTGCGCTTAATTGCTCCACAAATTTTCAGTCTTATTTTTGTGCTGTGTCTAACAAGTTTTGCTGTTGTTCTAACTTTAGGAGGAGGGCCGAAAGCAACTACCCTTGAACTTGCAATATATCAATCATTTCGGTTTGAGCTAGACTTTGGGAGGGCATCATTTTTAGCATTTATACAATTGTCAATCGCTGCTTTGACATGTGTTTTGTCGATAATAATCTTTGGTCTGCCCCTAAATTTTAATCAAAGCTTAGATCGTCCAGTACATAAGAGATACTTGAGGCTTGGATCGCTTTTCTGGGACTTTGGCATTATAATTGTAATTGGTCTTTTCTTAACTTTACCATTAATTTCAGTACTATTTAAAGGAGTACAGAATTTCTATTTATTAGAAATCACAATCTGGACTCCGATATTTAATTCAATCACACTGGCTCTTTTTTCTGCGCTTATTTCTACAATTTTGGCAATGGGTTTTATGAACAAGTGGGGTGAAGTGATTGGGACTCTAAGCATCGCGGTGTCCCCACTAATTATAGGTGCGGGCTTATTTCTTATGATTAGAAACTTTATTAACCCTTTCGAAGTTACCTTTTGGGTAATCTTGACAGTAAATTCTATAATGGGCCTACCATTTGCAATTCGAATTATGCGTCCAGCATCTGATGAAATAATATCAAACTTCCATCGCCTATCTATCGCTTATGGAATGACGCCCTTTGCTTGGTTTTACTGGGTATACCTACCAAGATTGAAAGGTGCTTTGACTTACAGTATGGGGCTGGTGGCAGCACTGTCCATGGGGGATTTAGGTGTAATTGTTCTGTTTGGAGGTGCAAGTTTTGAAACACTGCCACTTGTTATATACCAATTAATGAGCGCGTACCGTATAGACCAAGCAATGGCATCAGCGGTAATATTAATTTTAATTTCAATAGGAATTTTCTTAATCTTTGATAGAATTGGCAAAACAAGAAATGCTTAAAATTAATTTTTCTTTCGAGGAAACCTATTTAGCGATCTCTGCTAATCTCTCGTTAGAATCTGACAAAATTTATGCAATAATAGGTCCCTCTGGCGCTGGGAAATCCACCTTTTTAAATCTTATATCAGGCTTCTCTGAGATTTCGAGTGGTTCTATCTTATGGAATGAGCAAGAAATTAGCTACCTTCCTCCTTCAAAAAGAAACATTTCCATTTTATTTCAAGATAATAACTTGTTTCCACATTTGAGCGTTTGGCGAAATTTAGCGCTGGCCGTTTCTCACTGGCCAAAAATCTCTAATGATGATGAAGCTAAACTACACTCTGTAATTTCAGAGGTTGGGATACACGGCCTAGAAAGCAGAAAACCCTCACAGCTTTCTGGAGGACAACAAAGTCGTGTAGCATTAGCAAGAGTTTTACTACAAAAAAATAAAATTTTGCTATTGGATGAACCATTTGCCGCATTAGGCCCATCTCTCAAAGATCAAATGTTAGAATTAATCAGAAAAATTGCTAGAAAAAGAGGATTATTAGTTTTGATGGTAACTCACGATCCTGCTGATGCAAATAAAATTGCGTCGCAGACAATCGTTGTAAAAAACAATAAGGTGCATCCTCCATTAAACACAAATAAAGCTTTGGACCCAATTAACGGACCTTTAGCCGACTATTTATGAAATAAATCTGTTATAAGACATATCTACTGAGGTCTGATGATTTTGATAAGTCACCGATATTGCTTTCAACAAACTCTGAATTGACTTCAATCGATGTACCCGACTTATCGGGAGCAGTGAACGATAGCTCCTCAAAAACTCGCTCCATAACAGTATATAACCTACGCGCTCCAATATTTTCTACGCTCTCATTTACATCAGCAGCTATTTTTGCCAATGCGTTTATTCCTTCAGTAGAAAAAGTTACTTCAACTCCTTCTGTCGCCATTAAAGCTTTGTATTGAAGGGTAAGCGCATTGTCTGTTTCAGTTAAAATTCTGACAAAATCTTCTTCTGTTAATGCGCGCAACTCAACTCGAATAGGCAAACGGCCCTGAAGCTCTGGCAACAAATCTGATGGTTTTGCCACATGAAAAGCACCTGAGGCTATAAAAAGAATATGATCAGTTTTGATTGTACCGTGCTTTGTAGAAACAGTTGTACCCTCTATTAGGGGCAGTAAATCCCTTTGCACGCCCTCTCTACTAACATCCCCACCTCGCGCATCTGACCTGGCGCAGACTTTGTCGATCTCATCAAGGAACACAATTCCATTTTGCTCAACAGCATCTATTGCAGCTCGGGTAACTGTCTCATCATCTAATAACTTATCTGCTTCCTCACTCATCAATACTTCATGGCTCTCCTCAACTGTCATCTTTCTTTTGACGGTTCTGCCACCCATTGCTTTGCCAAACAAATCAGATAAATTCATCATCCCCATTTGTGATCCAGACTGGCCAGGTATATCAAACATCGGCAGAGGGCTTGAAGTATCATTTAAGTCTAGCTCTATTTCTGTGTCGTCCAATTCTCCAGATCGTAATTTTTTCCGGAACATTTCTCTTGTAGCGTCTCTCGCATCCACGCCGGCTATCGCATCTAGCACTCTCTCCTCTGCTGCTTGCTCTGCATTTGAACGGACCTCATCTCTCATCCACTCTCGCGTCTGATTTATAGACGCCTCCACAAGATCTCTAACGATTTGCTCAACATCTCGACCGACATAGCCTACTTCAGTAAATTTGGTAGCTTCAACTTTTATGAAAGGTGCTCTGGCCAGCTTTGCTAAACGTCGACTTATTTCTGTCTTGCCAACTCCAGTAGGGCCTATCATCAAAATATTTTTTGGATAAACCTCATCTCTTAAGTCATCACCGAGCTGCTTTCGGCGCCACCTTGACCTTAACGCAACCGCCACTGCTCGTTTAGCATCTCGTTGACCGATAATATACCGATCGAGTTCTGATACAATCTCTCTTGGAGTAAGATCAGTCATTTTTATTCTCCAGAAAAAAAATTAAAGTGTTTCAACCGTTAGTTTCCCATTGGTGTAAACACATATATCAGCCGCGATTGCCATAGCTTTACGGGCTACGTCTTCAGCGCTCTTCTTACTGTCCATCATACCTCTGGCCGCCGCCAAAGCATAATTGCCACCAGAACCAATTGCTGCAACATTATGTTCTGGCTCTAAGACATCTCCAGCCCCAGTAATAACGAGCAATTGCTCTCCATCTGTAACAATCAACATAGCTTCTAGTTTTTGAAGATACTTATCAGTTCGCCAATCTTTGGCCAACTCTACGGATGCTCTTGCCAACTGACCAGGCATAGCGTCTAGCTTAGCTTCCAAACGTTCTAGTAGTGTAAATGCATCTGCAGTAGATCCAGCAAACCCAGCAATAACATCATGGCCACCTGGAGAGAGTTTTCGAACCTTCTTTGCCGTCCCTTTGATAACTGTTTGGCCCAAGCTAACTTGCCCATCGCCGGCAATAACTACTTTCCCATTTTTTTTAACGCCGATAATTGTGGTGCCATGCCATGTACTGAATTTTTCATGTGCCATCAGGTCTCTACCCCATCAAAAACTGGCTCAAAATATACTCTGGTTTCAAAAAGCACGAAATACGATAACAAACATATTAGCTTCTCAATCCGAACTATATACTCTCTTCAATCCAACTTTGTAATGCTGCTTTTGGAGCAGCTCCAGCACGATTGGATACCACTTCTCCATCTTTAAAAATGAACAATGCTGGAATTCCTCGAACGCCCATCGAAGCAGCTGCACTTGGATTGGTATCAACGTCAACCTTTGCTATTTTGACTTTCCCTTCAAGCTCCATGGCCAACTCTTCCAATGCAGGTCCAATCTGTTTGCAAGGGCCACACCATTCTGCCCAAAAATCTACCACTACAGGTATTTCCGAATTCTTAACCTCTGTATCGAATGTTGCATCGGTTACCGCTACTGTTGCCATGAAGTTCTCCTAAACTTATCCTAGTTGAAACCTATGGTCGCGTAGTGGAAAGGTCAAGTCATTCGGATTGAGCCTATTGAACTTACAGCCCTATTAACATCGATTTTCATCAGCTCGGCTGAGTGAGTCCAAATAATTCCTAACTCTATATTTTTTTTTGGAAATACTTTTTGCATTGATGCCGCATATGCTCCCATTTGTTTTAAAATTCCAAGGGGGACCTCATCAATGCTGGAGGGAACCTCTTGGTTAGTTTTAAAATCGATTATTAAAGCTGAATCCTGAGACAACACAAGCCTATCAATTACACCAACAATAGGTATTCCTCCAACAGACTCTACAATCGTTGAAAACTGCACCTCCGCCAAAGTATCCGGAGCAAATATAAATTTAAAACTTGGTTTCTTTAGTATATTTTCCGCCTGTTTATATGCCCTAATCTGGGTTTCTTCAGACACGTTTATCTCTGCCCACTTCAGGAGGTTGGGCACAATATTCTGCCAGTCATTTGAGTTGGATTTTGGTAATTTTTCTAAAAGTAAATGTACTATCGTACCAAAAAGTTTAGCGCCATCGCTCTCAGTAACCTTATCAATCCGTTGGATACTCTTGGATCCCATTAAGTTTGACGGATTGATAAATTTCTCAAATTTTACGGGCGTACCTAAGTTTTCTTTGAAAATCTGAGGCAATTTTATTTTTGCATCTTTTTTAAGATGCTTTGCAGAACACTTGCCAACCAACCACTCACCACGCTGATAGCGAAGGCCGTGACCATGTGAGAAGGTTTCTGACTTTGCATCAAGATTAATCAATCCTTTTTCAACTTCTTTATACCAACTCTTTCCATCATCAGATACATTTCCTGCTGCGGCCACTATCAGCCAAACCTCGGACCGCGTTAGGGCAACGTACAAAAGGCGGTCTCGCTCCGCGGAGTTTTTTTGCTTTTGACTGTTATACACTTCAGTTGTTTTATTACTGCGCTCAGTACTGGAAAATTTTTTGAATGCTAGATCATCAGTGAACAATATTTCATCCGATATCTCATTTTTAAAATCGTGAGTCTCTGGTAAAATAACTATCGGTGCTTCCAATCCTTTAGCACCATGAACAGTCATTACCCTGATTTGATTTACAGAACTATCAAATTGCCTTTTAACTTCTATATTCTCATCGGAAATCCATGCAAGAAACCCTGTTAAACTTGGTATCTCAGAAGATTCATAATCCATCGCCTGGGTCAGCAATGTATCTATACCTTCTTCTGCCTCTTTCCCAAGCCTCCCAATTAATAAAGATCTTCCATTGTGAAGAATTAATATTCTTTCTATCAGTTCATATGGCCTTACAAAGTCAGCAACAGATCTGAGGTCCTCAAAAACTTCTAACTCATTAGCAAACTTAGTTGGGTCATTTCGCAAGGCCTGCCACAAAGTCATTTCTTCGCGTGAATGTGCTAATTCAAATAACCTCTTCTCATTCCAGCCAAATATAGGCGACTTTAAAATGGCTGCTAACGAAAAATCATCATCTGCATTATCAATAAATGAAAGAAAATTGCATATATCTTTAATAGCAAGTTCACCAGCTAACCTTAATCTATCTGCTCCCGCTATCGGCAAATTGGCATCTTTACAGGCCCGTATGATCTCATGAAAAATTTCTGATCGCCGTTGGACGAGAATTAAAAAATCCCCTGCTCGAACACTACGAAAGGTAGGCTGTTGATTAATGGTTTTCTGCTCTGGAACTTGGACATCTTGATCTATCATTCTCTTGATTTCTTGTGCAATTAAGCGAGCTAAACTTACAAAGTGATCAGCGTCACTAATTAACTCAATTGGCTCTTCCCATTTTGACAAATTAGGATTTACTTTTTTTGGAATAATTGGCCACAGATCAATCCGACCAGGTAACTCTGACTTAAATGCTAAATGCTTTCGTCCCCAACCAAACCCCTCGCCCCTAGCGTCTTCATAAATCTTATCAACAAGAGTTAGAATTGTTTGCGATGACCTAAATGAATAGTCAAGAGAAGCTACTTGTAAAGTTTTCTCGGCACCTTCTAACTTAGCCGAAAAACTATCACGAACTCTA
Organism: Paracoccaceae bacterium; assembly: GCA_902554885.1. GTDB lineage: Bacteria > Pseudomonadota > Alphaproteobacteria > Rhodobacterales > Rhodobacteraceae > Salinivivens. Next base: position 107,953 of record CACDPV010000002.1, read on the forward strand.
TCAAATTGCCCCGGATCAGCGCCCTGAAATGAATAGATTGATTGCTTTTGATCTCCCACAACAAAAACTGTTCTAGACCTATTCTCCTTTATACCTTTGCCACTTGTTAATTCCTGAGCTAATGTTTCAATCACGTTCCATTGAGACGGACTAGTGTCCTGAGCTTCGTCTACTAAAATATGATCTATACCGCCATCTAATCGATATAGGACCCAGTCAGCGACTGCTGAGGTCGTAAGAAGATTAACAGTAATATTTATCAAATCATCAAAGTCCAAAAGTCCTTTGAAATTCTTTTGCTCCGTGTAAACTTTCAAAAAAGCACTTGCAAATTTATGAATAGAAAATGAAGTTTCAGCCGCCAGATAAGAAAGCCTTCTATTTCTAAAAGTTTCTAAGCGAACCATAAAATCATCAATTTCGTCTGTATAATCAGCTAAAAAACCATTTCTCATTTCTTTAGTTGAAAATTTTCCTAACTTCGCAGTGAATGGTGCCTTGGCAGTTTTGCCATATAGAAAAATTTTTTCTAGGAGCTGAAGGCTAGTCAAATCAATGGAGGAAATTTTACTCAGTTCTTTAGAAATTTTTTGATCAATTGTACTAGTAGATTTTTGCAAACAGTCCGATATTTTTTTCAAAAAACTCATTGTACCGTTTTGAAAGTGAGAACTGATATCATCCTCTATTGAAACTTCAGAGCTTATAGAAAATGCTTCATATATTTCTGAACGACTTTTGCTTTTTGAAAAAATATTTCTTTTTGAAACTATTTTTGAGACGGTCTCTTCCCAGTTACTTACATTGGCTATCTTTGAAAAATGCTCAAAACTTTCTTCTGTTGCCTCATCTGTGGAAAGTATTTCGAGAACTTTTAAATATAAATCACGCTGGCCCCTTTCAGTTAATTCTCCAAACTGTGGCGATATTCCAGCCTCTAAGGGAAATTTTCTCAATAAAGATGAACAAAATGCATGTATTGTTTGAATTTTTAGACCTCCGGGAGCTTCTATGGCCCGGGCAAATAAGGTTCTTGCCTTTTTAAGCTCTTCAATACCCAGTTGTGTTTGAATACCCATCTCACGAAGACTGAAGTTCAGCTCCTGATCTGCTAACATTGCCCATTTACCAAGCCGATCAAATAACCTATTTTTCATTTCTGCGGCAGCAGATTTAGTGTATGTTATACATAGAATTTGTTCTGGTTGTACTCCATCAAGAAGTAAACGTGCGACCCTATCTATTAAAACTTTTGTCTTGCCTGACCCAGCATTTGCGGTAAGCCAAGATGAAAATCTGGCATCTGATGCTGTAATTTGAGCTCTTGTTGCAGAATTTATTTTCATAAAATTTCAATTTCACATTTATCGGATGTGTCCCATTCGCCAAAACGTGAGATTTGATCGTATGGGGAATAATCTTCTTTTGCAAAAAGAGCACGTCGAGCCTTAAAACCTGTGTTCGGCATGAAATAAGAGTCTATTAATTCACCTAGCTTAATTTCAAATTCGCCTAAACTTTCCAAGTGAGTTGGTATGTATACTTCGTTTACATTTGGCTTAAGCGGCACGAAAGAGGCAACTTTGCTTTCAAATTTACTAAGCCCTTTAAATCCACCCTTTTGTAACATCAAGCAGAGTAAATAAAGTTGTTTATCATAAGCAACTTGCTGTTTTAACGATGGCAACGTACCAGATTTATAATCATAAATAATTGCATCACCGCTATCCTTCAAATCTACTCTGTCGACTTTACCAGATATTTCAAAATCTTTATCCTTAATCTTAAATTTACCAATTCTCTCAAAAGCTAAAGGGGTAGCCTCATTATGGCGCTCTATCTCTTCGTTTAGAAATGACTCTGATAAATCGTTTATCCCCTTCATCCAGAACTTTTGTAGGATTTTATTTGACGTACTGAATTTTATTACTTCAGATGCTATTTTATTTAGATTGTTTATATGATCTTTTAAATTCGCTCCATCATTCCAAGTCATCATGAATTTCTCGAAGATTGAATGGTAAACGATTCCTCGTAATGCATAAGCAGAGAACTTATCCAGACGCTCTAAGGGTTCAATTTTTAAAATATGACGAGCATATATAGAGTAAGGATCACGGATTAGAGTTTTGATTTCTGTTACTGATAGTTTTTTTGGCCTTACTTTTACAGGAGGAATTGGTTCAGGCCTGGGTGGCTTTTTTATTTGTTTTGTTTTTTCTAGTTCATTTATCAATAAAAGGTGTTTAGCTCCCCGACTGCGCATACTTTCAAGAGCACGTCTCCCTCCGTTAGAATTTAGCCCCTCCAGCAGATTAATTAACCTACTTAGCCAACGCGAGGGAGTTGTGTCTGCCTCAGAATTTCTTTTAGACCTAGTTATCCAAACTTCCTTTGCGCCCATAGCTTGTTGGAAATCATGAGCTGCCAGACCTATCCTTCTATCTGGCAACAGCAGCCCAGCATCTTTTCTCATTTTTCTATTCATCCATTGGTCAGAGTCTGGCTGTGCTGGCCAAATTCCCTCATTTAAACCACTTAAAATAAGTAGATCCGTTCCATTTCCACGAGCTTCAAGGGTTCCCCAAATTAAAATATCATCATGCGAAATATGCGAATTTCTGACCTCATGATCAGAGAAAATTGTCTTAAGCATCCTGTTATAGTCGAACGAAGACATTAACGGCGCTGAATCCGCTACCGCAAACATATTATCGATTATCTTTTTTGCCATCTCACCAGCATCACGCTGCCACAAAGCACTAGAAATTTTGTTATTTGCCGGATCGCTACCAATTGCGAGGTGGTTGGAGTTAGAAATATGTTCTTCCAACCAATAACCTAATTTTTGGTATCCGTCTTTTTGAACTTTCATTAAGAAAAATGAAAGCCATTTTACCCATTTATGCGTAAATTGCTGATTATTTTCTTTTAAAAAATTATTTAAATGATCAACCCCTGGATCTATTATGGTATTTTTTCTGAGAAAAAATTCTAATCTTGATACTAGATACAGATGTTTACCACGGTCTAATTCATCACTGTGACATATTGGGTTTTTTAACAATGCAATTAATTCAGATGAAGTCGGTGATCTATTTAAAAGCTCTGACACTTTTCTTAGAAACCGGCCCGGCAATGTTAAATGAAATGAAAGTCCTGCACTGTCATCTGGAATAATACCCCATCTCAATAGCTCTGCCGTCACCTGGCGAGTGAGCCTTCGATCTGGAGTAACCAGAGCAACTCTTTTGTTTTGATCAGCTGCCTGTCTTAAAAGCATTGCAATAGCCAAAGCTTCTTGTCTTTGGTTATCAGCTTCAAATAAGCTTAACCCTTCACAGGCACTCTCCAAACTTTCTAGCTTAGGGCCCTCCAACATCCAACTATCCGTGAATGGCGCTGGACGCAAAGCAAGGGAAATTAATTTGTTACGAGGGGTGCTTGGAGGGGAAGCAACAGGCCAAATACCAACTTCTCTAAATTTAATATTTAGCTCTCCAAGCAGTTTAACAAATCGATACTGTGGATGGTCTTCACCTACGAGTGGGTCAGAAATACTGCCAAAAACTGTTTCCGGCATATGAAAATCAAATCCTGGCAAAACGACAACACCATTAGGAAGCCCATAAATTCCTTTTATTAATTCTGAAGTCGTGCCCCGTGAACCAGTAGAGCCTGCTATGAAAATATAATTTTCTGGGGGATATTCTTCCCAAGCTCTTAGTAGTTTTAATACTTGGTTTCGTTGAAAACCTTCAGAGTCTGGTTCCAAACTCCTTTCCTCAAGATAGGTTACTACTATATCCATAAAGTGCAAAATACGCTGCCAATGACCCGAATGATCCTCTACGTTTAGATTTTTAATCATCATTGGTGTGACGTTCTCACCCTGCAATTCATCTATTAATTTTGCTAAATTATCGGTGAGATCATAAAGAGCTGATTTCGAGGCTAAGTCAGGTTGTTGTTCGATCAATTTTTGAACCAGAACCATTAGCTCAAATCTGTATTGCAAGTGCGAATTGGGGTTAGGATCTTTGAAAGTGCCAATCAATTCTGATAAATCAGATAAAACATATACTTTAGGAATTAAGACTGTATCGAGTGATGCAAACTCCTCCAGCAGCCTAAGTCGCATACGGTTAGTATTTACAATTATATTTACACGCGCCAAAGTTTCTGGAGAATAAGCAGAAAAAAAATTAAAAACTCCAGAAGCTAACGACCTTGGAAAATCTGCTCCACACGGCATTCCAAATATTTTTTTATCTAATTCCATAGGAGTAAAAAAATAGGGATATTTCTAGCCTTAATCAAGCTACCAAATCAATCTTTTCTAGCAGCATATGGTTTTTGTTTCGCATTATAACTTTCAGAAATTTTTTCGATGCGATGGGCCCAACTATCAGAAGAAGCCCAGCTAAATTTTACCTTTCTTTCCTGTTCAGCAGTTATCAAAATCTCTAAACTCAGGGAAGTTTCTGGCATAATATCAAGCGCCAACTCCGGCCATTCAATTAAACAGATTTTTTCCTCAAAAGCTTCCGAAAGGCCAAGTTCTATCAAGCCTTCTGCACTATTAAGACGGTATAAATCCACATGCCAAATTTCGCCTAACTTGGTCTCGTATGTCTGAACTAGAGTAAATGTTGGCGATGGCACTTCTTCTGGAAAAGTTTGTTGGGATTGAATGAGTTTTCTGGAAAAATAGCTTTTTCCAGCCCCTATTTCTCCCCTAAGCAATAGTATGTCATTACTCTTTATAATTTGACCAGTTAGTATGGCTAACTCGGCCATTTCCTGCTCATTAATAATTTCAATTTCAAATGTCTGTTTGAGCAAAATAAATTCTTTCACAAGATATTATAAATGTATTTGATCTTCTGGCTCTGATATAAATTCTAAACTGCTAAAATACATTTAAGTTTTCGTTCTCCCCTGATAAATTTTTCTTCTTTTCAATATCTGAGCGTGTCCAAGAAATCTCCACAACCGCACCTATCTGACCCTCGTTGTCTAAAACGTCAACTGATCTTGACGCACCATTTGAAAAGTTAAGCTTTGCATTCGTTCGCTCAAGTAACGTTTTTGCTATAAACAAACCAAGTCCCATCCCTTCATACTCTATTTGCTTATTTCGAACTGAAGAAGATTTTCGATAACTAACAAATGGATCCCCTATCCTTGAAATCATTTGCACAGGAAACCCTGGTCCATCATCATTTATTGTAATTTTTATGTCTGACTCACTCCAACTAAGAATAATCCAAACCTTACTATCAGCAAAATCAATTGCATTTTGAATCATATTTCTCAAACCATGAATTATCTCTGGGAGACGCTGAATTACTGGCTGGGATATATCTTCTTTTGATTTCAGATTTAGCTCAAAAATTATCTCTACCCCCCGATCCAAGTGAGGTTCTGCTGCTTCTCGAATTACTTCTGATACTGGTGCATTACGCATATGCTGATCATCTTTACCAGCCTGGCCCATAGACTGAAGAATATCACGGCAACGATCTGCTTGATCTCTTATAAGTAACGCATCTTCCAAAAGCTCTTTTCTATCCTTTAGTTCATCCATAAGTTCACTACTAGCCAATTTAATAGTTGCCAATGGTGTTCCGAGCTCATGCGCCGCCGCTGCTACGACCCCCCCTAAGTCCGTAAGTTTCTGTTCTCTCGAAAGTGCCATTTGCGTTGCAAATAATGCATCCGACATATCGTTAACTTCAACCGTTACTTTACGAGAATAGAAACTCAAAAATAACATTGAGATAACAATTGCAGTCCAGTTTCCAAAAATAAAAATATTGGGAACTCTTAAAACAAATCCTTGCTCTGTTAATAAAGGATAATTGTAATTAGCCAATACAGTTACTGCAACTATAGCTATAATACCTAGTGAAAGTGTATACCTTAGAGGTAGTGAGGTCGCAGAAATAGCAACAGGAGCGATCACTAAAACTGCAAATGGATTGTTTAGTCCACCAGTAAAAAAAAGCAGCAACAGTAATTGAAGCAGATCAAATAATATCATTGCCATATTTTGTTTTTCCGATAACCGTTCATTTTTTGGAAAAACAAACATAGCCACAAGGTTACCTGCCACCGAAATTCCAATGGCAAAAATAATTAAATCAAGCTCTAAACGTAGGTTGTAAAACTGAACTGCCACTAAAACTGCCGCACTTTGACCAAGTATCGCGACCCAGCGTAATAAAATCATTGTGCGCAATCTAATCCATTGACTACGCTGATTATCTCTTGAAATTATTACTGCATTTTCGGGTATCATTGTCGCACCCTCGTTATTTTATAAGATATTCTTTATAGCTTATGTATAACAAGGTACTGAGGCAGTTCAAGAAAATGACGAATATGAGAAATATTGTTTACTTATCAGCCGCTTCGTTGATCATACTAGTCAGTCTGACATATTTAGCCACAACGCCAATCTGGCCGTTTAATGAAGAAGATAAGTTCGCTCAGTGCAGAAATTCGAAAGTAACTGGAGGTTCCGGAAATATTGGAGGCGCGCTTGAGTTAATTTCTACCAATGGAAACACTGTGACAGACGTAGAAATATTTTCGAAACCCTCTTTAGTGTACTTCGGATACACGTTCTGTCCGGACGTTTGTCCATTGCATGTTTCTAGAAATGCTGATGCTGTTGATATGCTTGAGGAACGGGGCATCCAAACAACACCCGTTTTTATATCAGTTGATCCAACTCGAGATACACCAGAAGTTTTACAAGAATTTATCGAAATGATCCATCCGAGAATGCTTGCATTTACCGGAAGCGAGGAGCAAGTAAGAGCAGCAAGTAAGGCTTATCGAACGTACTATAAAAAGCAAGAAAGTAATGATGAATACTACCTAGTAGATCATTCGACTATAACCTATTTAGTACTTCCAGAGCATGGTTTCGTAGAGTTTTTTAGAGCCGACACTTCACCTGAGATTATGGCCGAGACTACAGCGTGTTTTGTCGAAAATAGTTAAATTTACAAGACATTTGACGACAAAGTATTATCTTTCTAAAAAAGCAACCGACCAAAGGCAGGAGACAACCCGTGAAAGAGGTTGAAAAACGATCAATTGGTGAAGATAACTCACTACTAATTTTAGATGACGATGAACCATTTCTGCGTCGTTTAGCAAAGGCTATGGAAAAACGTGGTTTTTCAGTAGAAACAGCAGGTTCAATTGCTGCGGGTAGTGCAATAGCCACAGCACGTACTCCAGCTTACGCAGTCATTGATCTTAGACTTTCAGATGGAAATGGCTTGGACGTTGTAGAAATTTTACGCTCTAAACGGCCTGACTGCCGGATAGTCGTATTAACGGGTTACGGGGCAATAGCAACGGCAGTTGCGGCGGTAAAAATTGGTGCTACCGATTACTTGTCAAAGCCAGCTGATGCAAATGATGTGATAAATGCTCTATTAACTAAAGATGATGAACTTCCACCGCCGCCAGAAAACCCAATGAGTGCAGACCGCGTAAGATGGGAACACATTCAGAGGGTTTACGAGCTTTGCGACCGCAATGTCAGTGAAACTGCAAGACGCTTAAACATGCATAGACGAACACTCCAACGCATATTAGCGAAAAGAAGTCCACGATAGTTATTCAACGCACAAATCGAACCTCTTCGAAATGCAATTCTGACCGTTTTGATTTTCATATTGCGCGTATTCGTAAAAACCTAAACTATCATAGAATTTAATGGCTTCTTTGTTAAAAGAGCTTATTGTAGCGTTTATTGAGCACATCTTTATTTTACTTGCATATGATTTAGTAGCACCAAAAAGTTTTTTCCCAGCACCAAGTCTTCGAGCAGTTTTGCTTATATAAGTAGAAATAAGCCCCCAATTCGATGGCAGCTTATCAATTCCAGACCAATTAGGATCTGACCATTCAAGAAATTGAAAGCCAATAATCGAGTCACCCTGGACAGCTACATGACTGCAAATAGCAAATCGATTTTTAAAGAAATACTTTTCAAATTCCATTGCCGTAAAAATACGATTTTGCAGCGTACTTCCACCCTCGATAATAATATCATTTAATAAATTAGACATTTCAATGATGTCATTGAAACCAGCGATCCGAACAGAAAATGGCATTAGATTTGATCCAATAGATTTGAACATTTATCTATGTAGTCTTTTCGGACTATAGCGGGTGGCCGGATCTGAATTGAAAATTGGGATAAATAGGACTGATCAAATTTTCCAAAAAACTTGTCAGCCTCATGTTTTGAAAAACCAGCTATTTCCATTGCTTCCAGCCAAGCACTAACTTTATCAGCTTTCTTAATTTTCTTCTTAAGATGAGGAGAGACTTTTGCAGGCAAACCAAATCTTCTATGGATCGCTGCTGTAAGTTTATCATCTAGATTTTCATACCCGTAACCAACAGCAGCTTTGACAGGTGAAATAAGGTCCCCAAGTACGTACTCTGGTGCATCGTGGAGCAGTGCTGCTAATCTAGCCTCTGAATTACTATTTGGGTTTAATTCGCTAAAAATCCTTTCTACTAGAAGTGAATGCTCAGCTACAGAGTAAGGAAAGTCACCATTTGTTTGACCATTCCAACGAGCAACAAAGGACAAACCATGGGCTATGTCCTGAATTTCAATATCTACTGGTGTGGGATCTAACAAATCTAATCTGCGGCCAGATAACATTCTTTGCCATGCACGCGCTGGTTTCATCATTCCGCCTTCAAATAAATTATTTTCATCGATATTTTAAATACTTTAAACAATTTATTGATTAATTGCAGCCTTGTTTTAGTTGTGATAGCAGGCGATAAAACGGAGTTTAAAAATGGCCACTGATTACATAGTAAAAGATATCTCACTTTCAGAGTTTGGACGACGTGAACTCGATATAGCAGAGACAGAAATGCCAGGCCTAATAGCTCTCCGCAAAGAATACGGTAATTCTAAACCTCTTAAGGGAGCTAGAATTGTTGGTTCTTTGCATATGACGATACAAACTGCTGTTTTAATCGAAACATTGGTAGCTCTAGGTGCGAATGTAAGATGGGCATCTTGCAATATATTTTCCACCCAAGATCATGCAGCAGCGGCAATTGCAAAAACTGGTATCCCTGTTTTTGCGATTAAGGGTCAATCTTTAGAAGAACATTGGGATTACTTAGACCAATCATTTCAATTCGAAAATGGCCCTAATATGATTTTGGATGATGGCGGTGATGCGACACTTTATGTTCTTCTGGGTGCGAGGGCTGAGGCTGGCGAAGAGATACTTGCTGTTCCACAATCAGAAGAAGAAGAAGTCATAAAAGTACAAATCTATAAGAGAATTAAGCAGTCCCCTGGTTGGTTCACTAAAACTCGAGACAATATACGTGGTGTATCAGAAGAAACGACAACCGGAGTGCATAGACTTTATGAGCTCGTGAAAAATGGGCAACTCCCTTTTCCAGCTATTAACGTAAATGACTCTGTAACAAAGTCTAAGTTTGACAACAAATACGGATGCAAAGAGTCTTTGGTGGACGGCATTCGTAGAGCCACAGATACAATGATGGCTGGAAAAACAGCTGTTGTGTGTGGTTATGGCGACGTTGGCAAGGGCTCTTCTGCATCACTGCGAGGCGCAGGAGCACGAGTTAAAGTTACAGAGGTTGATCCAATTTGCGCATTACAAGCCGCAATGGATGGCTTTGAAGTGGTTGTCCTGGAGGATGTGGTCTCAGATGCAGATATTTTTATAACAACGACAGGAAACAAGGATGTCATTCGTATAGAGCATATGAGAGAAATGAAGGACATGGCCATTGTTGGAAATATCGGGCATTTTGATAACGAAATTCAAGTTTCAAGCCTGCGCAACCACAAGTGGACAAACATTAAAGAACAAGTTGACATGATAGAAATGCCAAATGGCAATAGACTTATCCTTTTATCTGAAGGTCGCCTTCTGAACTTAGGAAATGCGACGGGCCATCCATCGTTTGTTATGTCTGCATCCTTTACTAATCAAGTACTTGCACAAATGGAATTATGGACAAATAGTAAAAACTATAAAAATGAGGTTTTTATTTTACCCAAGCATCTAGATGAAAAAGTAGCACGACTACATTTGGATAGAATTGGTGTTAAACTAACAAAGTTGGCTTCCGACCAAGCCGATTATATTGGAGTTACGCCAGAGGGTCCTTATAAACCAGAACATTATAGATATTAACTAAGATTTATTCTTGCCTCTGCGGCCTGGATAAAAGGTTTTGGATCGCGTGCGTTAAAGAGACCTTACCTAAAACAAGGTTATTAATAACAGCCATCACTGGCGTATCTACCTCGAACTCATTTGCCTTTAAAACTATCGCACTAGAAGTGCCAACACCTTCAACAGTGATATTTTTATCAAAAGACTGCTGTTTTCCAAGTGCAAGACCATATTGATAGTTTCTAGATTCGGAGGACATGCACGTTAAACTTAAATCTCCTAATCCAGACAATCCGAATAGTGTCTCCGGCTTAGCGCCAAAAAATGGTGCAATATTAACAATTTCAGAATAACCACGGGTCATAAGTGCGGCACGAGAACTACTGCCATAGCCTGCACCAATAGTGACCCCACATCCGATAGCAATAACATTCTTCAACGCCCCACCAAGTTCTGCTCCTATTGGATCATTAGACCAATAAAGTCTTAATATCTCTGTACCTAATTCTTTTTGAATATATTTTGCCAAACCTTCTACCTTAGAAGCGATAGTTAGAGCGGTTGGAAAGCCTGATGCTAAATCAGAAGCAAAGCTTGGGCCAGTTAGTACGGCTGTCTTTTCTGATGCTATTTCAAGAATTGCGGTTGGACCCAAACCAGAGGAGACTTCAAACCCTTTACAACATGCTACTAATATCTTTCCCTTCAAAATTGATCCATGCATCTCCACCAAAGACCTTAACTGTTGCATGGGTACGGCAATCAATACTATTGAGCAGTCCTTAATTTCAGCAATATCATTAGTCGCTATGATCTGTTTAGGCAGAATGTAGCCAGGCAATCTGAGCCGGTTTTCTCTTACTTCCTGAATAGATTTTACTGTACCGTGATTTTGGGTCCAAAGTATTAGCTTTTTATTTGAGGTTGATAAGGCAATCGACAGAGAAGTTCCAAAAGCCCCAGCCCCAAGAATTCCCACAGTCATGCTTTAGCCCCTCTTTTTCCACTGCCCAGCATAGGTGGTTTTTTTTCGTCGAGTGGCCAACGAGATCTCGGTGATAAAGTATAATCATCCTCCTGCCCAAGATCATAAAGCTCTCCCGCAGCATGTGCTATCATAGCTGCATTATCAGTACAAAGTTCAAGCGGTGGTGCAGTAAAGTTAATTTCTAAACCATTGCAAAGTGACAGTAAATTCGAACGTATTTTTTGGTTTGCAGCCACTCCACCTACAATTGCAAAAGTTTTTAGGTCTGAAATTTTTTTTCTCACTTCAACTATTGCTCTCTTTGATTTTTCCACGAGAACATCAGAGATCGCAGCCTGAAAACTAGCTGCAAAATCTTTAACATCATGCTCATATAAACCGCCTTGTTGTGTATCTAAATCCTTTAGAGACCTAGATATAGCAGTCTTCAATCCAGAAAATGACATATCACAATCGTTTCGATTTAGGAGAGGTCTGGGAAAATCAAATCGCCCAGAATTACCATTAATAGATGCTTTTTCAATAGATGGACCCCCTGGTTGTTCTAAACCAAGAAGACGTGCAGTTTTATCAAAAGCCTCTCCTGGAGCGTCGTCAATAGTGCCACCTATCCGCGAAAATTTATTTGCACATTCAACCTGAATAAATTGGCAATGACCTCCTGATGCAAGTAAAATTAAATAAGGATATTCTATATTTTCAGTAAGTCGTGGCGTTAGTGCATGACCCGCCAGATGATTAACTCCAACCAAAGGTAAATTACTTCCATACGCTAAGCCTTTAGCACACATCACGCCAGCAACCACCCCTCCTATTAAACCTGGGCCAGCAGTAACACCAATTAAATCTACATTTTCTAAACTTAATTTTGCTTCTTTAAATGAATTTTTTACGACAGTATCCACTCTCTCGGCGTGCGCTCTTGCGGCAATCTCTGGAACTACGCCACCATACTTTTCATGCAATGTATTTTGATTAACGACTACCGATGAAAGTATCTTAGAATTACCATTTTCATATGATACTATAGCAGCAGCTGTATCATCGCAGCTACTCTCTATGCCTAAAATTATACGAGCAGATAACTTCAATTTAAATCCCATTGTGTGAAAGTTTCGGGCCAGTTACCATTACAGTATATGACATACAACGAATTAAAACCTAAATTGATTATAACTAGGCCTGTAGACGCAGCCAATCTGTTCGCTTCTTTTTTTGAAAAAGAACTAGAAAAAGATCAAATTATTATATCACCATTGCTTGAGATAAAATTTTTTAAAAGGCCGAAGACTTTAAAACAAATTCACTGCCTAATTTTCACATCTTCTAACGGGGTAAAAGCCGCAGGGCAGGCCGCGAATAATAATATTAGGGCTTTATGTGTCGGAGATAGAACGACAAACCTTGCGTCTTCGCTGGGTTATTCCGCTGAAAAAATTGGCGACAATGTTGAGCAACTTTTAAAAACACTTTGTAAAGGCGAAAAAATTGCTAGCGAAATCCTCCATATTCACGGAAAATATACAAAGGGCGACCTTGTAAATCAATTAAGAGCCGCCGGGTTCTTGTGCAACGAATGGATAGGATATGACCAAGTTGCGCAAAACCTATCACTTCCCGCTTTGAGTGCCTTTGAAAACGAAGATAAAATAATTTTACCAATTTTTTCAGAACGCACCGCTCTTTTGCTGAAGAAGCAAATTCCCACGCTCGATAGGTCTCATATAATTGCTATAAGTTCAGCAGTGGCAAATGTATTTTTGAATGTCAGAGCAGGTTCAGTTAGTGAAGCACAAACACCAGATTTAGCAGGAATGAAATCTTTAACCAAAAAGGTTCTTCAAAACGTGTTGCTTGAGTAATTAATTTCAAAGGATTAGCTTGCTACCAACGAACATTTTTATTTAGGTAAAAAATGACAGACAATAAAAAAGCCACATTAGAAAATAATAAAGCTAAAGTGGAAAAATCTAAATCAGATAAAGAAGAATATTCAAACAAACCGTCAAGTGATCAAGTTGTTGATAAGCATTATAAAGCTATTATAAAAAATGCCCTCATACCCGTTTTATTTGGTGCTGTTGTGGGAGCAGCCGTAAGCTTTCTACTCAGCATCAATATCGTCCCAAGATTACCTTTATGGAATGAATTAAAAGAGGCTCAGGAAAAGTCTGCCGTTAATTTTGACAATATATCAAAGCAAATGAATGAGCTTAAAATAATGGTTGCTAAGATCAATAGTGATATCCCAGAAGAGGTCGATATACTGCCAATTGTCAATGAATTAGGAAAATTGAGAAAGAAAGTTCAAATAATTGAGAAATATGATTTTTCACAGTCCGATATTAGTATAAAAGAAATAGAAGCACTCGTTGATGATAAAATCAAAATGTTGGAAGAGGATATTTATTTATTAGGCACAAAAATTGAAAAAAATGTGCCCATGAATATGCCCAGCACTAATGAAGATGCCAATGTTTCTCTTAATGAAGCATTGGCGTCCATGCAAAATGCAATAACGACAGGTTTACCTTTCCAAAAAACTTTAACAGACTATGAAATGGCTAGTGGTAGAGAAGCACCCTCTATTATAAAAATTTGGGCAAAAACTGGAGTGGCTACACAATTTAATTTACTCCAAACCTTTCCCGAGTACGCACGAAACCTTTTACAAATTGAGCATGATAATCACTTTACAGACGAAGAAAGTGGGCTGGGAATTGCTAAATTTTTTAAAAAATTCGTAAAAACAAGATCAACGAGCCCACAAGTGGGAACCAGTAATGACGCGATTTTGTCGAGAGCCGAATATTCATTGAAAAATGGAGATATTGAAAAGGCATTAAAAGAGCTAGACCGGCTACCGTTAGATTTACAGAATGAAATGAGGGATTGGTACAAGGAAGCAAAAAATCACTTAGAAATTAATAACGCTATGAATCAATTAATCTTTTTTCATACAGATTAGGACCCTTAAAATGCTGTTATCGCTGTTTAAAATTGTTTTTTTTATTGTGATAATAACGCTTGTTGCGCTTTGCATTACGTATTTGCTTGATAATGAACAAACTTTTTTGGGCGAAGTGTTCATAAATATTGGTACAACTGAATTTATACTCAGCCCTATTCAAACGGTCATCTTTTTGGGTTTAGTTATATTTTTAGCAATCTTGGTTCTAAAGCTATTTTCGCTCTGCCTCGCAATCTTGAGTTTTATTAATGGTGATGAAACTGCTATCTCACGGTATTTCACAAGAAATAGAGAAAGAAAGGGCTTTAATGCTCTGTCTGAGGGATTATTAGCACTAGCTTCAGGCGAGGGAGCAACTGCCTTGGCAAAGGCAAATAGAGCAGAAAAACACCTTAGAAGACCTGAATTAACAAACTTGCTAATAGCCCAGGCCGCGGAACTCTCTGGAGATTTAAAAACGGCAAATGAGACTTATAAAGCTTTAATCCAAAATCCACGAACTAAGTTTGTTGGCTTACGCGGAATACTGAAGCAGAAATTGGCAGAGGGACATACGGAAATAGCAATTAAAATTGCAAAAGAAGCATTTAATATTAAGCCCGCACATGCCGAGACACAAGATATTTTATTACAGCTTCAAGCAGAGGCAGGAGACTGGAGAGGAGCGCGTAAAACCCTTGTCACAAAGCTTAAAAAGGGAACCATACCCAGGGACATACACCGACGCCGTGACGCTGTCTTGGCACTAGCAGAGGCGAAGGACCTGCTTGCTGAAGAGACTTCAATAGAAAAACAAGAAGCAGCTATAGAGGCAAACAGATTATCACCAGACCTCGTGCCGGCGGCAGTTCTTGCAGCTCGCGCATACATAAATAGGGACAACAATCGTAATGCGAGCCGTATAATCAACAAAGCTTGGCAATCACAACCACATCCCGACCTCAAGGCAGTTTTCTATGAGATTTACCCAAAGGAAGGTGATGAGGATAAACTGAAACGATTACAAAAACTGTGCAGGCTAAACCCAGATCATCTGGAATCAAAAATTTCCCTATCAGAACTGTATTTAAAGCAGGAAAATTTTCCTATGGCGCAAAGAGTGCTTAACAAAATTCAGAAAGAGGATCGTGACGCTCGAGTATTAACTCTTATGGCTGTAGCTGAAAGAGGTAAAGGTGGAGATGACCAAAAAATACGTGACTTATTAAATTTAGCAATTACTGCAAAACGTGGACCGCAATGGGTATGTGAAAAATGTAATACTGTCCATGCAGATTGGGAACCAATCTGCATAAACTGTGCTGCGATGGACTCTTTAGAATGGAAAGTACCACCCAAGGACCCAACCGACTTTACTGTAAGCGAAGATTTACTTCCATTTTTAGCTAATGAGTTGAAGGCTGAGGCTCCTATGAAAGAACAGGCTTCGGAAAAGTCTCCACAAATGCAAGAAAATGAAAAATCAAAATAAATCTTGCACTTGCCGATTGTTGCAATGTTACCTAACTAATAATGATAAAATGAAAGAGTAACGCTTATGATGGCAATTTATGGACCTTTACGCTTAATATTAGATGCAGCTTTTTTTATAATGATTGTACACATTATTTTTAGCTGGCTTATTTCATTCCAGATTTTAAATTTGCGCCAACCATTTGTCACGCAGGTTTGGCTAGGGTTAAATAAACTCTTAGAACCCATCTACACCCCCATAAGAAACGTATTACCAGATACTAGGCCACTCGATCTAGCTCCACTAGTTGCCTTTGTGATTCTGATATCGTTAAGAGATTACATTTTGCCGGAATTACTACTAAGATAACCCAACGTGTTAATTTTGATCGTTCATTTTTGATTATCAGTTTTTAGAATTAGTTTGACCAGAAAACTGGACGTATTGATTAAAGAGGCCTAAATATCCTTTATAAATTTTGGAGATTAAATGTTAGTAGTTGTATCACCAGCAAAAAAACTTGATATGTCACCAATTGATACAGAAGTGACTTCAGTACCTTTGTTTTCAGACGAAGCACATGATCTGGCTAAAGTGGCATCGAATCTTGGAAAAGATGGACTAATTTCAACGATGAAAATTAGTGAAAAATTAGCTGATTTAAATTTAGAACGTTTTAAATCTTTTGGTCATCAGGATAAAAAAGCTGCTGTTTTTGCTTTTGCTGGTGACACTTACCAAGGTTTTGATGCCACATCTTTAAGCTCCGACGGATTGCGTTGGGCGCAAGATCATCTCCGTATTTTATCAGGTTTGTACGGAATTCTTCGGCCTTTAGACGAAATTGAGCCATATCGACTTGAAATGGGAAGCAAATTTAATATTGGTGATA
>CACDPV010000003.1 GCA_902554885.1 Paracoccaceae bacterium
ATGTCCTGGCGGGCGGCAAAGTGAAAAGGCTGAAACATCACCAGCCAAAATTTGCTCCGCCCCACACAGCGCGACATTAAGCGATTCCCAAGCAGCTTCCGCTGTTCCATTGCTAATGGAAGTTTCAGCGGCCAGACAGTAATAGCCCATCTTGCCTTCTATAAAATCTGGTATATGAGCTGAAGGCATAGAGCGGGATTGCCAAACGGTGGCAATTGCTTCACCTTTAAAACCCGCTGTTTTCCACTCATCCCATGCTGATTTCAAAAATGATAAATAGTCCTTATCATGGATTTTATACAACGCTTTTGATTGTACATCATTGGGAGAAATGACTTCACCAAAACCTGTCTTCTTAAGGCGATCAAGGATGTAATCCATTCTTTCTGGACATTCAAAAGGGCTAACCAATTCACCGCCATATAGCTCTGTCTCGGATGCTCTTTTCCTATGTGCTTCTGTATAGACTACTTTCAATTTTCCTATCCTCCCCAACTCATATTATATTCAACCTATAACTGCTTACAACGAGCATAATAGGCCTACTATTCTCCTGTCACAATATGACGTTTACTAGGATTGCAAAGATCAGCGCCAATGCAAAGTTAGATCAGTTAAGACTGAACTATCTAAATTTGTTATGAGGTTTAAAATTCGATTTCTGCGGAGTTCTAGGATCCCTTACCCACAATGAACGATTTGGGTGCATACCCGCACCAAACACCGCTGAAACTGCTGAATTGCGCATTCGATTAAGCAAACGTGTATCAGCATCGCCGACAGAAGGATGCATTCCGTTATTATCTTCTACTATTTTTGTCCATGCCAGTTGGCGTTCCTCGAACACTTTAGGATCCTGCAATTGTGAGCAACTGAGTTCGTTTTTATTCAAATCAACAAGTATTTCATCACCATTTTCAATTAAAGCAATGGCGCCACCCGCCGCTGCTTCCGGCCCAACGTGCCCAATTACAAGCCCAACAGAGCCACCAGAGAAACGACCATCTGTCATAAGCGCAACTACAATATCTTTCTCACGACATAGAGCAGTTATTCTAGATGTAGAGTCCAACATTTCGGGCATACCCGGAGCGCCAAATGGACCCTCGTAACGGACTACAATCATATCAAAATTCTCAAAAACTTCTGGTTGGGCATCTAATGCTTTGAGTAATTCTTGTTCCCCATCAAATACTTTTGCATTTCCTTTGAAAACGTTATTTTCTAATCCACCCTCAACACCAGCTAATTTTAATACCGCACTATATTCGGGTGATAAGTTACCACCCAAAAGACGCAAACCGCCAGTTTCTTTAAATGGGCTTTTTACGCTGTAAATCACATCGCCGTCAGGCTTAGGTGGGTCTAGTCGCTTTATTTGCTCTGAAAGAGTCTCGCCGGTGCAAGTTAACGTGTCACCATTTAATAGACCGGCATCCAATAACTCTTTAACAATAACTTGCATGCCACCCTTGGCATCAATATCTACCATTGAGTATTGGCCAAATGGTCGAGCGTTAATAACAACTGGAATAATATTTCTAGAAAGATTATTGAATTCCTCTGGACTCATAATTTCTTTTGAAAAATCTTTATAACCGGCCGCTCTTGCTATTTCTGGGGCATGCAAAAGGACATTAGTTGAACCTCCCACGGACATAGCAACAATAACTGCATTCCTCAAAGAATCTCGAGTTACAATATCACGCGGGGTAATATTTTTGTCGATTAGGTTGGCGAGATAGTCAACCAGCTCAATCGGAAATTCCTTCAGTCTTCTAGAGTCCTGAGAGGCCGGAGAAATCATATGCAGAGGTTGCATGCCAACAACGCCAATAAATGACTGCATTGTGTTATAGGTAAACATACCTCCACAACTTCCAAAACCTGGGCAGGCCTCTTTTGCTATCCTGCGCTTTAGTTTCTCGTCAGCGCTTCCGGCCAACTGGTATGCAGTAATAAGATCAATACTTTCTCCAGTTTTAGAGTCAACGCCTGGCCTAATTGAACCATCTGACATAATAATTGCTGGCCGGTTGTGCTCAAGAATGGCCGCAAGTGTACCAACAGGTGGTTTGTCACATGCTACTACTGCAATGACACCTTCCAGCCCAGTGGCGCTTAAGTGTTCAGATAAACTATCGTTAGTAACTTCCCTACCGATTAGAGAGTATCTCATTTCTTTAGTACCATTTCGAATACCATCTGAAGTTGCAACAGTGAACTCCGGCTGTATTAATCGCATGGACAATTTTCCTTGCTGACTACCAACCCTGGCTTTGAGTGCCTCATGTATAACATTCACTTTTTGGAGAACACCAATATAACATTGGGAGTCGCCTTTGTTACCAACAACTCCAACAGATGGTTCATGAATTAGATCTACGTCCGTACCTAGTTCTCTTGCAATGCCATAAGTCTGAGAATTTCTACCTGGATTACTATCAATCAAAACCGTATTTGAATTTTTCATATTCAATCTGCTGTCCTTTTTAATTCAATGCCTTATACATCAACTTAAATATATTTTAAAATATTTGTCGTTTAGCGTGATGAAATACTTAAGTCCGTAACTTTATGATCCTAGCCCCTTGGGAGTTACACAATAACCCTTTGGGTGTCAAAAATCTGCACAAAATAAAGTTTGATACCCATTTATGAACATTCGTCTTAATTTTAATACTATTTTTGACATATCTGGTACCCACGGCCAGACTCGAACTGGCACGGCCTATTAAGCCCAGAGATTTTAAGTCTCTTGTGTCTACCATTCCACCACGTGGGCTTCCAGATACTTGGGTCTTATTGTTGATTTTGAAAGTACAATCAAGTCAATTTTTTTTTTGCTTGAAGCAATTCAAATAATGAAAGAAATAAGTAATATAAAATATGAAAAGGCTAATTATTTTTTGGTGAAAGGATAAATAATGGCAATCGCCAGAGTATCTTCTTTTGACTTCACTTCTCCAGAGAGTATGCGACATGCACTACAGAGATATAAAGAAGAGAGAGAACGAATTTTTCCGCATCTTGAGCTGAGTATGTGCGTTAATACTGGTCCATCATCGTTTGTAGATGTAGCAGTTTATCCCAATCAAGCGGTAGCAGACAAAAATAAAGAAGCACGGCAAAAATTTCATGACGATGTTTTTGGGGCCTCGCTGAAAGATGAATTCTACTATGAGGGCGACATTGACTATTTTTATCAGTCTGAGAGTTTCAAAAAACTTGGGTTTTAGAACTGACGTATAAAAATATTTAAAGGTAATCCCATCCAGCACAAGCTAAGCCTATGCTGATTGGAAATTTGTGCAAATTCAAGCTGCCTTATTTTCAAAGCGCCCGCACCAGTCATCGACTGTTACTACAGGCCAAACAGCTTTATTATCATCCTTTAGTACTATTGGCGGGTTTACCCTACAGGATCCACTGGATCTATTCTGATTTTCGTAGAAATTACACTTCTCACAAGCTTGCATAAACATCATCCTATTTGAAAACAATGATCCTGGCTTGCGATAGGCTAGCTGGGATCGGTAACAAACATATAATACTTACTCTATCAATGTCAAGATTTTTGTTTATTTTCAATTACTTGAGTATTTTTGTCGGGAAAGTATCATAGTATGAAAGAATAAGTTTAAGGCTTTAAAAACTCAAAGATATAATCCCACACTATTATAAGTAACACTAAAAAATGTCTTGAATACAAGGGAACACGAAATAACCAGTTTTAGACCTGATGAAGCAAGTGTTTCATTATTTCAATAAATACAGAGCAAATCCAGCAATAGCTATATGGGCTACTGTAATAAGAACGGACGCTGTATGCAGTAACACAAATTTGCGCTTATGCTTGTTGTCCGAAGCCGAATTTATTGCTGGCATTAAAATTAAGCCAGTTGGGATAGTCGTAATCGCGATGACGAAAACTAATAAAAAAGCATCAAAATTTTTGAACACCAAAGTCGACGAAGCGATTATAGCGACACTGAATACGTAAAGATAAAAGAATGGAAACGTATTACGGATAAGTTGCCGGGCAATAGGAACGTCCAAAAACTTGAAAGCAAGTGTACCAAACCCTAAAGAAAAAAGTAACATTCCTCCAAAGAGAAATGCTACTAATAGTAAGGAGAAAAACTCCATATAATTTATACTCCCTTAAGGAAAAGGCTCAAAAATGCCAATACCATCAAGGCAAAGAAAGAAGCAGTAATGCCAATCATCATTTTCATCTTAATTTTCGAATAAATCTCAGCAGCTGTTTCAGCTTTTTCTTTATCACCCTTTTTCATCTGATCATCCCTCTATTGCTAAATTTATGTCCTATTTCCTCTGAGTGCGAAAAACAGACCACCTACCCATAAAAATACATGCAGGTTATCGTACAAAATCACATCAACAAGGCTCTCAGGTTGACCGATCCAAATTACACCAGTGGTTATTGAGCATATCGTGATACCGGAAAATCTAGTTATCATATCCCCAAGCTCAGGCACCAATTTTTGTATTGACGCTAGTTTTGCAGCAAACAACCCTCCAACTAATAACCCTATACCCGCGCCAAGTTCACCGTAAGACACGAACCACCAAACGAGGTAGGGTAGTTCATAAGCTTCTGCATCTTCTGCTGTAACCGGGAATTTAGACAAGCCCTGCTGAATGAAAATAATTGATAGTGGAATACGAAATAGCCAATGACTCATACAAAACTCTGGTATCTTCATTGAAATACGTTTCAAAATCATATCCATATTAATAAACCTTCCTACTTAATCTTATATTTCATAAATTGTTTTGGCCTCTCACAATGGATTTGTGAGATCAAATTGCTATCAAAGATACGAATGGAGAGTTCCTACAGATCACTAAATAAGTTAGATGCGGCAGGATACCGCACCAATCTTATTTATAACCTGTAATTTAAATTTTTCTTATCGAGATAATATTAAGCTTTTAGAAAAAGACTTATTTATTAATTGAAAATCGTTGCTTTATATTTCCCCAAAGTTTAGCCATCCCCAAGGGTTCATATATCATAAATACTATGATCAATACACCAAACACGACCTGTTCTATCGATGAAATAATCGTTGCGTCAATCGCGCCATGGAAAACATTATTTCCTACGCTATTGAGCAATACGGGGAATAAAAGAATAAAAGCAGCCCCAATAAAAGCCCCACTTATTGTACCTAGGCCACCTAGAATAACCATAAATAAAATTTTAAATGATAATTTGATATCAAAAGCGACCGGCTCTAACGATTTTAGATAAGTGAACGCAAATAGAGCGCCAGCAACCCCACAATAGAAAGCGCATATAGCAAACGCCTGTAATTTTGTTTTGAGCAAGGATATTCCCATAGACTCCGCAGCGATGTCCATGTCGCGAACGGCCATCCAATTACGACCGGTACTCCCTCTTGCCATATTCACCGCGAGAACCGTCAAAACGGTCACAACGACGAGTATCACAAGGTACATCTCTAAAGGTGAGGTGAATGGCTTGCCAAGTATTACTATATCTTGGGCAGTAATAATTCCGGACGTATCATAATTTTTGAACCAACCAAATTTATCAATCATCCATACAATGAAAAATTGAGAGGCAAGTGTCGCAACCATTAAGTAGATGCCTCTTACTCTGAGGCTTGGTAATCCGAACAAAATTCCAAAAGCGGCTGCTACTAATCCAGATAATCCGAGTGCAACAAAAAACGGTATGTCTGGCACTCTGAGGATCAAGTTGAAGCAAGCAAAGGCACCCGCAGCCATAAAGCCGGCCGCTCCTAAAGCCAACTGCCCGGCGTAACCCATGACTATCTGCTGCCCAATGGCCGCCAAAGCTAAACACAGCCACGGTATAAGGATAGAAGAATACCAATAGTCTGTCTGCACTACCAAGGGGATTGCGACAAAAGAGAGGATCATAGCAATCAAAAAGTTTGTTAAGTCAGATCTTGTATATCCCATAAAACTATTATTGTTACTCACTTTTTGCTCCATAATTTATACTCGTCTAATTATCTTCTCACCGAATAGACCTTCAGGCCGATACAGCAAGAAAAAGATCGCCAGAACGTATGGCGCCCAACCCTCAAT
The DNA here is from genome assembly GCA_902554885.1 of Paracoccaceae bacterium. Classification (GTDB taxonomy): domain Bacteria; phylum Pseudomonadota; class Alphaproteobacteria; order Rhodobacterales; family Rhodobacteraceae; genus Salinivivens. The sequence continues at coordinate 6,109 of CACDPV010000003.1, forward strand.
GGCTCCACCAAAAAATGGACCCAAATAAACTTCAAGTACCTTCTCGGTGGCACCAATAATCAACCCCCCAATGATAGCTCCAGGGATGGAAGAAAATCCTCCAATGATCAAAACAGGTAGTGCCTTGAGTGCCAAATCTACCAAGGCAAATTGGACACCAGCTCGGGCACCCCACATCATTCCCGCTACCAAAGCAACAACGCCCGCGGCTGACCAGACTAATAACATGATGTTTTTTAAGGGGATACCGATTGAGCTGGCAGCACCAGGGTCGTCTGCAACCGCTCTCAAGCCCAGTCCCATCCTTGTATATTTAAACAACAAAGCTAAACCTATAATGAGCACTGCCGCGACTATGCCCGCTGTCACATCCAGTGCACTTACAAAAAGACCAAAAACATCGATTATCCACTCAATTGGGAAATCACCAATACCTAGATCAAGTCTTCTGACTTCAACTCCCCATGCTGCTTGAGCAAGTCCTTCTAGAACAAAACCCAAACCAATTGTTGCCATCAGTAACGTATCTTCACTTTGGTTCATTAAAGGATTGAGCACTAACCTCTCAGTACAAAACCCAACAAGAACCATGAGTAAGACAGTCACCACAAAGGACACGGGAAATGATAATCCTAACTCCATGAAGCCCACAAAGGCCAAAACTGCGAAAAAAACCATCGCACCTTGCGCAAAGTTAAATGTGGAAGATGCTTTGTAAATAAGAACAAACCCTAAAGCGACAAGAGAATACATAGTACCGGCAAGTAATCCCGCTACCACAACTTCAATGAAAAATAGTACTTCAGTCATGTGAAACCCCCAAATACGCGTCGATCACTTCCTGATTAGCTCGCACTTCGTCTGGAGGCCCATCAGCAATTATCTTTCCATAATCCAAAACAACAACATTATCAGAAATGTCCATAACCACTCCCATGTCATGCTCGATCAAAACCATCGTCGTTCCGAGTTCGTCATTCACTTTGAGGATAAATCTGCACATCTCTCTTTTTTCTTCAACGTTCATTCCAGCCATGGGCTCGTCTAACATCAAGAAATCGGCCTCTGTTGCTAAAGCTCGTCCAAGCTCAACTTTTTTCTGCAAACCATAAGGCAGCTTACCAACTGGCGTATTTTTAATGTCCGCTATTTCTAAAAAGTCGACAATTTCTTCGCACTTTGCTAGATTTTCTTTTTCTTCGGCTCTTGCTTTTGGAAGTTGAAACGCAACCTGCATGAAATTTGAGTTCATATGCAACCGTCGTCCGACGAGGATATTGTCCAAAACAGACATTCTCTTAAATAACGCCAAATTTTGAAATGTACGCGATATACCTTTTTGGGCAATCAGGTTTGGCGTAATTTTTTCTAAAACTTTACCTTTGAAGGCAATTGATCCTTCTTGTGGCTGGTAGATACCGTTAATACAATTTAGAAGCGAGCTTTTACCTGCACCATTCGGTCCAATTATCGCTTTAATTTCGTGTTTTAGAACGGAGAAGGAACTGTCAGTAATCGCTTTGACACCCCCGAAACGCAGCGAAATGTTTTTCACTTCTAAAACTGGTTCACCAATTGGAAAATTTCTATCTATAGTCATTGTACCCTGTTCAATATTTGGAGTTTCCTTCAAACGCTTTGCTTCAAGCTAGTTTTTTAGTTTCTTCTTCCCGTAATACGTCACGGAAGTTCTTTCGCCCTTCCTTCGATATACCAAGATAGAGTTCCTTAACTTTCTCGTCATTAAGTAGTTCATCAGCTGAGCCATGAAGCATTACGTGTCCTGTTTCAATTATATACCCGTAATCAGCGTTACGCAGTGCAACGTTGGTATTCTGCTCTGCCAGCAAAATACTGACCCCCTCTTTTTCATTCAGTTCTTTTACAATATTGAAAATTTCCGCAACTAGCTGAGGTGCCAATCCCATAGATGGTTCATCTAACAGAAGCATCTTTGGTTTTGCCATCATGGCTCTCGCAACAGCTATCATCTGCTGCTCTCCACCCGATGTAAAGCCCGCCTGGCTTTTCCTACGATCGCGCAAACGATTGAAGTAACCATAAATCTTCTCTAATTCATCTTTAATTTGTGACTTTGATAATTTGCGGGAATATGCCCCGGCAATAATGTTTTCTTCTACTGTTAGGTGACCAAAGCATCTTCTTCCCTCGAGTACTTGCACCATTCCCAACGTAACCATTTCGTAAGGGTTTTGATTCTTTACCTCAGTCCCATCGTAAACAATACTGCCTTTTGTGACTTTTCCTCTTTCTGCTGCCAACATCGTAGATATTGACTTTAACGTTGTGCTTTTACCGGCGCCATTACCGCCCAAGAGCGCAACAATTTTACCCTTCGGTACATTAAGAGACACATCATGAAGTGCAGAAATTACGCTATCATACATGACCTCAATACTATTTATCTCTAAAATATTATCGGAATTCCCAGTCATTTATTCTCTCTCAGTATTTGGCCGCATGTTTTTAGCTTATTGACTGGTCAATAACTATCTATGCTTACCCATTAGTTGTATATTTGCAAAAAGACCAGCGGTTTACCCGCTGGTCTTATTTTTTTTGATGTCTTATGGACAAACCTTAGGAGTGATGTTGTTTTCAGCTGCGAACTTTGCTGCTGAAGCTTCAACAAGCCCCCTGATGTAAGCAGGGTCCATAGGAGCCTCCCAACCAGTTACTTGATTGAACTTTTCACCATCCCACTGCATCACAGCAAATTTACCAGCACCCTCATGGTTAGCACATGAGATGCTAAACGGCGCTACCATTCCTTTGACGCCTATTTCGCCAAGACGAGCTTCAGTCATATTCAGAGCTTCGTACCCATCTCTGAATTCAGCGCCTGTGACAGCTTTTCCAACTTTGTTATGCATTTCTTGAGCATTTTTCAAAGCTTCGATCCACATTACAGCAGCGCCTAGACCACGGTTCCAATAAACTGAACCAACACGACTGTCGTCGTTAAGGTTACCTTTTCCAGCACCATATACTTGCTCTTTGATTGCAGCAACCAATGGATAATCTGCACCAGGTAGCGCGTTTGCAACGGCGTATGTTCCGACCGCTGCGTCACCCGCAGGATACATATCCTCTTCGGCCGCACCAAATGTAACATACATCATGCGATCTCTTGGAAAACGAATTCTTGCAGCATTTGTCATGGCAGTAGAATTCATACCAGAGCCAGCTCCCCAGAAAGTTACCCAATCCGGCTGCTCTTTTCTGATTTGAAGCCATTGAGACCCTTGCTCCAATCCGGGTGGCGGTATTGAAATCTCAACAAGCTCTACGCCCCAATCTTTTGCAATTGAACGCATCGCTGGTAATGGCTCACGACCATATGCGGAATCAATGTGAAGGTGTACAATCTTTTTACCCTTCATTTTGTCTACGCCACCTTCTTGTTCTGCCATAAATTTCATTTTCACAGCAATTTGTGACCAATAATGGCTAGCAGCATTGAACACCCATGGCCACACTCGACCATCCGCACCATCGGTACGTCCGTATCCATACTGAGCAAGAACAACATTGTCCTCCGCCATTCGATTAATCACGGCGTATGCCCCTGGTGTTCCTAAAGTGTCAAATACCACAATCCGTTGACCATCTTTCTCAAGAAGTCTTTGGTAACATTCCACTGTTTTCACAGCATTATACTCAGTTTCACACTCTTGCCATGTCAACATTACTCCATTGACACCGCCATTCATGTTTACATAATTCATGTAATCAATTTGAGCACCGTAGTACCCAGTACCCATCGCAGAATAGGGTCCAACCCTACTACTGGCTATCGGGAAATATTGCTTCTCTTCTCCAAACGCTATTTGAGGAGTAGCAAACATTGATAGAGCACCAGCAGCGACCGCTACTGAACCAATCAAGTAGTTTTTTAAAGTTTTAAAAATCACACCTTTTCCTCCCTTGATGCTTGTGGCCTTTAATGTTCATTATTGAACAATAACGTTTCACATCCCCTTTGATTTAAAAGCTGCGACATAAAAGTCAATAAATACAATAGTATACAAATTTTACATATTAAAATCATGTACATAACGGTATTTTTTATTCGAGCCAACGTCCAAAAGTTTTATTAAAACGCGCTGCTTGCTTGGTCTTTCACGGGGGGAGCCGAGAAAACACCTGGCTGGTAGCGAGGTTTGGACAGGGTAAGTTCTCCCACATGATTGTCAAGGCATTCAGCATAATTACTGATCGTAATATTTGATGATGCCATTTGTTTTGGTTATAGCGATCTAACCCATACAGTCGCATGGCTCATAATATTAAAAATAGCTATTCAGCAGCAATGGATTTCGAGACCGCTTCGACTCTAACCGCCGAAAATTTGAATTCTGGGATCTTACCATAAGGATCAATTGCCGAATTCGTCAAAATATTTGCTGCTGCCTCAACATATGCAAATGGCAGAAACACCATGTCCTCTGATACCGCTCTATCAGAGCGAGCCATTAAGGCTATATTCCCACGCTTCGTTGTCAATTTTACAAACTCGCCCGGTGCTACACCTAATTTCCGTAGAGTTTTTGGATGCAGTGAGCAATTGGCTTCTGGTTCTACTGCGTCGAGCACCTTTGACCTTCGCGTCATAGAGCCAGTGTGCCAATGCTCCAATAGCCGTCCAGTGGTTAATATCATAGGATAATCTGCGTCTGGAGTTTCATCTGGTGCAATTACCGATGCGGGCGTAAATTTTGCACGGCCCTCTGGTCTTGGAAACCCTTCACCAAAAACAATAGGCTGCCCAGGATCAGTTTCTGATAGTGATGGATAAGTTACCGCGCTATCGTTTTCCAAACGGTTCCAAGTAATATTATCTAGCGACCGCATATTTATCGCCATTTCATTAAAAACTTCTGACGGATCTTTGTAGTTCCAATCCAGCCCAACTCTTTTAGCGAGCTCAACCTCTATCCACCAATCAGCCTTTGCAAGTCCAGGAGGTACGACAGCAGGCCTCGCCATTTGTACCTGCCTATTTGTATTTGTAACCGTTCCAGACTTCTCGGCAAATGCTGCAGCAGGTAAAATTACATCTGCATAATTTGCTGTCTCAGTAATAAATATGTCTTGGACAACAAGGTGCTCTAACTTTGCCAAAGCATCTCGCGCATGCCCGACATCTGGATCAGACATAGCGGGATTTTCTCCCAGTATGTACATGCCTTTTATTTTATTATCGTGGACTGCATCCATTATCTCAGTGACAGTAAGACCCTTTTCAGCACTGAAATCTCCAGAATTCCAAACTGATGTAAATGAATTCCTGACACTTTGATCTGTAACCGTCTGATAATCAGGAAGAAACATTGGGATCAGTCCTGCATCAGATGCACCTTGCACATTATTTTGCCCTCGTAGCGGATGCAATCCGGTTCCTGGCCTACCTATTTGCCCGCTCATAAGTGATAGAGAGATCAAACACCTGCTGTTATCCGTCCCATGTATGTGCTGTGAAACCCCCATACCCCAAAAAATCATTGCAGCTTGGGCGCCTGCGAATGTCCTAGCCACATCTCGCAAAACCCCCGGCTCGATACCACAAATCTCACTCATTTTTTCAGGTGAGAAGTTTTTCAAGTGGGCCTTTTCTGCCTCCCAATTTTCCGTATAAGCTTCTATATATTGCTTGTCGTATAGACCCTCTTCAACAATGACATGCATTATTGCATTAAGCATAGAAACATCCGCTCCCGGACGAAATTGAAGCATGTGGCTTGCAAATCTTCTCAATGCCTGACCGCGTGGATCCATCACAATTAATTTTCCACCTCGCTTTGCAAACTGCTTGAAATAGGTTGCGGCAACCGGGTGGTTTTCTATCGGGTTAGCACCAATTACTATGGCAACATCTGCATTTTCAATCTCATTAAACGTAGCCGTGACGGCAGCTGACCCAACATTTTCCATCAACGCAGCAACAGAGGATGCGTGACATAATCTGGTACAATGATCTACATTATTATGACCAAAACCTTGGCGAATGAATTTTTGGAATAAATACGCTTCTTCGTTGGTGCATTTCGCGCTTCCAAAGCCCGCAACGGTCTGCCCGCCTTGCTCGTCTCTTAGATCTCTTAAGCCTTTAGCAGCAAAATCCAGCGCTTCATCCCATGTTGCCTCTCGAAAAAAATCAGACCAATTGTTTGGATCAACGTTCAACCCCTTTTCGGGCGCATCACTTCTTCTTATTAGTGGTTTTGTAAGCCGATGATCATGATGAATGTAATCAAAACCAAATCGGCCTTTAACGCAAAGCCTTCCCTCATTCGCGGGTCCATTGATCCCTTCTACAAACTTAATTTTGTTGTCTTTAACTTTCAAGGAAACTTGACATCCTACCCCGCAAAAAGGGCAAACGCTTTTCACTTCCTTATCATAATCTTTGCTATCACCGACTTGCCCCTCATCAACTACTGAAGACGGCATCAAGGCACCTGTAGGACAGGCCTGAACGCACTCTCCACAGCCGACACAAGTTGAAGAACCCATAGGATCTGCCATATCAAATGTTGGGTAAGAGTTGTGACCACGCCCTGACATTCCAATTACATCATTTACTTGAACTTCTCGACAAGCGCGCACACACAAGCCACATTGAATACATGCATCGAGACTAACAGACATTGCCACATGAGAATCATCCAAAATTGGAACACGATCCTGCTCTAGTCGTGGCAATCTACTTTCTTGTACATCATTTAATTCAACCATATCCCAGAAATGGCTAGATTTATCATGAGCTAATGTTCTTTGAGGCTGATCAGCAACTAGCATTTCGACCACCATTTTTCTAGCGGCTTCAGCGCGCTGGGTCGCAGAATTGACCACCATTCCGGGTTGTGGCTCTCGTATACACGAAGCGGCTAGTGTCCTTTCGCCCTCTATTTCAACCATGCAAGCCCTACAGTTTCCATCAGGCCGATATCCTGGCTTGGGCTTGTGGCATAAATGCGGTATTGTCAGGCCTTGTCCATTTGCAACTTCCCAAATCGATTGTCCTTTTTCTGCATATACAGTCTCACCATCAAGTACAAATTCGATCTTTTCACTCATTGGTTATACCTCATCCGGGAAATGCCGTAATGTCAACTTTATAGGGTTTGAAGCAGCTTGGCCTAACCCACAAATTGAAGCGTCTCCCATCGCAGTACAAATGTCTGTTAGAAGCTCTGCATCCCACTTTGGCTGCTCAAGCAATTTAACTGCTTTTTCACACCCTACTCGACATGGCGTGCACTGCCCACAGCTTTCATCTTCAAAAAACCTGAGCATATTTAATGCAGCATCCCGCGGCTTGTCCATTTGAGATAAAATAACAACCGCTGCAGACCCAATGAATGTGTCCAGTGACTGCAAGGTATCAAAGTCCATTGGAACATCATTAATAGATGCAGGCAACAGACCCGACGACGGGCCCCCAGGCTGATACGCTTTGAAGGTATGACCATCTAACATACCGCCACACGCATCAATAATATCTATAATAGTAGAACCAGATGGCAGAAGATGAACACCAGGGTTTTTTACCCTGCCGGATACCGAATAGCTACGCAAACCTATTCTACCATTTTTTTTCGTTCCAGAAAATATCTCACCGCCCTCGCGGCATATTCGCGCTATCCAATGTAGCGTTTCGACATTGTGCACAAGCGTAGGCCTACCAAATATTCCGACCTGCGCAACAAATGGAGGTCGATGCCGCGGAATACCACGTTTCCCTTCTATACTTTCTATCATCGCGCTCTCTTCGCCACAAATGTAGGCACCGGCTCCACGGCGAAGGTCAATATAACCTTCTTTAACAATACCTGCATTCTCCAATTTTATGATTTCATCTTTTAATATCTTAAGAACGGATGGATACTCATCCCGCATGTAAATATATGCTTTCTCGGCTTCAACCGCCCAGGCTGCGATCAACATCCCTTCAAGAAATAAGTGGGGGGTACGTTCGAGATAATATCTATCCTTAAACGTGCCCGGCTCGCCCTCATCACCATTAACAGCGAGATATCTTGGGCCCTCGTTTGCTCTAACAAACTCCCATTTCTTTCCTGAAGGAAATCCCGCACCTCCAAGCCCACGAAGACCAGCATCCAAGATTTTAGTCTGCACTTCTTTCCAGTCGCCTGATTTACGAAGGAATTTTAATGTCTCGTATCCACCAGAGGAGACATACTCTGAAAATCTTTCATACTTCGGGATTGTTGGGTGCACATGGTTATTTTCAATTGCCTCTGTCACCTTTTCAAAGGTAGCATTATCGATGTGAGCGTGTCCTATCTCTAGTGCCGGAGCAGTATCGCACCGGCCCATACATGGAGCACGCAAAACCCGTACCTCAGATGGATCTAAGCCATCTTCTAGATTTTTTTTCAGCGTGTCGGCTCCAGCTATCATGCAAGATAAGCTATCACAAACGCGAATTGTTAATTTTGGAGGAGGTAGTTGACCATCTCTTACAATATCAAAATGAGCATAAAAAGATGCTACTTCATACACTTCCGCCGATGACATTCTCATCTCTTCCGCCAAAGCTCGCATGTGGGCTGTACTTATACACCGAAATTTGTCTTGGATTAAATGCAAGTGCTCAATCAGCATATCACGCTCGAGCCGTTTACCTACTAGAAGGTCTTTTACCTGAGCCCAAGCGGCGTCATCTAAAGGCCTACCTTTTGTGTGAGCCCGCCCTTTGCCCTTAGCGGACTTCCATATCCCTGATTCAATTTTTCCCATACTCGGCCTACATATGTATACAATCAAAAAATACAGATAATTTTGATAAATTCCAATACAAATAATCAAAGGTGCGATTTGAAATGATTATAATGCTGACTTAACAGCTTTTCGAAGAGCCTCAATCATCGGAAGCACTGGGGATTGATCTTTAATGGAAAGACCAACTGAGTGGGTAAAAACAGGACGGATCAAATCTAATTGTTTGGTGGATTTTAAATCCAAAAATGTCTGTGCAACGCTTACAGGTGCAATTGTCGCTGCGTTACCCGCGGCAACCTGAGCCAAAACAGCGGTAAAATCACTGGCTTCAGTGACTATACTCGGGGAGATTCCCAAATCTAAAAAGTGCCGGTCTAATAGTTGGCGATTTTTCATATTTTGAGTCAACAGACATAGAGGAATTTGCGCGACTTCTGTCCATGTAATTTGCCTCTCTTTAGAAACCGCTAGTGACTTAGGCGCGATGAAAACATATCTTTCTTCGTAAAGTTTTACCGTTGTCTCTGGATCTCCATCATCGAAGTAAAGTATTCCTGCGTCTAGTGAAAAATCATTAAGCTTGCGTACGATTTGGTGAGTAGACTCAGAATAAATCTCTATAGATAAATTAGGGTGCTTTCCTCGAAGTTTTGCTGAGACACGTGCAGCAAATGGCATTGCCGTGGGTATTACTCCAAGCGACAATGTACCGTTTAGATCGTTTTTTAGGGAAGCGATCTCTTGCCTCATACCTTCCTCGTCAGCTAAAAGCTTTCTGGCCCACTTCAGCACTACTTCACCCTCTTTAGTAAACCCCTGAAAGCTATTACCGCGACGCACTAAAGGTAGTTTGAGACGCTCCTCTAATTTTCTAATTCGCGTCGAAAAAGCAGGTTGTGAAATATTACAGTCCATTGCGGACCTTGAGAAATTTCTTGTCCTAGACAACGACACCAACATTTGTAAATCTCGAAGTTCAGACATAGTTTTCCTAAATCACTTTTATAAAAATTAAATACCCAATGCTGCCTAGAAAGGATGTGACAACAGGGAGGTAGTCACTACGCTTATCAATCAGTTGCGTCCTCAAAACTAGTTTTATGCACCTGAAGCGTCAATAGCGTCTTTCAATTCAAAAAGTGAACTAAATACATAAATAAATAAATACAATTACCTCAAAAACTATAGTCTATTTTCTAATGAAATGGTAACACACCAAGCATACAATTTAGTTATTAATAAATATAGTCATTAATAAAAAACTGCAGCGAAACCGCTGCAGTTTTTACTTTTTTCAATAGCCAAAGAGTTAGAGTCAGTAATATCTTTAATCTGTACTCGATACAAATGAGTCCGGCGTCGGGTCATCTGCAAGTTTTGACTCCGCTGGGAGAAATTCACCCAGCCACATGAGCGCAACTATAAATACTACTGGTACTCCAACTAGAGCCCCGGCGACTAATGATCCTGAAAACATCTGCCCAAAAATTTGAGCAATTGACATTTCCCTGTCCCAAGACTCTTTCGTATTTCTACTATCCATTTTGATCACCTCAATTCATTGGAGCATAGCCATGCAGCTGCGCCCAATAGTACCAATTATCTACCACAGTACCTGTAAGAAGTATTCCGATGCCTCCGGTAATTGTGGTTAGAACTGCAAACCACCAAGCCCACCGATGTATACCTTCCATCGAAGCATTAAAGCCCATGGTCCATCGCCAGAACAAAGCAGCACGCTCGGATGCTGTACCACGATCAGCAATTTGCTCTAATTCTCTATCACCACCAAACCTGGATACGGCTAAAATCGTCGCTCCGTGCATGGCAAACAATAATGCGGAGCCATAAAGGAACGCAATGCTCAAGGCGTGAAATGGATTGTAAAAAAGATTACCGTAGACTACGGAAAAATTCATTGTCCAATCAAGGTGACTAAAAATCCCGTACGGGACAGCCTCCGACCAACTGCCCATTAGGACTGGTCGAATTAAACCAAGAACTAGGAAAAGCCATATTGCAGCACCAAAAGCGTAAAATACATGCTTACCCATTTTAAGCTGCCTTGCTAGTTCGTAAGATCGCAACCACCATGAAAGCACTGAAACAAGTAAAAAGAAACTAGCGATTAGCCACAAGCCACCTTCCTTCATAGGAGGCATACTCAAACCGTATTCTTCGGTAGGTGGCTCCAAGGAGAAGTAAAATAGATCGCGTAGGAATATCGCTGGATTATAATCAGCCTGTGCCCAATAACTTGCGCCTACTATTACAAACCAAATCAAGCCTGTAGCGAGACCCACCACACCAAAAGACCCTAGATAGATGGGACCAAGTTGAGCATTACCAAACCAACCTAACAATTTAGAAAATCGAGCTGAATTTGTCCTATCATTGAGAGGCACACCCTCTTCAACCCCCATTTCTGGAGGTCCTTGAACCTGCACCTGCGTAAAAATATTCTGATACTCAACCATTGACGCCTCCCTCAATATCTACCCACATAGGGAGATCTACATACCAAAACCACCATTCAGACCAAGCATCGAACCAAACTGTGCCAGAGATGACGATACATATCGCAGACCAGATTACTGCGTTGAGCGCGAGCAATAGTCCAAGACGATGGATGCCCAGCGGCCCAATAGAATAGCCTATAAAATCACGAAAAAAAGTATCTTCATGATCCGGTGAGCGCATTTCGTTACCTTTTTCTGGATTGGCTGCTGAAAGAATAAGCGAGCCGTGCAACGCCAATGCTAGTGTCGTTGTGAAAAATAAACTGACGGCAATCATATGAGCAGGATTATAGTGAAAATTACCATATGCATAACCAACGTTATTGACCCAATCAAGATGTGACCAAATTCCATATGGAAAGCCATGGCCCCACGCCCCCATTAATACAGGGCGAATTACAACAAGCGTTGTGTAGGCCAAAATTGCAACTGCAAAAGCGACTGGGACATGTAAACCCATTCCTAGCTTTCTCGAGATTTCAACCTCACGCAAAGCCCATGAAATAAATGCGCCGTGAGCGCAGATTGTAATTAATTGCCAGAGCCCACCTTCTTTCAAGGGTGCAAAGCCCAGACCAACTTCAAGTTCTGGTGGTTCAATTGAAATAAGCCATGGGTTCCAAGTATCACCAATAGCAGCGCCATAAAAAATTAAAATTGTTCCAAGTAAAGCGAAAAAGGCAACCGAGAGCCCCCAGAAGCCCACATAAAAGGGGCCAACCCAAAAGTCACAAAGGTCGCCTCCTACTAAGGTACCTCCGCGAACTCGATATTTTTTTTCAAAAGATAAAAGAGCCATAAATTATCCTTCTCTTCCGTAGGTATACCTGTCTTACCAACGTCGATGTTTGAGCTTCCATTGAATTCTCAAATGAAAGCGCGTGAATCACAGGTAGATTCCTTCTGCTCTGAGGATAAAAAAAGAAATAAATATGTCAATTAAAATTTACAGTGTGTAAGGTTATATTTACACTATTGTTCTAATATATCACGAAATACTAAAATATTATCTTCGCCAAAGCCCATTAAATCTACTTCTTTTTCAGATGATGGGTCAAAAATACTTAACCGGCCATTCTCTTTTTGTTGTAATAGTAGAGGGCCAGATTTATCTAAGTTCCTTTTAAGCCGGTCTCTATTTATGACAGTTAACACAGTGGAAACAAATGATTGCTCTCCTTTCGGATACTCGACTAAGATAGCTCCGTTTTCATTTAAAATTTTTGTCGCCAAATCATCACTTTGTTCAATATAAATCAGTTTACTGCCAGTAATACTGCTATTTGAGGACACGTTTATCGGCTCAAAATTGAAAAATTGAAATCCAATTACAAATAAAATCGATGCAACCATCGCACCCGGAACCAGCCACTGGGGCTTAAGCGACCTTATTATCTTGCGAGCATGAAACAAGAGACTATCCCGTTGAATTATGTAACGTCATCAATTCTACCAAAACACAAATATCTATAAGATCATTGGCTGGCTTATCTAATTAGGACATAGTGGAGTACGTTCTTAGAAGATGGCTGGCAATGTCTCATAGCTATGTTGCTCTTGGCATTAAAGAGCTATTCAAAGATGTCGCTTGTGACTAATTTTGTCAATTGCAATTTAGATTGCGAAAATATATCCAACCTAGACTATTGAAATCCACTAAAAGGGCGCTTTATTGTAAATTGACTCTAGGTCAGCGGAATAGCAAAAGTCTATCTATGCCAGCGCCTTTAGTAAACTTAATGAGTATAAAACGGCCTAAATTTGTTTAATCTTGGTGGGTCACATAACTTTGTAATGGAGAAATAAATGTTCAACAAAATGTCAAAAAGAGAATTTATCGCAGCATCTGCGGCATTAACTGGCTCATTACTTATGTCAAAAACAGCAATGGGATCTACCAAATATGAAATCCTAATGCTTAATAAAGATCCCGAAAACTCTAAAAACAAGATGATTTTTTCACCACGTTTATTGAAAGTACAGGTAGGTGATGAAGTAAGCTTTTTACCAACTGACAAAGGTCATAATAGCGAAATCATTAAAGGAATGTTGCCGGCTGGTGCTGAAAAATGGAAGGGAAAGATTAACAAACAAGTTGACGTCGTATTTGATACGCCAGGTTTTTACGGTTATCAATGCAAACCCCACGCAAATATGGGTATGATTGGTCTTATCGTCGTCGAAGGTGACGGGATGCTCGATAATCTTGAGGAAGCCAGATCTGTAAAACACAGAGGCAAAGCCAAAAAGGCTTGGAAAGCTTTGTGGGAAGAAGCAGACGCTGCGGGATTTACAGCTTAATATTCCCGTCAAACTGCAGGTCGCTGACAAAAATTACTATTGTGTAGCGATAATCTGACAGGTTTTTTGATCTTAAATATTTAAGAGCGAATATTAATTCGCTCTTATTAACCAAATACTACTTTTTGGAAACTAATAAAAACTCAAAAGAATTATCGTTAAGAGTTACCGATTGATCATTAGCAAAAATTGATAAAATCTAATCCTTTCTAAGCTAGAATAACTACTGATGCTTTGTGAAAGATTTTGTAAGACACATCGTGACTTTGCCATTTCAGTATTCTCAGCAAGAAAACTACTCCATAAGTTACAGAGAATAATTTAAGAGGTTAGGCGTTTCGGCATGTTACCAATAAGGGATCATAATCCATCTGGGCGAACACCCTACGTTACCTATTCGATAATTTCTATTAACTGCATTATTTTCTTTAGCTATTGGGGAAATATACACGATCCTCAAATTATAAACGAATTTTTTTCATCATGGGCTCTAATTCCATATAATCTTACTCAAGGCGAAGATTTATTTACTTTAATAACATCAATTTTTCTGCATGCCGGCATACTACACCTCGCTGGAAACATGTTATTTTTACATATTTTTGGTGATAACCTCGAAGATCAAATGGGGCACCTTGGTTTCCTAGTTTTTTATTTATTGAGTGGGATTGGAGCCAGTATTATTTACTACCTAACCGCACCTCTTTCTCCAATACCACTTGTCGGAGCGTCAGGAGCAATAGCTGGCGTGATGGGAGGGTATCTTCTATTATACCCTAAGGCACGCGTAGATGTAATTTTCTTTATTTTAATATTTTTTAAAATTTTTTCTTTGCGAGCGTGGCTGGTTCTTGGCGTGTGGTTTTTCCTGCAGTTGGCAAATGGAACTATGTTAATGTCAGGTCAAAGCGGTGTTGCTTATTGGGCGCATATTGGCGGGTTTCTTGTTGGAAGTATTCTTTGCTTGCCAACTTTTTTTAAATTAGGTGGTTTTAAGTTCTGGATAGATAGCAGTGGCCACCCACCCTATCCTGAAGCTGATTATGAAATGGTTAAGTCCGCAATTCCAAAGGTAAAATCACGTCTTAGCAAAAAATCACCCTGGACCTAACTTACTGCTTAATTATTCTTACAAATTCATTGAATTGGGCATCATTTGCACAAATTACATTACCCAATTCATGCGGCTCTACAGTGCTATCGTCAAGCGACTCTACAAGAGCTCCGGCCTCTCGGGCAATTATTACACCCGCCGCTATATCCCATGAGTGTAACCCACGCTCCCAATATCCGTCATATCTCCCCGCAGCAACATATGCTAAATCAAGAGCTGCACTGCCAAGGCGGCGGACACCTGCACAAAAAGGCATAAGGTTTTTAAGCTGCTGTGTCGTGGAAGGAAGATCAACTACAGTATCAGCAAATGGAATACCCGTCGCATAAAGACTATCAGAAACTTGCGACCTTGACGACACACGAAGTCTTTCGTCATTCATACTTGGACCATTCATCCAAGCTCCAGTACCTTTCTCAGCGTAAAAGAGTTCATCTTTTGCTGCGTCAAATATCACGCCAGAGATTACTTTACCCTTATGCTCAAGTGCAATTGATACCGCCCAGTGAGGAAGACCGTGCAGAAAATTAGTGGTTCCATCTAATGGATCAACTATCCAACGACGTGTTGGATCTTCTCCGTCTGAACCACCTGTTTCTTCACCCAACCAACCATAAGTGGGTCGAGCTTCTGTCAAGATTTCTCGAATAATACCTTCAGCAGCTGTATCAGCTCTTGATACAAAATCTCCTGCCCCTTTGCGTGAAACCTGCAAGTTTTCAACTTCTTTGAAATCTTTCACCAAAGAGCGTCCGGCTCTGCGGGCAGCTTTTATCATTGTATTAAGATTTGCACTACCCGGCATTTTAACTCTTTCCGCTAAGCGTGTGCTCGCTATACTTGCGTTTTAGAGAATTGCCAAGGCCTGATAGTACTCTTTTCTCTTTGCAATATGGGAAAGCGTCATGTGACGATAGAATGGATCCAGACGCCACCAACAGCCGAAAGAGCCGTTAAAAGAGCGCCCCATGACAGGTCTATCGCTACCATTCTTCTGCGCCAACCTTTAAGTGTTGCAAAATTTGTGAATTCATAAGTCCCATATGCCATAGCACCGAGTATCAGGCCTGCTACGAAGGCTTGCAACATACTTCCACCGTTTGCGGCCGGTAGAGCAACAAAGAAAACTATTCCTGCAACATAGAGCAGGTAAAATATCCCGGCCGCTCCCATCTTTGGAGCGTCAAGCATCATATGACCAATGTGTTTAGAAAATAATGGATGTAAAACACGCTTTAACATCACTACGTCTAAAGCAAGAAATACTAAAGCTGTGGCTGTATATAGTATAATTAACGACATAACTACTCCTGGCTAAGGATCTATACGGTCCAAATTCCCAATTGGATCAAAGTCAAATTTCAGTTATAGTGTAGATAGGACTAATTTACAAAAAGAAAAGGCTAATTAGCCCGAACGAATGCTAATCTTAAAAAACTCCGCCGTTATGCAGAATATTTAAATGGTCGGCACTTAAATGACCCCTGTGCGATTGATAATCAAAAAGCTTCGACCAAAAACAAAACAAATAGGCCAAAGATTATTTCATCTAGTTTTCAATCTGAGTGCGTGTGCTCATGCTTATGAGCCTTAGAGTTCTTGTGTTTGTGGGTATGTGAGTGTGATCTTGAAGTTGATCTCTTCTTCAAATGAACCGGGATCTCTAACTCAATTGATCCAGCAGTTTCAAATATAAGCGTCAAAGAAATTGCCCCCCCATCAACGAAAGGCTGAGAAAGCCCCATGAACATAATATGGTCACCACCTCTTTCAAGCTTGAGCACTCCATTGCCCGAAATAACAAACCCATCTTCAACGCGGCGCATTTTCATCACGCCATCGTCACTCTTAATATGGGTATGTAATTCAACCTTTTTAGCTACATCTGATTTTACATCCAGCAAGCGGTCGCCCCGTGAAGATGTATTCCTTATTTCCATAAAAGCCGCTGCAGATTTTGCCAATTTTGAAGAAGCACGCACATATGCGTCTTCAACCAATATTGTTTCTGCACTCGCCACCCACGGAGTAAGCAATACTATTCCGAAAAAAATCAATTTGTTGTAAAAGTAGCGAAGTCTTTTACAGTATTCTAAGATCATATGATTTAAGTTAAGCTTCAGCCGCTTGGCTTTTCACGACTTCCTTCTTAATTTTCAGAGCATTGTCAGATAATTCAGAGTCTTTAGCCTTGAGAAGGAAAGCATCCAGCCCCCCTCGATGGTCTACACTCCGAAGAGCTGCTGCCGTAATACGCATCTTAAAACCACGCCCCAAAGATTCCGACTGTAAAGTGACATCATTCAGGTTTGGTAAGAACCTGCGCTTTGTTTTGTTGTTGGCATGACTTACATTGTTGCCTGTCATGGGGCCTTTACCGGTTAGTTCACAGCGGCGTGACATATCGAATTCCTTGTTTCCTCAAACTGATTTTCCAAAATACAAATTAATTTTAGTAAATGCAGATTCTTTTAGCTCTAATTTGATGTGCTTCTAAGTTTAAAGTTAGGGATCGTCAAGCACTGCAGCTTAATATTATAACAAACTCGGTTTACCTATTATTAGATAGAGAAACACCCAAATCAGAAATTTTAAAATTTAATCTGTTTCAACTATACATTTTTTTAAAATCTTTTGAGCAGCCGCTGAGGGATAGATTTCCCCATCATCAACCATATTCATTAATAATGAAATTTCTTCCTTAACTTCTTCCTTATCTAGCATTGATAAAAGCCCTTGGCGAATTTCTTCTTTGAACCAAAATCGCGATTGAGCTTTTCTATTATGATCAAACCATCCGTCTGACTTCCTCCAATCTACAAGTTGTTCAATCTTGCTCCAAACGTCTGCTAATCCAACTTCCTCTAAGGCAGATATGGTCATTGCAAGAGGAAACCCCTCTGGGTCATGACGCCGTTTTCGTAAAAGCATCAATGAGCTCGCATAATCTGAACAAGTTCTTGAGGCCGCGGCTTTGAGATCACCATCCGCCTTATTGACGAGAATTAGATCTGCTATTTCCATTATACCTCTTTTAACGCCCTGAAGCTCATCACCGCCAGCTGGAGCAATAAGAAGTAAAAAAACATCAGATATTTCTGAAACTATAGTTTCAGATTGCCCTACGCCCACTGTTTCGATGAAGATAACATCAAATCCAGCTACTTCACAAATTGTAACGGCCTCTCGCGATCTTTTTGCTACGCCGCCCAGATGAGTTTGGCTTGGAGATGGCCTGATAAAAGCATTCGGTTCCCTTGCCAACCTTTCCATCCTAGTTTTATCCCCTAAAATAGAGCCGCCTGATCTGACTGAACTGGGATCGACTGCAAGAACAGCGACCCTTAATCCTATTCCGGTAAGATAAGTCCCAAAACTTTCAATAAAAGTAGATTTACCTACTCCCGGCGTTCCTGAAAGCCCGATACGAATGGCTTTTTTATTGGACAATCTAAGCTTATCCATCAATTCCATTGCTTGAATGCGATGATCTTCTCTTGAGCTTTCAATCAACGTAATAGCTTGAGACAATGCACGGCGATCCGCATTCATAACGCTTTTAGCTAATTCGGCAATATTTTCCATACCGTCCATCATATTAAATATTTACAAGGCTACCTGTTGACCTTTACAGCAAATTTTTGCCTAGATGAAGACACAACCAGAAGAAGTTAAAAATATCTATGTAGGATTAGATTATTGAGGATTATTCTTACAGCCTGTTTTCTTATAGTGTTCAATTCACCAGAATACTCTTATGGTAAAACACAGCAGCATGTTTTTGATGTATACATACTCGGCCTGAAATTAGGCAGGCTCAATTATGCTATTGAATTTAAAAATGATTTATATAGCGCGGCTGGAAACCTGCGCTCAACAGGCATTTTTTCAGCAATTTCCAAATATTCCTTTGAAGCATCGTCAAAGGGGAAAGTTGAGAGCGACTTACTTAGACCCAATTATTATGCTGAGAGATCAGATACTGGACGGCGAAAAGAAGAAAAAACAATGCAATATTTAAAGCATGGTATTGAATTGATTACAAAAAAAATTCCAAAACCTTATTGGCAGGATCCTGATAAACAGTTGGACACATTAGACCCAATGAGCTCAATAGTTTACATTTTAAGAGATCAAAAAGAAGCAAATATCTGCCGGCAAAACTTTGCAATGTTTGATGGTATAAGGCGGGTTAAAATAAAATTTACACATGGTGAAAAAACATCTGACGGTCACTTCAGATGCCATGGCATATACACGCGCGTGGGTGGTTATTCACAAAAAGAATTAAAAGATGGAACGAATTTTCCATTTAATGTGAACTACAAAATTGAAAGTGCTGTTTACAAAGTGGTCGCTTTTGAAATTACAACAAACCGTGGGCGTGCCAAATTTGTGCGTAAATAGATCTTGAAAGACTTACTTCCGATACATGATGTGATAACGCAGGTACAAGAAGCCATTACAGTTGGAAAACGCGCCGTGCTTGTGGCTCCCCCGGGAGCCGGAAAAACAACCATTATTCCGTTGAAATTACTGGATAACCCAAACATTAACGGACAAATTATAATTTTAGAGCCCAGACGACTCGCAGCACGTGCGGCAGCTAGTCAAATGGCAGCGATACTCAATGAAAGGATTGGAGAAACAGTCGGCTTTAAGATTAAAGGGCTTACTAAGGTCAGCAAACAAACTCGTATAGTGGTTATGACCGAAGGCATACTAATCAGAATGATTCAATCCGATCCAAGTTTATCTGAAGTCGGTTGTATTATTTTTGATGAATTCCATGAAAGATCAATTAATTCAGACTTAGGCCTCGCACTGAGCTTACAACTCTCAGAAATTTTAAGAAGTGACTTAAGGATAGTAGTCATGTCTGCTACTCTAGATGTTGGTCCTGTTTCAGACTTATTGGACACGAAAGCTCCAATTATATCGGACGGTCGAGCTTATGACGTCAACTGCGAGTACTTATCCCGCCCAAGATCAAAAAATAATAAGCTATGGGAAAACTTCGCCCAACTTATTTCTGATGCGTTTGAAATGACAGAAGGAGGTATTCTCGCATTTTTGCCAGGGGAGGCAGAAATAAGAGCAACAGAAAAGCTCTTAAAAGAAAAGTTGCCCAACGCAGCAATTATAATGCCTCTTTATGGATCACTGCCGTTTGAACAGCAGAACAAAATATTAGAGCCATTGAAAGACGAAACATTCCGTAAAGTTGTTCTCTCAACTTCTATTGCAGAGACATCTCTTACAATTTCAGGAATTAAAGTAGTCGTCGATAGTGGTTACACGAGGCGCTCTCGCTATGACCCCACTAGTGGCATGTCTAGGCTAATCACGCAAAAAATTTCTAAAGCCGAAGCAAATCAACGTATGGGCAGAGCCGGACGTGTTGCTGCAGGTTGGTGTTACCGAAATTGGGCAGTAAGTGAGGAAGGTGGAATGTTAGAATTTCCTCCCAGTGAAATTGAGATTTCGGACCTTAGTAATTTCGCTCTAGAACTTTCTCTGTGGGGGTCAAAACCAGAGAGTATGAAATTTTTAACAAAACCAGAGCCAAATCGTTTAACAAAAGCATACGAATTATTAAATCAATTAGGCGCGATTTCAGGCCAAAACAAAATTACGCCACACGGTCGAGAAATCGCAAAATTTCCTTGCCATGTGCGTCTAGCGCACATGCTTTCTAAAGCGGGAAAAAAATCTGCTACTATCGCTGCCTTGTTGCAAAATAGAGATATTATGTTTGATAAAAATAATTCTGACTTTCAAATACGTCTGAATAAATTTGATGATGGTTTTTATTCTGGCGGAATAAATGCGGGTTTATACTCAAAAATAAAGACAGATCTCAAAATTCTTGAAAAACTGGTGCAGCATGATACTTTTTTTAGTGCAGCTCAGAGTTTGGCTCTGGCATTCCCTGATCGGATAGGCAAGAAAAGAGATGGATCGAATTCAAAATTTATTTTGTCCAGCGGAAAAGGGGCATACGTTCATAAAGATGATCCGCTCAGCAGAAAGAAATACATTGTGGCAGTGGATATGGACGGCCATCAAAAAGACTCAAAAATTAGATTAGGCATAGAAATCTCAGAAAACGAAATACGAGAACTTTTTGCAGACACGATCGTTTGGCAAGAAACTTGTTATTGGTCAACACGTGAAAAACGTGTAAAAGCAATTAGAACAGAAGTTCTCGGAAAAATTTCACTTAAATCACAGGCTTGGATCAATCCACCAACTGAAAAAATTTCGTCAGCAATTCTTGAAGGAATTAAGGATTTAGGGTTGAATTTTGGCCCAGCGGAAGAGCAATTCATCGCCAGAGTCAAAATTGGCGGTGAAGGTTATCCTAATATGGAGATAGGTCATTTACAGGAAACAGCAAAAGAATGGCTAACACCATTCATAAAAAATATAAAAACTGCTGACGATTGGAGGAAATTTGATTGTCTACCAGCCCTAAGAAATTTACTTAGTTGGAAGCAGCACAGCAAATTAGACGAGGTTGTCCCAAAGTACTTTGTCAGTCCGTTGGGTCGAAAATTGTCTATAGATTACCTAGGACAACACCCCTCTGTGGAATTACGTATGCAAGAGCTTTTTGGACAGAAATCACACCCAATGATCAAAAAAAAACCACTTCTTTTAACACTTTTATCACCGGCAGGGAGGCCACTTCAAAAAACGATGGACCTACCAAACTTTTGGGAAACAAGCTATCTAGAAATTAGGAAAGAAATGCGAGGAAGATATCCAAAACACTCTTGGCCGGAAAGACCTGAAAACGAAAAACCAACCACTAAAATTAAGTCCAAATAATTCAAGTTTAGCTAAAGGGCTCCTCTGGATATGAAACCGAAGTTAAATACAAACCTTCCGGGGGGGCTAACTGGGCCACAGGCAGTCCGATCTTTGGCTGATAAAGCGTCGAGGACATTCTGAGGGGACCAAGCTCCCGCTCCTACTCTTTCAAGGGTGCCAACAAAACTTCTTACTTGATTATGTAAAAAACTCCGGGCTCTTAAAATGAATCGTATCTCTATTCCATGAGCCATAGTTATCTTTCTAACGTTAAATTCATCTAGCGTTTTGATTGGACTACTGGCTTGGCATATTGACGACCTAAAAGTTGTGAAGTCATGTTTGCCGAGCAAACAGTTGGCAGCTATTTGCATAGCACCAACATCCAAGTCATGTTTTAAATGCCATACCAGTCCATTTTCATGGGTGAGCGGCGCGCGCCGGCAGACTATACGAAACTCATAGTGCCTTCCAACAGCGGAAAATCGAGCATGCCAATTCTCATGAACCTGTGCGCATGAAACAATTGAAATTGGGCTCGGCTTTAAATGAAAATTTAACGCCTCAGAAAGACGAAAAGGATCCCAGTCTTTTACCAAATCGCAATGTGCAACTTGCCCAACCGCATGGACGCCCGCATCAGTTCTTCCAGCAGCGGCAACAGTGTGATCCCCTGGCTCTAGCATAGCCAGTGCCCGTTCAATATTACCTTGGACCGACGGAAGTTTTGCTTGTCTCTGCCAGCCGACAAAAGGGCCCCCGTGGTATTCCACTTTTAAAGCATATCTTGGCATTTACAAAGATCACTTGCTCTCTAAACCTAACAATAACTGAGGTTTAGTAAATTAAATAAATATTAATCTCAAGTTACAATAAGCCCGCGATTAACTGGTTCTGTTAAGTGCATTTACATCTATAAAGAAAAACCCAAGCTTAATTTTTTAATCTTAAAGCGCAAACTTTACCTAGAACCCCCTGCCAAGCAAAGTCTTCTAACTCCATGCCCAGAATGCGATCTGGATTGGTTGGCGGCGGGAACATAATCCCATCCATCTTTCGAAAACCAAATCTTCTATAATAGATTTCATCACCAACCATTAAAACACGCGTCCAATTCAATTCCCTTGCCCTTTTGATGCTAATTTTAATTAAAGCAGCGCCAAGACCTTCACCTTGATAGGTGGGATGTACCGCAATTGGTCCAAGAAATAGAATCCTTTTTTTGTTAATTTCTACTGGCCAATATCTTATTGCGCCTACTAAAAGATCTTCTTCACTTTTTGCAATGAGGCATAAATCTTTGATAGGCGAATAGCCTTCTCTCAGTCTGTAGGACGATAATGCAAAGCGACTGGGAGTAAAACAAAGGTCAAATAGAGCCTCAACATCCCAATAATCTTCTTTTTTCTCATTATGAATCTCGAACACCTGCAAACCTTATCAGAATTCTAAAGTCTTTTTATATTTGCCCTCTGTACTTATACAGTCATTAATATATTCGAAAAGCCACTATCATTTTCAATAAAAACCTTTAGCAAAATTCTGCAACCAACCCACTTGTAATTGAGATAGAATAGTTGGAAAACTTCTGTTTTTTCTAGGCTAGTTCCCGAGTATAATTGTTGTTAAAGTATACGAGTTACGACAATTAAAATAGTAGTTATTAATTGAGCGAATTTTAGAGAGTTAAATGAGTTCTTCGATATTACCAACCTATAACCGCGCTCCATTGGCCTTTGATAAAGGTCAAGGTAGTTGGCTGTTTACAAAGGACGGCGACTGTTATCTTGATATGGGAGCCGGAATCGCAGTTAATGCCTTGGGGCATTCAAACCCAGAACTTGTAGAAGCATTAACGTTTCAGGCTACCAAACTCTGGCATGTATCCAATCTTTATGAAATCCCTGAACAACGACGGCTGGCGGACTTGCTTGTAGAAGCAAGCTTTGCAGATAATGTTTTCTTCACAAACTCGGGAACAGAAAGCTGCGAGTTAGCCGTAAAAATGGTTCGTAAATACTGGTATGAAAAAGGACAAGAAAATAGAGTTGAAATAATAACTTTTGAGGGCTCTTTCCACGGCCGTTCCTCGGCAGGTATCGCTGCCGCAGGTGGCGAAAAACTTACAAAAGGTTTCGGGCCAATGCTCCCAGGGTTTGTTCATCTTCCTTGGGCTAATCATGATGCCATCGAAGCTGCCATAAATGAAGATACCGCTGCAATTCTTATAGAACCTATACAAGGCGAGGGTGGTATTCGGTGCTTGCCAGATGAATGTTTAAAGAGCCTACGAATTTTGTGTGACAAGCATGATATATTGCTAATGGTTGATGAAGTTCAATGTGGGATTG
Organism: Paracoccaceae bacterium; assembly: GCA_902554885.1. Taxonomy (GTDB): domain Bacteria; phylum Pseudomonadota; class Alphaproteobacteria; order Rhodobacterales; family Rhodobacteraceae; genus Salinivivens. The sequence goes on from CACDPV010000003.1 coordinate 29,979, forward strand.
GTCGTACCGGCAAGCTATTTGCGTATGAATGGTCCGGAATAGAACCCGATATCGCTATGGTTGCAAAAGGCATCGGTGGCGGTTTCCCTTTAGGAGCAGTTCTTGCAAAAGAACATGCAGCGAGCGGAATGACTGCGGGAACGCATGGTTCGACGTACGGTGGAAATCCATTAGCGTGTTCGGTAGGAATAAAAGTTCTTGAATTAATAAATACGCCCAAGTTCCTTAACTCTGTGGTATCAAAATCGGGAATTATGAGCCAAGGACTTCTTCGGCTAATTGACTCTTATCCTGATATTTTTGAAGAAATAAGGGGAACTGGTTTAATGTTGGGAGTAAAATGCAAATGCCCAAATACGGATTTTGTAAAAGGAGGTTATGAAAACGCCATCTTAACAGTTCCGGCTAGTGATAATGTCGTTAGACTGTTACCCGCTTTGAATATAACCGCAGAAGAGGTTAATGAGGGCCTAAGCAGGTTAGAAAAGACCGCAGTCTGTCTGAGAAACGCTTTGTGAAGAAATAAAATGGCAAATTTTTTAGATATAAAAAATATAGAAAGTAATGACCTTAAAAAGATAATCCAAACTGCTTTGGAACTAAAAAAATCTAGGTCAGGCCTAACAAAGGGTGCCTGTGATAGCGATCGGGCACTAGAGGGCCACATCGTAGCTTTAATTTTTGAAAAACCGTCAACCCGCACTCGAGTAAGTTTTGATGTGGGCGTACGCCAAATGGGTGGCCAAACAATAGTTTTATCAGGCAAGGATATGCAACTTGGCCATGGTGAAACTATTGCAGATACTGCGAGAGTTCTAAGCCGTTACGTCGATTTAATTATGCTTCGAACGTATGAGGAAGCGACACTTCATGAAATGGCTCAATTCTCAGAGGTACCAGTAATTAATGGCCTAACAAATTTTTCACACCCTTGTCAGATTATGGCCGATATAATGACTTACGAAGAACACAGAGGCTCAATCGAGGGTAAAAAAATAGTTTGGTCAGGCGATGGAAATAATGTTTTTAATAGTTTTGCTCAGGCTGCAGAAAAATTTAATTTCAATTTAACATTTACTGGTCCAGAAACTCTTGAACCAGATAGGAAAGTAATTGAGCGAGCTCAGCAAAATGGGGTAAAAATCTCAATCGAACGCGATCCTACTATCGCAACGAAAGACGCAGATCTAGTTGCAACCGATACATGGATAAGTATGCATGACCTTCAATCTGCTAGAGAGCGGCGACATAACCAACTACGGCCATATCAGGTCAATAAAGAACTAATTGCACATGCAAAATCCGATGCATTATTTATGCACTGTTTACCAGCACATAGAGATGAGGAAGCAACGTCTGATGTTATGGATGGAAAAAACTCAGTAATTTTTGATGAAGCAGAAAATAGGCTTCACATTCAAAAAGCAATAATGCGATGGTGCTTGGGAAAATAAACAAACCGCCTTGCGGTTTCTAACTAATGACCCTCTTCCAGAATACCGGTCCTTACTGAATAATTTACTGCAAGTGCGTAGTCAGGGTCATCATCACTGTCAACCATAAGGTGACCCGCCTTTATTAAAAGCATATGGCAATCTCTACTTAGGTGTTTTAATTGCAGACGCTTTCCTGCACTTTCATATTTGGCAGCAACAACCTCTATTGCTTGCAAGGCAGATTGATCCACTACCCTGCTCGCCTCAAAATCCAAAATGACGGTATTGGGATCATTTTGAACGTCAAAAAGCTCTACAAAACCGTCTGTTGAACCAAAAAACAACGGACCCTGAATTTTGTAGGTTTTTTCATCACCTTTTAAATCAACATGCGCATGAATTCTTCGTGCATTATTCCAAGCATAGGCAAGTGCGGAAACAATAACGCCGACAACTACTGCTACAGCGAGATCAAACCAAACCGTTACAACAGTTACTAAAATGGTCACAAAGGCATCAGTTTTCGGTACCACCCGTAAAATTTTGAGTGAATTCCATGCGAAAGTCCCAATTACAACCATAAACATAACGCCAACCAAGGCGGCCAAGGGAATTTGCTCAATAATTGAGCTACCAACTAGAATGAAAAGTAAAAGAAAAATGGCAGCAGATATCCCTGCTATACGAGTACGCCCTCCTGATTTTACATTTATCATGGATTGACCGATCATGGCACATCCACCCATACCCCCAAAAAATCCTGTCACTACGTTGGCTGCACCCTGGGCAAGGCATTCTTGACTTGCACCTCCACGCTTGTTTGTCATTTCACCAACCAAGTTAAGTGTAAGCAAACTCTCGATAAGGCCAATAGCAGCCAGTATTACCGCATATGGGAAAATTATTTCAAAAGTTTCCCAGCTTAAATCAACCATCGGCACGTGGAAACTTGGAAAACCTCCTTTAATTGACGCCATATCACCAACTCTTGGCACATCTAACCCGAAAAATATAACGATAAGCGCAACGACCCCAATACCAGCGAGCGGTGCCGGAATAATCTTTGAGATCTTTGGTAGAAAATAAATGATAGCCATCGTTACGCCGACGAGCACCAACATGGTCACCAAGGGGGTGCCGGTCAACCACTCGCCACCAGACATTCCATGACCAGAGACTTCGACTGAGCCTGGGACTTTGAACTGGGTTAGTTGAGCTAAAAAAATCACGATAGCCAAACCATTTACAAAACCTAACATGACGGGATGAGGGACTAGACGTATAAATCTACCCCACTGCATAATGCCAGCTACCAGCTGCAAGATACCCATCAGAACAACAGTTGCGAAAAGATACTCAACTCCGTGTTCTGCAACTAAGGCAACCATCACAACTGCTAAGGCGCCCGTGGCTCCCGAAATCATACCAGGACGGCCACCAAAAACTGCCGTTATCAGCCCAACTATAAATGCTGCATACAAACCGACGAGCGGGTGAACTCCGGCAACGAATGCAAAAGCCACTGCCTCAGGCACAAGTGCAAGTGCCACTGTGAGACCAGAAAGCAACTCTATTTTCAATCGATTAAGGCTGATTCCGTCGGCACCTCTTGAACCCAAATCAGGCTTAAATAAATTTGCGAATGCTCCAAAAAGGGCGCGTCTCATAATTCATTCCATGCAGGGAAAATCATTACTTGCGACATAAACTATAGATTCCAAAAAAGAAACCCCAGACCATTGTATTTATTTGATGCAGAGCCTTGATTATTTGCTATTTTATATTCATTCCTACCAAAAATAAACTCTCGAAATGAGTTAGGTGCAAATTGATGAAGCAAAAGTATGATTTCAAGTTTCAATTTAAGTTGAGTCTGATATCGCAAGTGAGATGTAGAAGATGGATAAAATAGGAATAAAAAAATACATCCGAACGATTAAAGATTTCCCACACGAAGGGATCATGTTTAGAGACGTTACTACTTTATTCTCTGACCCAACTGGTTTCGACCTTACTATAAGTGAAATATTATCCTCTATTAAAAGTAGTGGGATAGATAAAGTAGTAGGAATTGAAGCACGTGGCTTTATAATGGGTGGTGCTTTGGCAAACAGGTTGGGATGTGGCTTCGTTCCTATTCGAAAATCTGGAAAATTACCAGGGGCCACAATCAGCCAAGATTACCAACTTGAATATGGAAGTGACACCCTAGAAGTCCACGTAGATAGTATTGAACCGGGGGAAAGAGTTTTGCTCGTGGATGACCTTTTGGCAACTGGAGGGACAGCTGCAGCAGGTGTTAAATTAATAGAAAAGCTGGGCGGCAACATAATATCCTGTAATTTTATAGTGAATTTACCAGATCTAGGTGGCAGCGAAAAACTTGCAAACTTAGGCATATCTACACATTTTCTGTGTTCATTTGATGGTAACTAACTTGGATGGCAAAGCTCTATTTTCACTATTCAACAATGAATGCGGGCAAATCAACTCTACTGCTTCAAGCATCTCATAACTATCAAGAGAGAGGTATGAATACATACCTTATAACAGCTCAACTTGATAACAGGGCCGGAGAGGGAAAAATTGGCTCAAGAATCGGTATTGGAGCAGCTGCTGATACATTTACAGGTGATGATGATTTGTTTGCCAAAATTCAGGCAAAATTGAGTCTGGAAAAAATTTCTTGTGTCTTAATAGATGAGGCACAATTCCTTACATCTCAACAGGTATGGCAACTTGCTAAAGCCGTAGATGATCTTGCAGTTCCTATCATGTGTTATGGTTTGAGAGTTGACTTCTTAGGCAATCTTTTTCCAGGTTCAGCATCTTTATTAGCACTTGCTGACGAGATGCGAGAAATTAGAACAATTTGTCATTGTGGAAAGAAAGCAACTATGGTTGTGCGCCAAGATGAAGACGGCAATATAGTTAAAGGCGGTGATCAAATACAGATCGGAGGCAACGAAACATATGTATCATTATGCCGTAGACATTGGCGCGAAGCTTTTGAAAATTAAACCAGGTTGGGCGGTTCATTACCTTCAATAAAGGATTTAATATTTTGCACCGCCATTAACCCCATACCAGTTCTAACCTCCAAAGAAGCTGTTCCAAGATGAGGTAGAAGCACTACATTCTCCATTGCGATTAGATCCTCAGGCACTTTGGGCTCATGTTCATACACGTCCAACCCGGCTCCAGCGATCTGGTTCAATTTGAGCGCGTCGATTAGGTCCCTTTCATTTACTACATCGCCACGAGCAATATTTACAAAATAAGCATGCGGCTGCATCGAAGAAAATATATCTTTATTTATTAAATGGTGCGTTGCAGATCCTCCTGGCACTGAAACAACAAGTATATCGCTACTTGACGCTAATTCCGTCAGTGAGTCATATCGTTTTACAGGGAAACTTAAATTTTTTGCGGACCTAGAGAAATACCCCACCTGCATTCCAAAACCGAAGTGGCATCGCTTTGCGATGGCCTGTCCAATATTCCCCATCCCAACAATACCTACTCTCTTATCAGATATATGGAACCCGAGCATCTGAGTTGGATGCCAACCTTCCCACTTGTTGGCTCTCACAATTCTTTCACCCTCCGAGGTTCTCCTACAGCACATCAGCATAAGCGCCATGGCTATATCAGCTGTTGCATCTGTAACTGCACCAGGGGTATTAGAAACTTTAACGCCGTGTTCATTTGCCACTTTTACATCAATATGATTAAAGCCTACCCCAAAATTTGCGAGTAATTTTGCGTTTATTTTATTACAAGATGCAAATATTTTTTCTGAATAAATATCGCCAAGCGTAGGTAAAACAACGTCATAATTAACGAGGCTATCTATCATCTCACTTTCATTCATGGCGGAGGTATTTTCTCGTACTGTAACTTCGCCTAGCAGACCTGCTGCACTTAGAACTTCTTTCGGTAGTGGTCGAGTAATAAATATTTTTTTTGTCAATGCATTCGTTCCCCATTTGGAATTTCTTTATCTGGACCTAATAATGTAACTGCCCCTTTATTATCAGTTACTCCTAAAGTCAAAACCTCTGACATAAATGGCCCAATTTGTCGGGGTGGAAAATTAACAACTGCCAATACTTGCCGCCCGATTAGTTCGGCCAGTGTATAATTATCGGTAATTTGGGCTGACGTTTTCTTTGTTCCAATAGACGGGCCAAAATCAATCCAAAGTTTATATGCGGGCTTCCTAGCCTCTGGAAAGGTCTCTGCTTTTAGTATACTTCCCACACGAATATCGACTTTCAAAAAATCGTTAAAAGTTATTTCATCCATTTGCCAATTCCTTCGATCTTGCCGTAGCAGCAGCAACCGTTTTTTCGATAAGAGGCCCCAATCCATTCTCACTATTCATAAGGATATTTAATCCTGCTTCTGTCGTACCATTCGGACTAGTAACATTAACCCTCAATTTCTCGGGAACAGCAGTTGAATCAGCAGCTAATTGTCCTCCTCCAAGAACTGTCATTTTTGCAAGTTTCATAGCAAGTTCTTTATCTAGACCCTGTTTATGACCAGCAGCAGCAAGTACATCTATTAAATAGAAAACGTAGGCTGGACCAGAACCTGAAAGACCAGTAACCGCATCCATTTGTTCTTCCGAATTTAGGCTGACAACTTCTCCAATTGCTGACAATAAATTTCCAGCAACCTCGAAAGCATCCTTAGAAACATTCTTATTAGCTATTTTAGCAGTAATGCCCAAACCAATTTCAGCAGGCGTATTTGGCATTGCGCGAATAATCGGTGTTTTTTGTCCTAAAAGACTTTCAAAACTTGATATTGTTACACCCGCAGCAATTGATAAGAAGACAACTTGCCTATTTCCGTAATGAGAAAACTTTGGTAAAATCTCAGGTATCATTTGCGGCTTGACCGCAATACAAAAAAATGTGGGATTGGACGGTAATTTGGAATTTACGTTTACCCCTATATCAATTAACCAATCACTGGGATATGGGTCCTCTACCCAAATATTCTTTGGTTCAAATCCCTTCGCTATCCAGCCCTTAAGCATTGCAGAGCCCATCTTTCCACAACCTAATAAGATGAGTGTATTTCTCTCAAAATTTTCTTGAGTCATAGAACATCCTTATTTTTTCATAAGGATAGTCTTAAGCCCGGCCGAATGCCTCTGCAATGGCTACTTGTATCGCTTCTTTGGGCGTTTTGTCACCGTACACAGCCAATTGAAAAGCTGGATAAAACTTTTCAGAGCTCAAAACAGCTGTTGAAATCAGACAATCTATTTGCTCTGCACTGGCTATCTGCCCACCAGTAAGCACCAAACCATACTTATAAATCATCATTTTTTGCTCTGTCCAAAATGAAAATGAACCCGCCCAGCATTTTTCATTAACATCATTTAGTAGTTCAAATAAGGCAGCGTGTTTTTCCTCAGGGGGCTCCATTTCAAAAGAGCATATAAGCCGCAGAGTTTCATCGAATGATGACCACGCAAGAGTTATAGAGTATGTTCTCCACTGCCCTTCAACCGCCATCGCGATTTGATCGTCAGCAATTCGATCGAAATCCCAATCATTATATTCAGCAACCGACTCGACCAAGTCAATCGGGTGTATATCGTCATCCAATAATTGCTCTGTAAGTGCCATCGCCCCGCCTCTTTCTTTTTATACCTAAGGATGTGGCCGCATACCCTAGGTCTTGGTGCCTGCTCTAAGGATAGACATATTGAGAAAATCCTTACTACATATGGTGGTGTTATTTTGTGGGCGTGTAAAGAGAAATATTCACTGTTAAGCGAATAAGTTGTGGATAGATTAAAAAGTGGTAGAGATTTTAACAGCAGCAAGCTGTTTTACGGGCGACTATTTGCTTTCAAGTGCTTCAATCCTGGCTTTGAGATCTTTATTCTCTTCTCTCGCCTTTTGAGCCATTGCTTTTACAGCATCGAATTCTTCACGAGTGACAAAATCACGATCAGCTAACCATCTATCAACCATCGAGGCGAAGGCATTTTCTGCCTCTTCCTTTGCCCCCTGTGCAACACCCATAGCATTGGTCATAAGCTGAGAAAAATCATCTAACATTTTATTACGTGTCTGCATTTTCACACTCTTTTACAATGGTTACTAATATTTAATTTTAGTCGCGCCGTATTGCGGGAAGTTAGAGCAAATTTATGCCTATTCAACAATAAAAGATTATACCGCTAACTTTTCAACTTTGTTATTTTTAAATTCTACTTCAATAAACAATTTTTAAACAGCCTTTAATTCTATTTTTAATTTAGCTAACTATCCTACTAAGTTCCGCTAATATATTCATACGCTCTCTTATTATTATGATAAATTTTATATGACAAAACTTGAAGAATTGATCATTAAACGCATTCAAGAAACTGGACCAATAAGCATTTCCACTTTCATGCGCGAGTGCCTGCTTCACCCAGAGCATGGATTTTATACTCAGAGAAATGTGTTAGGTTCAGATGGGGATTTCATAACATCACCCGAGATTAGTCAGATGTTCGGTGAAATCTTGGGGTTGTGTTTAGCTCAATACTGGATTGATTTAAATCGACCTGATCGTTTTGCTTTGGTGGAGTTAGGACCAGGCAACGGTACATTAATGCTTGATATTTTAAGAGCTGGTTCTTCAGTAAACGGTTTTATAGATGCATGTAAAATTTATTTGGTAGAAGCATCTTCAAAGTTAAAAAGACAGCAACAAAAAAAACTATCACAATTCAATGTAAATTGGATCACTGATGATTTATTGCTCCCCAAAATTCCTACTTTTTTCATTGCTAATGAATTCTTTGATGCGTTACCTGTTAAACAATACCAAAGAAAAAATGACCTATGGTATGAAATTCAGATTGGTTTAAAGAATGCACAACTTAGTCTTGGCATGTCGCAAGTGCCTTCAAATCATCCTGAATTAGAAACGCGTTTTAAAGACTGCGTGACCGGAGACATTGTTGAGATTTCTGATGATGCGTTAAGAATTTCTAATTTAATTGGCCAAATTATCAATAATGAGGGCGGCTGTGCCTTAATTATTGATTATGGGGATTGGCACTCTCTCGGATCTACTTTGCAAGCAGTCAAATCCCATAAAGTTGCAAAAATTTTTGATCGACCTGGGGAGGTCGATTTAACCTGCCACGTAGATTTTGAGGCACTTGCAACAAATTCAGGATGCGCATACTCTAAATTAACAGCACAGGGGGTTTTTTTGGAAAGGTTAGGAATTTCAGATCGTGCCAATCTACTACTTAAAAACTCCAAGCCTGAATATAAGAACTCAATTATCTCGGCTCACAGACGCTTAACACACCCTGATGAGATGGGAACTCTTTTTAAAGTTTTAGGTCTATTTCCAAAAGATCAAAATAGTCCTGCTGGTTTAGTAAGGTGAGTATTCATCGTTTCAGAAGTAGAAAACTTGATAGTTTTGATCATGGGTTTTTTACGCGCTTAGGCGGCATTTCGATTGGCATTTTTGAAGGGCTTAATTGTGGAACTGGATCAAAAGACGATCAAAAAAACGTACAATTTAATCGTGACTTAGTTGCAGCAGAAATGAACGTAAATCCACAAGACTTAATAACAGTTCATCAGGAACATTCTGCACGGGTAGTAGTCGTTGATAGTCCGTTAGAGGTTTTAACGAAAGCAGATGCCATCGTCACTGATACACCCAATTTGTCGATCAGTGTACTGACAGCCGATTGCCTTCCGGTTCTCTTCGCCGATAAAAAAAACCATGTAATTGGAGTAGCTCACGCTGGATGGAAAGGCGCACTGAATGGGATTTTAGAAAACACAGTTCATTCAATGATTGAACTCGGTGCAGATATTAAAAGTATTAAAGCAGTAATCGGGCCTTGCATTTCCCCCAGTATCTACGAAGTCGGTCAAGATTTTTTTGACACATTTACAGAAAGAAATATATCTTTTCAAAATTATTTTTCTAAAGGGGTTTACCAAAGAAAATACTTTTTCAACTTACCAAAATTTGCATTGGACAGACTATATCATCTCAAAATTTCAGACGCTGAATGGATAGGAAATTGCACTTATCACGAGTCTGATAAATTTTATTCCTATCGCCGCTCTCAGCATTTGGGCGAGTTGGATTATGGTAGGCAAATATCAACAATAAAAATCTAAACCTCAGATTTAAATTATGCCTTCTGTGCTAAACGCTCTTCTAAAATATCGAATGGAACTCCTGGATCATCTTTTGCTCCACGAATTACCAGCGAAGTCTTAACAGAACCAACATTTTGAGCAGTTAGTAATTCGCCTGTCAGAAATGATTGAAAACTACTTAAATCAGGGGCCACACACTTGAGCATAAAATCTACTTCACCGTTAAGCATATGGCATTCTCGAACTAAAGGCCAAGTCTTACACAGTTCCTCAAAGGAACTTAAATCAGCCTCTGCTTGGCTTTGCAGCCCAACCATTGCGAAAACTTTAACTTCAAAACCTAATGATCTTTCATCTACCTGAGCGTGATATCCATTTATAAAACCCTGCTCTTCCAACGCCCTAACCCTACGCAAACACGGTGGCGCAGATATCCCAACACGTTTCGCCAATTCGACATTCGTTATTCTGCCATTGGCTTGCAACTCTGACAAGATTAGGCGATCGATAGGATCTAATCTGGTTAATGGCATATTTTAAAACCTTATTTGGTTTTATATATAGCATTCAGTAGGTGCTGCGCAATAATATTTCAATATTAAGTAATAATCTTATAAGTCTAAACAGGTAAAATTTAAAATTACAGACTTTCATCCTAATTAAAGGATGAGTATAACCTATTAGGGTTTTTGGGGAAAATTTAGAATGGCTGAAGTAATAAAAACAAAAGTGTTAATCATAGGCTCAGGCCCTGCTGGATACTCTGCGGGTGTTTATGCTAGTCGGGCTATGTTGGAGCCAATTCTGATACAGGGTATTGAACCAGGAGGCCAACTTACGACAACCACTGAGGTAGAAAATTGGCCAGGAGATACTGAGGTTCAAGGGCCCGATCTGATGTTGCGAATGGAAGCACATGCCAAAGCTATGGGGTGTCAAATTATTCATGATATGGTTACCAAGTTAGAACTTGGCAATAGGCCTTTCAATGCAACTTGTGACAGTGGCACCTCTTACGAGGCCGATGCTGTAATACTTGCAACTGGAGCCAGGGCAAAATGGTTAGGATTAAAGTCGGAAGAATACTTTAAGGGTTTTGGTGTTTCAGCCTGCGCGACCTGTGACGGTTTTTTCTACCGCGAGCAAGAGATTGTTGTTGTAGGCGGGGGGAATACCGCTGTCGAGGAGGCCCTGTTTTTGACAAATTTTGCCTCAAAAGTTACCCTGATACACAGACGAAATGAACTCAGAGCTGAAAAAATTCTTCAAGAGCGCCTATTCAATCATCCTAAAGTTGAAACACTTTGGTTCCACGAACTTAAAGAAGTTATCGGAACAAATGATCCGAAAGGAGTAGAGGCTGTTCGCGTAGAAAATGTCCATACTAGTCAAATCAAAGAGATACCATGCAAAGGTGTATTTATCGCGATCGGTCACTCGCCAGCTTCAGAGTTAGTAATTGAGCAATTGGAAACCCATAACGGAGGGTATGTGCAAGTTCAAGCTGGTAGCACTCGTACATCTATTGATGGTGTTTTCGCAGCAGGAGATCTCACTGACCATATCTATCGTCAAGCAATTACTAGTGCGGGCATGGGTTGTATGGCTGCCCTAGATGCGGAGAAATTTCTTGCCGAAAAAGGATAAGACCTCAGCACTAAATCTTTAATTTCCCAGTCATTAAAATATACGCGGAACCAGTAACTTTTACCCCGGATATATTGCCTGGACGGCCCAAAACCTCAACCTCAGCTTCTCCAGGCCGGCCTAAAAAGTCACCCTGATGAGCTGTAAAAGTAGGTTTTTGTATTAAGCCATTATCCCAAAGATATGCTGCCATTGCACCAGTTGCCGAACCGGTAAAGGGGTCTTCACTTCGACCACCTGATTGTAATAACAGTCTTGAAAAGGTTATTCCATTTTCCCTTGGCGGACTTAAACATACCCAGAAAGGCTCCATCAAGTCATTCTCAGAGCTTGTCGCCCGAAACTTATCTAATGCCTGATAATCAATTGTTACTTTTTGAAGCGTTTCCAAAGTGTCAACTAACACTATTGGGAAGGGAAGACCTGTAGAAACCACTTGTGGTTTAAAGAGAATGCTATTCTCAGGAATACCTCCAATTTCAGACAAAACTTTCTTCTCAATCTCAAAACCAAATTTAGGTTTAGGCTGAGTCATAGATATTTTTGTTTGATCACCGGAGCAACTAACTTCAACATGAATCAAACCAGCCAATGTTTCAAAGACCAACTTATTTTTAACGTGTTTACTGCGAGAAATTAGCGACATTGCTGTTGCTATTGTTGGGTGACCCGCAAATGGGATTTCCCGGTCAGATAAAAAATAGCGAACTCGAAAATCAGCGATATCCGAAGAAGAAAGAAAAGTACATTCTACGAGAGAAGTCTCTCTAACTATATTTAAGCAAGATTGCTCCGATAAGACACCATCATCGTAAACTACCGCACAGCCATTCCCACAAAATGGTTTTTGACTGAAAGCATCTACCCAATCAAAATCAAGTTGACGATCATTAGCTTTCACCATTATTCCAAAAACTTAGGCTGGTTAATGAACTGGCACAGGATGAAACTCATTTTGCCTAGCAAGTACGAATGCTAGCGACCTATCCTTAACAAGTGCTAATCTTTCACCATTACTGCTATTGAGCGAGTACACTTGATCCTGAGAAATTCCTTTTGCCACTGCCTCTGGCAAATCGTCCACATTCACTGCGCATACATAAACCGTTCTATCATCTAGAGTATTTATGTTAAGTTTATCTTTGCTCATAGCTAAGCCCTCCTTATTTTTATTTTTTGAACAACCGTTTCCGGAATACTTTGTGTTAGGTCAATATGCAGTAGGCCATTTTCCATAATGGCCTGTCCGACATCAACGCCCTCAGCTAAAACAAACGAGCGCTGAAACTGACGTGCTGCTATTCCTCGATGCAGGAAGACACGAGCGCTATCATCCTCTTTCTGCCGTCCTCTAACAACTAATTGCTTATCTTCAACCGTTATGGACAAATCTTCTTCTGAAAACCCTGCTATAGCCAATGTTATTCGAAAAGATGTTTCAGTTGTCTGCTCTATGTTAAACGGAGGGTACCCCTCATTACCATTTTTGGACGCTCTTTGCAGAAGTCGCTCTAATTGTTCAAAACCCAGCATGTTTGGGTAAGTCGATAAAGTTAGTCTCGTCATTTGTAGCCCTCTAAATTAAGCGACTTTTTATTGGCATCCTCAAAGGCGATGTCATAAATAGATATGGGAGCTATGTAATCGGAATACAAGGACTAGGAAAATTCATAGACCAGTTGTATAGTGCCTCTTTAACTTTAGAAATAAAATTATGAATGCCTACAACGATGTATCACTGAAAACTGAGGAAATTCTTCAAATAGAGTTGGAGGTTCTCAAACAAGAACATCGAGATTTAGATGAAGCTGTTAAAGCTCTTGAGGAAAGAGGCATCCGAGATCAGTTAACAATTCAACGTCTGAAAAAAAAGAAACTTGCATTAAAAGATAAGATTGCAGTAATCGAGGACCGTCTAACACCTGATATAATCGCCTAACTGATTTAAATCTTTGTAAATTACGAAAAATTTGAGGAAGCGAAATAATGAAGACTGAACCATCTATTGGCATTATTATGGGAAGCCAGTCAGATTGGCCAACTTTGAAATATTCCGCTAATATTCTTGATGAATTTGATATCGTATATGAAACAAAAATCATTTCTGCGCATCGCACGCCCAATAGGCTATGGGAATATGGTAAAACTGCTGTGACACGCGGTTTAAAAGTAATTATTGCTGGTGCAGGTGGCGCTGCTCATTTACCTGGCATGATGGCATCAAAAACGCGTATACCAATCATCGGCGTTCCAATACAAACACAAGCCTTATCTGGAGTAGACAGCTTATACTCAATCGTCCAAATGCCACGTGGTTTTCCCGTAGGAACAATGGCGATAGGATCAACAGGAGCATCCAACGCCGCGCTCATGTCATTACAGATACTAGCCCTAAACGACGCAAATTTGGCACTAAAATTAGAAAGCTGGAGAAATCATTTATCTTCTTCAATTCCAGATGAACCACAAAATTGACAAAATGTTAGAACCTGGATCTAGAATAGGTATTTTAGGCGGCGGACAGTTAGGTAGAATGCTTGCTATCGCAGCCGCAAGATTAGGTTTTAAGTCGCATATATTTGACCCCTCTGAAAACTCACCAGCTTCACAAGTTGCAAGTAAAACATCGATAGCTTCATTTGAGAATGAGAAGGCACTAATAGAGTTTGCAAAAAATGTTGATGTGATAACTTATGAATTCGAAAATATTCCTACAACTACTCTTGATATTTTAGAAGAAATTGTGCCGATCAGACCTGGGAGAGAAGCACTTCGAGTATCTCAAGATAGGATTATTGAGAAAGACTTCCTGTCTAATTTAGGCTTAATGACGGCACCTTATCGAGCAGTAGAGGATTTAAACTCTCTTTACGCAGCTTCTAAATCAATTGGCTTCCCCGCTGTACTAAAAACTACTCGCCTTGGATATGATGGCAAAGGCCAGATAAGATTATCGGAAACCAGTAATATTGAAAAAGAATTCAAAAAATTAGAAAATGATTTATTAATATACGAGGGCTTTGTTGATTTTGAATTCGAGCTTTCAGTGATTGCAGCGCGTAATTTATCCGGACAAGTGGCATGTTATGATCCAGGACAAAATGTGCACATAAACGGTATCCTGCATAGTACTACCATACCATCACAATTAAACAGCCGGCAAACAGTTGATGCTGTACTAATAGCTAGCAAGATACTTGAAAGCCTCAATTATGTCGGGGTATTAGGAGTCGAACTTTTCTACACAAAATCTGGATTAATTGTTAACGAAATTGCACCTCGTGTTCATAATTCTGGTCACTGGACCCAAAACGGCTGCACAGTTGATCAATTTGAACAACACATAAGAGCTATTACCAACTGGCCACTTGGCGATGGAAAACGTAATACTAACGTTGTAATGGAGAATTTAATAGGCGATGAGATTAAGCGCGCCCCAGCGTTAGCTTTGGATGGAAATATTAGCCTTCATCTTTATGGTAAAACTGACATAAAACCAGGCCGCAAAATGGGCCACTTTAATCTAGTCAAAGAAAAATGAAAAAAGCTCACGCCTTATCAGCGTGAGCCTTGTTATTGTAAAGCTTTGTAGGAAACTTGGCGCTACATCATACCGCCCATACCGCCCATGCCGCCCATGCCGCCCATATCAGGCATACCGCCGCCGCCGGCCGCACCTTTGGGTTCAGGTTTATCCGCAACCATCGCTTCTGTTGTAATCAAAAGCGCTGCAACAGATGCAGCATCTTCAAGCGCTGTACGAACAACCTTAGCAGGATCAATTACGCCGAACTTAAACATATCTCCATACTCTTCAGTTTGCGCATTAAAACCAAAAGATGCATCTTTGCTTTCTCGGATTTTGCCTGCTACGACAGCACCATCTACTCCTGCGTTCTCTGCGATCTGACGAAGCGGCGCTTCTAAAGCTCTACGAACAAGTGCTATGCCAGCGTCTTGATCTGCATTTTCTCCTTTTAGCTTGTCCAAACCTTTACAGGATTGGATAAGTGCGACCCCACCGCCTACGATAATGCCTTCTTGAACGGCAGCACGTGTAGCGTTTAGAGCATCATCCACTCTGTCTTTTCGCTCTTTAACTTCTACCTCAGACATACCGCCAACACGAATTACAGCAACACCTCCAGCAAGTTTTGCAACACGTTCTTGTAACTTTTCACGGTCATAATCAGATGAAGTCTCCTCGATTTGAGACCTGATTTGTGCAACCCTGGCTTCAATCTCAGACTTTTCACCAGCGCCATCAACAACGGTTGTTTCGTCTTTGGTAATTTGGATCTTTTTAGCAGTTCCAAGCATATCCATAGTGACATTTTCTAGTTTCATACCGAGATCTTCACTGATAACTTGACCACCGGTTAATATACCGATGTCTTGCAACATTGCTTTACGACGATCTCCAAAACCTGGAGCTTTTACTGCAGCAATTTTCAGGCCACCACGCAGTTTATTTACAACCAAAGTTGCTAGCGCTTCTCCCTCAACATCTTCCGCAATGATTAACAATGGCTTTTGAGACTGAATCACAGATTCTAAAAGAGGCACCATTGATTGCAAAGATGACAACTTCTTCTCATGCAAAAGAACCATACAGTCTTCTAACTCTGCTGTCATTTTGTCTGGGTTAGTCACAAAATAAGGTGATAGGTATCCTCGATCAAATTGCATACCTTCAACTACATCTGTCTCTGTTTCCAAACCTTTGTTTTCTTCAACGGTAATTACGCCCTCGTTCCCGACTTTTTGCATCGCGTCTGCGATCTGCTTACCAATCTCTGCCTCACCGTTGGCAGAAATTGTCCCAACTTGCGCGACTTCTTCGCTATCAGCAACGTCGCGAGCCATCTTCCGAATAGCGTCCACTACGTTCGAAGTAGCCATATCGATACCACGTTTAAGGTCCATTGGGTTCATGCCAGCTGCAACTGCCTTCATACCCTCTTTTACAATACCCTGCGCAAGAAGTGTTGCAGTTGTGGTGCCATCACCAGCCTCATCATTGGTGCGGCTCGCAACTTCTTTTACCATTTGAGCGCCCATATTTTCGAACTTATCATCAAGCTCTATTTCCTTCGCAACCGAAACACCATCTTTGGTAATTCGGGGAGCTCCAAATGATTTATCCAAAACGACATTACGTCCTTTTGGCCCTAGTGTAACTTTTACAGCGTCAGCTAAAATGTTTACGCCGCGTAGCATGCGGTCGCGTGCATCTGAGTTAAATTTGACGTCCTTAGCAGCCATAGTGCTTTTCCTTGTCTATCTAAAATTAATTGATATGGCGAATTAAGACAAAATGCCTAAAATATCGCTTTCCTTCATGATCAATAGCTCTTCACCATCAATCGTCACTTCCGTACCTGACCATTTGCCAAACAGGATCTTGTCACCCTCTTTTACGGCCATTGCAATAAGTTCGCCGTTATCTTTTCGGGCGCCCTCGCCAGCGGCGACAATAAGCCCTTCGGCGGGTTTTTCTTTTGCGCTATCTGGGATGATCAACCCACCAGCAGTTTTCTCATCACTTTCCACGCGACGAACTAAAACGCGATCGTGAAGCGGTTTTAATGCCATTTTTGAGGCTCCTTAGTTAAGTTTCGATCTTGCTTTTAAAAGCGTTTAGCACTCCTATCTCAAGAGTGCTAACGATGGTCAGATAAGTATGCCACCTCAAAGAGTCAAGAGACCCAAGAAAAAAAATTGCTCGTAAATTACAAAACTAAGCGTGCACTTGTTTTTTAGTCTACAATCAAGTCCGTACAGTAGACATATCTTTTTGATTTACGTGTACAATCCCCTAGATTCAATCAGCGCATTAGGGTCAGGCAATCGTCCTCTAAAATTGACATAAAGAATTTCTGGCTCTTCAGACCCACCAGCAGCCAGGATATTTTTTTCGAGGGATTTTGCGACCCTTGAGTCAAAAGGATCGTTTACTTCAGTAAAAGCAGAAAAGGCATCAGCTTCCATTACCTCAGACCACATGTAACTATAATATCCGCTGGCATAGCCACTGCCAGAAAAAACATGGGCAAAATGTGGTACTGCGTGCCGCATTCCAATGGCAGCTGGTATTTGTAATTTTTGAAGTATCTGGTCTTGCCGTTTCATTATATCATCAGGAGGCTCGTATAGATGTAGATATAAATCTACGAAAGCTGACGCAAGGTATTCGGTTGTCTGAAATCCCATATCAAATGTGGATGCCTCCAAAATAGCCGAAAGCATATCTGGCGCTAAAGGCTCTCCAGTATCGCAATGCGTTGCAAATTCTTCTAATATTTCAGGAACTTCCAGCCAATGCTCAAACAATTGACTGGGTAATTCAACAAAATCACGAGCGACTGATGTCCCAGAAATAATATCGTAAGTTACGTCTGATAAGATTTGGTGTAGCGCATGCCCAAATTCGTGAAAGAGAGTTTTCGCATCGTCAAACGAAAGCACCGTATTTTCGAGCTTGGAAAAATTACAGACGTTTATTACAATTGGTATTTGTTTCTTAGGAAACTTTGCTTGCGATCGCATAGCACTGCACCATGCACCTGATCTTTTCGATGGCCGCGCGAAATAGTCGCCAATAAATACTGCAATATCCACTCCTTTTCTAGATACTGTCCAAGCACGACAATCTTCGTGATACAAAGGTACATCCAGGGCTGAAAACTCAAGCTCAAACAATTTATATGCACATTTAAAGACTGCATTAACGAGGTTATCCAATTGAAAGAAAGGTTTTATATTTTCTTCATTCAAATCGTATTCTAGTAAGCGCCTACGCTCTGCATAAAAACGCCAATCCCAAGCTTTCAAAGTGTCGTTGATACCATCCTCAAGCAACATGGATGTTAAAATAGTCTCATCTTTAATTGCTGCCTCTCGAGCGGGAGCCCATACTGTTTTTAGTAATTTATCTACAGCTTCAGGAGAAGATGCCATCTCAGTTTCTAATTTATAATGTGAATAGGACTCAAATCCCAGAATTTTTGCCATTTCTGCTCGCAAGTTAAGTGTTTTATGAGCAAGTCTTACATTGTTGCGATCACCTACACTGGCGCCACGTTTTGTCCAGGCAACATATGCACGCTCCCTAAGCTCACGATCAGAACAAAATTGCAAGAAAGGTGTAATTAGTGAGCGGGAAAGAGTTAAAACCGCCTGATTTATACCTCGGTCTTTACCAGCCTGTTCCAAGGCCTGAACTAAAAATGATGGGAGCGATTCCAGAGTCTCGCGCTCTAATTTTAAAAACCAATCACGCTCATCATTCAAAAGGTTTTGAGAAAACTTAGTACCTATTTCGGCAAGTTTTTTACTTATGCTTTGAAATCGTGCCTTATTTTTTCCCGTCAAAGCAGCGCCTGAACGCAGAAAGTTTCTGTGAACCAACATTAAAACTCTCACTTGCTCTTTGTTTAAGCTTTGTAATTTTTTTGTATCCACAACTCGGGCAATTCTTTTAAATAGCTCACTATTTGAATAAATTTTGTTATTATAATCACTGAGCTTAGCTGAAAAAACTAAAAGTAGTTGGTCCCTTTTCTCGTTGGTGTGAGCACCTGCTACAGTATAAAAAGTGGATACCACCTGATCTAGTAATCGACCTTTTTTGAGCAGAGCTTCAATTGTATTTTCAAAAGTTGGCTCATCATTATTTGAGATAATTTCGTCAATCTCTCTTAAAGCTTCAGAACAGGCAATCGCCAGTGCAGGCTCGAAGTGTTCATCATTAATGATATCAAAAGGAGCAATTTTATGTGGAGTTTCCCAATTTCCTAATAATGGATTTGGTATTTTGTCAGTTTTTTCCATCAGCACATATCCTGCAAGTAGTAGCTTTGTTAAGCTTTATTATTCTTATTTCAGATTGTATGGCGTCATAAATCAGCATGACACCTCTTAGCCCATTTCCTATATCCAGAATGTGTTTAATTGCCTCTGCAGCCATCAAAGTACCAACTACGCCTGGCAATGCCGAAAACACTCCTGCCTCAGCACAAGTAGGAGCTAAATCGTCTGCTGGTTTTTCAGGAAAAACACACTCATAACATGGGGAGTTTATAGCATGATCAAACACCATTATCTGTCCTTCCCACTGACTAAGGGCACCAGAAATAACTACTTTAGAAAGAGATTTTGCAACTTCATTCACCAAATATCGAGTTTCGAAATTATCACTACCCTCAATAATTATATCGTATTCAGACAGAAGTTCATTAGCTATATCTTGGTTTAAGCGTCTGTTGTAAGGTTTAACCACAACATGCGGGTTCTGCTCTTTAATTGCTTTTTGCGCAGAAAATACCTTAGGAACGCCTATTGAGTTGTCATTATGAATTATTTGACGCTGGAGGTTCGATTGATCGACAACATCATTATCAATAATCCCAATTTTACCGATGCCAGCTGCAGAAAGGTACTGCAGAACTGGAGAGCCTAAACCACCAGCACCTACTACTAGTATCGAAGTTGATTTAAGCTTTTTTTGGCCCGACCCACCTATTTCACGCATTATCACATGCCGCGAGTATCGGTCCAACTCAATATCCGAAAAAGTTACTTCGGAAGTGTTAATTGGCAAATTTTCTTTAGTGTTTTTTGTAGATATAGATCTTATACGCCTGAGAATCTCTCGATAAAAATATACTACCAAAAATATACTTACTAAAAGCACCCAAGGTTCTAAACTACCACCTAACAAAACACGAAGATTATTTTCTGGTGGTAATGTTAAATGAACACATAAAATAAAAACCGACAGACCGATTGCAACTGCAGGAACAATTGATTTAGACAACTTTAATTTGCGAGCCAAAACCCAAAAGACAACGAATCCAAAAATAATAGAGATCATTAATCTATCCCAGTAGACCCAAAACCCATCGATCCACGCGCTGTTTTGGATATCTCAGTAGAAACTTCAAATTTCACCTGGACTACATTTGCAACAACTAACTGCGCAATACGGTCACCATGAGAAATTTTGAATTCATCATCCCCGGAGTTAAACAGTATAACTGAGATTTCTCCTCTGTAATCGCAATCAATAGTCCCTGGACTGTTTAAAATCGTTACACCATTCTTGATTGCTAATCCGGATCTAGGTCTGATCTGCACCTCATGGCCTGGTGGTATCTCCATCATTAACCCAGTAGGAATCAACGATCTACTCTTGGGCATTAATATCTTGCCTGCTTTTCGTATATTACCTGGAAAGTTTGCTCTTAGATCCGCTCCAGATGACCCTTCAGTTTCATATTTTGGTATTGGTATTTCTGTATCCGCATCAGGTGCATGCCTTAATTTCAGAGTCAAATACATCAAACTTCCAAAGCGGTACATATTTTTGCTGCTAATTTTTTAGCAACTGACTTTTTTGACATCAAAGGCCATTCTTCTTTCTGCTTCGCAGAAATAAGACAGATCTTATTTTCATCGCCACCCATATATCCTTTACTCGACGATACATCATTTGCAATGACCCAGTCACAACCTTTTTTCTTAAATTTGGTCTCGGCATTTTTATGTAAATCTTCAGTTTCGGCGGCAAATCCAATCACCAAAGAAGGCCTATCATCCTTTAAATTACCAACGTCACGTAAAATATCTGGATTTTCGTTAAATTTTAAAACAGGAGGTCCATTGCTATTTTTTTTGATTTTTTGCTCTGATACATGATCAATGTACCAATCACTGACTGCTGCAACAAAGATTGCAACATCAGCAGGTAATTGAGCCAGCACAGCTTTATGCATCTCTCGCCCAGACTTTACCTTAGTTAACTCTACATTAGCCGGAATTGGCGCCGTACTCGGGCCAGTAATAAAAATTACATTAGCACCCAAATCTGCCAAGGCGCTAGCTATCGCCGAACCTTGCTCACCGGAGGACCTATTTGCAATGTATCTAACGGGATCAATCATTTCATGTGTTGTACCTGAGGTAACAATAATGCGCTTACCTGAAAGTGGCCCTTGCTTAAAATAACTATTCAGAAATGCTACGATCTCGGTTGGTTCAGACATTCTGCCCAGTCCAAATTCTCCACAAGCCATACCACCTTCATTGGGCCCAATTGTAATAATGCCATCATCATTTATGGCATTAAGATTTCTCTGGGTTGCTGGATGGTGCCACATACGCACATTCATAGATGGAGCCACTAATACTGGTTTATCTGTGGCCAGTAAGAGTGTAGATGCAAGATCATCGCAGCTTCCTTGTGCCATCTTTGACAAAAAATCAGCTGACGCTGGAACAACTAGAATTATGTCTGCAGACCTTGAAAGTTCTATGTGACCCATCTCTGCTTCTGCGGTTAGATCAAACAATTCAGTATAGACCTTTGATCCAGCAATAGCAGCAACCGATATTGGTTTTATAAACTGTTGAGCAGATTTGGTCATTACAGGAACGACAATGGCGTTGTTTGTTTGCAACAATCGTATCAACTCAATAGACTTGTAAGCAGCAATTCCCCCAGTGATTACCAGTAGAACCGTTTTTCCTTCTAACATATTATCCTCAGTCAAACTAAAACAGTTTTGCAGACGAAATCTAAGAAAGATATAGTAATAAGCCTGGAAAGTAGCAAGGCATCAGTCATGCCCTACCTTTAAACTAAAATCTACTGGTATTTAGGTCGCCTACCAAATTGATTTAAACGAGGCAAATCTAATAGAAAACACAAACCATAATAAAATGGGCCAGCACGCTTAAAATCTATACTATTGGCCAAGGTGCTTATTGGTTCACATATCTCCCATTTATAGAAAATTGTGAACTTCACGCGCATTTTTATCCAAAAATCGACGCATTTTGGTAAAAGCAGCGGCTTCTATTTGGCGAACGCGTTCCTTGGAAAGACCTAGCTCCTGACCTAAACTTTCTAGCGTTCGAGGCTCATCAATTACTTGTCTTTCTTTGACAATAAATTTTTCTCGATCAGATAAGCCATCCATTGCTCCAAGCAGCCAATTACGAAGGTTCTCCTGATCGTGAGCTTCTTCCACGGTCTGAGAATCAACGGAGTCTTCATCCTCTATTATATCAATCCATTCACGCCCATCTTCATCGGATGCTTGCGTAGCATTTAGGGAATAATCAGTACCCGATAGCCGACCATCCATCATTTCCACATCACCAATGGGTACGCCTATCTCTGTGGCTATCATTTCATGCAATTGGCTCCTGTCTAATGGCCCACCATCTTGCATAGCTTCACGTTCGATTTGGGCTTGAACCCGTCTCATGTTAAAAAATAGAGATTTCTGACTACTCGTAGAGCCAGTTCTTACTAACGACCAGTTGCGCATTACATAATCTTGGATACCAGCTTTTATCCACCAAACGGCATATGTCGAAAATCGAACACCACGATCAGGATCAAATTTATCAGCAGCCTTCATTAAGCCCAACCCAGCTTCCTGAATTAAATCCGACATCGGTGCGCCGTACCTTTTAAATTTAGAGGCCATTGAAATCGCTAACCGCATGTACGCGCTTATCAATCGATGCAACGCTTTTTCGTCCCGATTATTCTTCCAAGCATAAGCTAACTGTAATTCTGTTTCAGCGTCTAATAACTCGGCTTTCATTGCTTTCCTTGATAAAGCCCTGTCCCCACCGATATCTAAAGCCATAATGTTCTCCAACCAATAAATAATTACTTTTAGTTATCAAGTTGTGTACGTGGCATTAGTTAATTTGGATCATTAACGACTAATTTTTTTTCCTTACATTTAGAACAAGATATCAATTATGGCCTGAAAAAGTGTCTTATTCTATCGATTTTGCGATAACAGAATCCTACCGGCTGCGTTAAACCGAAGTAATTTTTAATTTTTAAAACAACTAAGCTTTTGTTCAATCGAATCCCAGATGCTACCAGCAGCATTTATACCGTCAAAACGCTCTAACTCTTGAAGACCCGTGGGTGACGTAACATTAATTTCTGTCAGAAATTCACCAATAACGTCAATACCTACAAAAATTTGTCCTTTTTCTCTTAAAGTCGGCCCAATAGTTTCACAAATGTCGAGATCACGCTTTGTTAAGCTTGCTTGATTTGCAGTCCCACCGACGTGCATATTTGATCTTATCTCACCAGAGATTGGCACTCGGTTTATTGCACCCACTGGATCCCCATTGACAAGAATAATTCTCTTATCCCCTTTATTTACCTGTGGCAAGAACTTCTGCGCTACCAATGGTTCTCGAGAAAAGTTCGAATACATCTCAACAATAGACTCCAAATTTTGGTCGTTAAGATTTAGACGCAAAACTCCGGAGCCACCATTTCCATACAATGGTTTCAATATTATATCGCCATACTTCTCCTTAAAAGCCTTTAACACATTAATATCCCTGGTAATTGTTGTGGGTGGTATCAACTCAGGGAAATTTAGAACAAGTAATTTCTCAGGAAAATTCCTAACCCAAAAAGGATCATTAACTACAAGAGTTTGTGCCGTTAGCGCATCTAGGATGAAAGTTGTTGTAATGTAATGCATATCAAAGGGAGGATCCTGCCTTAGCCAAACGACATCAAACTCGTTAAGCTCAACGACTTCTTCTTGCCCAAGCTCTACACTCTTATTCCCTTGACCAATAATTTTAAAAAAATGCCCTGCTGCAATCGCTTTGCCATTTTCCGAGGTCAGCTTGTCTGGCTCATAGTAAAATAATAGATGACCTCTGAGCTGTGCTTCTTCGGCTATCCGGAAAGTGCTGTCAGCTTTTGTGTCCACCTTTGTAATTGGATCCATCTGAAAAGCTACTTTCATCGCTTGCACTCCATTTGATCTACAGCGGTCCATCTTTAGAACAAACTCGGGAAAGGTTTCAATGTATTTTAAGAATTAGGGGAAAAATTTAGCGATTATTTCTCTTCAGAAACATCACGAATAGACAATGCCAGGCTGTAGACATAACGCTTACTCAAGCCATGAGCGGCGGCAACGAAATTAGAAGCATCTTTCAAACTCATTTTATCAAGTACAACACTTAACTGAGCCCTTATGTCTGTGTCCGTCAAGCTTGTTGACAAAGGACGGTCAAGTAGCACTACCAGCTCTCCCTTTAAATTCTCTTTTTGTATGAGGGCATATAATTCACCCAATGTGCCAGATATTATTTGTTCGAATTTTTTTGTTAACTCACGAGCGATGACTGCACGTCGATTTTCCCCCATGACAGCAATTAAATCATTAAATACTTTTGTTAATCTTTTTGGCGACTCATAAAAAATTAAGGTGCTCGGTATTTGCGCGAGCTCTTTCAACCTTTCACGTCTTTTTTCTTTGCCAACCGGTAGAAATCCTTCAAAGAAAAAGCGATCAGTGGGTAACCCAGAAAGACTTAATGCAGTAAGACACGCAGATGCACCTGGCACTGAAGTAACATAAAAACCTCTTTCTGCTGCCTGTTTTGAAAGTTGATATCCCGGATCAGCAATTAATGGCATACCTGCATCTGATGCATAGGCTACCGCCTTATTTGAGCTCAACAAACTCAAAATTTTTGGCCGTACGCGATCACCATTAAAATCGTTGTATGAAAACAAGGGTCTACCATTGATTGAAATATTATGTATGTTCAGTAGCTTACGCATCGATCGAGTATCTTCCGCTACTATTGCGTCACAGGAATGTAGAACATCAAGTGCCCTGAGCGTTATGTCTCTAGCCGAACCTAATGGTGTTGCAACAAGATAAAGACCTGACTTCAATTTTTCATAATGATAATTCACCTCTAGACCCCACCTTAAACACGTCTATTATGAAGGTCTGAATTAGAATTCTATGCGAGCTTTGGTTATGACTCTTCAACTGTCACGATTTGCAAAAAAAATACCATCAGTTCCATTAATAGCCATATTAATGTTTTTCATAAGTGCATGCGAAATGCAAACCTCTTCAGTAGGGACTGGTCAATTGATTAATTTAGAGGAGCCTATTCCAGTCGCTTTACTAGTTCCAAAAACTTCTCGCAATGCGTCCAGTGTAGCCACTAGTCTTGAAAATGCCACTCGGCTTGCAATATCTCAATTGGATACCGCAAGAATAAATCTAAAAGTATATGATACATACGGATCTTCTAAGATTGCAGCCAATCAGGCCAAGCTAGCAGTAAAGGAGGGCGCAAAAATTATCATCGGACCTCTCTTTGGAGACGCCGCCAACGAAGTAGGGCTCGAACTGTCCAACAAGAATATTAATGTGATAAGTTTTTCAAACAACCCCACCGTAGCTGGTGGTAACTTGTTTATAATCGGAAAGACATTCGAAAATACTGCTGAACGCTTAATTAATTTTGCTTCCACCAAAGGGAAAAGAAGAGCCGTGATTATATACCCTGACACCGTTGAAGGTAGACTGGGACGCGACGCACTGGAGGCTGCAACGAAAAAGTCAAAAATTAGGATCGTTGCAACACAAAGCTTTTCATTTACGCAAGAAAGTGTGGTGAATTCAGTTCCACTCGTAAGAGCAGCAACGAAAATATATGACGCTGATTTACTTTTGCTTACTTCGAATAGTGCAGGCGCATTGCCATTGTTAGCTCAGCTACTACCTGAGGCTGGACTTAATCCCCAAAAAATCCAGTATGCTGGACTGGCCAGATGGGACATACCTTCACAAAACATAGCTTTACCAGGTCTTCAAGGAGGTTGGTTTACAGTACCTGAAACAGTAAGATATGAAATTTTTTCAGATCACTACTTCGCAGAATATCGAGAAAAACCACATCCACTAGCGGGATTAGCGTTTGATGCTATTTCAGCAATTGGTGCCCTTGCACAATCAGGACACTCCAATGCAGTGACAACAAGAGCTCTTACAAGAAAATCGGGCTTTACCGGTGTCGATGGGATTTTCCGTTTCACACCCGCTGGGTCCAACCAGCGCGGTTTAGCTATCGCACAAATCAAAAACTCACAGGTGAACATAATTGACGACGCGCCCCAATCGTTTAACCATTCCGGTATGTGATCCTGGTTCATTAAAACCTAATTTGGATGAGACAGATCTAATTACAGCGCCAGAAAAAATTTTTGACGCTGTTAAATTTTCCAGTTTCTTAACCAGTTGTCATTCAAAAACATCAGACTTGAAAAGTTTTCGAGATAACGTTGTTGTCGAACTCCAGCGTATCCGAAAAGCAGGGATGGCTGAAATAGAAGACAGTTTTACTAAAAACCCCTTTTCAGCTGGAAAAGTCGTCCTATCATACACTTGGCTCACGGACTCCATTATTAAATCAGTATGGAATATAAGCAAAATATGGCTTCATCCGGCACCAAACCCAACACAGGCTGAAAAACTATCCATAATCGCAGTCGGAGGATACGGACGCAAAGAAATGGCTCCATATTCTGATGTAGATCTTCTTTTTTTAACGCCATATAAAATAACACCTTGGGCTGAAAGTGTAATTGAAACTATTTTGTATATATTATGGGATTTAAAACTAAAAATTGGACATTCTTCACGAACGATTAATGACTGCTTGAGATTAGGAAAAGAAGATTACACAATTCGTACAGCTTTGTTAGAGCAGCGTTTTATCGATGGTGATTATGCTTCTGCAAAACAGTTAGAAGAACGGTTGTGGTCTGAATTATTCAATTCGACAACTAAAGAATTCATATCCGCGAAATTGGATGAACGTGACCTTCGGCACGAGAAGCAAGGTGGCCAGAGATACATGGTAGAACCCAACGTTAAGGAAGGCAAAGGCGGACTTCGGGATCTGCAATCATTATTTTGGATTGCGAAATATTTATATCGTGTAAAGGAACAATCGGAACTGGTCGAACTTGGAATGTTAAGAAAAGATGAGTTTATAAAGTTTCAAGAAGCAGAGAGTTTTTTATGGGCAATCCGCTGCCATCTCCATATTCTAACTAAGAGACCGAGCGATCAATTATCTTTTGATCTTCAGGTCGAAATAGCTACCAAGTTGGGCTACCAAGATACAAAAGCGCGTCGAGCGGTTGAAGTATTTATGCAGGATTATTTTACACATGCAACAAGAGTTGGAGACATAACTCGTATATTTCTAACTGCTTTGGAAGCCAAGCATGTAAAAGAAATGCCTCTACTTCAAAGAATTTTTAGACGACTACCTCAAGTTAAAGATCCATACACAGTTTTGCAGAATAGATTATCGGTAAAGTCATTTGAAGTATTTTTAGGAGATAAGCTAAACCTTTTGCGCCTATTCGAAGAGGCACTTAGAACGGGCTTATTAATTCATCCTGATGCGATGCGATTGGTTTCTGCTAACATTCATCTTTTCGATGATGAAATGCGCCAAGACAAGGAAGCGCAGCGTATTTTTATGGATTTGCTGATAAAGCACGGGAACCCAGAAAGAGCGCTTCGCAGAATGAATGAACTGGGAGCATTGGCTGCTTTCATACCCGAGTTTCAACCAATTGTAGCGATGATGCAATTTAATATGTACCACAGCTATACTGTGGATGAGCATACAATCCAATGTATTTCAAACCTCGCTAAGATTGAGCGAGAAGAATTAATGGAAGAACTTCCTATTGCCAGCTCTATTCTGAAAAAAGGTGCCAACAGGCGCATTTTGTACAGCAGTCTCCTACTACATGATATAGGAAAAGGGCGGAATGAAGATCACTCTATATTAGGTGCGCGGATTGCTAGAAAAGTGGCACCTAGGTTGGGCTTGAACAAGAAGGAAGTAGAAACTGTAGAATGGCTCATAAGGTATCACCTTTTAATGTCTGATATGGCCCAAAAAAGAGATATTGCGGATCCTAGAACGGTTAGAGATTTTGCCAAAGCGGTGCAAACCGTAAATAGGTTAGACTTACTCACGGTGCTTACAGTTTGTGATATTCGCGGTGTTGGTCCAAATACCTGGAATAATTGGAAAGCAGTACTGATAAGAGCTTTGTATAGACAGACAAAGAAAGTTTTAGAAAATGGATTTGAGGCCCTTACTAGAGAAAACAGGGGTGCTGAGGCCAAGAAAAATCTGAGAAAGCGATTAGTTTCTTGGAACCCAAAACAAATGCGCAACGAATTATCACGTCATTACGATCCTTACTGGCAAGGATTGCACATCACCGCTCATGAAACATTTGCTTATTTATTGAAAGAAATTACAGATGACGAGATTAGGATAGACTTACACCCCGACCATGACAGAGACGCGACAAGAATATGCTTCGCACTTAGTGACCATCCGGGGATATTTTCAAGGCTTGCTGGCGCATTAGCACTTGTTGGAGCAAATGTAGTAGATGCAAGAACATACACATCGAAGGATGGATACGCGACCGCAGCATTCTGGGTTCAGGATAAGTATGGAAATCCTTACAAGGTAACGCACCTAAAGAGATTACATGCGATGATCGAAAAAACATTGAGGGGAGAGGTAATAACTCAAGAAGCTATCAAAGATCGCGACAAATTGAAAAAACGCGAGAGAGCATTCACCGTGCCTACCTCAATAACTTTTGATAATGATGGCTCTGAAATTTATACTTTGATTGAAGTAGACACCAGAGACCGACCTGGCCTTTTGTTTGATCTAACAAAAGCTCTGGCAAATATGAACGTTTACATAGCCTCGGCTGTAATTGCCACATACGGCGAACAAGTTGTGGATACTTTTTATGTCAAGGATACTTTCGGATTAAAGTTTCATAACCACTCCAAACAGCGTGCACTAGAAGACAAGCTTAGAGCAGCAATAGAGCTAGGCGTCAAACGGGCGGAACTATAATGCAAGTTAATCTTACAAAAGGTGTTATAACTGTTGGCTCATGGACGTTACTCAGCCGTGTTCTAGGAATGGTGAGAGAAATTTTACTCTCAACCTTCATCGGGGCAGGACCTTTATTGGACGCATTTGTAGCTGCTTTCAGATTACCCAATATTTTTAGGCGTTTTTTTGCAGAAGGCGCCTTTAATGCTGCATTTGTACCACTATTTGCAAAGAGGTACGAAAGCAAAATGGAGCCAAACGAGTTTGCCAATAATGTTTTTGCAAACTTACTAACAATACTTTTGATACTAACATCAATTGCCATGATTTTTATGCCTGGATTAGTATTTTTAACAGCAGCAGGATTTGCTCCCGATGAAAGATTTGATTTAACTGTCGAATTTGGAAGGGTTATGTTTCCTTACATATTATTAATTTCCTTGGCGGCTTTATTTTCTGGCATTTTAAATACAGCTGGAAGATTTGCCGTAGCTGCTGCTGCCCCAGTTATTTTAAATATTGTTATAGTGGCCGCCCTTCTTATCGCTTGGGCGATAAGCAGCGACATAATAGTATGGCTGGTTTGGTCTATACCCACTGCCGGCATACTTCAGTTAAGTTTGCTTTGGCTGGCGACTCGCAGAACTGGGATTAAAATCACCTTGGCGGTTCCAAAATGGAATAAAGACATAGCCAAACTGATTAAAATCGCGATACCTGCTGCTTTAGCTGGTGGCGTGCTCCAAATAAATTTATTGGTTGGGCAGCTCGTTGCAAGTCAAGAGACCGGTGCAATAAGTTTTTTATACTTTGCGGATAGGCTTTATCAGCTTCCTCTCGGCATGGCTGGTATAGCGGTGGGAACAGTTCTTTTACCAAAACTATCGCGTCATTTAAAATCAGGCGATAGTACTAAAGCTCAGCATACATATTCACAAAGTGCAGAAATGATATGGTTTGTGGCACTGCCCTCCAGCTTTGCTCTGTGCTTAATTCCACTGCCACTTGTGTCAGCACTTTTTGAACACGGGAAAACAACGAAAGACGATGCATTAGCAATATCATATGCGACTGCTATTTACGGTATTGGACTTCCAGCGTTTATGATACAAAAACTATTGCAACCGTTATACTTTGCCCGCGAAGACACTAAGACCCCACTAAGATTTGCACTTGTGTCAATGATATTAAATGCAATTCTCGCCATAGGGCTTTTGCAAATTATGGGTTGGATTGCCGTTGCGATAGCTGCAAGCGTGTCTGCATGGGTCACAACTATTCTATTATGGCTCAGAGCAAAACAATTTGGACAGGCCGCGAGTGCATTAAAAACTTCCACTGGTCGAATTCGACGTACTTTTTTTGCGAGTTTAGCGATGGGTTTTATTTTATGGGCAATAAATCAAAACCTACAAAGCACAATGGAAACTTCAATTGAGCGAGTGCTTTTTGCAGTTGCTTTAATATTTATCGGTGCTTCAACATATCTGATATTTATTTATCTATTGAAGGCTTTTCCGAAAAATTTTGAAAAAGTCGGATAAATGGATATTTGATTTTAAAAACCATCAATAAGGCTTCTTGACGTGCGGCAGCTACATGCTTACTGACTCTTTGAAATAACTCTTCAGGGACCCTGTTTATGGTAGACAAAGAAAAACAGTCTTCATTAAAAAAGTTTGAAAAACGAGTTTTTTCAGGTGTGCAACCTACAGGAGGACTGACATTAGGGAATTACTTAGGAGCAGTTAAACGCTTTGTTGAAATGCAAAGCGAAGACTACGAAACGATATACTGTGTAGTTGATCAACATGCGATAACAGCGTGGCAAAATCCATTGGAACTGAGAGAAAATACCAGACAGATCGCCGCATTTTTTATTGCTGCCGGAATAGATCCTAATTCCGCAATTCTTTTTAACCAATCAGCTGTGCCCGAGCACGCACAGCTAGGATGGATTTTTAATTGTGTGGCCAGGATGGGCTGGATGCAACGAATGACACAATTTAAGGATAAGGCAGGAAAAAATTCTCAAAATGCTGCCCTTGGTTTATTTGCATATCCTGCGCTTATGGCTGCCGATATTTTATTATATCATGCGACACACGTTCCAGTGGGTGACGATCAAAAACAACATCTTGAGCTAACAAGAGATATCGCGATAAAGTTTAACCATGATTACAAAGTGGATTTTTTCCCAGTGACTGAGCCAGTAATTGGAGGCACTGCTTCAAGAGTCATGAGCTTGCGAGATGGAACAAAAAAAATGTCAAAGTCAGACCCATCCGATCTAAGTAGGATCAACATGGGTGACGATGCGGATACAATATTTCTTAAATTCAAAAAAGCGAAGACAGATGCTGGTGCCTTGCCGTCAGAAATACCTGGTTTGAAAAATCGACCCGAAGCAGAAAACCTCATTACAATCTACTCAGCGCTCAGTAACCAATCCATCGAAAGCACCTTAAAGGAAGTGGGGGGCAAACAATTTTCTGAATTTAAACCAATTTTAGCCGAACTAGCGGTTGAACTCTTGTCTCCAATTTCAACAGAAATGAATCGACTAATGCAAAATTCCGAAGAAATAGATATAATTCTATCCAAAGGTGCAGATAGAGCACGAAAAATTGCAGGTCCAATTTTGCAAAAAACGTACGAGATAATTGGTATGTTACAACCATAGTTTAAGTTTCTCAAACAGCAGTTTTATAATGATATGCTGCTTCCATAACCGAAAGATTGCAAACGCTTCATTCCTAGTGCATGCTGGATGGTGGAGATTTTAATGCGTAAATTTTTAGTAGTGCTAGATGACAGCAAAGAATGCCTTAACGCGATACGATTTGCAGCAATGCGCGCTGCAAAATCAGGAGGAGGTGTAGAAGTACTTTCGATAATCCCTCCAGAAGAATTTAATCACTGGATTGGGGTTGCAGATTTAATGCGTGCAGAGGCCAAAGAACGAATAGAGGTTCATTTCGAAGTATTTGCCAAGTGGATGCGAGACAAACAAGGAATTGATCCAAGTTTAGTGATCCGCGAAGGCGAAGTCGTCCCTGAAATATTAGCACAAATATCAGATGACCCAGAAATAGGGGTTTTAGTACTCGGCGCCAGTACTGACAAAAAAGGGCCGGGACCAATAGTCACTCAATTAAGCAAAAATGCCGGCTTATTACCAATTCCAATCACTGTTGTTCCAGGAGATTTATCAAAAGAAAGACTAGAAGCAATTACTTAATTTAGAATCATTCTAAATACTTGACATTTCACTGAGTAATTAGCATATATAGTCAACAAAAAGGGAAATCGAAATGTTTATCCAAACAGAATCAACACCTAACCCGGCCACGTTGAAATTCCTGCCGGGACAAACAGTTATGGAGCAAGGTACTGCAGACTTTCCCAATTCAGATAGTGCAAATTCTTCTCCACTAGCCGAGCGGCTTTTTGCTCTAAACGGGGTCGCAGGTGTTTTCTTGGGAAATGATTTTGTGACAGTCACTAAGCAAGACGGTATAGACTGGGAGCACATAAAACCTGGTATACTTGGGGCGATAATGGATCATTTTCAGTCAGGAGCTCCTGTAATTGATGGTGAACAAACTGGAAGTGTTCACGCAGAGCACTCAGGCGAGGACACCGAGATAGTTGGCCAGATTAAAGAGCTTTTGGACAGTCGAGTGCGTCCCGCGGTTGCACAAGATGGAGGAGACATCACTTTTCATGGATTTGAACGTGGGGTTGTATATTTGCAGATGCAAGGTGCATGCGCAGGATGTCCTTCCTCAACAATGACCCTAAAAATGGGAATTGAGAACCTTTTGAGGCATTATATTCCAGAGGTCACTGAAGTTCGGCCAGTTGGACTATAGAGCTAATTGCTTACTAGCAATTGATACATCAACCGCCCATTGCGCGGCGGCAATTTTTCTTAACGGAAAAGTTTTTACTTCCGTAAAAGAAATGAAAAAAGGACAAGCCGAACTTCTATTTGAAGTGATAGAAGATGCACTCAAGAAAGCTAAAATTGAAAAAACACGGATTGACTTAATAGTAGTTGGGATTGGTCCAGGAAACTTTACTGGCATTCGCATCGGACTGGCAGCTGCTAAAGGTCTTTCCTTATCTTTGAAAGTACCCATTTCAGGCGTAAATAGTTTCCAAGCTTCTCTCTATGGACAAAATGACTACGAGATTGCCGCAATTCCAGCTAGGCAAAATTTGTATTACCTTGGAACTATAAACGGAGATTTCAAAACTAACCTT
The DNA here is from genome assembly GCA_902554885.1 of Paracoccaceae bacterium. Lineage (GTDB taxonomy): Bacteria > Pseudomonadota > Alphaproteobacteria > Rhodobacterales > Rhodobacteraceae > Salinivivens. The sequence goes on from CACDPV010000003.1 coordinate 63,256, forward strand.
ACGAAAGATGATACGAAACCTAAAAGGTTTGCAAATAGACCAAAAGGAAAAGAATTCATTAAGAATATGGCCATATTTGGTGCAGATCTAAAATTTAGTTTGTCTAAACCAGCTCCACTCTATATGAAGCCAGTAGATGCTCAGCCTCACACTGACAAAATTTCTATAATCAAATGACACCAGAGAAGATGGCAAAACTTCACGCGAACTCTGAAGCTAACCACCGAATATGGCATGCTCGCGAATTTGCGCAGATACTACCTTTGCAAGGAGTTTTTGCCGAATGCCATCAGCACGGCTTTGCTCTTGCAAGAGTTATTGATTCGGAGGCAGAGCTTTTACTCATAGTTACACACAAAATGAAACAAAACACCGGATTAGGAACCAACTGCCTATTGAAGATTGAGCAAAAATTAGTCGAAAATGGTGCCAGAAAATTGTCTCTAGAAGTAAGCGAATCAAATAAAGCTGCAATTCAAATTTACAAAAAATTAAATTATAAAAAAATCTCCGTTCGAAAATCATATTCGCGTGACAAATACGGAAAATTTGAAGATGCAGTGATTATGCAAAAAGATCTACTTCTGATTTAAACAATATTTACAATTTTGTGTCTTATAAATGAAATTATTTGGTTGACCATCAATGAGAATCTTGCCCTTATTACGTAATGAGGTTGGTTGATTTTATTGGGCCAACTAACAATTAATCGGGAGATATAGATGAATATCGTAACTAAAATGGTGTCAACCGCTGTTGGTTTGACCATGAGCGCAGGTCTCGCTTTGGCAGAACCTGCTATTATTTTTGATCTTGGGGGTAAATTTGATAAATCGTTTAATGAGTCTGCTTTTACGGGCGCTCAGCGATGGGCAGATGAAACGGGAGGATCCTTTAGAGAGATAGAGCTTCAAAATGAGGCTCAGCGGGAACAAGCACTTCGCAGATTTGCAGAAGCTGGTGCCAACCCAATCGTAATGGCTGGCTTCGCATTCGCTGACTCTTTAGGAAAAGTTGCGCCAGATTATCCAGATACAAAATTTGCAGTGATAGACGTGAATTGGCTAAGCCTACCAAACGTACGAGGTATTGGATTTAACGAACACGAAGGTTCCTACTTGGTTGGAATGCTTGCAGCACAAGCGTCGAAAACAGGCACAGTTGGTTTTGTTGGGGGCATGGATATACCTCTAATTAGACGTTTTGGATGCGGATACGCTCAGGGAGTAAAAGCAGTAAATCCAGATGCAACCGTTATAGCCAATATGACAGGGACAACGCCCGCTGCATGGAATGACCCTGTCAAAGGCTCTGAACTTACTAAGGCTCAAATCAGCCAGGGCGCAGATGTAGTGTATGCGGCTGCCGGCGGAACTGGTGTAGGGGTCCTTCAAACAGCGGCCGATGAGGGTATCCTTTCTATCGGCGTTGATGCGAACCAAAACTACCTTCACCCAGGACAAGTTTTAACTTCTATGCTAAAGCGCGTTGACAATGCTGTTTACGAAGCGTTCTCAGCTGGCGAAGCTCTAGAAACAGGAAATTTTCAGATGGGTATATCCAATGGTGGAGTTGGCTATGCGTTAGATGAGCATAACGCTTCTTTGATATCTGCTGACATGAAAGCAGCTGTTGACGCTGCTTCGTCTTCAATCGCTAACGGATCAATGTCTGTACATAACTATACTGATGATGAAACCTGCCCAGCTGTTTCATTTTAATCAGTTTTAAATCTAAAAAAAACCGCACTCATCGGGTGCGGTTTTTTAATTACATGGGAAATAAATGACTATGAACCCAGCAATCGAGCTCAAGGGGATTTCGAAATCCTTTGGACCAGTTCAAGCCAATAAAGACATAACTATCCGTGTCATGCCTGGAACAATTCACGGTATTATTGGAGAAAATGGTGCTGGAAAATCAACTTTGATGTCTATCTTGTATGGGTTTTACAGAGCTGACGCTGGTGAGATTTTTGTAGATGGTAAAAAAATTTCGATCCTGGATAGCCAAGCCGCAATAGCAGCAGGAATTGGAATGGTTTTTCAGCATTTTAAGCTTGTTGAAAATTTTTCAGTTCTCGAAAATATTGTTCTTGGGGCAGAAAGCGGAGCTTTACTTTCACCATCTCTTGGTAAGGCCAGAGCAGAACTTGCCACTTTAGCCTCAGAATATGAATTAAACGTCAATCCTGATGCAATTATTGAAGATATAGGGGTTGGGATGCAGCAAAGGGTAGAGATACTTAAGGCTCTTTACCGAAAGGCAAATATTCTAATTTTAGATGAGCCTACTGGAGTTCTAACTCCAGCTGAGGCGGACCAACTCTTCAGGATACTCAAGCGGCTTCGTGAGGAGGGAAAAACCATTATTTTAATCACCCATAAACTTCGGGAGATAATGGATATTACTGATACAGTAAGTGTGATGCGGCAAGGTGAAATGACCGCAACATTGGGAACAAAGAAAACTAGTCCAGAGAATCTAGCAGAGCTCATGGTCGGTCGAAAAGTTTTGCTCCGTGTGGATAAAAGTCCTGCAAAGCCTGAACATCCAGTGCTAGAAATCGAAGATCTTAATATGTTTGATGATTTCGGTGTCCAGCGCTTAAAAAATGTAAGTCTTTCTGTCAGAGCAGGTGAAATTCTTGGTGTCGCTGGTGTTGCAGGAAATGGGCAATCAGAACTCCTAGAAGTTTTAGGTGGCTATCAGAAAGCTAATGGGTCCGTGAAAATAAAAGGAATAGAAATTGACTTATCGACTGGGGTGGCTGGGGATGGCCAAGCAAGGAGAGCCCAAGGAATAGCTCATGTGCCCGAAGATAGACAACGCGAAGGACTTATAATGGACTTCACGGCATGGGAAAATTCAGTATTCGGGTATCACCGTGAGAAATCCAACCAGGCAAACCGATTTTTTATGGACAATAATACCATTCGTAAAGAAGCGGAGGCAAAACTGGACCGGTTTGATGTTCGACCTCTTGATACAAAATTAAGGGCCAAAAATTTCTCGGGAGGAAATCAACAAAAAATAGTATTAGCAAGGGAAATAGAGCGTGACCCCGACTTACTTTTGGTAGGCCAACCAACGCGAGGGGTTGATATCGGGGCGATTGAGTTTATCCACCAGCAAATTGTTGCCCTTCGTGATAGGGGAAAAGCAATCTTGTTAATTTCGGTTGAATTGGATGAGATCTTATCATTATCTGACAAAATAGCCGTTATGTTCGATGGTAAAATTATGGGAGAAAGACTTCCATCTGAGACAAATGAAAAGGAACTTGGACTTCTAATGGCTGGTGTCTCCGGAGAAGCGGTACAATGATCAAAGTAACAAACAGCAAATGTTATTATGGAGCATTTGAATGGATATAATGCCAAAGTGGGTAGATATTATTGTTGTCCCATTATTTTCTTTGTTTCTGGCAGCTTTTTTAGCCGCATTACTAATTTTGGCAATCGGTGAAAGCCCAGTAGCAGCACTTAATTTAATGATAGAGGGTACATTACTTCGATCCGCCGGTTGGGGCTACATGTTGTATTATACAACAAATTTTATTTTTACCGGTCTTGCAGTGTCCGTAGCATTTCATGCTGCGCTATTTAATATCGGCGGAGAGGGCCAGGCAATGATTGGAGGATTGGGAGTAGCCCTTGTTTGTCTTTTTATTCCTTGGCCTCACTGGACGTTAGCGATAATTGGAGCTTCAATTGGAGCAGCTCTCTTTGGAATGATCTGGGCAGGTCTACCTGCCTACCTGCAAGCCAAGAGAGGTAGCCATATTGTTATTACGACAATCATGTTCAACTTCATAGCAGCTGGGGTACTTATATTTTTCGTAGTAGACGTTTTGAAGCCGACAGGAAGTATGGATCCAGCTTCTGAAAACTTTCCAGCCAGCACTCATTTACCCACTTTTCAAGACATTGCAAGTTTAATGGGTTTCGAAAAAGCGTTTAGATCTGCGCCTGCTAATGTTAGTTTTTTCATCGCACTTTTTGCATGTGTCGCCATCTGGTATCTAATTTGGCGCTCTCCTTTAGGCTATGAAATACGAGCGTTGGGAAAGTCGGGAGCCGCAGCTCGCTACGCTGGTGTCAGGCCTGTTAAAATTATTATGATAGCCATGATGATCTCTGGAGCCCTGTGTGGAATGATGGCGATAAATACTACTCAAGGTGAAAGTGAGCGACTGATCTTAAACTTCACTGAGGGTGCAGGCTTCATTGGAATTGCAGTTGCACTCATGGGGCGTAGTCATCCCGCAGGAGTTTTTCTAGCTGCGCTATTATTTGGCTTTCTCTATCAAGGTGGTGCAGAACTAGCGCTATGGACTAAAATACCACGTGAGATGATAGTTGTTATTCAAGCCTTAGTGATATTATTCACAGGGGCGCTAAGCATGATGGTACGAGCTCCTTTAGAACGCTTTTTTATGTCGATTAAGAGAGCGGACGTATGATTGATTTCTTAACTCTCATCCAAGTTTTGGATGGCACATTGCGGTTAGCAACACCGTTATTATTAGTCTGCTTGGCTGGATTATTTTCCGAACGGGCCGGAATTTTTGATATTGGGTTGGAAGGTAAGCTTTTAGCCGCAGCTTTTGTATCAGCTGCTTTTGCTGCAATCACCGGATCGGTCTGGTTGGGCCTTTTAGCTGGGATATTAGCATCTATATTACTGTCTCTTCTTCACGGATTGGCATCGATTACACTGCGCGGTGACCAAATTATTTCTGGGGTTGCTATAAATTTTTTGGCAGCGGGGCTCACAGTAGTGATTGCGCAGGATTTATTTGGACAGGGAGGCAGGACGCCTCCGCTTAAATCTGGTGGTAGGTTTGAACCCTTGAATTTCCCTTGGTCTATATCTTCAAAAGAAATGAGCGACGCAGGTCCTTTAATGCAACTTTATTCTGAGCTTTTATCAGGACACTCTCTTTTAGTTTACCTTGCACTTTTGACAGTTCCTCTCTCCTGGTTTGTCCTTTACAAGACGCGGTTCGGCCTTCGGTTGCGAGCTGTAGGCGAAAACCCGGCAGCAGTCGATACGGCGGGTATATCAGTTGTTGGCCTACGCTACGGTGCAGTTGTAATTGGTGGCATCTTATGTGGTATCGCAGGGGCATATATAGCAACTTCCCTGCAAGCTAATTTTACTAAAGACATGTCTGCAGGACGCGGCTTTATAGCCTTAGCCGCCTTGATTTTTGCCAAATGGCGTCCTTGGTACGCTTTAGGGGCTTGTTTGCTGTTTGGGTTTTTCTTTGCAGTAGACAATCGGTTTCAAAATATATTGATGCCAGCTTGGGCCCTCAGTAGCTTCTTAATATTTATCTCACTTGTTTTGCTTAGTTACGTTTGGAAAAAAGATTATTTAGACAAAGTGGTTCTAGGAGGCTTGGCACTTGGGATTGCAATAATTTCATTAATGGTAATTTCTTCAGTTTGGACTAGCGGTATAAGCAGCCAAGTAAAAATTCCAGTTGTTTTCATACAATCGCTTCCCTACGTTCTAACTGTGGTCGTTTTAGCCGGTTTTGTAGGTAGAGCAATCCCTCCAAAAGCAGGTGGGCAACCATATATAAAAGAGCGTTAGAGCCAATATAACAACACCTTTATACCCAGTTTAAACTTAGCGGTCCTCGCTATTGATTTATGTGTGTTCATTAAGCTAAGTGAAATAATGCAAATCTACTTACCTATAGCCGAGGTTTCAGTTAATGCCTTTTTACTTCTAGGTCTTGGCGGATTTGTTGGTGTGCTTTCCGGAATGTTCGGTGTAGGTGGGGGTTTTTTAATGACCCCACTTCTTTTCTTTATAGGTATCCCACCAGCTGTCGCAGTTGCAACAGAAGCAAACCAAATAGTTGCATCATCATTTTCTGGTGCACTCGCACACCTTCGAAGAAAAACTGTCGACTTAAAAATGGGTACTGTTTTATTGGGAGGCGGACTTATAGGAGCCGTACTTGGTCTTTATGTTTTCAATTATTTAAAAGCATTGGGGCAAGTCGATCTACTTGTAAAACTTTGCTACGTTGTATTTCTTGGTGTTATAGGCACTCTTATGCTTGTAGAAAGCCTTAATGCAATTAGAAGGGCAAGATCTAAGACCAATGTAATTAATAGAACTAATCGCCACAAAGGACTTGTTCATACTTTACCGCTTAAAATGCGTTTCAAAACATCTGGATTGTATATTTCTGTAATTCCGCCTTTTGCCGTTGGGATATTCGTTGGAATATTGTCAGCAATAATGGGTGTTGGTGGTGGCTTCATAATGGTTCCTGCAATGATCTATATTCTGGGAATGCCTACAAAAGTTGTAGTGGGAACATCCTTATTTCAAATCATTTTTGTAACGGGTTTTACAACACTCCTGCATGCTACAACAAATTACACAGTTGACATTGCATTAGCTGTTTTACTGCTAATAGGAGGTGTAATAGGCGCCCAAGTTGGAACCCAAATCGGAGCAAAGATGCAAGCCGAACAACTTAGAATTTTGCTCTCGGTTCTTGTTCTACTGGTTTGCTTGAAGTTAGCTATGGACTTATTAATTGAACCAGCCGAACTTTTCTCTCTTGGGAAACTAGGAATTTAGCGATGCGGATCCTGTCGCTAGTAATACTTTGTCTGATGCTTTCTAAAACTGTTGTCGCAAGTGAACAAATAGTATTAGGCCTTAGTCAAGATGAAGTTGCAATAACAGCTAATTTTGATGGTTCTCAAATTCTTTTATTTGGTGCTATACAACGAGACGCTCCTGAACCGGATGGCAAAATGGGTGTGATCATTACCATAGCCGGGCCATCCAAACCAATTGCGGTAAGAAAAAAAGAAAAACGGTTTGGGATATGGGTAAACAACCAAACCGTTGAGGTTGATGCTGCTCCTAGTTTCTACGCGGTTGCTACCAACGCACCTTTTTCTGAAATATTATTGGATGTGGAAGATTTACGAAATAAGATCTCTATTGAGCGCGCCATAAGATCAGTTGGGGCTCCAATGCATATCGAAAACTCTCAAAGTTTTACTGAAGCCGTGATCAGAATAAGAAAAGATCAAAAACTATATCAGTTACTTGAAAATGAAATATTAGTTGATCAAAATACATTATTTAGAACTGCGATTGATATGCCTGCAAACCTTACAGAGGGTGACTATTTTACAAAAATATTTCTTACCCGTGATGGGGAAATTGTGAGCCAATTTGACACAACAATTGACGTAAAAAAAGTTGGGCTTGAGAGATTTTTATTCAACTTGTCACGTCAAAACCCGCTTATCTATGGTTTAATGTCTCTTGCTATAGCTATTTTCGCTGGTTGGGTAGCTTCCAGTTTTTTTAGGTATATAAGACATACGTGAGATTGGCTCTAATACTTGGTAGAATTAATTAAAGCGTAACCAAAATAAGAATTTGAAAAATCCATGCAGTACATTAACCAATCTTTCGTTTCAGAAATCCGACAAAAATTTTGTAATGTAAATACATGCCCAATATCTGGTGACAGAATTTTTTTTGAAAACGCAGGCGGAGCTCTCACTTTAAAATCAGCATTAGAAACGACAACAAAGTTTGCATCAATACCAGACAACCAAGGTCGTGACAACGCAGCTAGTAAAACTTTAAATGATGTTATTAAAAATGCAAAAAGAGACCTTAGCGCATTATTCAATACTCAATCTGGTGAATTTTTTATGGGAGAGAGTGGAACTGAATTATTATTTAGACTAATCAGAAATGCAGTAATAGCCTCACCGTCAGGCGGATCAATTGTTGGCACTTCTTTAGAACACCCTGCTTCTCGTAGTGCAGCAAAAAAATGGTCTAATGAGTTGAAATATACCTATTTAAGCGTACCACATTGCGTTAAAACTGGAACAGTAGACCCAAAAAACTATGCTGGTAAAATTTCTGATACAACTAGGGTTGTTACGATTGTACATGCATCACCAGTCACTGGCATGGGAACGAAAATAAAAGAAATATCAAAAATTGTGCGCCAGAAGGCACCATTGGCATTCATTATAGTCGACGGAATACAACATGCCGCACATGGGGGCATTGATATAGAAAGTTATGATATCGATGGTTATGTAATATCGCCCTATAAAATGTTTTCAAGACATGGTTTCGGTATAGCCTGGGTATCAGACAGACTAAGAAATGCCCCTCATGAACAATTAGACGGTGGCCCATCAGATAATTGGGAACTTGGCACTAGAGACACTGGAGCCTATGCAACAATGTCGGATGTGAAAGAATATATGTGTTGGCTAGGCAAAGAATTCACAAAAAATAACGACAGTCGAGAGCAAATAAAAGCCGCGGGTGCAGCAATTCAAGATTATGAAAGAAAAATGACAGATACGCTGCTGCACGGACTTGATAACCTAAAGGGCCTTGCTGATTTCGAAGACGTAGAGATAATTGGTGGCTTGAATAACTCATCAAGGGAAGGATTAGTCAGTTTCAGAATTAAAGATTATCCATCGGAAAAGATTGTGAGATACCTTAATCATCAGGGTATAAGAACGCACACGCGTAAATGTGACCACTATTCAGAAAACATCCTTAAACCACTTGGCTGGGATGATTGTGTTAGAGTGTCTATTTGTCATTATAATACTTTAAGCGAAATAAAAAAATTTTTATCCTGCATGGCAGCTTTTAGAGACAAGTAATTCTCACTAAAAAAATTCATTACAACTATTGAAGTTTTCATGCTTCTAAACTTCTGAAGGTCTTCCCCATAGTTTCGAGAATTGTCCTACTATTTGATCTCTACTCTGGCGGTAAGCATTCAACTTTATTTCACGGGTCTCACCAATACCCGTTGGGTCCATTATAGGCCAGTACTCAACTTTCATGTGGAAAAAACGCGTCAAGTCTAATGCACGCCTTTGACTTGCGGGAGATAATGCAACCACCAGGTCAAACGACGACAAATCGTCTCCTAAAGCTGCCATTTCATCAAAACTTCTCGATTTGTGGCGGGACAACTCAACCTGAATTTCATCACACACAGAGATAGCAAAGCCATCAATTTCTAAATCATTATAAACCCCAACTGATTGAACATAAGTACCTAGGCCATAGAACTTTTTCATAATTCCTTCTGCCATTGGCGATCGAACTGCATTATGGTCACAACAAAAAAGTATTGATTGTGGTAACTCCTTAACCATATCAAATACCAAAATGGAGGACGCAAATCAGGGTGAATAATCTGCGCGATGTGTCATTATTGATAATAGCTTTTCCATCTAAACGCTCGAGCAAAATACGTGCACCTTCGTCATGGATACCGCGTCTAGCCATGTCAATTGTTTCAATTTGCCCAGGCGGTAAATTTTTTACCGCATCATAATAGCTCTCACAAATAGCCCAATAATCTTTTACTACCTGCCGAAAAGGTGAGAGTGACATATGAAACTCGATGACAGGGCTACGGTCCTCTTTGGAAACCTCAAAAACTAAGCGCTTTTCCTTGATAGATAAAATTAAATGATAAGGCCCAGCCACTGCTGGTACTTCAAATTTATTCTCCTCGAGCAAGTCATATAAAGCAACTTTTCGCTCTTTCTCGATCTCAGAAGTAGGAGGCGGGCTATGTTTATCATTTAATTCTATATGCGAGATATAACTCATAAAAATTTCTCTGTAATTTGATTAACTCATATAAACTTGTAACTCATAATATCTGATTGAGAAAAATCATTCAGTTAATTTTTTTAATCTAGAGGTAACTGACAAACCGTGAGCTTCCAAACCCTCAGAGCCGGCCAGAGTTTCGATTGAAGGGCCTATAGATTTGAGTGCATCGGGAGAGACAAAAGTAGTAGTTGTCCTTTTTATGAAATCCATTACTGATAACCCGCTGCTAAACCTAGCAGAACGAGCTGTTGGGAGAACATGATTAGAACCCCCTATATAATCTCCGACAGCTTCAGGCGTCCAAGCGCCCATAAAAACAGAGCCAGCATTTGAGATCTTTTTTAATAGTGCCTTTGGGTTAGAAACGCAGAGCTCTAGATGCTCCGGAGCAATTTTATTCGAAAGCTCCGCGGCTACATTTAAGGAGGGGACGCTGATTATCACACCAAAATTTTCCCAGCTTGGCCCCGCAATATTTCGGCGTGCTAAACTTGCAAGGATTTTTTCAACTTCTTTTGCAACTAACTCACCTAGACTTTGATTTGTAGTAATCAAGATAGATTGCGCATTTTCATCATGTTCAGCTTGACTAAGTAAATCCCAAGCAATCCACTCTGGATTATTATCATCATCAGCGATTATTAGAACTTCAGAGGGACCCGCTATCATATCTATTCCGACATGCCCAAAGACTTGTCGCTTAGCCGTTGCTACGTAAGAATTACCTGGGCCGGTGATTTTATCGACAGCTGGAATAGTTGGAGTCCCATAGGCTAATGCTGCAACAGCTTGCGCTCCTCCAATTCTATATATTTCATCTACTCCCGAAACTTTTGCTGCATAAAGAACTGCTGGATTTATTTTTCCGTTAGGTGTTGGAACCATCATTGCAATACGCTCCACACCAGCTACTTTCGCCGGTATGGCATTCATAAGCACTGATGAAGGATAACTTGCCAATCCACCAGGGACATAAATACCTACAGCATCAAGAGGTGTCCACTTCCACCCAAGCTCAATTCCAATATCATCCGTCCAACTTACATCTTCAGGTTTTTGCCTCTCATGAAATACCCTTATTCTGTTAGCAGCCAAGTCTAAGGCTTTTCGTTCATCAGATGTTGTTTTGGAGGAAAGTTTATCAATTTCATTTTTTGAAAAACTTAGCTCTTCTTTTTTCAATTTAATTTTATCAAACCTATGAGTTAACTCTATAACAGCCTCATCTTTTCGTCTTTTAACATCTTCTAAAATATCAGAAACTACGCTGTTAACATCCGAACTATCGTTGCGCTCAGAACTTAAAATCTCATCAAAACGCTGATCGAACATTGGATCATCAAAATTCAGGAAAACCGGCATTACTTTTTCTCCTAACGAATGTTCTAATTAATGGGTAACCTTAAATTTCTCAACCGTCGTAATTCATTGGATGATTCGGTATCTTTCCGGATTTGGCTTTGTGAGGTCGGGTTACGTCTTTCATAGATAGCTCAATAGCTTCCACTTCACATCTAATAGCACCAAAGTCAGAAAGTAGTAATGTTAAAAAAATACTATTTTTTGAATGGTTTAAATCCAACTTCAATAAATTCAAAGGTGCATTTATATCTGAACGGTCTATACCTTTGGACGATACATTTAAAACATTATCGACTATCAGAAGGCTCCTTACCCTTTCTGGGATAGTTTTTTTCATGCTATCTGCTGATTTATTTTCCCAACGGAACCTATTTATTAATAAAGCTACTTGGCGTTTCTTTTTCGACCAAGCCAAATCCTTAATAAAAAAAATACCATCCTGAAGGATTGAGGAAATTACCTCTAAATCCTCTGGGGTTTCAGCTCCTAAATATAGCGCGCTATCTGCCCCATCCGAGAAACTCGCATCTTGAGCCATGTTACTTTACCCGCTCTACGTTGGCCCCAACATTTTTTAATTTTTCAACAAGCTTTTCATAACCTCTGTCCAAATGATATACCCTGTTAACTTTAGTTTGCCCCTGTGCGGCTAAACCGGCGAGTATAAGCGAAACGGATGCTCTTAAATCTGTTGCCATAACTTGGGCACCTTTTAACTTTGAAACTCCTCTCACTACTGCAGTACCGCCTTGAACATCAATTCGAGCACCCATCCGCATGAGCTCTGGAGCATGCATGAACCTGTTCTCAAATATCGCTTCTTCGAGCTTAGATACTCCATTTGATGTGCACATCAGTGCCATCATTTGAGCTTGTAAATCAGTGGGAAATCCTGGGTATACGGCAGTTTTTACATCGACCGAATTGATAGTATCCAATTTCCGTTTAACCTTGAGACCATTTGTAGTCTTGGATATTTCAACACCCGCCTCAATAAGCTTGCTACAAAATGCTTCTAAAAGTTCCATTTTCCCTCCTATAAGCTCAACTTCACCTCCAGCTATTACTGGTGCCAGCATATATGTACCTAGTTCAATACGGTCCATTATAACCGAGTGTGTTGTTCCATTTAATTTATCTACGCCTCTTATCGTTATTGTATCAGTTCCTTCGCCCGAAATATTCGCTCCCATTGACTTAAGACACGTTACTAAATCTACAATTTCGGGTTCCATTGCTGCGTTTTTTAGTTGGGACCTACCTTTTGCAAGACAGGCTGCCATAACAAAATTTTCTGTTGCACCCACTGATGCAAACTTTAATTTATGTTCACCACCGACTAACCTTCCTTTATTGGGAGTTTGTGCGTGAAGATACCCATCCTTTAATTCAATCTCTGCACCAAGCGCTCGTAGGGCTGAAATATGTAAATCCATTGGTCTTGCACCGATTGCACAACCTCCCGGTAATGAAACAATGGCTTCACCAGCTCTAGCAAGCAGAGGCCCTAGGACTAAATTTGACGCCCGCATTTTTCTAACAATTTCATAATCAGCACGAGTAGTTTTGAGTGCATGACTAGATAAAGCTAGCACTAATCCTCCATTAAGGCTTTCCACCTCTACACCAAGCGATTGAAGTAATAGAGACATGGTCCCAATATCAGATAACCTTGGTGCGTTTGTTAACGTAAGTGGCTCATCACTTAAAAGAGTAGCAGGCATCAACGTTAAACAAGCATTCTTTGCACCGGCTATAGCTATCTCACCATAAAGTGGGCCGCTTTCTTTAACTATAATGGAATCCATATAATTCAGTCCTCTAATTTGAACTGGATATCTTTATTATTAGATGAGGTCAGTGCCCTTCCCTGAGCTTGTGCTTTTCGTTTGGCCATATTTGCCTTCAAAGCAGTCTTTAATCTCTGGTCTCTAGCCTTAACTATTTTTTTTTTTGAATTAATATTTTTATCCATAGTTAGTAGTTACATTATGATATCATAATGGTCTAGATTAGACTTGCTTAACTTTCTATTTGGGTCTAAATCGCCATTGTGAGGAGCAGCTGCTGTAGCTCAGTGGTAGAGCGCACCCTTGGTAAGGGTGAGGTCGGGAGTTCAATCCTCCCCAGCAGCACCATAAATTTTCCAATAGAAACAATATGGTGTGTAAAAACAGTTACTTAAAAACTAATAAAAATTAATTTGTAACTATAACTAAATGAGTAACTAAATGTTAATTACAACTAGTCTAAAATATTTAATAAGTTTTTAGTTTTGAAGAAAAATTTTTTATACTACTGGATAATATAGGCACATGGGACACAATAGTAAGCTTTTTTAAAATGGAACTTACACTAGATCAGGCATTACAGAAGGGGATTGAGGCTCACAAGGCGGGTCAGGTTCAAGATGCTGATCGATATTATACGGCCATACTAAAAGCCAATCCTAAACATCCTGATGCTAATCATAACCTAGGTGTGTTGGCAGTTGGTGTTGGTAAGGTGGAAGAAGCATTACCGTTCTTTAAGACTGCTTTGGAAATCAATCCAAATATAGAACAATTCTGGCTGAGCTATCTTGATGCTCTTATAAAATTAAATCGAATGGATGAAGCCAGGTCAGCCTTTGAGCAAGCAAAAAGCAATGGTGCGAAGTGGGATGGCTTTGAGCAAATGGAAAAGAGACTTGGCACAGCCATTTCCAAAAACTCAAATGCTGAAGATCCATCTCAAGAAGAGCTGAACGCATTAATTAAATTATACAATCAGAACAAATTAACTCAAGTCTTTGACAAAGCTCAAAAATTAACAAAAAGATATACCAAAAGCTTGACCTTGTGGAATTTAATAGGTGCAACAGCATCTCAAATTGGACAACTAGATGATGCAATCCTTGCTTTTCAAAAAGTTCTCTCACTCAAACCTGACTATGTTGAGGCCTATAACAACATGGGCGTTACTCTCCAAGATCAAGGAAAACTAGGAGAAGCGATAGAGGCTTTCAACAAGGCTCTCTCCATCAAGCCTGATTTTGCTGAGGCCTATTATAACATGGGCAATGCTCTTAAAAACCAAGGCAAGCTGGATAAAGCAATAGAGGCTTATAAAAAAACAATCTCACTCAAACCTGACAATGCTGACGCCTACAATAACATGGGCAGTGCTCTCAAAGAACAAGATAAGCTAGAGAAAGCAATAGAGGCTTACAATAATGCAATCTCACTCAAACCTGACAATGCTGAAGCCTACAATAACATGGGCAATGCTCTCAAAGAACAAGGTAAGCTAGAGAAAGCAATAGAGGCTTACAATAATGCACTTTCACTCAAGCCTGATTATGCTGAAGCCTATAATAATGCTACCTTGCTATTAAAAGAATATTCCCCGAAGAGTGAAGGATCTCATAGCCTATTTATAACTGATAGCAAGATAAAAAAACTAAGTGAAAGTTTGTTAAAGTCTACATCAAGGTCAGATATCATTAATAATATTTTAAAGGGCTTGAGTTATATTGGCGAGGACAATTTTGAATATAAAACCCCTCACTCTCAAATCTATAAACACAACATCGTAGATTTAAATTGCAAAAGACACATAAAAATTTTTTCTGAGAAAGACATTATACCTGAGTTCTGTTTTGGATGTTTCAAAGTACAAGTCGAAGTAGCAACATTTATAGACTTAGTTAAAGTTACATCACTTTTTTATAAATTTGATTTTGCAGAAGATTTGACAAAGAAGACAATGATTGAACTAAGACCCAATATTTCTGGTTATTATAAAGGCCTTATATTTTGTAAAGGTTTAGATCAAGCGCAAGAAGTTAAGAATTTATTGGATATTCAGTTGAAGAAGGTTTTCACCGAAGATACTAAATCAAATATAAAAAGAGGTTGCTCTGAATATCCATTGAAGTTTCCTGAATATGGAAAAATCTCTAAGAGGCCTAAATACATGATGAGTTTTCCAAAAGAATGGAAATCACTCGAAAGGCAGTTTGACCAAAATGAATTAATAAAGCCAAATGAAAACGTACGGGCATCTTTGCCCGGATTTTGTTTGAGTGATTTCTACATTATTCAAAAATGGATCGACTATGCAAAGGGAATTGGGGATAAATCAATCATAACTTTTGATAATATGCCCATAATTTTTGGAGACATTTATGAATTGGCTAAAAAACGAGCTATGACTAGATAGTTTTCCACCGACATAGAATACCTTGATTAGATTAATGTTTACTATTGTAGTCTTATCGTCTTTAACTCTTAAAGTACTGCTTAAAGGCATTATAGCGCCTGCCATGGATTGAATTTTTACCTTGGGGAGATGCTAGTTAATTTATAAACACTACTATCCTTGCTAATCATTTTGAGTGTATTTAAACAGGAAAAATATGTTTAGAAACTCTTATTAAAATGGAACTTACACTAGATCAGGCATTACAGAAGGGGATTGAGGCTCACAAGGCGGGTCAGGTTCAAGATGCTGATCGATATTATACGGCCATACTAAAAGCCAATCCTAAACATCCTGATGCTAATCATAACCTAGGTGTGTTGGCAGTTGGTGTTGGTAAGGTGGAAGAAGCATTACCGTTCTTTAAGACTGCTTTGGAAATCAATCCAAATATAGAACAATTCTGGCTGAGCTATCTTGATGCTCTTATAAAATTAAATCGAATGGATGAAGCCAGGTCAGCCTTTGAGCAAGCAAAAAGCAATGGTGCGAAGTGGGATGGCTTTGAGCAAATGGAAAAGAGACTTGGCACAGCCATTTCCAAAAACTCAAATGCTGAAGATCCATCTCAAGAAGAGCTGAACGCATTAATTAAATTATACAATCAGAACAAATTAACTCAAGTCTTTGACAAAGCTCAAAAATTAACAAAAAGATATACCAAAAGCTTGACCTTGTGGAATTTAATAGGTGCAACAGCATCTCAAATTGGACAACTAGATGATGCAATCCTTGCTTTTCAAAAAGTTCTCTCACTCAAACCTGACTATGTTGAGGCCTATAACAACATGGGCGTTACTCTCCAAGATCAAGGAAAACTAGGAGAAGCGATAGAGGCTTTCAACAAGGCTCTCTCCATCAAGCCTGATTTTGCTGAGGCCTATTATAACATGGGCAATGCTCTTAAAAACCAAGGAAAGCTCGATAAAGCAATAGAGGCTTAGAAAAATCCAATCTCACTCAAACCTGACAATGCTGAAGCCTACAATAACATCGGCAGTGCTCTCAAAGAACAAGATAAGCTAGAGAAAGCAATAGAGGCTTACAATAATGCACTCTCACTCAAGCCTGACAATGCTGAAGCCTAAAATAACATGGGCAATGCTCTAAAAGAACAAGGTAAGCTAGAGAAAGCAATAGAGGCTTACAATAATGCACTTTCACTCAAGCCTGATTATGCTGAAGCCTATAATAACATAGCCAATGCTCTCAAAGAACAAGATAAGCTAGACGAAGCAATACAGGCTTACAAAAAGGCGCTCTTCATTAAGTCCGACTATGCTGAGGCCTTTAACAACATGGGAGTTATTCTCCAAGATCAAGGAAAACTAGGAGAAGCGACAGAAGCTTACAGCAGAGCGATCTCACTCGAGTCTGAGTATTCTGAGGCCCATCGCAATCTAAGTTCTATCAAAAATTATAGTGAAGCAGATGAGCAGTTTATTAAGGTTCAAGAGCTTTATAAACGAGAAGATTTAAGTGAAAATTCTAGGTGCAATTTAAATTTCACATTAGCCAAAATGTATGAAGACCTTGGGGAATTGGATAAGACTTTTAGTCACTTAGCTAAAGGTAATGCATTGCGCAAAAAAACACTAAAGTACTCCATAAATCAAGATACCGAGCTTTTCACTAAACTGAAAAGAGCACAGCCTAATTTATTTAAAAATGCCTTAGACATAAAGGAAAATTCTACTGAACCCTCTCCAATTTTTGTTCTTGGCATGCTCAGGTCGGGCACGACTCTTGTAGAGCAAGTAATATCGTCACATTCTGAGGTGACTGGCGCAGGGGAACTAAACTATGTGTCCCGATTTGGAGGATATTTAGTTTTAGATTCTGCATTAATAAACACTGCTGCTATATTGGAATTTAGAGATAGATACCTATCAGAGGTATCAAAACTATCAGACAGAAATCCATTTGTTACAGATAAAATGCCACAAAACTTTTATTTTGTACCATTAATTTGTGCTGCTTTTCCTGAGGCAAAAATTATTCATGTGCAACGAAATGCAATTGCCACCTGTTGGTCGAATTATAAACAATACTTTGTCTCGAAAAATCTTGGATATTGTTATGATTTAAACGATATCGTTGAGTATTATAGGCTATACAAAGATTTGATGAAGCTTTGGCAATCACGATATAGTGATAGAATTTATAATCTAAATTACGAAGACCTTGTTAATGATCAAGAAAACCAAACTAGAAAACTCATCAAATACCTTTGTTTGAAGTGGGAGGAATCATGTCTATCACCGCAAAAGAATAAACGCAGTGTAAGAACCGCCTCACAACAACAGGTTAGACAAAAGGTCTATAAGGGTAGTTCTGAAGCATGGCGAAAATACGAGCCATATCTTAATGGTGTGTTTGATAGCTTAAAATGAACATAAACTGCTTGTCCATTTTCTAGTAACTAACATTTACCTCTGGCTTGGGGTCATCATGAAGAGCTAAACTGCTACGTAACAATTTGGCGGAGGGTAGTTTTTTTCAAGTTCGAGTAAAAAGTGTAACTAAATGTGTAACTAAATATATATAGGTGGGAATCTGTAAGTTACTGTTTTTATTTTAAATAATTAGGTCAGGAGTTCAATCCTCCCCAGCAGCACCATTATTTTGCAGCATTGACCAATATTTTATTTTCAAGCAAAGTACGTTATGGAAAAAAATGATGATATTGGCACTTGGTCTGCCAATGAGACTATTTACAGCGCAGGATCTCCACCAGAGTTCAATTACCTTGTGATTGAAGGAAGTGTTCAAATAAAAGCCCCAAATGGCTACTATTTAGGTCATGTTGGTCAAGGTGAGTTGTTCGGCGAGGCATCATTTATACTGGGGACAAAACGATCCACAACAGTGATTGCAGGCTCAAAAGGCTTAAAAGCGAAGTTTATTCCACCGAAACATATTATTCAAAAACTCGAAAAAGATGTTTTTTTAAATGCACTAGTCAGAAAATTGGAAAAACGTTTAGACGCATCTAACTTAGAAACTGTAAATAGATCTATCAAGATAAAGCAAGCGGTTGAACAGCTAAATGTCTTATCATCTGAGATCAATAAGTTTGGCAAAAATATCAAAAAAGACCACCCAGATGCAGAAATATTAACATCGAAGCTTTTAAATGTGACAAAAAGCTTAGAAAAAATCAAAATTGATTTGAACATTTTTTAACAATCAGAATTATTAAAATCTTCAATAAAACATTTTGCTTTTTCATAAAGTTAGTGCATACTGGTTCAGCTGATTGGGCAGCTTGTAAGTTATAATGAGGCTATTATGGCATTTTATAATCCAGCTGCGAAGGAAGCTATCCTTTATTACGCGCAAGTTATGGCGGGGTCTTGGGGCTATAAACCTATCATTTATGCTAAACGAATGGGTTGGTTAGATACTGACGAGAAAGTCACTATTGAGGGTCAAAAACTTGCGAAGTGGATTTTTGAAAGCGAACCTGAATTTTAAAAAGTTTATTAAAATTTTTCTTTAACAAGGTCTGATTATTTTTTTTGCTCAATTGCCTGTAAAAATTTTTGCACTATCTGAAGTTAAACATGAATAGTGGAACAAACACATGAAACTCCATTTTATGGTTGGGGTAAAAAGCCTACTACAGCTAGAACAATCATTGCGTCTGTTTTACCTAACTAGTCTCTATGACTAACGCTTTTAATTAGTTTCAATCAATGATGTTTGATGCCGAAAAACTGAATGAGTATAAATTCAGAATTTTATTATCTTTATTTATCATTTTACTTGTTGTTTTTGCTATTTTCTACCGTGGTATAAATGGAATTGCCAGCATAGAAGTAATTTCTGTGGGCTTGTTATTCTCTACTGTCAGTTTATTGCATGCTAGCTGGGCAATTTTTAAAATTAAACAACTTGATAAAAAGAAAAACTAACACAAAACGTGATTATCTGTAGTTTGTGCGATTAGTCACTCTTACTTTTTTCGACTAAACTCCGCCCAAAATCTGGAGCTTCTGTGTCTTGTCCTGCATCAAGGATACCTCGACGAATTGCCCGAGTCCTGGTAAAATAGTCAAATAACGTTTTCCCATCGTCACTTCGTATAGCGCGTTGTAAAGAAAAAAGCTCTTCGGTAAATCGCCCTAATATTTCTAGAGTCGCCTCCTTATTAGCGAGGAAAACATCTCTCCACATAGTTGGGTCACTAGATGCAATCCGCGTAAAATCTCTAAATCCAGCAGCTGAGTAGTTTATGACTTCTTTTTCTGTAACTCTGCTTAGATCATCAGCGACGCCAACCATTGTGTAAGCAATCAGATGAGGAGCATGGCTTGTTACAGCTAACACCAAATCGTGATGATCAGCATCCATCTGATCTACGAGTGCGCCCATTCCAGTCCACAGACGCGTAAGCTTCTCAACTGCATTTGGAGTGCTAGAGGTAGTTGGAACCAATATACACCATCGATTTTCAAACAAACTTGAGAAACCACTTTCAGGACCTGAATGCTCTGTACCAGCAAGTGGATGAGCTGGTACAAAATACACATCCTGCGGTATAAGAGGCTCAACGGCATCTAAAACTGCTCTTTTTACTGAACCAACATCCGACAAGGTTGCGCCCTTTTTTAAATAAGGTGCGATCTGTTCAACTACCTCTCCCATGACACCAACTGGGGTACAAAGAACCACTAAGTCTGCATCGTTTACTGTGTCCTCAAGGTTATTAAAAACATGATCACAAAGGCCAATAGACTTTGCAGTATCTCTGGTTTTTTTAGATTTAGCAAATCCTACAACTTCCTGTGCGAGGTTCCCCCTTCGAATTGACCAAAACATAGAAGAGGCAATCAAACCAAGTCCAATGAGAGCAATACGATTATAGACTACGGTCATCTTACACTCTCCAAAAAACTCCGGATTGATTCATATACCCGCTTACATGCGACTTCGTCCCCGATGGTAATTCTTAAACAATTTGGTAGGTTGTAGTTTGCTACTTGTCTAACCAGAACGCCTTCTTTACTTAGAAATTTATAGCATGCACTAGCCTCTTCTGATCCTTTAAAGCGTGCCAGAATAAAATTTGCACAAGATTTATCAGTTTCAATACCGAGGTTAGACAAAGAGTTGGATAGCCATTCACGCAATCTAGTGTTTTCGTTTCTAGACTTATCGACGTAATCTACATCTGTCAGCGCAGAATTTGCCGCTGCAAGTGCAAGCGTTGATAAATTAAAAGGACCACGGATACGATTAAGAATATCAATCACATGCTTCGAACCATATCCCCAGCCAATTCTCAAGCCACCAAGTCCGTACATTTTAGAAAATGTTCGTGTCATAAAAACATTTTCTCTTTCGTGGATTAAACTCGCACCACCATCAAAATTTGGCACGTATTCCGCGTAAGCACCGTCTAGCACTAATATACAAGTTTCTGGAATACCATCCGCTAGACGTTGAACTTTATGAGCATCGATCATCGTACTTGTAGGATTATTTGGATTAGCTATAAAAATTAATCGCGTCCTATTATTACAAGCCTCTAAAATTGCGTCAACATCCGTGTAGCGATTGTTTTCTGGGACTTTTACGGGTTTAGCTCCTGCTGCTAATGCAGATATTTTATACATCGCAAAGCCATGCTCGGTATGAATAACCTCATCCCCTGGTCCAGCAAAAGCGTAGCACAAAAATGAAATTATTTCATCACTTCCCACCCCACAAATAATATTTTTGTCGTTCAGTCCGAAACGTGTAGCAATTGCCTGACGTAAGTCTAAATGATTAGTTGAAGGGTATAAATGTACTTCAGCCGCATGCCTTGTAATTGCATCGATGGATTTCGTACTTGGCCCGTAGGGATTCTCATTTGAACTAAGCTTTATAACATTCCGTTCTTCAGCTTTTGGTGCTGAACCCGCTTCGTATAAAGCGATATCTAAGATTCCTTGTTTTGGTTCAACTTTTAACATAGAATTTCTCCATACATATAATTACATAGAACCGCCTACTTTAACCACTACAAACAAAAAATGCCGCAACGGACAACCGCTACGGCATAATTCCGTTAATATGATTGAATTAGTTCTGTGCGTAATATTCAATAACTAGATTTGGCTCCATAATTACTGGATATGGCACATCGGACAATCCCGGGGTCCTTACAAACCTAACTGTCATTTTAGAGTGGTCTACTTCCAAATACTCAGGAACATCTCTCTCAGGTAGTTGGGTTGCTTCTAATACTACCGCAATTTGCTTTGATTTGTCTCTGACTTCAACAATATCACCCTCTTTAACCCTGTAAGATGGGATATTCACGCGTCTACCGTTAACTAAAATATGACCATGATTTACAAACTGACGAGCCGCGAAAACTGTTGCAACAAATTTAGCCCTATAAACCACTGCATCTAGCCTTCGTTCGAGCAGACCTACTAAATTTTCGCCAGTATCACCTTTTACCTTCTCAGCATCTCCAAAAATTCTTCGAAATTGTTTTTCGGTGAGGTCTCCGTAATAGCCTTTTAGTTTTTGCTTTGCTCTTAACTGCAGACCAAAGTCTGATAACTTTGCTTTACGGCGCTGTCCATGCTGACCTGGCCCATACTCTCGTCTGTTCACTGGAGACTTTGGGCGACCCCAAATATTCTCACCCATTCTTCTATCAATTTTATGCTTGGCAGCAGTTCTTTTTGTCATCTGCTGATCTCCTTCCTATTTTAGCGCTCGGCGCGGTTTCGAAGGGCGTTGTCCTCTTGCTTTACGCACGACAGGGTTTCCTTTGCAGGAGCCACCAACACCAATAAGTGAAATCCGGTTTATACATTCTTCAGAGCCGGTGTCAACGCATTCAGAACAATTTTAAAACACGACAAAGTCTAAACTTTAATCATCTTTAAAAATTTATGATTACAATTTCATAAAGTTTTATCATTTCAAAAAAAAACAATAATTTGTAATATTATTGCTCTTGCCGCGATGCAGCCAAGCCGCTAAGTAGCGTATGAATCGCAATTAACAATGAAAACCGTATGGGAAATACAGCATGACAAACGTCGTTATAGCATCAGCAGCTCGCACAGCAGTAGGAAGCTTTAGTGGGTCCTTTGGGAATACACCGGCCCATGAGCTCGGCACAACCGTTCTGGAAGCATTAGTTTCGAGAGCGGGAATAGATAAGTCAGAAGTCTCCGAAACAATAATGGGTCAAGTTTTAACTGCTGGTCAAGGGCAAAACCCTGCACGACAAGCTCATGTGAACGCAGGTTTACCTGTTGAGTCTGCCGCCTGGGGCATAAATCAGGTATGCGGTTCAGGCCTTAGAGCTGTTGCGCTCGCAGCACAACATATTCAACTTGGTGATGCCTCAATAATCTGCGCTGGTGGTCAAGAAAATATGTCCTTGAGCCCTCATGTTTCTCATCTTCGCTCTGGACATAAGATGGGCGACGTAAAGTATATAGATAGCATGATCAAAGATGGACTTTGGGATGCATTCAATGGATATCATATGGGGCAGACGGCAGAAAACGTAGCAGAGCAATGGCAAATCTCGAGGGATATGCAGGATGAATTCGCTTTATCGTCTCAAAACAAAGCAGAAGCAGCACAAGTTTCTGGTAAATTTGAAGATGAGATTGTGCCATTTATAGTTAAAACACGCAAAGGCGATATTTCAGTAGATAAAGACGAATACATTAGGCATGGCGCTACGATTGAAAATATGCAGAAACTAAGGCCAGCATTCGCAAAGGATGGAAGCGTTACAGCTGCAAATGCTTCCGGCATAAACGATGGTGCCGCAGCTGCGCTCGTAATGTCGGCCGAAGAGGCCAACAAAAGAGGCATTGAACCGCTTGCAAGAATTGCTTCCTATGCAACTGCCGGGCTAGATCCGAAGATAATGGGTGTAGGCCCAATTTATGCGAGTAGGAAAGCTCTTGAAAAGGCTGGATGGTCTGTAAAAGACCTCGAGCTTGTAGAAGCGAATGAAGCTTTTGCTGCTCAAGCTTGTGCCGTTAATAAAGATATGGGGTGGGATCCGAGTATCGTTAACGTAAATGGGGGAGCGATAGCTATAGGACATCCTATCGGAGCATCTGGAGCTCGTGTTTTAAATACTTTGTTGTTCGAGATGAAACGACGATCAGCAAAAAAAGGACTTGCAACGTTATGCATTGGTGGTGGCATGGGTGTCGCCATGTGTCTGGAACGAGATTAATGCTTTACTCAAAATTAAAAACAAACCTGACTTAGGAGAAGATTATGTCAAGAATTGCATTGGTTACTGGGGGCTCAAGAGGTATTGGGGAATCTATATCAAAAAGGTTAAAACAAGATGGCTTCACAGTTGCCGCGACCTATGCAGGAAACGACAAAGCAGCAGCTTCTTTTACAGATGAGACTGGTATCAAAACCTATAAATGGGATGTAGCTAGTTATGAAGAGAGTAAATCTGGTATTGAAAAAGTTGAGAGCGAGTTGGGACCAGTTGATGTAGTCGTTGCCAACGCTGGAATTTTACGTGATGCTCCTTTTCACAGAATGACGCCAGAACAATGGAATGAAGTGATCGCTACTAACTTGACAGGAGTTTTTAATACTGTCCATCCTGTTTGGCCAGGAATGAGAGAGCGGAAATTTGGCAGAGTAATCGTTATATCTTCTATAAATGGCCAAAAGGGTCAGTTTGGTCAGGTAAATTATGCTGCAACAAAAGCTGGTGATTTAGGAATAGTAAAATCTTTAGCACAAGAAGGTGCAAGAAATGGAATAACAGCAAATGCCGTATGCCCAGGCTATATTGCTACGGAAATGGTTGCTTCAATGCCCGAAAAAGCACTGGAGGCGGTAATTGGTCAAATCCCAGCTGGACGCTTAGGTGAACCAGATGAAATAGCAAGATGTGTTGCATTTTTAGCGTCAGACGATGCAGGGTTTATAAATGGATCTACCATCTCAGCTAATGGTGCTCAATTTTTTGTCTAAAGAAAATGTTTGAAGTTTAACGCAAGTCAAACCGCTGCCTAGACCTATTAAACCTTATAAATAATATGCAAATTAATATGCCGCTTAGAATTCGCATGAACTATAGATTTGCCTGGTAGGATTTTATATAATGGACTGTGTTTAGATGTTGTTCTATCAATCTTATAATAGTTAGGATATCGATTAGGACACTGGAAAATTCGTTTGAAATTGCGGTCTCTTCATATTTTATGCACGATTCTGGCGGCAGCTATCGGAACTCACATTGATGCGTCGGAGCGTGGCCCTGTCACGAACCTCTTAATACCACGATATGTTTCCCTTAAAGCTAACGAAGCGAATGCAAGGAGGGGGCCCTCCCTTTCACATCGAATAGATTGGATATTTAAAAAAAAGGGAATGCCATTAGAGATATACGGTGAATACGACAACTGGCGAAGGGTGCGTGATGCAGAAGGCGCTGGAGGATGGATACACTATTCTTTACTTTCAGGAGTGCGCTCAATTATTGTGACTTCCTCTATGGCCGACTTGCATCGAAAATCTGATCAGAACTCTATGGTTATGGCTAGAATTGAACAGAATTATATTGCTGACCTAGGAAAATGTATAAAAGAGTGGTGCGAAATTGATGCTGGTAAGTATGCCGGATGGATAAAAAAAAGTGATATTTGGGGTGTTGCACCGGACGAAATTCGCTGAAGTCAATTGAAAAGGGTAACGAATGTGGAAAAGGAAACATAAATGAAGGTAGGCAACCGAAGTATTGGCCCGAACGAACCTCCTTTAGTCATTGCGGAAATTGGCATTAATCGTGGTGGTGATCTAGGTGTCACAAAAAATATGGTTGATCTGATTGCCAGCTCAGGTGGCGAGTGTGTAAAGCATCAAACCCATAGTATCGAAGATGAAATGACGGAAGAAGCTAAGTCAATTTTTCCTCCTAACACAAATAAATCAAAGTTTACTGAAAAATAATTAGGTAACAAAAAATTGTCGAATAAAAATAATAACCATGGGATTAAAGAAAAACATAGATCATATTTTTTGGATTTCAGCACTTATGTTTTTGTGAGATTTCTTTTAAGCATTTTATCAATTTTACCTTATCCAACCAAAATCGCTATGGGTGGTTTGATTTACCAAAAAGTTATTTCACCATTATCTGGTAATCGTAAACGTATAATAGATAACCTTAAACTTGTATTTCCTAATCTTGAAAAAGAAAAAAGAGAAGAACTCTGTACCAAAGTCCCTAATAATATTGGACGTACTTTCTTTGAATTACTGTCGCCAAATGGGTTTTCTAGCGTCGCGAAATCAGCCAAAATATCTGGACCTGGTTTTAAAGCACTGAGGGATGCTCAAGAAAAAAGAAAAGCTGTTATCCTAGTTTCTGGTCATTTAGGAAACTATGACGTTGTGCGTGTAGTTCTTAATGCAAACAAAATTTCAGTGGGGGCGCTCTATAAACCTATGAGCAATCCTTATTTTAATACTTTTTATGAAAGATGTATAAAACAAATTGCTGAGCCATTATTCCCACGAGGACGCACAGGTATGGGAAATATGGTGCGGTATCTCAGTGACGGTAAGGTAGTCGCTCTTTTGATTGACCAATACATGAGCCACGGGGAACCTTTGCAGTTTTTTGGGCACACAGCATACACAGCAACTTCAGCTGCAAAATTAGCATTAAAACATGATGCACTACTGATCACATTCTATGTAGTTCGTAATAATGATGGCATAAATTTTGACCTCGTATTTGAAAGTCCAGTAACACCCACATCACCAAATGAAATGACCCAAATCTTAAATAACAGATTAGAAAAACAAATTAGAAAAAATATGGGACAATGGTTATGGACACATAGGCGATGGAAATCACCGAGCTCTATAGAATAATAAAGTTAATTTTTTGAATACATTTTGTAAATTCGAGCTATCCTATCAAAATCTTCTTGACTATATATATCCAAACTATCTTCACTTGGCATTTTAAAACAGGGAGTAAAGCTAAGTATTTCACTACTTCTTATAGATTACATGCGCATCGCCATTCCCTTTGGATCATAGGGCGAAGGAGCAATTACTTTTGCTCTCCTTTCGACTCCCACTACATGAACCAAAACATGCGTTCCTACTGAGGCTAAGGCTGGTTCAATTAGAGCCATTGCAAGAGATTTCTTAACAGTATGACCGAAAGCTCCTGAAGTAACAAAACCAATCATGTCGCCTGAATCTGACCAAATGGGCTCATAACCAGAAGCATCGGCATCACCATCCTCGATCTCTAAAGTCACTTGGATTTTTTCAGGCCCATTTCCATCGCGTTCAGAAACAGCTGCTGCTTTCCCAATGAAGTCTGGCTTGTCCCAGTCGATCCATCGGTCCATTGCCGTCATAGCCGGGGTTCGGTCTTGCGTAAATTCCGCAGACCAAATCCCAAAACTTTTCTCAATACGGGTTGAGAGCATTGCGTTAAACCCTACTTCACGAATATTTTTATCAACGCCAGCTTCTAACAATGTTCTACGAAGAGCAATATGATCACCCATTTTACAGTTAATCTCAAAGCCTGTTTCACCAGTAACACTCATTCTTGCCACATTCGAACGAACCAACCCGATATCCAATCTTTTACAGTCCATAAATCTCAGATTGGACACATCTTCCTCGGCTACCTTTTCTAAAACAGAATGTGATTTTGGCCCTATTAAAGCAAAACCACACATCTCATCTCCAAGGTCTCTAATGCTAACACCATCTTTGAGCTGCTCATTAAACCAACGCAGATGCCACGCTCTCAAATAGTAACTGCCCATAATCCAGTAGGTACCGTCACCCCAGTTCAGCAAAGTCAAATCACCTTTGAGCTTTCCAGAAAATGAAAGCATAACTCCCAATCGAGCTCTACCAGGTTTGGGTAGCTTGGTTGCAAATATCTGATTAAGCCATGCCTCTGAATTTTCACCCTTTACTTCGAAACGTGAGAAACCTGTAATATCTAACAATGCAACACCTTCTCGGATTGCGAGACATTCCTCAGCCACAATTTCATGGGTATTAGAACGTTTTAAGGTTAATTTTTCGTCAAATCTATCGGATGGTGCAAAATACAGTGGCACCTCTAAATCCCATGAAACACCCCAACGACATCCGGCCTGGGTCATTGCATCGTGGGCGGGTGCCATCTTCATTTGACGTCCTGCTGGAAGCTGTTCGTTTGGATATGACATCACAAAACGCCTAGAATAAAATTGGCCTGTCGTCTCACGAATGTATCTTTTATTTTCCGCATATTTACCATATCGAGCCACATCCATGGACCATGCATCAGTTTCAGGCTCTCCCTCAATCATCCATTCTGCTAAGGTTTTTCCTACTCCACCTCCCTGTAAAAAACCTGCCATGACGGCACAGGCTGACCAGTAGCCCCTCTTACCTGGCACTGGTCCGACCAAAGGATTACCATCGGGTGAGAAGGTAAAAGCGCCATTAACCCAGGTCTTTATTCCAACATCCTCAATGGCTGGATAACGTTGGAAACCAAGCATTAATTCATTCTCAATTCTATGAAGCTCTTCCTGAAATAATTCCTCCCCATAATCCCAGGGCGCACCATCCATTGCCCAGTGCTCGTGATCAATTTCATAGATCCCAACCAAAACACCATTTTGATCTTGGCGCATATAAGTAAAACCCTCAAGGTCGACGGTCATCGGCATCTCAAAATCGCTACTTGCCACTTCTGGGATACTGTCTGTTACTAAATAATGATGTTTAAGAGGACTAACTGGAAGTTCTATGCCAGCCATCCGTCCCACTTGCTTTGCCCAAAGACCTGCAGCATTTACAACGTGCTCACACTTAATGTCACCTTTTGTAGTCCTAACAATCCAACCGTCTGGGGTCTGATTAAGACTGTCAACTTTAACATCTTCATAATATTCAGCACCCCGCTTTCTAGCCGCAGTGGCATACGCTTGTACTGTCCCTGTAGTGTCGATGTAGCCTTCCCTATCTGCCCACATTGCACCCAAGACACCATCTACGGACATAATTGGACAACGTTTTTGAGCTTCCTCTGGAGTAAGGAGTTCACAGTCGCTAATTCCTATAGACTGAAAAATACGATAGTTCGATTGAAGCCACTCCCACCTTTCCGGAGTGCCTGCCAACGTCAAACCCCCAGTCATGTGAAACCCAATGTTCTGACCCGACTCTTTTTCAATCTTTGGCAAAAGATCTATGGTATAGGCCTGCAAAGCAGCCATGTTTGGATCGGCGTTCAACGTATGAACTCCACCGGCAGCATGCCAACTAGATCCAGAAGCAAGCCTGCGCCTTTCAAGCATTACTACATCTTTCCAGCCCATTTTAGCAAGATGGTATAAAACAGATGAACCAACAACTCCACCGCCTATCACGACAACTCGATATTGTGATTTCATTTCGAATACTCCCGATTCATGTCATTATCTTATTCTTAAATAAATAAGCTCCTCAAGACTGTTCTAGAGACGTCTAAATATAGACTATTCTGGCCAATATTCCTTTAAAATTAAGTTTTAAAATTTATTAATTAATATACTAATTGTAATAAAATATTAGTATCCAATCTCCTAAATAAGCACAGGGGTACTATGTAACCTCATTCAAAATATCCAAAAAAGCCGCCCCAAATCGATCTGTCTTTTGGGGACCAATGATCTTAGCCATCTCATTCAAGGTTCTAGGTTTGAGTCGAGCTATTTTTGAGAGTACAGATGCCGAGCAACTTAACGGTTTATCTACTCCGATCGACCCCCGCAATAGTTTGGATTGAACTTCTAACAGTAAATCGTAAAGTTCCCCCTCCTTGGCTCCAGCAAGTTTTTGCCGTCTAGGGTGCATATGGTCAACTTGGCCATTTATTATTTCTAAAAAAATATTTCCAAAGTTCTCTAATTTTTTTTCTCCCACGCCATTAATTCGTGACATCTCGTCAAGATTCAAAGGACGCCTTTGGGCCATATCGATTAGGGTCTTATCAGTAAAGATAATGTATGCTGGCACGCCAGCAGTTTCGGCTAAAGCGCGTCGTTTTGCTTTGAGCGCACTTAGCACTGGAGCATCATCGTCACTTACTAATGCTTTTACTGTATAGTTTCTTTTTGCTGAGTTAATCGTATCCAAACGTAAAGTTATACTTTTCTCACCTCTCAAAATTGGCAGTGCTTTTTTAGTCATTCGCAAAGCTCCATACCTTTCCACATCTGGACGAATAAGATCATGACCCATCATTTGCCTAAAAACTGCTTTCCATTTTACACGGCTTAACTCTTTGCCAACACCAAATGTAGTTAAATTTTGATGACTATGGTTAAGTACCTTATCTGTTAAATTACCCAACAAAATGTCGATCACATGCCCTGCGCCAAAATATTGATCAGAGCGTAATACAGCCGATAAAGCTTTACGAACGGGCTCAGTACCGTCAAATGTCTCAGGTGAGTTGTCACATAGATCACAGTTTCCACATTTTATATTTTTCTCGCCAAAATACTCAAGAAGATTGAGACGGCGGCACTTAAAAGCTTCAGCTAAACCCAACAGAGCATTCAAACGACCGTGATCAGCAGATTTACGCACATCTGGCGCGAGACCTTCATCTATCTGGTTTCTTCGAAACCGAATGTCATCAGCACCATAAAGAGTTAGTGTTTCTGCTTGTCCGCCGTCCCTGCCAGCTCTTCCAATTTCTTGATAGTAGTTTTCAATTGATTTAGGTAAGTCTGCATGTACCACCCACCTTACATCTGGCTTATCCACTCCCATACCAAATGCAACGGTTGCAACAACAATTAAGCCATCTTCAAGAGTGAAGCGACTTTCCACGACTCTTCGCCGATCTGACTCCATACCACCATGGTATGAGCAGGCGCTGTGACCAGCTTCCACCAACGCTCGAGCTAACGTTTCCGTTTTGGCCCTTGTACCACAGTAAATAATACCCGACTGACCTTTGCGTAGATGAACAAAATCCATTATTTGCCGTCTAGGATTATCTTTAGGCATAAAACTGAGATAAATATTAGGACGATCAAAACCTCGCAAAAATACCTTAGGGGCAGCACCTTCAAAAAGTCTCTGCATTATTTCTTGTTGTGTCTCTTTATCTGCAGTTGCAGTGAAAGCACTTACTGGAACACATAATTTACGCTGTAATTCGCCAATCCCAAGATAATCTGGCCTAAAATCATGTCCCCACTGACTAACACAATGCGCCTCATCCACCGCTATCGATGTTACATTAGCACTGCTTAAAATATTTTGTATCTTTCTCGAAACCAAACGTTCAGGAGCCAAGTAGAGAAGTTTTAAATCACCTGAAATAATCTGGGAAAAAACTTGGTCCACCTCTTCTTCGGTATTGCCTGAGGTAATGGCTCCTGCTGCTACTCCAACTGCTTTTAAACCACGGACTTGGTCACGCATCAATGCAATAAGGGGCGAAATGACAACAGTTAGTCCATCATTTAAAAGAGCAGGCAACTGAAAGCATAGCGATTTTCCGCCGCCCGTCGGCATTATTGCCAAAACATTCTCTCCACAGGCAACTGCGTCAATAATTTCGCGCTGCCCAGGTCGAAATTTTTTGAAGCCAAAAACGTCTCTTAATAGGGTTTTGGCACTTACCACAACACAACCTTCAGCCTTATCCACGGTTGAACGTGTCCCACAGAGTGATGGCTGATACAAGACAATTTCGCGACTGTCTAAGTCGTAAAAGTTGGTTTGATTTTTTAGAAGATGGTACTCTAGGGCAGATTTGAACCACCAAGACTAGTATTTTCAGTCCCCTGCTTTACCCCTGAGCGGCCAATTATGTAACTTCAAAAAGAGATTGCTCTAGAGTAGCACAGACATGATCCTGGTCTTTCTCAGTCAGGCCAAAATATAAAGGGATTGATATACTTTTTCTGTAATATGATTCTGCGTTTGGAAATTGTCCCAATTTGAACCCCATGCGACGGTAATACGGCTGTGTATGGATTGGGATGTAGTGGACATTCACTCCAATACCAGCTCTTTTTAGGTAATCAAATATCTGAGAATGATGACTTTGAGGGACTTGTATGACGTATAGATGCCAGCTGGAGCCCGTGGATGGAGCTTGTATTGGCCGTTGCACGGGAAGATTGGCTAGTAGTTGGTCATAGCGAGCAGCTATCGCGGTGCGCCGGTCTACAATTTCTGTAAGTCGCTTCATTTGTGATAGGCCAAGTGCAGCCTGCAATTCGGTCATTCGGTAGTTGAAGCCCAATGTGATCTGTTCATAGTACCACGATCCCTGACTTGCTTCTTCGTAGAGTGTGGGGTCCCTTGTGATGCCATGACTTCTGGCCAAATCCATGGACTCAGCAAGTTTTTGATTTTGTGTCGTTGCCAGCCCACCTTCAGCTGTAGTTATTATTTTCACAGGATGGAATGAAAAAACTGTAATCTCGCTGTAGCGGCAATCCCCAACAGGCTTACCTTCATATGTCGCGCCAATCGCATGGCTAGCATCCTCAATTACGGAAATACCATAGCTGCGCGCAATAGCACAGATCGCTTT
The DNA here is from genome assembly GCA_902554885.1 of Paracoccaceae bacterium. Taxonomy (GTDB): domain Bacteria; phylum Pseudomonadota; class Alphaproteobacteria; order Rhodobacterales; family Rhodobacteraceae; genus Salinivivens. The sequence goes on from CACDPV010000003.1 coordinate 95,120, forward strand.
CATATCGGCCGATTGACCACAAAGATGTACGGGTATAATTACCTTAGGTAACTGGGACGTATTTTGTAACTTCGCTTGCAATGCTTTTGGACACATTGTGTAGCGCGTTGGATCAATATCGACAAAATCAACGGACGCGCCACAATAAAGCGCACAATTTGCTGAGGCTACAAAAGTTGTTGGAACAGTCCAAACGACATCCCCTGATCCAACGCCCAAAGCCATGCAGGCAATATGGAGAGCAGATGTCGCGGAGTTTACTGCAATTGCATAGGCAGCACCAGTGTGTGCTGCTACGGAGGCTTCAAATGCAGGAACTTTTGGCCCTTGAGTTAAAAAATCAGAGCCCAATACAGATACCACCGCATCGATGTCATCTTGACAAATATCTTGCCGACCATAAGGAATAAAAGAGCTGAATGTCATTGGCTGTCCATTTATTTCAAGTGTACCTTCTGGTTAGTTTCAATTACTTAATTCAGCAACATCTTTTTTAAAGTGTAAAAAATCGCTTCAAATTCCCCAGCTCTAAATATGTCGACGGTATACCAATTGTTTAAGTAGAATTCATTACTTGGGTTTACATTACTAGGAATTAAATGCGCGGTGAGTGTTGCAGCTTACCAGCCACCAATATGCTCTGACATCAAACTTGAGGATTTCAAAATGTCTTTCCATGTCAGTTTGACGGCCAAATCAAACCAAAGATCGAGGCCCGTTGGATTCCAAATGACGCTCATTAGATTGCGCCAATTTTGGAATCGTTGTCCGCAATCCATGCCTTTAATTCTTCGCGCTTCATCCATTCTGTGTTATTATCAGATGAATAGGTAAATCCATCAGGCACTTTAATACCATCTTTGATGCGAGCCGGACTCGAGGACCAATTGTTGATCGCAGGCAGAATTTTAAAATGATCTGGGTACTCATAGGTGTGCGGAGCGTCTTCCTCGCCAATCATCTGCTCATGTAATTTTTCCCCTGGGCGGATCCCAACAATTTTTTGGACTGCGTTTTGCGAAATTGATGCTGCAATATCCGTGACTTTCATAGATGGGATCTTCTTTACGTAAATCTCCCCACCTTCCATATCTTCAAAAGCATGCCATACCATCTTAACACCGTCATCTAGAGAAATCATGAACCTAGTCATGCGAGCATCGGTTATTGGAAATTCACCCTTATCTTTGATTGACATAAAGAATGGGATGACGGAACCGCGCGATCCCATTACATTCCCGTATCTGACTACCGCATAGCGTGTGCCGTGTTCACCCCCATATGAGTTTGAGGCCACGAACAATTTATCGGAAGCCAATTTTGTTGCGCCATATAAGTTTATTGGTGACGACGCTTTGTCGGTAGAAAGCGCAACAACCCGCTTTACACTGCAATCTACCGCTGCATCAATAACGTTCATTGCTCCGTTAATATTAGTTTTCACACACTCAAACGGATTGTATTCGGCAGTAGGTACAATTTTTGTAGCCGCCGCATGGACTACATAATCAACATCGCGAAAGGCGCGGTACAGCCGTTCGCGATCCCGAACATCGCCTATGAAAAAACGTATGCGTGGGTCGTCGCCATAGAGTTTAGCCATTTCCCACTGTTTCATTTCATCACGACTAAAGATTATGATCTTTTTAGGGTTATATTTTTCAAGTGTTTTAGGCACGAAAGCATGGCCAAAAGATCCAGTGCCGCCTGTCACCACGATGTTTGAATTTTCGAACATGTTGCTATCCTTTCACGCTTAAATTCTTGTTTTATTCATCTGTTGTTCTACAACCATCGCAGCTTTTTCGAGGTTATCTGACAAATTGCCGTAAGTTTTTTGCAAAGTTACTTGCTGTGTTTGCGGACTATCATCCTCAATGAATTTAGTAAAATTGTCTAGGGTATCAACATTAGGGAGACATTCAAATATACGTTGAAAGCTATTCATTACAGCGACGGGCTTACCTTCATAAACTGCATCCAAAATAGTGGTAGAGGGATGAGAGATCACACAGTCTACTAATGCCATAACATCATTAATTGTTGCCATAGCCATAATGCCGTAGTGGCGTTCCGATCGGATTATGTTTGGGCACTCTTTACACACTTTTGCAATTTTTTGTTCAATATCGCTGCGCCGTTTTCCACGATGGCTTCTTAGTATGAAAGCAATATCTGGTCGAGACTGCGCTGCCGCTTTCCAAACCTTCAAAGCCTTTTCAAACATTTGATCCGAGTACCGTTCCGGCTCGAAGCCAAAATTGTGACATATTAACACTCGGCGAGAAAAATTTGAAAGCTCTGCAGCTAGCTTGTTATGGTTTGGCCAAGCATCAAGTAAATTGGTTTTTGTAATGCCGGTCACGTGCAATCGATCTGCCACACCCGGGGCAAGAAACTCTGTCGCTGTATTTGGCAAATCTGCCCATATAAGGAGAGTTTGTGAATAGTAATCCCAAACATCGCGCAGTACTCCCTTTGTGTGGAGGCCCTGCTGCACCATGCCATGTTGAATGAAAATAACATTTTTTTTTAACATTTTTATGAAATTATCTCGAGGACGAAATTTGCCGCCGTAGGCAATTGGGTCAGAATGGGTTAATATAAAGTCTGTACGTGCAATTTGCAGACAGCTAAACAGTTCAACTCCAAGTAGAGATTTGACAACATAAGGTACTCCTGATGCTTTTAGTGTTTGTTCAACCCTTGCATCAATTTTTATCAGCCTGTGGCTGACAATAATTTTTACATCAACATTGCCTCGTTTATGAAGGCGGATCATTAAAGGTAAGCATGAATCAAACGCTGGCATATGTGGCACGATCAGAAGTATATTTTTTCTTTCATGAACCATTTGTATAACTATTACGCTTACTAATAATTTTGAAAATGAGTTTAGCCGTATCACTGTTTACTGACGCAAATGCTTTAGCCTTTTTTTGCTTCAACCGAACATGCGTTAGATCCTCGTTTAAAGCAAGAAGGTGGGTGTATGTGGCGTGCGGGGTTTCAAAGGTTTCAAACACCCCTGCTTTTTGCGCAGGCCTTGCAATAAAATCGATACCGTATGTAGAAGGTCCCATAATAACTGGGCATCCAGCTGACAAAGGCTCAATAATGTTATGTCCGCCCATATCGGTAAAACTCGCACCTACAAAAACTACATCCGCAAGTCCAAGGTAAAGATCCATTTCACCAAGTGTGTCCCCAATGAGTACCTTATATTTTGATTGTATACTATCGGTTATTTGGCTGCGGCGCGTATAGGGAATTTCACAAGAGTGCAGTAAATCGGCAATGGCATCGAAGCGTTGTGGGCTGCGCGGCACCCATATTACACGTGCTTGCGGTGCGGCTTGAAGAAACTTTGCGACGATTTTTTGCAAAATAACCTCTTCTCCTTTTACGGATGACGCAATCATGAAAGTGAATGTTGTATTCCAAGTTTGACGTAGATCGCGACCATAGGCTAAGAGGGCTGGATCTGGTTGCGTATCAAAGCGTAATTCGCCGGCAATAGATATGTTCTCAGGACGCACCCCGGTAGCAATATAGCGATCAACATAATCCTGCGAGCGTGTAAAAATATGATCGAACAAACGGTATAAGTATAGTCCATGCCGCCGCCATGTTTGCAAACGGTTCATGCGATTGGGTAGAAGATTGCCATTCGCCATAAACATTGGAATGGACAATCTGTCCGCTTCGATCAACATTGCTGGCCAAATTTCAATCTCCAAAACAATACCAAAGGCTGGCTTAGCGCGTCGTAAAAACAACTGCACTGTCCAGAAACAATCAAACGGCATGTAAAGGTGGGTTACCTTAGGGTTATTTCCAAACTGTTGAACGCCTCGATCAAAACCTGCTGGTGACAGGTGTGTTAGGAGGACGTGGTATCCATCATTTAGAAACTCTTGGACTAAAGGACGCGCAGCGTTCATTTCTCCGAGCGATGCTGCATATACCCAAACCCCACCCTTAGCACCGACAGGCCCCAGTCCCCAACGATGGCTCATATTATGAAGATGACCTGGTTCTTTTCGTGCACGCCATAAAGCTAGAATACCCACTAAAGGCAGTGCAAAATGATAGGCTATTTGATAGATGAAATAAGCAAACCTCGTTGCGATCGGAAGTTGACGGCGTTTAGCATGGTAGCTCATAAACTAGCCTAAACCCAGTGTACGAAACATTACCTCAGCAAGTTCCCAATCTTCGGGTGTATCGATATCCTGCACCCGGGACCTTGGAAGCGGTATGCCAGCTACTTTCCCTTCGAAAATCGATTTCCTAGCAGCCCACGAACTGGCCTTCGCCCAATAGAATTGTCCTGCATCATGAAAATACTCTTCTAAATCTTGACTGCGCGTTGTGAACTGTTCCGGATTTATCATCTCTATTTGATCTAATGACTTAGCGCGCAAAGCCCGTTGGATAGGAAAAGCATAACTTGTCACAGACATAGCAAAATCAGCATGATTTAACTTTTCTGGACCAATCGCTAGTTTTTCTGGCTGTAAAAAAGGGGCTGTGGCATAGAGGCAACATACGGTGGACTCATTATCTAAGCCTAAAGTCTTGACCGCATGGGCCATTACATCAATGGTTGTTGCAAAATCATCTGACAAATGCTCTGGCCTTTTGAATGGCGCTTCAACACCCAACGAGAGTACAGTTTTCGTGATTTCAACATCATCTGTCGATACAAAAATACGTTCAAATATGCCGGCAGATTGCGCAGCAGCAATTGTCCATTCGATCATTGGCTTTCCGCAAAAGAGTTTAATGTTCTTGCGTGGGATACGCTTCGACCCACCTCGGGCGGGGATAATACAAATATTCATACTTGCTCCTTTTCGAGAGTATAAGTGATTTGTAAAGGCGTATGTCCATTGGCATTCATTTGTGCCCGTCTCTCATGATCTCCAAAAGGCACATGCAAAACAAAACCTGCATTACGCTTAGATTTAATCTCGGGTAAGGGCTCATAGTCATGCAAAATTTGCTTAAGTAAAACAGGAAGCATATGGTCGTAGCCTGGGAGTAAATGTACACCAATTGAATTGTCGTTTTGCAAGTAAAAATTACCTATACACTCGGTCGCTGCAAAAACAAAATTCCAACTTCTGTAAGGGTGTTTTTTGATAAACTCCTGATGGTCTTCGAAGGAGGGTAAGTTGATATGGCTGATTGCATGCTTACGTAATTTAAGGGCCTCATAAAGAGCGTTTATGTGATCGTCTTTTGGGACGATCTCCTCAAATTTCAAACGAATATAATTGTAACAGCAAAAACCTTTATCCTCGCTAGTTTCCACAAAACCACAAGCTGCAAAGCAAGTGCGGCTTGCGACATTATCACTGCGAATGCGAGCACGAATAGGCATGGACCCTATTTGAGCCATACCTAAAGCTAACAAAGATTTACCAAAACCTTTTCCATGCGTCCCAGGGGCAAGAGCAATTGATACTAAGGCATGATCATGTTCAACGGAGAAACGGACCACGCCGATTGGCAATCCGTCTTGTTCTCCAATGAATACATGCTGGGTGTCACTTTGCAATGTGTGTGTTAACCACTCAATGTGATCTTCCCAAATCAGTGGCTTTGTTTGTTCCGACGCTGCCCTGATATTTGGGTCGTTTCTCCAATCAAATAAGCTCTTAGCATCACTGTCTTTTGCTAATCGTACTGTAATTAACCCATGCATGTTAACTGATATCTTCATATCGAATGGGTGTGCCCTTTGGAATGTCACACAATGAGTACTTTTCGTTTAGAGCCGTTGGATCATTTGCTGGTATCCCTGCATTAGGACGAATAAAGCGGAATAGATCTGAGGTGATTTTTTGCCCTTTTTTAATGTCTGCCGTAGCAAATGCAGAACGTCTACCGATCGATTTATTGACCATTTCAGCCTTTGTTGTTTGTTTGGTTGGCGATCCACGAAGTGCCATGATATCGTCTACACCTTTGGCGATATCTTTCATAATTTCTGGAGTGGCTGAAAAGCGGTGATCAGGTCCTTCACGGGTAGGGTCATTGGTATAATGCTTCTCAATAGCAACGGCGCCCATTGCAGCTGCAGTCAAAGGGGCGATAGATCCGAGTGTATGATCGGAGAATCCGACCAATCGATTAAACCTATTCCCTATTGCCGTCATAGCATTCAAATTAATGCTGCCTAGTGGTGCCGGATACGAGGAACAACAATGCAATAGGATAATTGTTGCTGCATTATTTTTATCCAACACCTCGAGAGCGTGGTTAATTTCTGGTAACGTAGCCATTCCAGTTGAGAGAATAATTGGTTTGCCAGTTTGGGCAGTTGTGGCAAGAAGATCATCGAATGTCATTTCGAAACTGGCTATCTTATATATTGGACACCCCAGTGTTTCGATAAAATCTAAATCGCGTGGATCGTAAACCGAAGTGAATGGAATCAGGCCGCGTTCACGCGCACGCTGAAACAACGGTTGATGAAATTCCATCGGCATTCCAGCACCTTTATAAAGGTCGTATAGGGTAGGACTGCCCCAAATTGGATCGATTTTCATACTGTGATGATCCGATCGCATAGTCAAAGTATCGGCAGTATAAGTTTGTAATTTCAAACAATCCCAGCCCGCATCTGCCGCAATGTCGACTAGAGCCAAGGCCTGATCAAGATCTCGATCATGGTTTGCACTAACTTCAGCTATGAGTAATGGGCGTTCTTTTGGACTGATTTTGCGATTTTCAATTGTCAAATTTTGTGGGCGCATATCATTGGTCCAATGAATAGGTCACATGGGAATTTCTATAGAGTTTTTAATTCTTATACGAGTATTTGGCAATCTATACGAAATTGCAAGTGAGAGCTTTGTTTTTGATAAGTTTTTCTTTGAAAAAATGGTGCCCGGGGGCGGATTTGAACCACCGACACGAGGATTTTCAGTCCACTGCTCTACCCCTGAGCTATCATTATAAATCAACAAGTTATCAATTTGCTATTCATAGCAGTCACTCCTCCGTCACACATAGGAGGGAAAAGTGGCTTCATTCAGAAAAAGAAAATGCCTTTGGCAGGCTCAAGTCCGCAGCCGTAGTCTGGGCTCAGTATCAAAATCATTTCACAAAAAGTCAGACGCAGTAGCGTGGGCCAGGGTCCAGGAAGCAGCGATGCAGACTGGAGAATGGAAACCTAAGGATAAACGATATTCCACAAAAGAGGCGTTTTTACTCTCAAGTTAGGGCGTACATTGCTGGCACACCGTGCTGGGAAGAACGGCGTACAGCAGGTGGATCAAAAATCTTTGCCTCTGACCTAGTGACTAAGATGACCAATTCTGCATAAAACTTAACAACTCACAAAAGGTGGGGTTGCAAACAGTAAAAGTTCCCAAAAACTTTAGCATTAAATTCATTGTTGATTCAGTCAGCTGCACTCTTATGGAATTGTCACTGAATGAATTTGCAGAGCCAGCATCTTTGGCCCGAGTATAAAACCTCCAAGCCTTCTCAAGGGGGTACCCCCAAACTAATATAGTGCACTACTATTGTGATTTGCCATAGTAACCCCACAACTGGGCCGCAATACTTACCTGAACTGATCCAGCCAATCTTTGGCCAAATGACCATGGTCCAAGACCCAGTGCCCAATATTCTTCTTGGCAATACAGGCTCCCACTTAGCCATCATATGGTCCAAAGTGGCTTGTTCCCAATCGTACTATTTTCTTCGGACACTATTGCATTTTTAATTTTTATGGAGCTCTCAAAAACCAACATAGATAAAAAAATTAAAGGTAGTCCGGTAAAAACACCTGTGCCTGAGCGTTTAAATTTTTTAAGTATTGCTGGGTTTTGGTACTACCTAACCCTGCTATGTTTTCAAGGTGTTTTCGAATGAACGCTTCATTCAACCCCAACTCTCGGTCACAAATTGAAGTAATCGCATCCTGATTTTGGAGTAATTGCCTGCCTAGTTTATATTTATCGCTGACTACTGCTTCTGGATAAGCAATTTTCAGAATATTATAGATTCTTTGCAAGAAAAGACGATTTTGATTGTTGAGGGATTTACCGGAAAGCAGATTTTGCCTCGGTGTTTCAGATATAGGCTTTTGCAGCCGAAATTCGGTTAACTTCCGATACCGCACCAAAGCCAGCCATTGCCAGAATCTTTCGTTTGAAAGAACATCAGCTGAAAGCGATGCTATTGCAGAATAAAGTGCTGGGCCAATAGTTGAATCGATTTGATCACGTTTGAAACTCGGTGTGGTTAAAATATCATTCTCCCACCTATCAAGTTCCCCAAAGTCTACTTCAAATTTGGTATCTTCTAAGATTATGTCCGAAGGTTTTACAGTTTTGTAACGCTCATCTGCTCTTAAATCTTCATCCACGAGGTATATTTTTTCCATTACCTATCACTCCCCCACTCAACAGCATGGCGATTCAAACTTGTTGAAACATCCATTAGTTGCTGACATGCTAACGGCAGGATAGTTGAAACAATTTTATTAAGCCTCGCGGGATCTAAGTCACAAATTATTTCGTTTAATTCCTCCAAAGCATCGTTCTGATCATCTATTCCCGTTAATAAGGTGCAGATTGATTCTATAAGGCGTTTGTAGTGACCCCCAAGGTAGACAATCCCGTCACTCTCTCTCGCATCGTATAATGCGTACCTCGCTAGCTGCTCGCATATGTCAACGGCAACTGGTGAAAAGATTGCATCCCTGAGAGCTTTATATGCTCCACCCTCATTTCCTTGCAAAATGTTTTTGAGGTCCCTTGGCAAATCATCATTGATTAAAACTATGTCTTCATCCGTGTCGACATAATGAATAGCCTTGATGTATTTACTCGTGTTTTCATTCTCACTGAAAGCAACCCACCTGGTTGGAAATTCATCACCCGTACGGTCTGGCGGTGGATCAAGATGAATAAATAGTTTTGGCCATGTCGCCAAAATAGTTCCCTTGCTTGAAGGTGTTTCAGAACTATCCGCTATTGAAGCGGCATCCTCAGCTAGAACAGCAAATATATCGACCTCAACAAGTCCTTTCAGATGGCCTGTTTTTATTTTGTCAGAAGTCGAAAGTACTGACCCATCAGCCTTCAGTTTCTGCATCAAGCGGGTGCGTGTCTCTTTATTTATGATTACAGTACAGTAATCTACTTTTACTGTTTCTTTATGACTGCCGTAGTATTTTGAAACGCTATCTGGCAAATGAGCAGACAACATGAATTCCGTCAATGCAGGGTCTTGTTCGGTAACAATAACTTTATTATTACCATCTGGTTCTACTTTCGTTTGGGTATTGAAAGTTAAAGTTGGTATTTCCAAGCATTCTAAGCGTTTGTAGGGCCAAATTGTTGCCATCCAATCTATCCTTCTATATATCGCGGTATCAAATCAATCGCATATTTTTCATCAATTGGCATATAATCTGGCCAGTTAACGTCGACCTGGTATTCAATGCGGTCTTCAAAGTGAACGGTAATAAATAATTCGTTTTTCACTACTACTTCGGAGACCACAGCAGGTACCGTCCCAAGTTCCTGATACGCTGCAAAATCCAGACTTTCCGCCGCACCCTTAACTTTGACCTTCAAAGCAGCCCGCCATAGATCATTAGATGGAACATCATTACAGAACAGTTTAAATTTTATCCTGATACGATTATCCTCGATCAATTTTTCTAACTTTATGCCAGACGTATCGACGGTATACTTCTTCAAAGGTTTTCCACGCCCTTGAAATCTTAACATTGCAGCAAGAGCTGGTACATCTTTACCAGTCGTTTCAACTTCCCTAGAACAAATATTTTTTATTGCTGTCCTATATCGCTTGACCATGTCGGTCCGTAATTTCTTACTGCCACGAGGGTATAGTACTAACTTTTCATTATATTTATCCCAGCTATCGTGGGCCGGAGGCTCCATATCTCTTAAAAAACCATGCAGCAGCTTGTCTTCATCACTATTTCCACGCGCATACCCTGCGGCCACTACACCATAAATTCCTGAACCTTCCTCAAGTTTCACACTTACTTTTTCGGTTTCGGAGTGTACAGATGTGGTAGGGATAGATTTTATGTTAACAGAAATTTGTGCATCTATTTTTTTATTGCCGCTTGAATGGTCTTTGGGAAGAGGTACTTCCACTCCGACATCTTGTCCTGCCAATTGGTTAATGCCGCTGATTTTACTCTCACTGGGGGAATTATTGAAAATTTCAATGAAGTTTGAAAAATCTGAAAGATTTGGCTCAATTTCGTCAACTAAAACACTATTTTTGTAATGTTTTAATTTTAAATCCAGTAGTTTTTCACCACCTTTTCCTTCTGCAGACAAAGCAGGCCAAAACCACTTCGCACAATTGCTTGCAAGGCTCTGAATAATCTCGGAACCGGACTGAACGTCTTCAACAGCCGGATCGTTATAGTCAAATACAATTACACTAGTGCCCGCTTCTTCAACCTTTTTTTCTCTAACCACCCCTAGAAGATCAAGAAGTTTGTTACGACCCCAGCTGCTTACAGCCGCTTCTCCGTTAGTCATTTTTTCTGGTTTACCAAAAAAACCAGCCTGAGTAAAAATCTTATCCCCAATTCTATGGAAAGCTAATGTCGAATTACCCACAAAACGATGATCCAGTTCATACTTTTCAAGTTCCTTAATGGGAGGCTGACTTTCGTCTGAAACACTAAATTCCTCCTTGCATGTTAATGAATAGAAAAAAACAGTAGCAATGCCACTATATTTCCAAAAAACACCCTTTCCCAATCCATGGCTACCGTCCCGATTTGTTTGTGAGTCGTCGGTAATATGGGCCGATCTAGTTAATTTGTAGATATGATTTTTCCGTTCAAAATCGCCGCCAGGAAGCCCGATAGTACCGAAATCAGAGACAACAAGAATAAATACTGGCTCTTTACTATCAATGCGACTAATTGCGTTTTTCAATCTCGTAGAAAACTTCCTTGAACCATCTTGTGAAACCGCTTTAACGTGGTCTCGTAAAGACGACCAACCAACGGAATCGAGCAGTTGAGATTTTTCAGCGCCTGAAAATTCCATTAAAGAAATCTCTATTTTTCCCTGCGCCCTCGCTTTTAGGTTCGCTTCCGTAATCCTATCAATAGCATTCTGTAAAGGCTCTTTAGCCAAGCTCGATGAAGAATCGAAAATCTGGTCCAGTACCGACTCTCCGGGATTATACTGATTGGGACCGGCTTCATCAAAAATCCATTTACCCATTAAATTATTCCTACTATTTTAAAGCAGCCAATATCTGCACACATCAAATAATTCATAGCTTAAAATTCCTCTCACCGGGTCTCTCGGTTTTGAAACGCGCTTCTAATTCTGACGTCTCAGTCCTTATGGCCTTTAAAATTTTCTCAACGTCTTTCTGTTCATATCTATAATTGTTTTTGTTCGCTAGGTTGCCAATCAGGGATATGGCTTTCAAAGCGTTAGTTACCCTTTTTTCAGCAAATTTTTTGAACTTTTCTCTCTTTATATCAATTTTTTCGCTCATAAATTATCGCTTTTCCTGGCTATTTAGTATTATATGTATCATATATAGTACTTTATAAATAATTTTGCAACCCTTAGGAGTTTTTTTTGTTTGATTATGGTTTTAGTTTCATCTACTTGAGTTGCCATGCACACTTGTATTGATCTTTTTGCTGGCCCCGGCGGACTTGGTGAGGGCTTTTCACGAGCCGGATTTGAACTTGCAGTATCAATTGAAAAGGAGCCTGTGGAGTGTGAAACGCTACGGCATCGAAAATTATATAAAAAATTGATGCTTTCCAAGGACGTCAGTGCTGCACTTAAATTGGAATCCGGAGAGATGGAATTTACAGACTTTGAGGAAAGTCATCCAGAACTAATACGGCAGGTAAATGACGAGGTAGCTCAGATTGAACTTGGAAGAGTTCCTTTCTCGACCATATATGATAAAATTTCCAAGGCACTTCATAACAGAAAATCTTCAGCCCTTATTCTACTAGGCGGTCCTCCCTGCCAGGCTTATTCCATTGTTGGTCGTGCTAGGAAGGTAGGTCATACATCACTCGAAAAAAACCCTAATTTACTTGAAGAGTTCTACAAGGACCAAAGGCATACCCTATATAAAGAATACCTTAAGGTTCTTTCAGTTTTTTCTCCTGAAATTTTTATTATGGAAAATGTTAAGGGTATTCTTTCAGCACGAACAAATCCGGGTGCAAAAGCTGGTAGCGTAATCGAAAAGATTTTCGCCGATTTGCGTGCTCCTGCCAAGTCAGTAATGGAAGATCAGAACTTTATCGATGAAATTGAAGGGTTAAATATAAAGATCAAACCAACAGAATATATTCTTTTCCCTTTACCACCGAACGGAGGGACTGATTTATTTAGCAATAGCGATATTGATTTTTCAAAAAAAGATTTCACCATAAGATCAGAAAAATTTAATATTCCACAGACAAGGCATCGGGTAATTGTATGTGGGGTCAGGGCCGATATATTCAAGCGACTGGGTAGACCGTCTGTTCTTAAAGAAACCAAGTCTTATACAACTGTTAGAAACATAATTGGATCTTTGCCTAAAATTCGTAGCGAGATTACAAAAGAAAAAGTACTCGCCGAAAACTGGACAGATAGAGTAAAAAGGGAGATTAGCGATCTTACATCATTGAATGAAATAAATATCGCAAAAGGGTGCAAAGCAGTCGAATGTCCAAATGAAGCAAAAATAGAGGGTAATGTCGGGCTTTCAGATTTTATTGAAGATTCTCTGGGTATAATTACTAACCACAAGACACGAAAACATATGGCAAGTGATCTGGCACGTTATTATTTTTGTGCCGATTTTGCAGAAAAAGAGGGCAGATCGCCACGAATTGAAGATTGGCCACTTGGAAATTTGATACCCAATCATGCAGATATCAGGAAAACTGGAAACCGTCCTTCAGCCTCCAGTTTTTCAGACCGTTTTAAGGTGCAACTATGGGATAAACCCGGTTCGACAGTCACTTCACATATATCAAAAGACGGTCACTACTTCATTCACCCGGATAAAACCCAGTGCAGAAGCCTTTCAGTCAGGGAAGCTGCAAGGATCCAGACCTTCCCTGACAGCTATCAATTCTGTGGAGGAATATCGAAACAGTTCCATCAAATAGGCAACGCGGTGCCACCATACCTTGCATATCAGATAGCTCAAATAATAAAGTCTTATTTGGAAGAGAAATGATTGATATTGTTTCCAGAAAAAAACGTTCCGAAATGATGTCGGGAATTAAATCAAGAAATACCAGACCGGAAAAGCTACTACGCTCTCACCTGCATTCCCTTGGTTTACGATACAGACTTGATACTAAAATTTTTAATTTTCGCCCGGATGTAGTTTTAAAAAAACATAGAACCGCTATTTTTGTTCATGGATGCTTCTGGCATCGTCATAAAAATTGCAAAATAGCTACAGTGCCCAAAAGCAATACCGATTTTTGGGAGAAGAAATTTACACAAAATGTAAACAGAGATAAAAAGAATCTAGAGATCTTAATGGCCAGTAACTGGTCCGCAATAATTGTTTGGGAATGCGCTATAAGAAACGGCAACGCTTTTGATGTTGATTATAGGCAAATTCTAGGCCAAGGCATTGTCGAAATCTAATTTTAATATTATCGGCCCGATTAAATAACCATTTATTCACAAAACAATTGATCTCTGCTTACCCAAAAAATTTCTCAGGTATATGGTAACCAAATTTGTTCAATAATGAATTTACAGGGCTGACATTTTTGTTGCGAGGAGAAAACCTTATGGTCCTTCTACAGGGGGTAACCCCTAAACTAATTTAGGGTACTACTATCACGATTTGCCACAGTAACCCCTTACTGGGCTGCAGGACTTACTTGAATTGATCCCGCCAATTCTTGCTCAAATAACCGGGGTCGACCGCCCACTGCTCAATCCCTTTAACCTCACGCATTACAATTCTTCCGACCTCTGCTCTGCGCTTGACCTTCTCTCTTTCAGCCTTAATGAATCGACCATGAGTTGTCTTTGAAGCAATAATACGAGCCAGCCCATCCTCTGTCTTCGGCCCTGTACTTCGACCGCCATGTAACTTGCACCGACCATTGATTTTATTGCCAGGACGCTGGCACAAAGTACCTCTGCGCGTTCGGGCCTCGCATCTTTTGCCTTGCCAGTCCGAGCCGTATAGCCATGGTTTTGGGTTGTTTTTCATTACCTTGGAAATTGAACGGTTCATGGGCTTCTATTAAAACATATTTTAGTAGTTAATGAACCTACCCGGTTCTAAGTTTATTTCCCAAGGTTCAATTTCAACGATTTTTTATAATCGTGACAACACTCAGCAGTTTCATAGCTCGTTTCATATTTAAACATTACAACTACTTGGCAAAATATAATAGAGTTACTATATTACTCTTAAGGCAATTTAATAACCAACTTGTGCGCCTTGGCATCCTGCCTAAAACACTAAAGCGGAGGACATAAGATGTCTACCAAACATACTTCATTTATACCGATGTCACCTGATGCGCGTCCTCAGCAGCGCCTATATGAGGTTGTAACTCTACCAGAGTTACCAAAGCGTCTCGACCCCAAAGTTGAGCTTGATCAGCCATTATTGAAGAACTATCCAAAAGCTTCCCCAAGAAAACTGACCTATTTATTCAGCGCGGAATGGGCGTGGTCACCAATGCACAATCGCATTGATAACTATTACCTCAACCCGCGCCGTACCGGGTGGCTGCTTTGGAATAATTGGGTTGAAGATGGAGGTTATCCCTGGACATGGCATTGGCAACTAATGGCATACGGAAACCGCTGTTATTCAGATGAAAAGACCGTAGCCACTCACTTAATCCTGGAGATGTGGAAATTCGATGCAAAGTATCATGATGTCGAAGAGTTTCATTGGCTCAACAATACTGGTCTTCTCGATGTTGAAGAGGTTCAAGCCATAGCAAGGGAGGTCTGGTGAGATGGATAGACGTTCCTTCCTAATCGGTGCAGGCTCAATTCTCACAACGGCGTTTGTTGATAAAGCTGATTGGTTCTTGAGAAATAGAAATACCGTTGTCCCACTCATAAAACCTACTGAAAAAACAACCAAATTGTATTTCGTTCAGTTGGGCACGGAGTATGAATTGCGACTGAATAGCCCAGACTTTGGATTAACAAACCTCACTTACCGTGAAGTCTTAGACAGATACCATGGAGTTTATCTTCCAAAGGATGAGCCCGTTACACTGAGCCAGTTTCGGGAGATCTACTGGGACTGGGGTATCACTCCCAGAATGTTGGAGCAGGAAGCTGACATGATGTACTACATTGATGAGTGGGGTCGCAACGATGCGAATAAGGCAAAAGCATATTGGTACCTCTATGACTTGGACTTATTTGGATCAGACCAAGCGGAAGGACTTCGTAGGGGCGATCTTAGGTTCATCGATGGCTGTCATCCTGGAAATGATTATCTCGCTGTGACATCCCATGACCCTCTTTCTGCAAGCTTATTGCAAGCAAGGTTGCTGGAATTGGGGCACGATATGTCAGTGGAAATAGTGGGTGAAACCTAGGTGTCTTATTTGTTGTCTGGTTAATCATGAGAGGCCACCACCTGGGTGACCAAAGTCCACTCTATTTGAAACTCAAAGGAAAGCTATGCAGCGGCTTTGACCTAGCCTTAGTAACCCCGGTCACACACTGGTCACACACACTTTGACAAAACGTAAGTTTTTCATCTAAAATCGAGATACGAGAAAAAGGGAGTGACTGCTCAATTTGGTATATTTTTCATGATTTAAATGGTGCCCGGGGGCGGATTTGAACCACCGACACGAGGATTTTCAGTCCACTGCCCCACTTCAACCGAGTATAATCTGACGGTACCCGCACGAGATAAATGCAAGCACGGCGACGCAAAGAGCTTATAAGTTTCCCGATGTAGCCTGCTTTTTGTACTCGCGACCAATAGACCGTTTTCCAAAGCGGGGTTCCACAAAAGAAAAAGGGACGGAGCGCGAGAAGCGCACCGACCCATGTTAAGGAAGAAACCCGTTATTCCAAAGTTACGCGACTGGCGTCGATCCCTGCCAGGAACGAGCCGTCGATAAACGGTGCAATCGACTCCGCGGTTGGCGGCTCGCCTTCAATGGAACCGCGCCCGATGATCCATTCACCTTCATCGACCATAAGCTCCAACATCTCTTGATTTAGCTGCATCTTGAACGCGTAATTGACCGAGGCGGATGCCACGTCTGCAGGCGATAGCGTACCCCCTAGAACATTCGACACCGACTGGTGAGATGCTTCCGGGTCAGAGATGACCACCTGCTCCCCAGCGTAGAGAGCCGAAAGGACGGCTGTCACAACGTCAGGGCTTTCCTCGATCATCTCTTGTGTCGCTACGAGGATGAAATGCGTGCCATAGCTGTCGACGGAAATTTCTTGATAAGCATCGCCCAAAGCTTCAGCCGCACCCGCATAGAAGGATGGGAACATTGCGCCCGCATCGATATCTCCGCGAGCAAGCGCAGGCACAATATCTGGCGGGCCGATCGAAACGATTTCGACTTTAATCCCCGCAGCAGCCACTTCATTTTCGAACATGTAATTGACGTTAGTACCGGCCGTCAGGCCAACCTTCATCCCGTCGAGTTCAGCGATGGTATCAATCTCAGGATCTCCACCGTGGATGATACGCGTGGCCGTGTACTGCGACATCTCGGCGATCACGCGAAACTCTTGCTCTTGCATCGCGCCAATTACGGCCGGGAACTCTGCCATGAAAGCGAAGTCAAGCTGTCCCCCCAATAGCGCCTCGAACGCAGAACGTCCGGTGCGAAAGGGAATCACTTCAGCCTCAAGATTATTTTCAGCCCAGAGGTTCTTGTCCATCGCAACAGAGAGTTGCGGGATATCGAGGTACGGTCCGCCGCCGATCGTCACGGCGGTAGTTTCGGCCATCGCTGCGCTGGCCAGCAGCGAGGCTGCAGCTCCGGCAAATGCATTTTTGAATATATGTATCATTACTTCTCCTTTAGTTTGTTGAATTCAGTTTTAATGGTCTTTTCCACCCGGCTGCCGCAGCAGCCGGATGATATGGTTGCGAGCCTCCAGAAAGTCTGGCCCAATATTGTCGACATGGCGCGGACGCTCTTGCTTGACGTCCATTGTCTCGATGATCTGGCCGGGCCCCACGCTCATAATGTGTGCGCAGTCAGAAAGGATCAGAGCCTCGTCGACATCATGGGTTACGAACAGCACGGTTGTGCGGTGCGCTTCCCAAATGCGCAAAAGAATTTCATGCATCGCGACGCGGGTCTGGGCATCCAACGCGCCAAAGGGCTCGTCCATCAGCAGGACCTTGGGCGAGGTCACGAAGACCCGCGCCAACGCCACACGTTGCCTCATGCCGCCAGACAACTGGCCTGGATAGGTCCTTTCACGCCCTTCAAGGCCGACTTCTTTTAGCGCTGCATATGCGCGCTCTAAACGTTCTTGTTTGCTGATCTTGAAGCGCTTTAAAGCAAACATCACGTTACCAAGCGCTGTGAACCAAGGAAACAAGGCGTATTGCTGGAAGACCACACCCACGTCAGGGTTAATCCCTTTTACGGGGTCGCCATCCAATTCGATGACACCTGATGTCAGCGGCACGAAGCCACCCACTGCATTCAGCATAGTTGATTTACCACAGCCAGACGGCCCGATCAGTGACACGAAAGAGCCAGGATCAATGACCAGATCTGTGGCAGCAAGCGCTTCGACCCGGCCACCACCAGGGGCTTTGAACGTGACCTCCGCCCCTTTGATGTCAATGCGACCAATATCCGTTTGGGCATTCATCAGGCGTTTTCCCAATGTACAAGACGGCGCCCAAGATAGGCGAAGGCCGCGTCCAGCAAAGCGCCCAGAATACCAAGCTGTATCAGCCCCACGAACATACGATCTGTGCGAATGAACTGGCGTGCATCCTGCAAACGAAAACCAATTCCCGAGGAGGCACCACTCAGCTCTGCCGCTACAAGGCTTAGAAACGCTAGGGCGGCTCCAAGGCGCAGGCCGACAAAGATCATAGGCGCACTGGCCGGGATGATGACTTCAAAGAACTCCCTCGTCTTGTTAGCTCCCAGAGACCGTGCGGCCCGAATATAGGTGCTGGCCACATCTGACGCGCCGGCATGAGTATTCAACCAAACGGCTAGGAAAACGGTGTAGGAGATCACGAAATACTTGGATCCCTCGCCAATACCGAACCAAACGATGGCCACGGGCACCAGAGCAATAGCCGGAATGGGTCGTAACAGGTTCAGGAAGGGTTCCAATGCAATGGAGACAATCTTGACCCGTGCCGTGAGCAGGCCAAGCGCAATCCCAAGGCTTGCACCAATGGAAAACCCGACCGCTGCCCTCGTTAGCGAGATCCGGAGATCGCTCATCAAAACGCCATCATGATACAGGTCAATCGCCGCGCGCAATATCTGTCCGGGCGTTGGAAACAGTTTTTGGCTGATAAAGCCTGAATTCGCAAAAAGCGACCAGATTATAATAACGCCCGTGAGCGAGATCACCAATTGGCCAATTTTCTTCAGTACTTCAGACATATCCGCTTCCTTGCTCAATTTGGATCATTCTCTCGGCACCTAAAGCCACGGCACATCGCTCGCCTGATATCGGTGTGCACGGAAGCAACTGTTGGTCGCACCTTGAATGAAGGCGTTCAGCGGGCTGGGATATTCATCGAAATCGGGGATCACATATTCCCACACAAGCGTTCCGTCTGGCGTGACTTCGAACAGTCGACCATAGGCACTTTCACAGATTAACGTGTTGTCGTTCCACAGCCTCTCAGCTCCGCCCATAAAGGGCGAAAAGAAAGAGATCGGTGTCGGGTCGGTGTAGTCCCAAGTGACTTCCATAGTTTTTGGGTCAAATTCGATCGCGCGGGAGAATGGGTTCGACATGCCCGGGCGCAGATTTCCATTGTCGAATACAAGGATCGAGCCGCTTTCCATCTCGATTGGTGTATGCTGCTGAGCCACTATATCAGGCCCAGCATGCCAGACAATGGCGCCAGTATCCTTGCTCACCGCAATAATCCCCGAGGTAGTACGCAGGCTCATCAGAACCAACCCATCACTGGTCTCGGACACCCCATTGATCATGGGCCAGTGCCGTCGGTCGAAATTGGGATGTACAGGCAGGTCGGCGGGATCGATGTGGTCCCAGATCCGCCATTCCCAAACGACTTCACCAGCGCGGTTGACCTCTCGCACTATGTCGGACTGCACGACACCGTCCGCGCCATCCTTCGAGGAGTCTCCCCCGGTGACACGCGCTGCTTTGTCGGTTGGAAGGGGAGCCGCGACCGTATAGAGCAGGTTTCCAGATGGCAACCATTGTGCGTCGTGATGGTGGAACTTGTCTTCGTAGTGCCATACAACATCACCTTCTGGAGTTACTTCATAGAAATCACCTCCATGCCATAGGTCCCACGCCGGATAGAGGTCCGCCGATGTTGCGTGACTGCCGTTATACCCCAGATTACCATTTGGCAGGATTACCGCGTCCCGGCCTGGGCGCACAGGCATGTCCCAGCGGTGAACCTTTCGACCTTCGATATCAACCATGTCGACGACACCACCACCGGTCTGGCGGGCGTAAAGCGTGTATCCACCAGCAGATTTTGACAGATCGAGAGCCGTTAAACCGAGCTGACGGCGGCACATCGTTATCTGGCTCGGAAGGCTCTGCGAATTATCAGGCATTTGTGGCTATTCCTTATTAAAACGTTTTAATGACTTTACGAATATAAAATGATTCGGTAAAACGTTTTAATGCCTTCAATTCATTGGCATCACCAATGGTGCACAAAACTTAGGCAAGTTGCAGTGGCTTTGCTTTCTGAGGAACAGCGATACGATGACTGAGGCATCTAAAAAACCGATCAAGCGGGTAACTGTCGTGGATGTCGCAAGGGCGGCAGGCGTATCTCCAGGAACGGTTTCGAACTCAATCAGTGGAAAGCGTAAGGTGGACCATCAAACCCAAAGGCGAATTCAAAAAGCAGTCGAAAATCTTAAATACCATCCAAATTTAGCAGCACGTCGCATGCGCACCGGGCGCACAAATACCATTGCGATTTACTCATCTATGCCAGTCGCAGTTGCCGCTGGCGCGTCGAAGCTGGGATTCTTGATGGAAATCGCAGCTTCCGCTGCTATTGCAGCGCTGGAGGCCAATATGTCACTGGTCTTGGTTCCACCTGTTGATGATCCCATCGCGACGCTTAAGAACATTTCAATGGATGGGATCATCGTAGTTGAACCTGAAACCGATGATCCTGTACTGGAAATGCTGCAGAACGTCGGCGTTCCGACTGTCTCTGTGGGCAAGCCTATGGGATCACCAAGCGCCTATGTTGACCTTGATTATCGCCTGATGGCGGAAATCCTGTTTGATCACTTGCGCGAAACTGGTGCAAAAACATTCCCGCTGATTGTCGGCAAAAGCTCACGGCAAAGCAACCTGGTTTTTCAAGAGGTGTACCAAAGGAAAGCGGCCAATATCGGAATGGCAGCACAAGTCATCGCGTTACCCGAACAATCAGCAGAAGATAGTGCTGCAGCCGCGATCTCAAAACTCCTGAAAGAAGGTTCACATCTCGATGCTGTCCTCGTACCGATTGATGCGATGGCAACAGGTGTAATGCGCGCGTTGAAAGCGCATCACGTGAAAATCCCAGATGAGGTCCGTGTCGCTACCCGATACGACGGCGTGCGCGCACGCACCGAAGTCCCTGCAATCACGGCGGTTGATCTTGGTCTGGACATAGTAGCAAAGACAGCGACCGAAGTTCTGATTGGGATTATTAATGATAGGGGAACCGTTTCTGTTGCTGGAGCGCCAATACCAAAGATTGTGCCTCGTGCTTCGAGCGTCAACGGATATCGTCCAAATTCTAACTAAGTAGCCGTTGGTGCTTGGCGAAAGCAATGTCTGCTTCCTCAGTTGGTGCTGGAAACAAAACTCCACCCCAATAAATCTACTACTCTATGATTAAGGTCCAGGGTCCGAGGCGCACGGTCCGTGATCCGGGATACTCGGACCTTGGTCCTGCGGCTCGATGCTTTCAGTTGGGCCAAGTAACCCCCATCTCGGTCACACACTGGTCACACGCCCTTTGACAAAACATAGGTTTTTCGCCTAAAATACTAAAATTAGAA
>CACDPV010000004.1 GCA_902554885.1 Paracoccaceae bacterium
ACACAGTGATTTCTCTGAGGATACCTACAGAACACTAACAGCAGTAGACTCGGCCATTATGGTGATTGACGGGGCAAAAGGCGTAGAAAGCCAAACTAGAAAGCTGTTTGAAGTTTGCCGGCTAAGGGATTTACCCATATTTACCTTTTGCAATAAAATGGATCGTGAAAGCCGAGATACCTTTGAAATTATCGATGAGATACAAGAAAACTTAGCAATAGACGTAACCCCAGCCAGTTGGCCAATTGGAATGGGTTCAAGTTTTTTAGGTTGCTACGATCTTATAAATGATAGGCTTGAGTTAATAGATAGGGCCGATAAAAACCGTCTAGGTGAAAGTATTAAAATTAAAGGTCTAAATGATCCAGAAATAGACAAATATATTCCAAGTGAACTCAAAAAAAAGCTGGTAGAGGAAGTTGAAATGGCGAAAGAGCTTCTACCCCCGCTTGACACACAATCATTACTCGAAGGGCATCTGACACCTATTTGGTTCGGATCCGCAATGAACAGTTTTGGTGTAAAAGAATTGATGAAAGGAATTGCAAATTTTGGGCCAGTTCCACAACTACAATCAGCGGTTCCAAGGCCAATAAAGCCGTCAGAAAAAGAGGTGTCCGGCTTCGTATTTAAGGTACAGGCTAATATGGATCCAAAGCATCGCGATAGGGTGGCGTTCGTGCGCCTGGCATCAGGACACTTTAAGCGGGGAATGAAACTTACCCATGTGCGAACAAAAAAAGTTATGGCAGTATCAAACCCTGTGCTATTCTTGGCCTCAGACAGATCGCTTGCGGAAGAAGCATGGGCGGGCGACATTATAGGGATCCCTAATCATGGACAATTGCGAATAGGCGATACTCTCACAGAAGGTGAATTATTGCAGGTCAAAGGAATTCCTTCCTTCGCCCCTGAACTTTTACAGAATTGTTTATCACTAGATCCTATGAAGACAAAACATCTAGAAAAAGCACTTTTTCAATTTGCCGAGGAAGGTGCTGCAAAAATATTTAAACCAACTTACGGGTCTGGATATATTGTCGGTGTCGTTGGACCACTACAATTTGAAGTGCTTGAGAGCCGTATAAAAATGGAGTACGGATTGCCCGTGCGCTTTGAGGTGAGCCAGTTCAAATCGGCATGTTGGATTTCGGGCGAAAAGCAAGAATTAGATAAACTTTATTCTGAGAACAAACAACACGTAGCCATAGATAGCGATGGGGATGGTGTCTTTCTCTCAAGGTTGCAATGGGACTTTGATCGAATAGCCCGAGACTATCCTGCCGTAAAGATATCTAAAACAAAAGAGCTCACACTTACAAATTAGCATCTTTTTTAGGGTCAAGATTGACCTTTACTTTATTTTTGGATATTACCCCGCGAAATGGACTTATCAGGAACCAAAGTTATTGAAACTATTTATTTGCCGCCTGCGCTCTGAATAAAACGTAATTTATTTATGGCGATATTTTCAGATCTAAAATTAAACCCAAAAATCCTGAATGCGATTGAAGACGTTGGCTACAAAGAGCCGACGCCAATTCAGTTACAAGCAATCCCCGCGGCACTAGAGGGCAAGGATGTATTGGGTATTGCCCAAACAGGCACTGGTAAAACGGCAAGTTTCACCTTGCCGATGATTCATTTATTAGCCCGTGGACGGGCCAGAGCTCGCATGCCAAGATCACTTGTTCTTTGCCCAACTAGAGAATTGGCGGCTCAAGTAGCCGAAAACTTTGAACTATATTCGAAAAATTTGAAGCTTACCAAAGCATTACTGATTGGTGGAGTATCGTTCAAAGAGCAAGACCAATTAATAGACAAGGGGGTAGACGTGTTAATTGCTACTCCAGGACGCCTTTTGGATCATTTTGAGCGCGGTAAATTGCTGCTTACTGGGGTTCAAATTATGGTTGTTGATGAGGCAGATAGAATGTTAGATATGGGGTTCATACCTGATATCGAACGTATTTTCAATCTGACCCCTTTTACTCGTCAAACACTGTTTTTTTCCGCAACAATGGCCGCTGAAATAGAAAGGTTAACCAATACTTTTTTATCGGCACCCTTGCGTGTAGAAGTCGCTCGACAAGCATCCGCTTCCGAAACTATTAAGCAAAGCGTAGTTTTATTTAAGCCATCACGAAAAGATCGTGAGGGTACTGAAAAACGAAAAGTTTTGCGAGACATGATACTTGACGAAGGGAAGGATTGTAAAAATGCAATTATATTTTGCAATCGTAAGAGTGACGTAGACATCTGTGCAAAATCATTAAAAAAATACGGATTTAATGCGGCACCAATTCACGGAGATTTAGATCAGAAACATCGAACTGACACACTTGAGGATTTCAGAACTGGATCTCTTCAATTTCTTGTAGCATCCGATGTAGCAGCTCGCGGATTAGATATTCCAAGCGTAAGCCATGTTTATAATTTTGACGTACCAACCAATGCAGAAGATTATGTTCATCGTATTGGCAGAACAGGACGAGCAGGTCGAAATGGAAAAGCATTAATGATTTCTACACCTCGAGATGAGAAAAACTTTAAAGCTATCGAAAAGCTAATTCAGCTCGAAATTCCGATAAATGATAGTTATTCTGTCGTTAAGATACTTGGTGACGAGAAAAAAGCTAATAAAAAGGAGCTTAAAAACACTCCCCAAGGCAAAACAAATGTAAAAGGTAATAAGCCAACTTATGGTTTATCCAAGTCCAACGTGACAAATCATAATCAACCAGCTAATTCATCAGAAGCTAAAAATGAATTTGGGCTACCAAATTTTATTACCAAAAGCTTCGTGGAGAGACTTATTGTTTAAACTATAATTATATATATTTTATTTATAGTTAAAATTCCACCTTAAACCAATCTGCTAATTACAACTGAGACTTCTGGCTTTTTTCCTATTTCTGACTTGCATGTATGCCTAGCCCCTCGTCTAACCACCTCTTCTAACTGCTCATTATCCAAGAGCACATCTGGCTCAATCCTACCAATCAATTGACTCAGGTCCTCCTCTAAACAATCAACTAAAGGCGCATTTGAATTTGTAACAATAGGTAAACCCTTTGTTTCACACCAAGGGTCTCCAATAAGGTCATCGTTTTCATCAAGAAGTACGCTAACAACAACCAAACCGTTTACGGCCATGCGTATACGGTCCCTTACTATACCATCTGCTGAAGTGACCCTAGAGCTTCCATCTAAATATACTCGCCCAACCTCTATTTTATTAAAAATTTTTGGCTCATTAGAAGATAAATTTAAAAAGTTACCATTAGGACAAACAATTGATGCAAGCCCATTCTCGGAGGCCAACTTGGAATGTTCTCGCAAGTGCCGATGCTCTCCATGCATTGGTATAAGAAATTGTGGCTGAATAATTTTATGCATTTCCTTTAAGTCAGGTCGGTTTGCATGGCCAGAGACATGATAAAGACCCGACACATCCTCAACAACATCAACTCCCATCTCTGAGAATTGATTAATTATTCTAGAAACACCTTTTTCATTGCCAGGTATTGTCTTGGAGGAAAATATAAAGAGATCCCCCTCCTGCAACGAAAATCCTCTATATTTTCCATTAGCTAGCTGAGCTGTAGCAGCCCTACGCTCTCCTTGGGATCCCGTTGCCAATAGTAAGAGGTTTTCACGTGGTACTTGTAGAGCATCCTCAGGGCTAATGAGCGAAGGAAAGTCACTCAAGACACCTGTGTCAACTGACGCATCGATCATTCTTCGCATGGCTCGCCCAAGAAGGCATACAGAGCGACCAGCTTTTACACCCGCCTCAGCTAGGGTTTTTAATCTAGCAACATTAGAACCGAAAGTTGTAGCAACAACAAGCCTTTTGGCATTTTCTATGAGATCCTGTAAAGGCATGCTGATGGTTGCCTCTGACCGCCCCTCCTGTTTCGAAAACACATTTGTGCTGTCACAAATAAGCGCTTTTACACCACCTCTCGAAATATCATGCCAAACTTTTCTATCAAATGGCTCACCCACACCAGGTGTCTTGTCAATTTTAAAGTCACCGGTATGAACAATTCGACCTGCAGGGGTGTCTATAACGAGGCTACTACTTTCCGGTATAGAATGTGAAACAGGCACAAATCCTACTTCAAAGGGTCCCAATTTTGTCATATCAGGCCATGCTTTTACCGTACGAACTAAATTTTCAGGCAATAGAGCGTCATTCATCTTTAGTCGTGCAATGTGCGCGGTAAATGCTCTACAATATACAGGTACGCGCAACTCCTCCCACAAGTGCCCTACGGCACCAATATGATCCTCATGTGCATGGGTAATCAAAAGTCCCTCCAGCCGATCCCGACGTTCCCTTATCCATGATATATCTGGTAGAATTAAATCTACACCGGGAGTAGTTTCCATATCTGGAAATGAAACGCCTAAATCAACAATAATGAAACGCTCTTTTTCGGGTGGGCCATAACCATAGACGTAAGAGTTTAACCCAATTTCACCTGCGCCACCAAGCGGCATATAAATTAAATGATTCTCGCTCATTTGATTTCTAATTTCTCATTGTGTTCAAAAATCAAACGCAAACCATGCATAGTTAGATCATCTTTCCACTCATCAAATACCTTTTCGGCTGATTGAAATAAAGGCCCCAGTCCTCCAGTCGAAATTATTTTCATTGTTGATCTGTGCTCATTTTTAATGCGTGCACAAATTTCTTTTACCAATCCAATATAGCCCCAAAAAACGCCTGATTGCATGCACATTACTGTATTAGTCCCAATAACTTTTTCTGGCCTTGCAATATCGACGTGAGGAAGTGCCGCAGCTTCTTGATGTAATGCCTCTAATGACAAATTTACACCCGGAGCTATTACCCCACCGATATAAGCCCCATCATTATCTACCACATCAAATGTTGTAGCAGTACCAAAATCAATTATAATCAAATTTCCACCAAATAAATCATATCCAGCAACAGTGTTGACTAATCTATCTGGGCCTACACCTGCTCCGCTATCAACCCGAACATTAAGCGGAAGCTTACACTCTGGCCTACCCACTACCATTGCCCTAGTCCCAAAGTAACGGTCAGCAAGTACTCTTAAATTAAAAACTACTCGAGGAACAGTTGATGAAATTATAACGTCGCTAATACTGACCTTAATTTTATTCAATTTTATTAAAGATGAGAGCCAAACATAATACTGGTCAGCTGTCCTTTGATGCTCAGTCGCAGTTCTCCATGTGGCAATAAATTCATTGCCGTCCCAAATAGAAAAAACCGTATTCGTATTTCCACAATCAATTGCTAAAAGCATCCTAAGCCTTTCTATTCAAAATAAACATCCGCCGCCGCTATGGACCGTGTAGTCCGCCCTGTTTTCAAAATTAAATGCCCATCCAAATTAATATCAAGAAACCGTCCAATAAATGTCTCATTAGTCGTCTTTACGACAATTTGGTCACCCAGCCTGTGAATACGGCCTATCAAAATATTTCTTAATTCAGAAAACCCCTTTGCTTTTAAAGTCCCCTCATATTTTGAAAAATTAAGCGCAAGGTTTTTTAACAAATCAATAGGGTCTAATTTAATCCCAGTTTCTGCTATAAAAGATGTAGGACTGAAGGCATTTTCTTCCAGCTCTGAAGTCTCAGGATATGATAGTAAATTGACCCCAAAACCGATCGATAGGGCAACTTTATTTTGACCCAGGGCTATCGTTTCCAAAAGTATTCCCGCAACTTTTTTTTCATTCAACAATATATCATTTGGCCATTTTATCGATATATTAGCTTTACTCTGGCCAAAGTAATCCAAACTGTCATACAATGATAAAGCAGCAGTAAAGGAGCTCAAAGCAAATTTATCTATGGTTGTCTTAGGGAAAAAGACACATGTACATGCAAAGTTTCCTATAGGGTCAATCCACACCCTTCCCCTCCGCCCTTTACCATCAGTTTGAATATGAGCGAATACCCATGTTTTATTAGATAGACTCGTAATACGCCTACGAGCCTCCAACATCGTACTATCAATTTTATCCAATATTATTATTTCGTAAGAAATTTTTATACCTAATTCACCAAAGAACTAGCCGCTAAATTAGCAGCAGACTCTATTCCAAAAAGATTTATGATCCCAACAACCATTACAACTGCAGCCGTTGCGGCAAAGCCTGACAATACTGGTGACTTTACAACATCTAAAGACGCATCTTGCTTCTCGCCAAAGTACATCAAATACACAAGTCTCAGATAGTAGTAGGCCCCAATCACAGAAGCTAACACGCCCATAACAGCTAACCAAATCAATCCTGCATCATAAGCCGCCCGCAAAACATACAGCTTTCCAAAAAAACCCACAAGCGGAGGCACACCAGCAAGGCTAAAAAGGAGCACCAGCATAGCTAACGCCCTGCTTGGCTGATTTACCCCTAATTGTGTCAAAGACCCAATATCTGTTACCGGCTGCCCATCTCTTTCCATAGACATTATAAAAGCGAAGGTACCAATATTCATAACTACATATATCGCCATATAAACTAACATTGCTTGAAGACCCAAAACGGTACCTGAGGCAAGTCCGATCAGAGCATATCCCATATGAGCAATAGAAGAGTAAGCCATCAAACGCTTAATATTTTTTTGTCCAATTGCTGCAATTGCTCCAACAAACATTGAAAGGACAGACATAATGGCAACAACTTGCTGCCAGTCATAAATCAAAACATAAAAGGCATCGCATACAACTCGTGCAAAAAGGGCCATTGCAGCAATTTTAGGAGCGGTTGATAAAAAAGCAGTAATTGGAGTTGGGGAACCCTCATAAACATCCGGTGTCCACATATGAAATGGTACTGCCGAAATTTTAAAAGCAAGCCCTGCAACTAATAATATCATTCCAAACATAAGACCGAGGCTTACGCTGCTACTATCCAATGAAGCAATAATAGCTTGAAAGTTTGTTGATCCTGAATATCCATATATCAGAGAAGCCCCATACAGCAATAAACCGGACGATAATGCCCCTAGTACAAAATATTTCATACCAGCTTCTGTAGATTTGAGGCTCTCACGCCTCATTGAAGTAACTACATAAAGAGCCAAAGACTGCAATTCTAACCCTAAATACAGCACCATAAGATCATTAGCAGAAACCATAAACATCATTCCAACGACCGAAAAAATTATTAAAATGGGATATTCAAAACGTCCTAAATTATGCCGAAGCATATATCCTAAACTCATAACGAGAACAGCAGATGAAGAAAGTAAAATAAGTGCCTTTGCATATCTGGAAAATGCGTCACTTATAAACATGTTATTAAAAGCAGCCTCACTGAGTGAACTATCTATTATCATCCATACTCCGATGACGAACATTAGCCCTGCAGTTGAAAAGGTTAAGATTGCAGTTTTTTTATCCTGACCTCGATAAACACCAATTAGTAAAATAAGCATGGCAAACATAGACAAAACTATTTCAGGCAAAATTATATTTAAATCGTTATGGATCATGTTAAGTTTGCTCCGTTAATGTGATGCAATCATTGCATCGCCATTTATGCCAGCGATAGAAAGAGCCGAATTATAATTCTCCACCAAGGTTTGTACTGAGGGACCAATCAAGTCAAGAACAAGGACAGGATACACGCCCAATAACAAAGTCATTCCAATTAGAGGTGCGAATACTGCTCTTTCTCTTAAGGACATATCCTGAATTGTGCGCAAGGCTTCCTTAATTAGATCTCCCATCATTACACGACGATATAACCAGAGAGCATATGCCGCTGACAACACAACACCCGATGTAGCAAGTAAAGCAATCCACGTATTTACTTTAAATATACCTACTAGCGTAAGGAACTCCCCCACGAACCCCGAGGTCCCAGGCAGGCCAACATTAGCCATTGTGAAAAACATGAAAATTAGTGCGTAAGCGGGCATTCTATTCACTAAGCCCCCATACGCGTCTATTTCACGTGTATGCATCCTATCATAGATGATACCAACACAAAGAAACAGCGCTCCAGAAATAAATCCATGACTAAGCATTTGGAATATAGCACCATCAATACCCTGTTGATTGGCAGCAAAAATTCCAATAGTGACGTATCCCATATGAGCAACGGAAGAGTACGCAATTAATTTCTTCATATCACTCTGAACCAAGGCAACTAGTGACGTGTAGACGATAGCAATCACTGACAACCAAAGAACAAAATCAGTCATTATATAAGAGCCAACAGGAAACATGGGTAGGCTAAATCGTAAAAAGCCATATCCACCCATCTTCAGCAATATAGCAGCCAGCACCACTGATCCGGCAGTGGGCGCTTGGACGTGGGCATCTGGCAACCATGTATGTACGGGCCACATGGGCATCTTAACAGCAAAACTTGCAAAAAAAGCTAGGAATAAAAGGGTTTGAGTCCCGCCTAAAATCTGGAAACCAAACAGACCAAAATTATTATAAGAGAACTGGTGCGACATTAAAGCTTGAATATCCGTTGTGCCAGATTCAGCATACATCACGACCATCGCGATAAGCATTAGAACTGATCCTAAAAGGGTATAAAGAAAAAACTTAAAAGACGCATAAACTCGGTTAGCCCCACCCCAAATACCAATTATTAAAAACATTGGAATAAGGCCAGCCTCGAAGAATAGATAGAAGAGCACTAAATCTAGTGCCATAAAAACACCTAACATGAGTGTTTCGAGCAATAAGAAAGAAATCATGTATTCTTTAACACGAGCTTCAACACCCCAACTCGCCCATATAACAAGTGGCATCATAAAAGTTGTAAGCATAACAAAGAGGATACTTATTCCATCAACGCCCAACTTATATTTAAAACCCATTATCCAGTCAGTCTCTTCAACCATTTGAAAACTTGTATTTTCGGGGTCGAATTGAGCAACAATAAACAAAGAAACAAAGAAAGTTACACCAGTAGCAAAAAGAGCAAACCTCTTCGCAACTAAAGCGGCAGCATGATCATTACCTCTTGCTACCAATAGCAAAATAAGTGCCGATGTGGCTGGTATGAAGGTAACTATGGATAGTAAAAAATAATCCATATTAGCTACCTGTACCCAGTGTCATCCACGTTATAAGAATAACTATTCCAAGAACCATGGCGAACGCGTAAGTGAAAATATATCCTGACTGAGCGCGTCCAGCTAACTTCGTAAGTAATGGAATAAATACCATTGAAAGATTATTTATAAATCCATCTATTACCTGACCATCACCCTTCTGCCATAAAAGGCGGCCGAAATACTTTGCAGATCGAACAAAAAGTAAGTCATAAATCTCGTCAAAATACCATTTGTTAAGTAGGAAAAGATATAAGTACCTTTGATTATCAGCCAATTTTTTTGGCAGATCTTTACGCCATATGTAAAAGGTATAGGCAAGTAAAAATCCGACCAACATAGCCACAAAAGGACTTAATTTAACCCATTTAGGAACATGATGTGCTTCATCTAATGTGTGGTTATTAGGAGCCATGTAAATCGCACCTGATGGTGTGTGCTTGGACGAGTAAGTTATAGATGTTTTAGCATCATGATTAAACTCCGCAATTGCGATAGCACTTGATAAATTTTCAATCGCCACGTCAGATTTATTTTGATCTTCCTCACTTTTATAGTCTGAATGAGATACTTCCGATTCAATGCCAAAAAATTTATTTACACTATAGTGATCTCCAAAGAAACTTTTATACCAAATCATTCCTGAAAATATTGCACCCAAAGATAAAATGGCCAATGGCACGAGCATTATTTTGGGACTTTCATGAGCTGAATTATAAGTATGTAAATCTCCTCGGGGATTCCCATAAAAGGTCATAAAAATAAGCCTCCAACTGTAAAAAGATGTACACAAAGCCGAAATAACCAACATCCAAAAGGAGTAACCACCTAAAGAGGCTGCGTAAGCACTTTCGATTATGGCGTCTTTTGACAAGAAACCAGCAAAACCAAAATGCGTCAGAGGAATACCAACTCCAGTTATTGCTAATGTCCCAATCATCATAGCGGCAAAGGTGTAGGGGATTTTTTTACTTAGACCACCATAATTTCTCATATCTTGCTCGTGATGCATGGCATGTATAACCGACCCTGCTCCGAGAAATAAAAGTGCCTTAAAAAATGCATGTGTGAATAAATGAAACATTGCCGCGGAATATACCCCAGAACCAGCGGCAACGAACATATATCCAAGTTGTGAGCAGGTCGAATATGCAATTACCCTTTTGATATCGTTCTGTACGAGACCGATAGTAGCAGCAAAGAAAGCTGTAGTAGCACCTATGAACGTTATAAAGGCCATTGCGTTGGGTGCAAATTCCATAAGTGGCGACATACGACAAACGAGGAACACACCAGCGGTTACCATCGTAGCAGCGTGAATTAGTGCTGAAACGGGAGTTGGTCCTTCCATTGCGTCTGGAAGCCAAGTATGGAGAAAGAGCTGAGCAGATTTCCCCATAGCCCCGACAAATAAAAGAAATGCTATTAAATTGGCAGCATTCCATTCAGTCCATAAGAAAACTATTTCTTTATCGGCAAAGCCTTGCGCTGATGCAAAAACATGAGAAAACTGAATGCTGCCACTTAAATAAAAAATTCCGAAGATACCTAGTGCAAATCCAAAATCACCAACTCTATTTACTACAAACGCTTTTATTGCCGCAGAGTTAGCAGTGGGTTTTTTATAGTAGAAGCCGATGAGCAAATAGGATGCTACGCCAACACCTTCCCATCCGAAAAACATTTGCATTAAATTATCCGAAGTCACCAACATTAACATTGCAAATGTAAAGAACGATAAATATGCAAAAAAGCGAGGTTTATATGTTTCATTATTAGTCCAATTGGGATCGTGATCCATGTATCCAAAGCTATACAGATGAACTAATGCAGAAACAGTAGTTACGACGATCAACATGATTGCGGTTAGACGATCAAAACGAATAGCCCAATAAGCCTCAAGAGACCCCGAACTCATCCATTTAAAAATTTGTACTATTCTTAGTTCGCCATCAAAATCTAGAAAAAGAAACCAACTGACAAAACATGCCAAGAAAAGTAATGAGGTAGCCAAAATAAGAGCTACTTTTTCACCAATAATTTTCCATCCAAAACCCGCTAGAATAGCCCCAACTAGGGGGGAAAAAATGACAAAAAATTCCATTAAGGTTAGCCCTTCATCATATTTACGTCTTCAACCGCAATCGTTCCCCGGTTACGGAAAAAACTCACTATTATAGCGAGACCAATCGCAGCCTCTGCGGCTGCAACAGTAAGAATAAACAGAGTAAAAATCTGCCCGACCAAATCCCCAAGGTAGCTAGAAAATGCAACTAGATTTATATTTACGGCTAATAACATTAGCTCAATAGACATTAAAAGAATTATAACGTTTTTTCGATTGAGAAAAAGGCCAAAGATTCCGATAACGAAAAGTATCGAAGCAGTAGTAAGATAATGCTCTATGCCTATCATATTATTTTATCCCTTATCTTAATCTCGGTTTGTTCACAAACCTTGACCAGGTTTTACATCTCTAATTTCAACAGATTTATCAGGGTCTCGATATATTTGAGATAAAATGTTCTGTCTTTTTACATTTTTACGATGGCGTAATGTAAGAACGATCGCCCCAATCATTGCTACTAATAGTATTAGTCCAGACAGCTGGAATAAAATAAAATATCTATCGTACAATATCAGGCCAAGTGCCTTTGTGTTGTGATGTTGAGAGTTTGCGAGAACCTCGCGAGCGCCCAGTGCAGTCTCTGCATAAGACCAAACTCCAAATGCCATACCTAGCTGCATTACCAAAACCACACCTATTAGCAACGCAATGGGGAGATAACCCGCCATTTCTGCTTTCAAAGTGGAAAAATCAACGTCAAGCATCATAACTACAAAAAGAAACAAGACAGCAACTGCTCCAACGTAAACAATAATCAGAAGCATCGCTAAAAATTCTGCACCTAGTAGAACAAACAACCCAGCAGACGAAAGAAAAGCCAGTATAAGCCATAAAACTGAGTGTACTGGATTTCGACTAATGACTGTCATCAGTCCACCAGCAATTGCGCTGAGTGAAAACAGATAAAAAGTTATAATAAGAATACTCAATTTTTTATTCCTTAGACTCTTCAATAATTTCATAAGCAATCTTCAAAGCTATTGTAGTTAAAATAACTCCCAAAAAAATCGAAGTAAGGATAATTGCCTCAGCCACAAACTTTAACATCTGTTCATATGGGTTTTTAGCATTACTCATCGGTAAGGTGCATCCATTTCTAAATTTTTAGCAATTTCAGATTCCCACCTGTCGCCATTTGCTAATAATTTCTCTTTGTCATAAAATAATTCTTCGCGCGTTTCCGTAGAAAATTCGAAGTTTGGTCCCTCTACGATCGCATCAACTGGGCATGCTTCTTGGCAAAAACCACAATAAATGCATTTAGTCATATCTATATCATACCTGGTTGTGCGCCTACTCCCATCTTCTCGTGGTTCAGCGTCAATAGTAATCGCCTGAGCGGGACAAACTGCTTCGCAAAGCTTGCATGCGATGCACCGTTCTTCACCATTAGGATACCTTCGCAGAGCATGTTCACCGCGAAAACGAGGGCTTAACTCACCTTTTTCATGAGGGTAATTAATCGTTGTTTTAGGTGAAAAGAAATATTTAAAACCAAGCTTAAAACCAGTCCATATATCAGCTAGTAGAAAATACTTTGCTGCTCGCGTGTAATCAATTTTACTCATAGTTCACGCCCCAATTACCCAGCGGGCATAAACCCCACCAAACATTTCAAATTTTGCAAAGAAGGCCACAAAAATAACCCAACCCAATGAAATTGGTAAAAATACTTTCCAGCCCAATCTCATTAATTGATCATAACGATATCTTGGAGTTATTGCTTTTACCATTGCAAACACAAAAAAGAAAAACCCCATCTTTGCCAGCATCCAATGAAATCCATCTGCAAGACCAGGAATGGGGGATAACCAACCTCCAAAAAACAAAAGTGTTGTTAAGGCACACATGAGAAATACAGCAATTAATTCACCAGCCATGAATAGTAAAAAGGGTGTGGAGCTGTACTCAACTTGAAATCCTGCAACTAACTCACTCTCAGCCTCTGGCAGATCAAAAGGTGGTCTATTTGTTTCGGCTAAAGCAGATATAAAAAAGAGGAAAACCATTGGAAAATGTGGCAACCAGTACCAGTTGAAAATACCTAAATTACCGTCCTGCGCTCTTACTATGTCACCAAAATTCATTGATCCAGTTGAAATTATAACGCCTATAATGATCAAGCCAATTGATACTTCGTATGATATCATTTGCGCAGCGGATCTCAGCGAACCTAGAAAAGGATACTTGGAGTTTGACGCCCAACCTCCCATAATCACTCCGTAGACCTCTAAAGACGAAATTGCAAAGACAAATAAAAGGGCAACGTTGATTTCGGATAGCACCCAACCTTCGTTTAATGGAATTACCGCCCATGCAAGTATTGCCATTACAAAAGAAATAAGTGGAGCCAAAAAGAATACCGGCTTGTCCGCACCCGCGGGTATGATTATTTCCTTAAAAACAAGTTTCAACATGTCGGCCCCAGATTGAAGCAGGCCGAAAGCACCCACCACATTGGGACCACGTCGCATCTGAACGGCCGCCCATACCTTACGATCTGCATAAATTAAAAAATAAGCAGACAGAAGCAGAAATACTGCCATCATCAAACCTTGAGAAATTAAAATCAATGCAATGCCCCAAGAAGAGTTCAAAAATTCAGCCATTTTCCCCCACTTCGCAACTAAAGCTAAGTAGAATGCTGCATAAAAACAAAGCTAGTAATTTTTCCTGCTGGAGACATCGAGGCGGAAATTTTACGGTTCGTGAAGTTGCCTCTGCTGGTAAAACAAAAAGAATATTCAAAAGCATATGTCTTTTTCTAAACATGATATCACTCTGCCGCAATTCTGTTAGAATTTCTTGCTTTAACTTGAGCTGACAATTCACTCATCAAAACAGAGGCTCTAGCTATTGGATTTGTTAAATAAAAATCCTTAATTGGATATATAAAATCACCTTTACCCAAGTCCCCGCTCAATTCAGGACACCAGTCACTTTCACTTAGAGAATCTATATTTCTCAAATGAGGGTGCTCTGAAAAGAGACCCTCGCGAAGTTGTGCTAAGGTATCGAAATTTAGTGTCACGTCCAAATTTTGAGCAAGAGCTCGTAGAATTGCCCAATTCTCCCGAGCATCCCCTGGTGCAAACCCAGATCTGTTAGCCAACTGTGGGCGCCCTTCTGTATTTACAAATATCCCACTTTCCTCGGTGTATGCAGCTGCGGGTAGGATAATATCTGCTCTGTGAGCACCCATATCGCCATGGCTCCCCTGATATATAACAAAGGGGCCCGCTGGAATTTCTAGCTCATCTGAACCAAGATTAAAAATGACCTCATAACTCATTAAGTCAGAAATACCATTTGGTGTAGCTGCTCCTATATCCATGGCACCCACCCTAGAAGCCGCATTATGAAGCAATAAAAACTTGCAATTTGAGGCACTGGCTAGCTTCATTACGTGGCCTAACACCGCAGATCCATCTTTGCCTGTTAGAGCACCAACCCCTAAAATCACTACGACATTCTTCTCCTCACCAACCTTTAACGTAGAGGTGACTAGTTTCTTTAAAGCCGAACGGTCAGATCCTAGATGTAAGTAGTCATAAGTCAGGTCTACTTTTGGCCCAAGCAAATAAACATTTGCTCCTTCAGACCATACTTTACGGATCCGAGCATTTAAGACTGGCGCCTCATCGCGTGGGTTACTTCCAATCAAAAATATTTCATCAGCAAGGTCGAGATCATCGATCTTGGCATTACCAACATATCCAGATCTGTTGTCGATAGGTAATTTTGCACCATCTGTTCTACACTCAACAAATCCACCGACGCTAGTTAAAAGTTTTTTTAAAGCATAAGCCGTCTCGGTTGAAGTTAAATTTCCAACCAGCCCCATAACGTTTTTGCCAGAAATTGATTCAGATGCAAATTTCAAAGCCTCTGCCCAGCTTACAGCAACCAACTTACCATCTTTTCTTAGATAAGGCTTATCTAATCTTTGACGTCTCAGGCCGTCCCACACAAAGCGCGTTTTATCTGAAATCCATTCCTCATTTATACCATCGTGATTACGAGGCAAAATACGCATAACCTCACGACCTTTTGTATCAACTCTTATATTTGAGCCCAATGCATCCATTACATCAATTGTTTCTGTATTTGATAATTCCCAAGGCCGTGCTGTGAAAGCATAAGGCTTGGAGGTAAGTGCACCGACTGGACAAAGGTCAATAATATTTCCCTGCAAATTGCTGTTTAACGTCTCATTTAAATAGTTCGTTATTTCTGCATCCTCACCCCGACCTGTTTGACCCATTTGATTTATTCCCGCTACTTCAGAGGTAAATCGAACGCATCGAGTACAACTAATGCACCTAGTCATGTTTGTTGACACAAGCGGGCCAAGGTCAAGGTCGTCTACCGCACGTTTTGCTTCTTTAAATCTGCTAAAATCCACACCAAAGGCCATTGCCTGATCCTGAAGATCACATTCGCCGCCTTGATCACAAATTGGACAGTCAAGAGGGTGATTGATCAATAGAAACTCCATTACACCCTCACGGGCCTTTTTCACCATTTTGGAGTTTGTGCGCACTACTGGAGGCTGTCCGTCAGGTCCTGGACGAAGATCTCTAACTTGCATCGCACAGGATGCAGTGGGCTTTGGAGGTCCCCCAACCACCTCTACAAGACACATCCTGCAGTTACCTGCGATTGACAGTCGCTCATGATAGCAGAATCTAGGAACCTCTATGCCGACAAGCTCACAGGCCTGTATTAAAGTCATAGCGGGGTCAACCTCTATTTCTTGATCATCAATTATAATTTTTTTTAATTCTGTCATATTAGCACTTGGTAACTATTTATTTCAATTTTTTCAATTTATTATGGAGTTTTGTTAATTTAACAAAACGTGCTTAAATCACACCAAATTCGTCGGCTTTTACAGTTAGATATTTTCATATTCTACAACGTCCCTTGATAAATATTGACTTGTTCGATGTAACTTTTGATACGTCATCAGGACTTACATCCCAGATAATATCCGAAGTACCAAATTTATTTACACAAAAAATTGTTGCTTCATATCTACCTGCCTCCTTTGCGCCAAACAAAGAACGGTGGGAGCGCGGCACTATAATTTCAAAATCTTTTTTGCTAGCTCCTACCTTTAATTTTGGATTAAATAGAACGCCATCAAAAGGAACTCGGTTTTCATTAATTCGAGCCGAACAGCCCAAAAGAAGCAATATAGATAGTGATATGATAAGAAAGTTTCCCAATTTACGTCACTCAGCCGCTAGCGCTTTGTTAACATTGGTCATTTTTCTATTTATAATTCTTTCTTCTATTTCCTCTCTGAAATTTCTTATCAGCCCCTGAATTGGCCATGCAGCAGCATCTCCTAAAGCGCAAATAGTATGACCTTCCACCTGCTTTGTTACATCGAACAACATATCAATCTCTTCTTTGTCCGCATCTCCAGACACTAGTCTTTCCATAACTCTCATCATCCAGCCAGTTCCCTCACGACATGGTGTACACTGACCGCAACTCTCGTGTTTGTAAAATTTCGATAAGCGCCATATAGCTTTTATTATATCCACAGAACTGTCCATTACAATTACTGCGGCAGTACCTAACCCAGACCCAAGATCATTTCGCAAATAATCAAAATCCATTATTGCGTCTTTCATATCCTCACCCCGCACACAGGGAACGGACGAACCACCTGGTATAACAGCTTTTAAATTTTTCCATCCTCCTCGAATTCCACCGCAATGTTTATCGATCAGTTCTTCAAACGAAATGGACATAGCCTCCTCTACCACACAGGGATTATTTACATGTCCCGAAATAGCAAAAAGCTTAGTTCCAAAGTTGTTTGACCTACCAAAACCAGAGAACCAATCAGGTCCCCGCCTGAGAATAGTTGGTACAACGGCTATTGATTCAACATTATTAACAGTTGTGGGGCAACCGTATAAACCCGACCCTGCTGGAAACGGCGGTTTCATTCGGGGCATACCTTTTTTACCTTCTAAACTTTCAAGTAAAGCTGTTTCCTCGCCACATATATATGCGCCTGCTCCATGATGAAGAAAAATATCAAAATCCCAATCAGAATTGCACGCATTTTTACCTACAAAACCAGCTTCATAAGCCTCGTCAATTGCTAATTGAAGCATTTCTTTTTCTC
Source organism: Paracoccaceae bacterium (assembly GCA_902554885.1). Taxonomy (GTDB): domain Bacteria; phylum Pseudomonadota; class Alphaproteobacteria; order Rhodobacterales; family Rhodobacteraceae; genus Salinivivens. The sequence goes on from CACDPV010000004.1 coordinate 17,370, forward strand.
TGATGTACTCACCCCGAATGTAAATGTAACAACAGTTTGCTCCCATTGCGAACGAAGCAATTAAACAGCCTTCAATTAAGGTATGAGGGTCATGCCTCATGATCTCTCTATCCTTACAAGTGCCAGGCTCACTTTCATCAGCATTAACTACTAAATAAGACGGGCGCCCATCGCTTTCTTTTGGCATAAATGACCACTTTAAACCTGTAGGAAAGCCGGCGCCTCCGCGCCCCCGCAGACCGGAGGCCTTCATTTGTTCAACTATCCAGTCTCGCCCTTTAACTAAAATGGATTTTGTGTCATCCCAATGGCCCCGTGCCAATGCGCCGCGAAGCGTCCGGTCGTGCATGCCATAAATATTAGTGAATATACGATCTGTATCGCTTAACATTTACTTATTATTCCTTGTAATTCGACGTGACCGCCACATTAATAATCCAGAAATTATAGCCCAAAGAAAAGCGACCATTGCTAAAAAATCTATAAGCAAAGCATACCGTCCAGGAAATCCCAGATAAGAACCTAAAGACTGTGCTAAAATCCAAATCAACATGGTAACAGCAATGACCAAGCCAACTACTCGGCCCTGTCGTATCTCACCCCTACGTTCCTTAAACTTCATTATGGCTTCCAACTTAAATTACCCATGCTGATTAATTACAAATATTTTTGCCTGCTCAACAAAGCTTTTCAACTTGTTAAAGCTTAAAGAACCAGAGGAGTGCAAATGTACCCAATTAATTTCCTCAGCGCCCCACTGGGATACTTGAACGATATAAAATATCCCTAAACGATTTAAAATGATTTTAGCTTTCTCTCCCAATCCTGAAAGACTTGATAAATCACTAGGCACTGACTTTTTGGGGGACTTTAAAATTTTTGGCTTCCTGATCGCCGATTGTATGGTTTTTTTCTTTCCAACCTTAAGCCATGGAGTTACCAATTCCGTCTCAGTCCCATCTATTCGCTTTATGGTGTCTTTTAAATCAAAAGCCATTTGAACACTGCCATTAAACTTTGTCCGTCCACTTTCATATTTCGTAAGAGAGGTAAGGCCTTGTTTTGGCTCAGAAGCAAATCTACCATTCTGCGGACCTGGCGTTGGCAGCTCTTCAGTACATAAATTGTCGATGATCTGACGCAGTGTTTCTTCACTTAAATCCTCATAATAATCTTTGCCGATTTGTGCCATTGGAGCGTTTGAGCATGCACCTAAGCATTCAACTTCCTCCCAACTAAAGTTTCCATCTGCCGATAACTGATGCGGATTAGGAGAAATTTTCTCTTTACAGACTGTAATTAAGTCTTCAGCACCGCAAAGCATACACGATAAAGTACCGCACACCTGAACGTGAGCTACTTTGCCGACAGGCTGGAGATGAAACATGAAGTAAAATGTAGCAACTTCCAGCGCCCGCATGTACGCCATGCCTAGCAAGTCTGCAACGTGCTCTATCGCTGGCCTTGTTAGCCAACCTTCTTGCTCCTGAGCTCTCCACAATAGCGGTATTATCGCAGACGCTTCACGACCGACAGGATACTTTTTAATTTGAGCGTCAGCCCAGGCCTTATTCTCAGAAGTAAACGAGAAAGATCTTGGCTGTTCCTCGTGTAGTCGACGTAACATTAGCGGTCAATCTCTCCAAATACTATATCCATCGTGCCAATAATTGCCGCAACATCTGCCAGTTGATGGCCAGTTGCCATATGATCCATTGCCTGCAAGTGAAGAAAGCCTGGTGCACGTAATTTCGCTCTGTAGGGCTTGTTGGAACCGTCCGACACCAGGTAAACACCAAATTCCCCTTTAGGAGCCTCTACACAGGCATAGACCTCTCCTTCAGGCACGTGAAAACCCTCAGTATAAAGCTTAAAATGATGGATTAAAGCTTCCATTGAGCCCTTCATTTCGGCTCGTCTCGGGGGCGTTATTTTGCCCCGTGCCAGTATGTCACCAGGCTCTACTAAAAGTTTCTCAATCGCCTGCTTAATGATGTGCAGAGACTGACGCATTTCCTCCATGCGGACCAAATATCTGTCATAACAATCACCATTTTTTCCTACGGGCACTTTAAAATCAAACTCGTCGTAACATTCGTAAGGTTGAGAACGCCTTAAATCCCATGCCAATCCAGAACCACGCACCATTACACCGGAAAAACCATACTTTAGAATATCATCTTCCGTTACAATACCTATGTCGACATTACGTTGCTTAAAAATTCGGTTTTCAGTCAATAACTCATCAATATCTTTCAAAACCGCTGGAAATTCTTCGGCCCAGCTCAAAATGTCTTTAAGCAAATCATCCGGTAGGTCCTGATGGACCCCGCCCGGCCTGAAATATGCTGCATGCAAGCGCGCGCCGCACGCCCGCTCGTAAAATACCATTAATTTTTCCCGCTCTTCGAAGCCCCACAAGGGCGGTGTTAGGGCCCCAACATCCATAGCTTGTGTAGTAACATTTAATAAATGATTGAGTATTCTGCCTATCTCTGAATACAGCACCCTAATCAGCGAAGCTCTTCGTGGCACAGATACGTTTGTTAATTTTTCAATCGCGAGGCACCAAGCATGTTCTTGGTTCATTGGAGCAACGTAGTCTAGACGATCAAAATAAGGCAAGTTTTGTAGATAAGTTCTACTCTCCATTAATTTTTCAGTGCCTCGGTGTAAAAGCCCAATGTGAGGATCACAACGCTCAACTATTTCGCCGTCAAGCTCAAGAACAAGCCTTAAAACTCCATGCGCTGCAGGATGCTGGGGTCCAAAATTAATATTGAAGTTTCTGATTTTCTGTTCATTTGTCAGTGCATCCTGAAAACCTTTTGATCCATCCATTATGTTGCCCCTTCAGCCTCATCATCGGGCATTATGTATTCGGCTCCTTCCCAAGGGCTTTTGAAGTCGAACTGACGGTATTCTTGCGTTAAATTTACTGGCTCATAAACAACCCTTTTTTGCGCTTCATCATAACGCACCTCGTTGTACCCTGTAGTTGGGAAATCTTTCCTTAAAGGAAAGCCCTGAAACCCATAATCTGTCAGGATACGTCTTAAGTCTGGATGATCCTGAAACAGGATGCCGAACATATCAAAAACTTCTCTTTCAAACCAGTTTGCACTAGGATGAACACTAACTAAAGATTGGATCGGCTCATTTTCTCTTATAGAAACCTTTAATCTTACTCTATGGTTTTGAAACATAGACAGAAGATGATAAACCACCTCAAAACGCTTGACTCTTTCGGGAAAATCCACACCTGTTATATCCACCAGTGTTGAAAATTTACATCTGCTATCACATTTGAGAAAATCCACAAAACTTGCAATGTTGGAAGGAGCAACCATAATGTTCAGCTCATCACTATCTGTATCCCACGAAATAACACAATCACTTCGTTTCTGTTCAATATAACCGCCAAGTTCGCGTAAAGCTTCTATCATCGGACAATCGTTCCAGTCCGACGAATTTTTCGCTGCAAAGCCATTATGCCGTACAAAAGGGCTTCTGCCGTTGGGGGGCAGCCTGGAACATAAATGTCTACTGGCACAATCCGATCACACCCTCGAACGACTGAATAAGAGTAATGATAATATCCCCCTCCGTTTGCACAGGAACCCATGGATATAACGTATCTTGGTTCTGGCATTTGATCATAAACTTTCCTCAATGCTGGTGCCATTTTGTTAGTTAAAGTACCCGCAACAATCATCAAATCAGATTGCCGTGGCGATGCCCGTGGAGCCGTGCCGAAACGTTCCAAATCATACCGCGGCATGGAGGTGTGCATCATTTCAACTGCGCAACAAGCCAGCCCAAAAGTCATCCAGTGAAGCGACCCAGTTCTTGCCCAATTGATTACGTCCTCAGCAGATGTAAGTAAGTAGCCTTTGTCTTGCAGCTGGCCACTAAGCGCTTTCGTTTCCACTTCAAAATCGCGTCCAGCGGTATTCTCTCCAGCCATCACTCCCATTCTAAAGCACCCTTTTTCCACTCATAAGCAAACCCAATGGTTAGTATCAAGAGGAAAACCATCATAGACCAAAATCCTAAAAACGATATATCTTTAAAAGCCACCGCCCAAGGAAATAAAAATGCGATTTCAAGGTCAAAAATAATGAACAAAATCGATACTAAGTAAAAACGGACGTCAAATTTCATTCTCGCGTCGTCGAATGCATTAAAACCACATTCATATGCTGATACTTTTTCAGCGTCCGGATGCCTAACAGCAATTACGGTGGCTGCTAGCAAAAGTAGCAACCCTAAGGCTACTGCAATCGCCAAGAAGATAAGTATCGGGAGGTATTCCGATAACATCTCGTCCACAGATGGCTCCCTTTTAATTTCAGGTCGCTAAGCGCCCCAGTTTGGCTAAGTTGTGGTTTAACCCCAAACGCTGTCAGGGTCAACACGACTCGATCTTTTTTACGTTAAACAACGTCTACCTGAAATGATAAAGCGTACATATTGTCCTACTCTAAAAAAAAAGAAAAGAATTGATAAAAAATCTTTGTTTTAATGATCTAACATACAAAAATAAGCAATTTTTTTCAAATATTGCTCTCGAAAACTTGTGGTGTTGCATCTACTGGTTGGCCCCATAGTCCAATCGCATAAGTAACTGTCATAGTGCCTTTGCAGTGTATCCTTAACCTTACCCAAAAACTTTCATCTTGAAGGGCTACACAATCATAAATTGATGCATCGATACCCATATTTCTCATATCGGTTGCATATAGGTCGGCATAATGCACGATTATCGCGCTTTCGTCCAAATAAGCTGTCTTAAAACCCAAACGCAGCATTAATAGAATACCAATTAAAGCGCAAATCCCAAAGCAATACCAAATACTCTTCAATTAAAATTACTCTTTTCTAGATTTTACTGGAGCTACTACGTTTTTTTAATCCGTATTAGCTTCGATCTCTTGGCAAATTATAGCAGCAACGAGCTTACAATCTTCAATTGAAAATGTTAATGGCAAACGCATGTCTAGTATTGAATTAATAATTTTATCTGATTTGGCCATTTGCTGAGTAGGGATATATCTCCAGCTATCATATTTTGAAGTAAAGCCTTTTGGCTCATTTTGACCAAACCATTTAAGTTCAACTCCCCTATTTCGACAACTTTCGACGATTGATTGAATTTCAAAGTAAGAACAATTGCTGAGCAAAAATTGGAATGATGAACCGACAAAATCTTCTTTAGTCGGACGTTTTATTAAATGCAGACCTTTCACATCTTTTAAAATAGTCTCGATTGTCATGTATCTTTCGTTCCAACGAATTATCTTATCAGCAAGTTCCTTGAGCTGCGGCCGCAATATTGCAGCCCTCAAATGATCCATCCGTCCCGATATGTTAGGTGTTTCATATTTTATACTATCGAAGTCAATTTTACTTGGCGCAGAAAGGTGCTTATCGAACATCATGTAAGACCCTGATAAAGCAATGGACTTCGCCATTACTATGGGATCATTTGTGGTTAGAAATCCTCCTTCACCTGAATTAATATGTTTGTAGGTTTGTGTAGAGAAGCAACCTATTATTCCATATGATCCAGTAGGCTTTTTATTCCAACCACCACCCATTGTATGGGCACAATCCTCGATTACAATTATACCGTGTCGGTTGGTAATCTCTAAAAGTTTGTCCATATCGCATATGTGCCCTCGCATATGGCTTAACAAAAGAACCTCAGACTGCGAAGCCTTTGCTTCTAAATCGTCAAAATCAATTGTTAAATCTTCAGTAACTTCCACCAAAAGAGGAATAGCATTAATTGATGCAATTGCGCCAGGAACGGGAGCTAAAGTGAATGCATTTGTCAAAACCGTTTGGTTCGGTTTTACACCTACGGCGCGCAGAGCAGTCGCCAGAGCATACCCTCCAGACGCTACCGCTAGACAAAATTTTGAACCTATAATTTTCGCAAAATCAAGCTCTAGCGATGCAACCTCCCCTGCATCACCTTCCTTCAAATTATATCGATGCAGGCGACCAGTATTCAAAACTCTTGTAGCTGCATCTATCGCTTCTTGAGACAAAGGTTCTTGCTGTGTAAAGCTTCCCTTGAATATTTCCATAATTACATACCAAAAAAACAGAGATATAGGAGTTGTAAAAGCTATTACCAAAAGCAGAGCATTGTTGAAAGGATAATAAACCCATTTAAAAATTAAATTTTTGATAAAAATGCACGGAATTAAATAAACCAATAAAAACTGTAAATTTAATCCGAGCTACTTAATTAAGCAATTTTCAGAGAATGCTTTTAATCAATCCCCAAAATCTCCATTACAATTGCTGGAAGATCCAGGAAAGATTTGAGTACTGCATCAGGTTTGGAATGACTAAAATCAAAACCCTCAAAGCCAAAATCAACGATTATTATTGGTACCCCCACAGCCTTAGCAGTATCAAAGTCTGTCATAGTGTCACCAACCATCACAGACTGTTCCACAGTGCCACCTGCACCATTTACCGCTGCGATAAAGGGTGCAGGATGCGGTTTTTTAGAAGATAATGTATCTGAGCCAATTAATTCTTTAAAGAGATGTCTTGCCCCCAATCGCACCATTAACTCTTCAGCCAATGCAGAAGGCTTGTTGGTGCAAATAGCAGAGTTTATGCCCAATAATTTAAGCTTACGAATGGCATCCAATGCATATGGGAAAAATTCAGTATCCTTATCCAAGCACTTGGAATAAGCATTGAGAAGAATAGGATATTGTTGGTGAATAAAATGCTCATCATTCAGTCCAATTTTTTGACACCCTAATTCCAGCATTGCCCTGCCACCTCGCATTGCCACACCAGCATCGTTTTCGTTATCTAAAAGCTTTGGATAGCCCAAACTGGCAAAACAAAAATTAGCTGCAGCTATCAAATCTGCGCTGGTGTCAGCAATAGTTCCATCTAGATCAAAAACAACAGTTTTCATATTTGAGCTCCAAGTATTTAAGAAATTATGCTCATCATAAAATGAAACATTCGGCAACTAATTTTGACATAAGTTAAGCTTGCAACAAATCGACTATACGATAAAACGGTTTAAAACCTTAAGGACTTTCTATGGATACTGCAGTTATAGTTCTGGCCGCAGGCAAGGGAACTCGGATGAATTCTAATCGTCCTAAAGTGCTACACGAAGTAGGGAACTTTCCTCTTATTTCTCATTGTATTAAAACAGCACAAAGTATTAACCCTCAAAAAATATTAGCTGTTTTAGGCCACAGACGGAAGGAAATAAAAAACGTCTTAGAAAATTCAGACACATCAATCGAATTAGTAATCCAAGAAGCGCAACTAGGCACAGGTCATGCCGTCAGTATAGCGATCGAAGAATTAGCAGATTTTGATGGTAATGTAATTGTGCTATTTGGCGATACCCCATTCGTATCAGCAGAAACAATGAGAAAAATTGAGGCTAGAAGCAGGCAAGCTGACTTGGTAGTTCTTGGGTTTCACGCACCGGATCCTTCTGGTTACGGCAGGCTTATTACGAATGATAATGAACTTTTGAAAATAGTTGAACATAAGGATGCAAATGGTCAGGAATTAGCACTTAATTTATGTAACAGTGGAGTTATGGCAGGAAGCTCACTAGTTTTAAAAGAACTGTTGAAAGAGTTAGATAGAGATAACAAAAACAATGAACTATATCTCACCGATTGTGTTCAATTAGCTAAAGCTAAAGGGTTGAATTGTAGTTACCAAGTTTGCGGACCCAAAGAGGCACTTGGCATCAACTCGCTTCAACAACTAAGTCTTGCAGAAAAGACGTTTCAAGAAACTACGCGCACTGAGGCCTTAGAAATTGGCATTCATCTCGTTGCACCAGAGACTGTCTTCTTTTCATTAGATACAGAAATAGGTCGAGATACAATTGTAGAGCCAAATGTAATATTTGGACCAGGCGTAAAAATCGGTACGGGCTGTACGGTAAAAGCCTTCTCGTACCTTGAAAGATGCAATGTCTCTCACAATTGTAGCATTGGCCCTTATGCTAGATTGAGACCGGGAGTTGACCTCTCAGAAGGTGTAAAAATTGGCAACTTTGTAGAAATAAAAAACTCCAAAATTGCAGAAAATTCTAAGATAAACCATTTATCATACATAGGTGATACAGAAATTGGTGAGAATTCAAATATTGGCGCCGGCACAATCACTTGTAATTACGATGGGGCTAACAAGCACAAAACAGTAATTGGTAAAAACGTATTTATTGGTTCAAATACTATGCTGATTGCCCCGTTAACCGTCGGAAATAATTCAATGACAGGTAGTGGCTCTGTTATTACAAAAGATATACCAGCTGATAATTTAGCCATCGCGCGCTCAGAGCAAAATAATAAAAACGGTGGCGCAAAGAAGCTTAAAGCACTCCTCCGAAACAAAAAAAATAAAACAAAATCCTGAGGTAAATAGATGTGTGGCATAATTGGAATTTTGGGCAAGCATGAAGCCGCACCGATCCTAGTCGAAGCATTAAAAAGACTCGAATATAGGGGTTACGATAGCTCTGGAATAGCCACAGTCGAAAGTGAAGGCTCCATCGATCGACGAAGGGCAGTTGGAAAACTAATGGAACTACAGGACAAGCTTGTTTTTCAGCCACTTAAAGGAAAAGTGGGGGTTGGACACACCAGATGGGCAACGCATGGAGAGCCGAACGAAAAAAATGCACATCCACATAATAGCGGTGCAGTTTCAGTCGTGCATAATGGAATAATCGAAAACTTTCTTGAACTTCGGCATGAATTAAGTTGTGACGGATATAAACCTGAAACAGACACAGACACTGAGACGATTGCCATGCTGTGTTCAAAGTTTATAGACGAAGGTCATGAACCAATCGTTGCAGCCCAAAAGACTTTATCAAAACTTTCTGGATCATTTGCAATCGCAATGCTTTTTGCAGGGCATGAAAACCTTATGATTGCGGCAAGATCTGGATCGCCTTTAGCAATAGGATATGGAAAAAATGAAATGTACCTTGGCTCAGACGCCCTAGCACTGCTGCCAATGACCAAAAAAATTACTTATCTCGAAGAGGGTGACCTCGCAATATTAACTCGAGAGGGAGTCGATATATATGATCATTTAGGGAATTTTGTATCTCGACCGATTAAATACCTGGATCAAAGCGCAAACTTTTACGATAAATCAGGCTTCAACCATTTTATGGAAAAAGAAATTTACGAACAACCGGTAGCTTTGGAAAAGGCAATAAAATCTTATATTTGCGACGAGAACGTTGGAGCAAAAATCAATCTGCTGAAAGAGTTAAATTTTAAAGAAATTCCAAAAATAATTTTAATAGCTTGCGGGACTGCATACTATGCTTGTTACGTAGCAAAATATTGGATTGAAAAACTAGCTAAAATCCCAGTTGAAATTGATATTGGAAGCGAATTTCGCTACCGCGAGCCGCCAATAGAGAAAGGCACTGCCGCAATTTTTGTCAGTCAATCTGGAGAAACCGCAGATACACTAGCGGCATTACGCTATTGTGTTGGCAAAGCAAAAAACATTATTTCTATTGTAAATGTTTCTACAAGCTCCATTGCCAGAGAAAGTGATCAAGTTTTGGAAATTCACGCTGGCCCAGAAATTGGCGTAGCATCAACCAAAGCTTTCACATGCCAATTGGCAGTATTATTTTTGATGGCCCTAAAAGCAGCACGAGACAGATCAGAAATTTCAGAAATTAATATTGCAAAAACAGTCAGCGATTTAAAAAGTCTACCATCAACTCTTAGTCAATACTTGGGGAGAACTAATTCCATACAAGATATCGCATACAAGCTATCTACTGCTAGCGATGTAATGTTTTTAGGGCGTGGTTTAATGTATCCCGTTGCTCTTGAGGGAGCATTAAAATTAAAGGAAATTAGTTATATTCATTCTGAGGGCTATGCTGCTGGAGAACTAAAGCATGGGCCAATTGCACTGATAGATGATAGCGTCCCAGTCATTATATTAGCCCCCTGCGACGAATTATTTGAAAAAAATATATCAAATATGCAGGAAGTTATTGCTCGAAAAGCGAGTGTAATACTAATCTCGGATAAAGAAGGGCTGCAATCAGCTGGTTCAATGGTAAAAAATACTATCGAAATGCCACGCACCAACAAGCTACTAACCCCATTAATATACGCACTACCAATGCAGTTACTTGCATACTTCTCAGCAGTATCTAAAGGTACAGATGTTGATCAACCGCGAAATTTGGCAAAATCCGTCACAGTTGAGTAAGTGTGAATTTGTAAAATTATAGACTTGTAGTTCCGCGAAATTAGTATAAGTAACCCAAATCTTTTTGTAATAAATATCAGCGCAGTCACTCGTGGTCGGGAACAAAAAGATGGAGCCCCCTTCCTATGAAACGCGCCATAGATGGATTGGAAACAGAAATGCCTCTATACGAGCATGTTTTTATTTCTCGACAAGACTTATCAAACACACAAGCAGAGGGTCTTGTTGAACACTTTGGAATAGTCCTCAAAGATAATGGTGGTACTGTAATCGACTCCGAGTACTGGGGATTGAAAACAATGGCCTATAAAATGAACAAAAATCGGAAAGGGCACTATGCCATGCTTAGAACGGACTCGCCCTCCGAAGCTGTTCAAGAAATGGAACGCCTAATGCGCCTTCATGAAGACGTAATGCGAGTTTTGACAATTAAAGTTGATAAGCATGATGAAGGTCCATCAGTTCAAATGCATAAACGAGATGATCGCGGTGAAAGACGCGAACAACGCGATTAAGGTTGGCAAGGAGTTTTCGAAATGACAAACAAACCATTTTTTCGTCGAAAGAAGGTATGCCCATTTTCAAGTGAGGATGCACCAAAGATTGATTATAAAGACACTAAGTTATTGCAAAGGTACATATCAGAGCGAGGAAAAGTAGTTCCTTCTCGGATTACCGCCGTTTCTGCAAAAAAGCAGCGTGAACTTGCCCGCGCAATAAAACGTGCGCGCTTTTTGGCACTTTTACCTTACGCCGTTAAGTAGTAGAGGAGATAGGAATTATGCAAGTTATTCTTCTAGAAAGAGTATCAAAATTGGGTCAGATGGGTGACGTGGTAGATGTCAAACCAGGGTATGCACGAAATTTTCTGCTACCTCAGGGTAAAGCTCAGACGGCATCAGAGACGAACATAACAGCTTTTGAAAAGCAAAAATCCCAACTTGAAACAAAGAATTTAGAAACAAAAAAAGAAGCAGACGCACTTCTAGGAAAACTGGACGGACAAACTTTTGTAGTAATCCGATCTGCATCTGACTCGGGAGCGCTTTACGGATCTGTTTCTCCACGGGATGCAGCAGAAGTTGCTACTTCCGCAGGCTTTTCAATTGACCGAAAACAAATTTCTTTAGTAAAACCTATCAAAGAATTAGGATTGCATGAAATGTCAGTTGTTTTGCATCCAGAGGTGACTTCCACCATAATACTAAATGTTGCCCGATCAACTGAAGAAGCTGATTTACAAGCATCAGGCAAATCCATACAAGACGTTGCTGCCGAAGCCGAAGCGGAAGCAGAGTTTGAGATAGCAGAACTGTTTGACGACATCGGAAGCGCAGCTCTTGATGATGATAACGAAGACGATCAGGTGTCCGACGCACCAGTGGAAGACTCAGAAGAAAGCTCATCTTAATCTGTACGAAGGTTTATGCATAAAACGAGCTCTTGAGGGCTTGTTTTTTTGTGTGTTGCCAAAACTTACATTTTTCTTTTCGAATATTGCTATTTTTAAGTCCTTTTTGTAACAAAATTAATAAATTTCTTTAAATTATACTTTTACGAAGGCATTTCTTGTTGACCATCCTTTTTGTAATTCATATGGTCGCCTTTGCGTCTGAGTTAGATTATATTATACAGCTTTAATATCTACTTAAAAATAGAGGGGGAGTTTCTTTATGACTGGCCATATGACTGGAGCCAAGATGGTAGTTCAAGCCCTAAAGGACCAAGGGGTTGATACTGTGTTTGGATACCCTGGTGGAGCTGTGCTTCCGATATATGACGAAATTTTCCAACAGAATGAAATAAGGCATATACTTGTTCGGCATGAACAAGGAGCAGTCCATGCAGCGGAAGGATACGCAAGGTCTACTGGACGACCAGGGGTGGTTTTAGTGACTTCAGGACCGGGTGCGACTAACGCTGTTACCGGATTAACAGACGCATTAATGGATTCTATCCCCTTAGTTGTTCTTACGGGGCAAGTACCTACGTTTATGATCGGATCAGACGCCTTTCAAGAAGCGGATACAGTCGGGATCACAAGGCCCTGCACCAAGCATAATTGGCTTGTCAAAGACACTGATAAGCTAGCGACGATTTTACATGAAGCTTTCCATGTTGCAAAGTCTGGGCGACCAGGCCCCGTTTTAGTTGATATTCCAAAGGATGTTCAATTTGCATCTGGGAATTATGTTTCAGGAAAGAAAGTACCTGCTTCTCAATATAAGCCGAAATTAAAGGGTGACATTGAACTAATTACGAAGCTCGTTGAGGCAATTGAGCAGTCAGAAAAGCCAATTTTATACACCGGTGGCGGCGTAATTAATTCTGGCACGGCAGCAAGTCAGCTTCTGAGAGAATTAGTAAAAGGTACAAATTTCCCAATAACTTCTACATTAATGGGCTTGGGTTGCTATCCCGCTTCTGGTAATAATTGGCTTGGAATGCTTGGAATGCACGGTCTCTACGAAGCAAATATGGCCATGCACGATTGTGATCTAATGATTAATATAGGTGCTAGGTTTGATGATCGGATTACTGGTCGAATAGATGCGTTTAGCCCTACTTCTAAGAAGGCTCACATCGATATAGACCCATCGTCAATAAATAAAGTAATTCACGTCGATATTCCTATCATAGGTGATATTGCTCATGTTTTAGATGATGTTTTAAATATGTGGAAAGCGCGAGGTCGAAAGACAAACACCGCTGCTATTAGCAAATGGTGGGCTCAAATAGACGAGTGGAGATCTGTTAAATGCCTAAACTATAAAAATAGCAAAAAAACGATTAAACCCCAATTTGCACTTGAGCGTCTTGAGGAGCTAACTAGAAATAGATCGGACAGATACATTTGCACCGAAGTTGGCCAGCATCAAATGTGGGCTGCTCAATTCTTAGGTTTTGAGGAACCTAATCAATGGATGACTTCAGGTGGCCTTGGAACAATGGGTTACGGTTTTCCAGCTTCAATAGGGGTACAAATTGCTCATCCACATGCATTGGTTATTAATGTAGCAGGCGAAGCTAGTTGGTTGATGAATATGCAGGAGATGGGTACTGCCGTTCAATATAATTTACCTGTTAAACAATTTATTTTGAATAACGAAAGATTAGGTATGGTTAGACAATGGCAAGAATTGTTGCACGGTGAAAGATACTCACACAGTTGGTCTGATGCTCTTCCTGATTTTGTTAAATTGGCAGACGCATTTGGTGCAAAAGGCATTATGGTGTCGGACCCAGCCGATTTAGATGATGCTATTCTAGAAATGCTTTCTTACGACGGCCCGGTACTGTTCGATTGTTTGGTTGAGAAACATGAAAATTGCTTTCCAATGATACCATCTGGAGAGCCACATAATAAGATGTTGCTGGGAGAGGCAGAAACCGGGGATGCAATAGGAAGCAGTGGTGCAGTGTTAGTTTGAATATTTACTTTGTAGGTTACAAATGTCAGCATTAAAAATAAAAAAGGGATCAAGTAAGCATTCTGCTTATAACCTTAGGTCTAGTTTTGGCGACGAAATACAGACCCACACACTAGCAATATTAGTAGATAATGAGGCTGGCGTTCTTGCTAGGGTAATAGGGCTTTTTTCGGGCCGCGGGTATAATATAGATAGTCTCACTGTTGCAGAAGTTGATCATGACGGACATCTAAGCCGAATTACTATCGTAACTACAGGAACACCGCAGGTTATCGAGCAAATCAAAGCTCAACTTGGACGAATTGTACCTGTCCATGAAGTACATGATTTAACTGTTGATGGCCCCCATGTGGAGAGAGAACTTGCTCTTTTAAAGGTTGGAGGTAAAGGCGAAAAAAGAGTAGAAGCTTTGCGTTTAGCTGATATTTTTAGAGCACACGCAGTAGATAGCACGCTAGATAGCTTTACTTTTCAAATTACCGGCACGCCAGAAAAGGTTGACGCATTTGCAGAATTGATGCGTCCACTCGGTCTTATAGAAATTGCAAGAACAGGTGTAGCAGCACTATCTCGCGGCTAACATCAAAATTACTTATCTTGTCGTTTTCATTTAACTCAGTTGTCGTTTTGAGCTAGCCTCTAGTAGTATCTTTTTTTATTTAGATGGAAAAAGTGAGCCAAAAAATGGAAAAGACAGCTACACTAGATAAAGTTTGTTTGCCAATAGGCAAAGCAAATGGGCTTCCAAATGAGCACTACACTTGTTCATCAGTTTTCCAAGAAGAAAAAGATATTTTACTCTTCGCTAAATGGAGTGGGCTGGCAGTTTCAGCGGAGATTCCAAATATTGGAGACGTTGTACCTATTCATTTTCAGGGCATTCCCTTGTTTATTGTTCGCACGAAAGAAAACAAAGTAAAAGTTTTTCAAAATACTTGCCGGCATCGTGGTATGATACTTATTGATACAGCTAAATCCATAGAGGGGGCTATTCGGTGCCCCTATCATAGCTGGTGCTATTCAACAGACGGGAACCTTATAAGCACTCCTCATGTAGGAGGCCCAGGTAGAAACCTACATGAGGAGATTGATCGGTCTAAATTAGGCCTAACCGAAGTGCGAAGCCATGTATGGATGGGGGTTATTTGGATAAATCTTTCGGGTAATGCACCGAAGTTTGAAGATAGTATGAAAGAATTAATGGATAGATGGGCAGACTTCGACAGGCCTCTTTTTCATGGTGGCAAGGAAAGTTCATTTACGATTGAAATAGCCGCAAATTGGAAATTGGCAGTAGAAAATTATTGTGAAAGTTATCATTTACCGTGGGTTCACCCTAGCTTAAACAGCTACTCCAAACTAGAAGATCATTATCATATTGAGTACAAAAACAAATTTTCTGGACAAGGTACAAAAGTTTATCAGCAGCTTAAGGATAAAGATGGTAATGTTTTCCCTGATTTCTCTAATTTAGAAGCGAAATGGGATACTGCAGCTGAATATATTGCTGTTTATCCAAATGTTCTCCTCGGCGTCCACAGGGATCATGCCTTTGCAATCATTCTCATACCGGATAGCCCTGAAAAAACAAATGAACACATTCACCTATTTTATTCTCAGGAAGACACGCCAGAACACTTACGCCTTAAAAATAGTGAGCAATGGAGGCTAGTTTTCGACGAGGATGTTCCTGTAGTTGAGGGTATGCAAAAAGGACGTCATGCGGTAAATTTTGATGGCGGTCGGTTTTCACCAGTAATGGACAATCCTACTCATTGTTTTCACTATTGGGTTGCCAATGAGGTCCAAAATGGACGCATGCGGAAATCCTGACGAGGATTTAGAGAAAAAAATTTTAGTTGCTCATCAGAATAATGATGGTCTTAAGTTAGCAGAATTATATGCAGAAGCAGCTTATAACTCACCCAATAAAAACAAAGCTTGTTTTTTTATGGTTAACGCATACACACTTGCTTTGGAGTATAAACACCCTAAAACGCAATCTTTCTTTCAGTTCCTTAAAAAACACGATAGAGAAAACTAGCACTCTTTCAGGTTAAACATCTATTTTCGATATAAATAATTCTAGAAAAGGAAATTTCATTGAAGAAAAACCTTTTTTACAGTGCGCTTTTATTAGCGCTTGGGACGTTAGTTGGTTGGGTGGCTTCTAAAACCTTGCTACCTCTTCCTTGGATGCTAGGCCCATTATTAGCATGTGCTATATGGTCAATTAATTTTGGAGAGAAAATAGCTCCTTCAAATTACGTATTTCCTCAAAAATTTCGAAATTATTTCGTAGCTATAATCGGCGTAATGATTGGATCACAGGTTTCTCCCGATCTAATGGATCAATTCACCAACTACTTTCCAAGTATATTTGGTTTATTAATTTTTAGTTGGTGCGCCCATTTTATGAACTATAAAATTTTTCTAAAATTTGGAAAATATGATCGAGCTACTGCATTTTTTTCGGCTGCGCCCGGTGGGCTAATGGAGAGTATCGCTATGTCTGAACAGTATGGAGGAAAAATAAAAGTCGTAACTCTTCAACAATTCTTGCGAATTATTTTTGTAATAATTCTAGTGCCAGTCATGATTTCAATTTGGTTTGGAGCTCCAGTCGGTAGTGCAGCTGGCTTTATACTGGAAAAAAATGAAATTATTTCGGTAATTGACTTATTTTATATCACGATTTTAATAATTTTTGGTCTCATCCTTGGAGCTCAGCTCAGAATGCCTGCTGGTCACTTGTTGGGGCCTATGCTTTTAACAATTTTATTTACTTCAAGTACGAATATTAATATTCAGCTCCCAGATATACTGATCGTAGTTGCACAGGTAATTATCGGAACCAGCCTGGGTGCAAGATTTTTTGGGATGGATAAACGTGTTCTTTTTACTGCAGCTCGTCTGTCAGCATTATCAGTAATTACAATGCTTATCCTAGCATTCATTTTTATAATCATACTCCAAAACTTATCTGAATTAACAACTGTAACACTTTTTATATCTTTTGCCCCAGGCGGCGTTACAGAAATGTCATTAATTGCACTATCGGTCGCATCAAGTCCAGCATTAGTAAGCGCTCACCATATTTTTAGAATAATCACGACTGTCTCATTATTGGGGATTATTTACAATAGATGGATTAATAAACTTAGCTAGCACTTTTAAAACAGCCGGATTAGGAAATTTTCATGACAGTTGGCCATAAATTTGTTTATCTTCAAGTAACAACCATTCTTCCATAATTTTATCCATTTTCAACTTTCGTTCCGCTAACGCACTAGAGGCTTTATCAAATTTTTTTTGATCAGACTGATAAAGATCATCAATGGATAAGAATTCCTCTAACTTTTTAATCTCTAACTCAAGTCTCTCTATTTCTTCAGGAATTTCTGACAACCTATGCTGCTCTGTGAAAGATAAACCTGCACTTTTCTTATTTTCCTGCAAATTCATCGTATTTTTGGGCTTTCGAGATTTTACAGCTGCATCTAATGAGTTTTTATCATCCAAAAACTTATTTAAGTATGACTCGTAACCCCCTGTAAAATCTATAATTCTACCATTTCCTTCAAAAAACAATACTCGTGTTGCAACCCGTTCAACGAAGTCTCTATCATGACTTATTAAAAGTATTGTGCCGTCGAACTCACATAGTAGCTCCTGAAGTAAATCCAGCGTCTCAATGTCTAAATCATTTGTTGGTTCGTCCAGTAGTAATAGATTGCTTGTTTTAGCCATAAGTTTTGCAAGAATTAACCTAGATTTTTCACCTCCTGAAAGAGAGCGTACCGGCGCCCTTAAAGTACTGGGATCGAACAAAAATTCTTTCAAATATCCAACCACGTGTCTCGGGACGCCTTTTACCAGAATCTGGTCAGATCTACCTGGCAGCGCAATATCAGGATCACCAGCTAAATTTTCCTGAAGACTAGCATCCAAATCCAAGCTACCTTTGTTTTGCTCAAAAGTGGCAGTGATCCAATTTGTTCCTCGCTTAATAGTACCTTCATCAGGGGCTAAATCTCTAAATAGAATATTGAGAAGCGTAGTTTTTCCTACTCCATTGGCGCCAACCATCGCAATGCGCTCTCCACGGCTAATTGAGACACTGAATTTACTGCATATTTGCTTCCCACCAATATTTTTACTTATACCTTGCGCCTCTAATATTTTCCGCCCAGAAGTCTCACCAGACTGAAAAGACATTTTTGCATTAACTTGCCTTTTTTCCTGCAAATCATACTTAACTTTGAGCTTTTTTAAAGCCTTCAATCTACCCTGATTTCTTTTGCGCCTCGCAGAAATACCTTCTACTGCCCAAACGGACTCTTCTTTTATGCGACGCCTGATTTTATGGTTGCGTGCATCTTCTTCAGCCCAAGTTTTGTCACGCCAATCTTCAAAATCAGCGAAACTTTTTTCATTTCGTCTGAGCAAACCTCTATCTAACCATAAGGTAGATTTAGACACAGACCGAAGAAATGCCCGATCGTGACTTATAATTACTACTCCACATGTTAAGTTTTTGAGTACAGTCTCAAGCCATTTTATACTTTCAACATCCAGGTGGTTCGTGGGTTCATCTAGCAGCATCAAATCCGGAGTTTCTGCTATTATCTTTGCTAATGCCGCTCGTCTTATTTCACCACCGGATGCAAGCTTTACCTCTTGTTGAAGATTTAGCTTCAGCCCAGTACTTATTGCCTCAATTTTATAACCTTGATTACTATTCAAACGGCTTGTTGCAAAATCCCCCAAAGTGGGAAAAACAGATAGGTCTGGATCTTGCTCCATTAGACTTATTTTTATTCCTTTTTGAACAGCTACAGTACCAGCGTCAGGAACAATTGCACCAGCAATCAGTTTGAGAAGAGTTGATTTGCCAGAGCCGTTTCTACCAACAAGACAACTTCGTTCCCTTTCAGTCAAAATCAAATCTATATTTTGGAATATGTCATACCCTCCAAAACCTAGACAAACTTCACGTAATTGGATTAAAGGCGCGCTCATAACAAATTGAGCTAGTTTAGAAAAATTAATAGGTCAAGGTTTGTTCATCAAAAAACGCTTCTTTTCATGTGGTATTTTACGCACCTCCAAGCCTGTAAAAACATGAAGCGTATTTAACTTGTAATCTATAACTGCATGGTCGCTTACCCATCCCCCCATTGAAAGATAAGCTCTCAAAAGAGGCGGCATTTTCAACATCGCTATTTTGAAATTTATATCAGGTCTAAGCGCTTTTGAGAATTTTAAAACGGATGGTGACTTAACACTAGGTAATAATTTTTTCGGACCCAAATAGCGTTCTCGAAGAATAGCAAAACAATCTATATATTTCCCATGATCAATTCCTTCAAATGAAGTACAACCAAATATGAAGCCAATTTTTCTTCTTTCAACGTAATGCGCCAAATAAGCCCAAACTAATCTCAATATGTCTGGATCCTTCAAAGAGAAATCCGTACATACCCGCCCCACCTCCATTAAGGGCTGATCAAAATTTTCTAAGGTTTTGATATCATAATGCGCTGCAGAATAACCAGTTTGAATCAAGGAACCAGGAGTATAATAGGTATATCTAAAGCATCCTACTACCCTCCGATGCTTCCTATCACGAATAATTACGTGATTAAATTTTTTATCATATTCATCCCTATCAAGACCGCTCTCGTTTACCACACCAAAGGCTTTATATCTAAAAGCTTGAGCTTCTTCCAAATCAACCGGGTGTGAAGCTGGCTCCAAATCAAATTTGGGATGGTAGTAGTTCATAAATTTCTCTCATATTAAAGCGGATTGACAATGATGCTTGTAGAGATAAATCCAAATTATTATTTATTGTAGTAAAGACTCGGCAGAAGGACCACCAACATTTTGGAATAACCTGAAGAGAAATGACATATTTTTTAAACCAGATGGTGTAGTATGGTAGTCTAGGATAACGATTTTACCTTTATCAATTCCAAATTTCTGAATATTGTCAAGTTTACCTTTGTCGTCGAAACTTAAAACTAGAACTTGCCTATCTACGGGCTTCGAAGCCCATATTGAATTCTTTAAAACTTTAGACTGAACGAAGTAAATGTTTCCATCACTTAAGATACCACCAATTGATGGAGTACCAAGCTTCTTGATAACAGTATTTTTGTCATCTTGCGATACTGAAACACTTGATAATTCTTCCTCACTGGGTATGTAACCATGCTTACGATACTGTTCGGAGCAACCCAAAATAAGAAATAGTACAGCAACACTTAAAATCTTTTTAAGACGTCCAATCATAAATTTAGCCTGACCTCATTAAAGTATAATATTATGCTCAATTACATTATGTTGATTATTTATTGCAATAAAGGAAGAAATTTATAAATGCCCAAAAGCGAAATTTCGGACAAAATCATAAAATTTTCAAATCTAAATGCCACCAAAAGCAATCGTTTTCGTTGGCAAGGTGATGCAATTAGTAACTCTAAGATCGCCGAGCAGCTTAGCTTAATCTCTGTTGAAAAAATAGATTTTAGAGGAAAAATCAGCGCCCAAGGTAAAAATAAATGGCTATTAACTGGGGATTTGGGTGCTACGGCAATTCAAGAATGTGTCGTTACACTAAAAGCAATTAAATGCCGGGTAGATGAAAAAATAAAACGTATTTATGTTCCCATGGAAGAAATACCCTCAGTGGAAAAAGACGACGGGCGCGATATCGAGCTCGAGTTAGATGAAAATTTAGAACCACTAACCAAGTCTTTAGATTTATCCTTGATTGCACAAGAAATGCTTGCTCTATTACTGCCAGATTATCCAAGATCTAACAACAGCGACTATGTGTCAATTTCACTTGGCGACGATGGAAAAATAACTGAGCGAGATAATCAACAAAACCCTTTTGCGATCTTGAGCACCCTGAAGAAAAATTAAATTCTCGAAGAAAGTCATAAAAAACAACTTAAATAACAAAATTTGGGTTGTATATCAGTGTTAAATAGATGTATTGCGCAGGGATAAATATTAACACTAGGGTTAATCCCTTATAATACTGAGATTTAGACATGGCTGTTCAGCAAAATAAAGTATCAAAGTCCAGACGAAATAATCGCAGAGCTCATGACGCTCTAATGGCTGGAAATCCTAATGAATGTCCAAATTGTGGTGAACTAAAACGACCCCATCATATATGTGCATCTTGTGGCTTCTATGGAGACAAAGAAGTTATATCGATGACCGAGGAAATTGACCTGGATGATGACGCAGCCTAATTCCTCGTAAAGGATGGCGATATGACCACGACCGTGAATAATAAGTCGGAGGTGGTGCAATCAAGCACAACTATAAGTATTGACGCAATGGGCGGCGATTTAGGGCCAGCTGCTGTAGTAGCCGGACTCGTTCGTGTGGCCCAAAAAAACAAGAGAATACATTTCCTTCTACATGGGCGGCAAGAACAGCTGCAAAAATTAGTGACTAAACGTCAATCCCTGAAAGGCCGAGTAACGATAATTGACAGCCTTGAAGTAATTAAAATGGAGGACAAGCCAAGCCATGTGGTTAGACATGGAAAGGCTACATCAATGTGGTCGGCAATTGACTCGGTGAGAGATGGCAATGCCAGTGTTTGTGTTTCTTGTGGCAATACCGGAGCTTTGATGGCGATAAGTATGGTAAGGCTGCGTAAACTTAGTGGCGTAAACCGGCCCGCTATTGCAATACTTTGGCCTTCTTCGAATCCAATGGGATTCAATGTTATGTTGGACGTGGGCGCCGATGTTAGAGCTGATCCGAAAGATCTTCTACAATATGCTTTGATGGGCGTCTCTTATGCTAGAAATGGACTGGGCATAGCAAAACCAAGGGTTGGTTTGCTTAATGTTGGAACCGAAGAACATAAAGGCAGAAGTGAACTTAAAGAAGCTTATTCCAAAATTGAGCATTGCCAATTGGAAGCAAATTTTGTTTTTAAGGGGTTTGTTGAAGGTGGAGATATCCCAGGCTCAAAAGTCGATGTGATTGTAACTGATGGCTTCACCGGAAATGTCGCACTTAAAACTGCGGAAGGAACTGCAAGTTTAATTGGTTATTTACTACGAGAGGCCTTTAGATTTTCCCCCTTATCAAAGCTTGCAAGCATATTAGCTTTTACATCATTAAACCGATTTAAAATGAGGATCGACCCAAGAAGAGTAAACGGTGGAGTATTTCTTGGCTTAAATGGTACGGTTGTAAAATCTCATGGTTCAGCAGACGCTACCGGAATCGAGGCTGCGGTTAAATTAGCGTTCGAGCTTTCCAAGAATGATTTTTTACAAAAAGTAGCCGCGCGGGTTGCATACGCAGGCGCAATAGATAACGATGTTTGCGATGATGCAAATAAATAATTTGGATGATAAATGACAGTTCGCGCTATAATAACGGGATGTGGACACTATCTACCGAAACGGATCGTAGAAAATTCTGAATTTGAACGAACTTTAGATACATCCGACGAATGGATTTCTAGTCGCTCTGGAATTAAACGCAGGCACTTTGCAAACGAAGACGAGACAACCTCTGCGATGGCCACATTGGCGGCTAAAGAAGCATTAGAGGATGCTGGATTAGTTGCTGAAGATATAGATGCAATCATTCTAGCCACTTCAACTTCAGATCTCACTTTTCCATCGGCTGCTACTATGGTGCAGGCAAATTTAGGAATGACAAGGGGTTTTGCTTATGACGTTCAAGCTGTATGTGCGGGTTTTGTCTTTGCACTTGCAAACGCTAATGCGCTAATAATTTCAGGCCAAGCAAAAAAAGTATTGGTTATTGGTTCAGAGACATTTTCGAAATTAATGGACTGGGAGGATAGATCTACTTGCGTACTCTTTGGTGATGGTGCAGGCGCGGTTATTGTATCTGCAGATATTGGAACCGGAGATAAATCTGATCGTGGCATTTTAGCCTCCGACTTGAATTCTGATGGAACCCTAAAAAATATTTTATATGTAGACGGAGGAGTATCTACACAATCTACCGGATATTTGAGGATGCACGGTAAGGAAGTATATAGACACGCAATTGAAAAATTAGCCACTACTGCTCAAAACTCAATGGAAACTGCAGGAGTTTCTGTTAGCGAAATTGACTGGATTGTTCCTCATCAGGCCAACATTAGAATTATTCATGGGACTGCAAAAAAAATGGGTATACCAAGAGAACGAATATTAACCACGGTGCAAGACCACGGCAATACCTCAGCTGCCTCGATTCCTCTCGCACTTTCAGTTTCAAAAATAAATGGTTTTATAAAGAAAAATGACTTAATTGTTACAGAAGCAATTGGAGGTGGGCTTGCTTGGGGATCATTAGTAATACGTTGGTAAACTAAAAAACGCAAAAAAAATTAAGACTTTTCTTAACGTGGTCCCATTTAAGTTGACTTACTAAATTTGTGAGCACTACAATTGATTAAAAATGGGGGAAGATTACATGACGGAAAAGACTTTAACACGAATGGATTTAAGTGAATCTGTTTTTAGAGAGGTCGGGCTATCTAGAAACGAATCAGCCGATTTAGTAGAAAGCGTACTTGAAAAAATAAGTGCATCACTTGTATCTGGTGAACAAGTTAAGATTTCATCATTTGGAACATTCAGTATTCGCCAAAAAAATGCGCGAGTTGGTCGAAATCCTAAAACAGGCGAAGAAGCGCCTATACCTCCAAGAAGAGTTCTCACATTTAGGCCTTCTCATTTGATGAAAGACAGAGTGTCAGAAGGAAAATAAAAAGGGTCATTTTATAATTATGTCAAAATCTGAGAAAGCTTTTCGCAACATTAGTGAAGTTTCAGATTGGCTAAAAACCCCAACGCACGTACTAAGATTTTGGGAAAGTAAGTTCAGTCAGATTAAACCGACCAAAAGAGCTGGAGGACGGCGTTACTACCGCCCGAAGGATATGTTACTAATAGGCGGGATAAAGCAATTACTTCATATTGAAGGACATACCATAAAAGGCGCAAAACAAGTGTTGCGCGAAAAAGGTCTCAATTATGTAGTTGGACTTTCGAAACCAATAATTTCAAAAGAGTACGTGGAGGCTGGAAACCTAGAAAAAGCGGATGCAGAGGTCACTAAAACTAACGCAAAATCCCATGATAAAAAACACACGTCTTTAAAAACTCAAAAGACTAATAGTTCAAATCAAAAGGTACCCGATCAACCGGGACTTTTTGACTTTTTTGACACTGACAACCCAAATAACGATAAAAACCCTAGTGACAAAATGAGGGACCCTGTGCTTTCTCCATCAGTTTTATTAAGTAGAATTGATGACTTAAATGTAGAACAAAGAAAAAATATGATACCCATTATGAGGGACCTGAGATATCTAATTGCATCATGGACTTAAAGGTAAACTTAGAAAATTTTTAACTTGCGTATTAAAAAAAAACGAGTAGTAAAAAAGTATGCGTCGGGCTATGGCGCAGCCTGGTAGCGCGTCCGTCTGGGGGACGGAAGGTCGCAGGTTCAAGTCCTGCTAGCCCGACCAGATAAATTTCAGTAATATTGAAAGTATTTTAAATGAGCGGAGTTCTCCCTAACCAAGAAATAGAGAAACTCGTTGAAATTGGCGCAATCACTTCAGATACGCCCTTAGAACCTGAGCAAATACAACCCGCGAGCCTAGACATGAGATTAGGAGGTAAGGCATTTCGTATCAGAGCATCTTTTTTGCCAGGACGGCATGAAAAAGTTAACGAGCGATTAAAATCGTTGAAAATGCACGAAATTGACCTGAGGAAAGGTTCAGTCCTTGAGAAGGGGTGTGTGTATTTGGTGCCGCTACTCGAAGAACTTAAATTACCAGCTGATATTCAAGCGGCAGCTAACGCTAAAAGCTCAACTGGACGTCTAGATTTACTAACAAGAGTAATTACGGACTCCGGTGAGGAATTTGATCGAGTTTCAAGTGGTTACAGCGGCAAGCTATACGCCGAAATATGCCCTCGCTCTTTTTCAGTATTGGTGCGAGAGGGTATGAAACTTAATCAGATTAGATTTAGAAATAAAAATACAACTTTAAATGATAACGATTTAAGGGCTCTCCACACGCATGAAAACTTAGTGCCTGGAAATGCGATAATTGATGACGGCCTTGGATTTTCGGTAGATTTAAGACCATCAATAGGTGATTTAGTAGGTTTTCGAGCAAAACCCCACACTGGAATAATTGATTTAGACTTAATTGATCACTACAACCCAGCAGAATTTTGGGATGAGATAAGAACTTTACAAGGTGAGATCATTTTAGACCCTGGCGCATTTTATATTTTAGTGAGTCGTGAAAGTGTACATATACCTCCTAACTATGCTGCAGAGATGGCTCCATATATTTCTATGGTTGGAGAATTTAGGGTCCACTATGCAGGCTTTTTTGATCCGGGTTTCGGGCATAATGCAGCCGGAGGATCGGGCGCGCGGGGGGTATTAGAAGTTAGATGTCATGAAGCTCCCTTCGTATTGGAGCACGGCCAGGTAGTAGGACGTTTGATGTATGAAAAAATGTCGTACCAACCTACAAGGCTATATGGGCAAGGGGTAAAATCAAATTATCAAGGCCAAGGGCTAAAACTGTCAAAACATTTTAAGAAAAGTTACTGAAATTTTGGTCATTTATCTCTATTCCACAAAAAGTTCAGGCTGATCCGTATTATCTGACAAATCAGCATCTTCTTTATTAATGTCTGCGACACTATCTTTCATATTCGGTATAGTACTCTCAAGTAGACCAGCAGATTTCAGTTCCCTTAAGCCAGGCAAATCTTTCGCACTCTCTAATCCAAAATGGTCTAAGAAATGTTGAGTAACAACAAACGTGATTGGCCTTCCCGGAGTCATTTTTCGTCTTCCAAACTTTATCCAATCCATCTCGAGCAATAAATCAACAGTGCCCTTAGAAACCCCTACCCCTCTAATCTCTTCAATTTCCAATCGGGTTACCGGCTGATGATAAGCAATTATAGCCAATGTTTCTACTGCTGCACGACTTAACTTGCGGGTTTCAACTGTCTCTTTTCTCATTAAAAAGCTAAGGTCGGCACTTGTGCGTATAGCCCAACCATCACCAACTTTTACTAAATTAACTCCGCGGGTTCTATAATGTAACTTCAATTCACTTAAAGCCGATTCTGGATCAGAGCCTTGCGGCATTCGACTTTTTAACTCATTAACTGTAACTGGTGCGGAGGACGCGAATAGGATCGCTTCTACCATACGAATCTGCTCAGGAACCGAAGGTGCTTCGAAAAGGTTGGCCTGGTCAACTTCACCAACTTTTCGCTTGTTCGAGGATTTATCTGTTTGGTCACTCATTCAGAATTCCTTTTTCTAAGTTCAATTTTAGCAAAGGTTTCTGATTGTCTCAGTTCAACTGAACCTGCTTTTACCAATTCAAGGGTCGCAGCAAATGTTGCAGCGGTGGCCGCCCTTACACGCTTGGGTTCATTCTGCCATTCCTCTGGCAAAAAGCTCATCAAATCATTCCATTCTCCGGAAAAACCAAGCATTTTTCGCATTCTCTCTAAAGCCGTCTCAATTGTGAAAACATTCTCTCTATCTGCAGTAAAAGGTCTAAAGTCATCGCGTGTACGGATCCTAGCATATCCTTGCATTAGATCGAGAAGGCTCAAGGTATAATTAATCGTACGCTTTTTTTCTAAATTCTCAGGAATACCTCTTGAAAAAAACTCTTTTCCTAATTGATTTCGAGCCATTAATTTAGAACCTGCATTTCTCATTGCTTGCAAGCGCTCTAACCTGAATGCAAGAATTGCGCTTAGTTCTTCACCAGTTGGCCCATCGTCGCTTGGATCTTTAGGAAGTAATAATCGCGATTTGAGAAATGCAAGCCATGCCGCCATCACAAGATAGTCTGCGGCCAATTCAATCCTTAATTCCTTTGCTTTTGCCACAAAATCTAAATACTGGCTAGCCAACTGAGAAATAGAAATTTTTAGTAAATCTACTTTTTGGGTACGTGATAGCGTGAGCAACATATCTAAAGGACCCTCAAAACCGTCTACATTTATGACCAAGTTTTCTGGGGAATTTTCTACAATATAATCATTTTCTGGAAAAAATTCTAAGTTGGGTGTGTCACTCATACTCTACTCTTAAAGAACATGGCACAAAGCTGATCTTTAAGAGCAAAGATGTCAAGTAATAGCAGAACAAAATCCGCAAATTAAAAGTATTTTTGAGGAAATTTAATTAAATTACTTAGCAGTTATGGGCACACAATTTTCCTGAGAAATGACTGCAGAACAAAAGCGGCTAGCATCATCAATATTAACAAAACCACCAAGTCGCAAACGATAAATCTCATTACCATTCCTTTGGATACGTTCTACAAATTTAGGCCTGCCGTCTAAAATAACTGAAAGATTTTCGCTAAGCCTACCCCATTCTGCTAAAGCAAGTTGTTTGTTTTCAAATGAACCAAATTGCACTACAGCCAGCCCAGTTTTAACAGATCCAAGGGTCGGAAGAATAGAATTCTCACTATTTGGAGAAGTAGGTTTAATCCGTAACGAACCTGGTCGAGGCATAGGCTTTATTATATGAGACTTAATGTTTCCCGAAATAACTTTGTTGCTCAATTGTTCGCTATTTGGCTTGAGAGCTATAGCAAGGGCAGCGGCGACCAATTCAGATTGATTATCAACAATAGTATAGTCGGTGCTTTCTATTGATGTCTTAATAGGTACTAGTGAAACTTCATTTAAAAGCTCAGGTTCGACTGCTTGCAAATGGCTTTGGGCTCTTTTTCCAATCTGGCTATCTATTAACTTTTTTTGCTTCAAGGCCTGATGTATCGTTATATCGTCAGCGATTAACTTTGCAGTATAAGGAGCTAATTCTACTGCCTGCGGATTGGGAGGTAATTCTTGCGAGGCTATCTTAGATACAGCCAATTCAATATTTTCCGCTTCAATTCCCCCTGGGACTTCCGGAGCAACCCTGAGTGGACCTGGTTGCGCTGCAACAATAGGAATACCGTTTATATCCCGCGAAATTAAATTGTATGCCCAAAAACCTGCCCAAAGTATCAGATTTAGGCTAATTATCCCACCAAATATTGAAAAAAACGATAGCTTGTTGTTTTGGGTATCATTATTCGATACACCTTTTCTGCTGGCTGAATAAACCTGCTCAGTCATTATACCTCTCTTTGCCAGGTTATCCCGGCACCTTACCTCATAACCGCAGAATTATCGTTTTTTACATTTTTTCTGCTGGTTCTACACCTAGAATAGCAAGCCCTGAGGAAATAACAATAGAAACTGCACGCGCAAGCGCAATTTTGCTTTGAGTGATTGTTAAATCATCGGTATGCAGAAATCTAAGACTTTGATCATCACTGCCTTTACTCCAATGCGCATGTAACTGTGATGACAAATCAAATAGGTAAAAAGCAACTCTATGAGGTTCATATAAACGTGCAGCTACCTCAACAAGTCTAGGCCACTCAGCAATCTTTTTAATAAGGCTCAATTCTGACGCATGCGTAAGGCTAGATAAATTTGCTACTGAAAGTACACGGTCAGCAATATCAATGTTTAATTCCTCGGCCTTTCGAATAACGGACTTAATTCTTGCATGAGCATATTGAACATAAAAAACTGGATTTTCACGACTTTGCTCTAATACTTTTTGAAAATCAAAATCTAATGCAGCGTCATTCTTTCTAGTAAGCATAACAAATCGTGTTACGTCTGGCCCTACCTGTTCTACGAGGTCTCTAAGCGTTACAAAATTGCCAGCACGCTTTGACATTTTATAGGGCTCACCATTTTGATAAAGCTTTACAAGCTGGCATAATTTAATATCTAGAGGTACTTTACCATTAGAGAGAGCAGAAACTGCTGCCTTCATTCTTTTTACATAGCCACCATGATCTGCCCCAAATATATCTATTAGATGGTCAAAACCTCTGCTTAATTTGTCAAAGTGATAAGCTATATCCGGGGCAAAGTATGTCCAGCTACCATCAGACTTCAATACCGGCCGATCAACATCGTCACCATGCTCCGTTGACTTAAACAAGGTTTGTTCACGCGGCTCCCAATCATCTGTTTTTTTTCCTTTAGGAGGTTCTAAAACTCCCTTATAAATTAATCCATTATCTCTTAAACGACCCAAAGCAGCCTCTATTTGACCGCTGCCATAAAGTGATTTCTCGGAGAAAAAAGTATCCATTTTTATACCTAGAAGATCTAAATCTGACCTTATTAAATCCATCATGGCATCAACCGCATGGTCCCTCAATTCTGGGAGCCACTCATCTTCAGACTTATTTAAGTAAGATTCCCCAACTTTTTCTTTAAGCCCTATTGCAATTGGTATTAAGTAATCTCCCGGATAAGTTCCATCTTCAAAGACTACCTTCCTACCGAATGCTTCCTGATACCTAAGGAAAATAGACCTTGCCAGAACATCCACTTGAGCACCACCATCATTAATGTAGTATTCTCGAGTTACTTCAAAACCAGAATATGAAAGAAGACTTGCTAGGGCGTCACCAAAAACCGCCCCTCTTGTATGACCTACATGAAGTGGACCTGTAGGGTTTGCAGAAACGAACTCTACATTTACCTTTTTTGAAGATCCCATATTGGATCTGCCAAAGTTTTTTCCAGCCTGCAGCACGCCAGAAAGCAAATTATACCAACAAACTTTACTCAAACTGATATTTATAAAGCCAGGACCTGCGATATCTACCGAAGAAATAATTTCTTCTTTAGCCAATGAGTCTCTTATAATTTGAGCTAGTTCCCGCGGTCTGGTTTCAACTAATTTTGAAAGAACCATTGCAGCGTTAGTGGCCATATCGCCATGGCGAGTATCTTTCGGTGGCTCTACCGTAATATTTGAGAAATCTGTATCAGTGGGCAAAACACCTTGGCTTGATAGATTGTTTAAAACCTCAATCAAAATTCCACGAACATGTGTAAATAAATTCATATTCTCTTAGATCCTTTAATGCAGTGGGTTTATCACTCTACTGAAAAAGTTCAATGCTCTACAACGCGTAAGTTCAATGTCAGAAATCCAATTAATCGCAAGAAAATTTTATTTGCTTACCGAATAACTTTTCATACTGAGAAATTGCAAACCGATCTGTCATCCCTGCGACGTAGTCGCAAACTAGGCTTAAAATACTTGACTCGGAAGATGCCGAGGTAAGATCTTCCTGCCATTTTTTAGGCATTAACTTTGGGTCATTGGTATAAGCAGCAAAAAGCTCTTTAACAATTAAAGTAACATTTTCTCGCATTTTTATAACACTCGGAGCCCTGTACATACGCTCAAAAAGAAAACTTCTTATAGCATCTAAATTTCTATCTAATTCATCAGAAAAACCTATAACTTTAAAACCGGCTTTTCTAAGATCATCCGAAGACTTAGGTGCTAGTTTAACAAAAGTCTGTTGTGCCTCTTTTAACACGTCATCAACCAACATACCCAAAAAATATCTTAGTGCCTCATGCTGCCTTCGGTACTGATTAATTTTTGGATACTTTCTATCTACTTCTTGAAAACACTCACTCAACAACGGCAATGATGCTAACTCTTCTATACTAAAAAGCTCTGCCCGTAAGCCGTCGTGCAAATCATGACTATTATATGCAATGTCGTCTGATATGGCTGCTACTTGAGCTTCAGCGCTAGCATGATCACACAAATTTAATTTATGTAACTTATCATAATCATTTATATAAGGCGCGATCTCCGTCAAAAGAGGGCCGTTATGCTTCACGATACCCTCCAAGGTCTCCCAACTTAGATTTAACCCATCAAACGCTGCATAGTGGCGCTCAATAAGTGTTACAATTTTCAATGTATGTGCATTGTGATCAAAACCCGAATGTTCTGCCATAAGGCCATTTAGAGCTTCCTCTCCCGTATGCCCAAAAGGCGGGTGGCCTAAATCATGTGCCAACGAAACTGCTTCGGTTAACTCCGAATTTAAGCCTAATACAGCGGAAATAGTCCTAGCAACTTGTGCAACCTCAATTGTATGAGTTAACCTTGTTCTATAATAATCACTTTCGTGTTCAACAAATACCTGCGTTTTGTGTTTTAAACGGCGAAAAGCGCTACAATGAATAATTCTATCTCTGTCACGTTGAAAATTATCACGAAAACTACTTTCTTTTTCATTGTGTAATCTACCAAGGCTTTGGGCAGGATTTGATGCGTAGTTTGCCTGCACTTTTCTGAACCTTCCTTGTAAATTGGGTGATTAAGTCTTATACTATTTTGCATAAGCAAACCATATAGTAATGGAATTATATTAATGCATCTACCACCAAAAGTTACAAATAGAGCATTTAAACGGCTTAGTGAAATTAATGCGGCAAATGAGGGAAAAGCCCTAAGGATTGCAGTAGAAGGTGGTGGTTGTTCTGGATTTCAATACGAAATCAGTTTGAGCGATCCGACAGAAGAGGATCTAGTAATAGAGGGAGGTGGAGAAAAAGTAATAATTGATACGGCTTCACTTCCATTTTTAGAAAATGCGATTATTGATTATGCGGATGAGTTAATTGGCGCTAGATTTGTAATCGAGAATCCTAATGCTACAAGCTCCTGTGGTTGCGGAACTAGTTTTTCCATTTAAAGAAACAAACACGGTGAAAATTGCCAGCTTTAATATTAACGGAATAAAAGCAAGAGCAAATGCTTTGATGACTTGGCTTAGAGAAGCTCAGCCGGACGTAGCTCTTTTGCAAGAAATAAAGTCGTTAAGCGAAAATTTTCCATCTGATTTGTTTAAGGATCTAGGGTATAACGTGGCAGTTAATGGACAAAAGTCATTTAACGGTGTGGCTATACTCTCTAAATTGCCAATTGAAGACATCGTGACCCGTTTACCGGGCGATAGCGAAGATGATCAAGCACGATGGTTAGAGGTAACTATTGTCGGCAACCAGGCAATTCGTATGTGTAATTTGTACCTTCCAAATGGAAACCCTACTCCTGGGCCTAAGTACGACTATAAATTATCTTGGATGCGGAGACTTCACGAAAAAGCAAAACAACTGATAGATAGTGAGATCCCAGCATTTATGGCTGGCGATTACAACATCATTCCGCAGGCTGAAGATGCAGCAAACATCGGCGCGTGGGAACAAGACGCCCTTTTTTTACCAGAAAGCCGAGCTGAATTCAGAAAAATTCTTAATTTAGGTTTTACAGATGCTTTTCGTGCAAAACATAATTCTTCGGGACACTATAGCTTCTGGGATTATCAAGCCGGCGCTTGGGATCGTGATGATGGAATAAGAATAGATCATTTTTTACTTACTCCTC
Organism: Paracoccaceae bacterium; assembly: GCA_902554885.1. GTDB lineage: Bacteria > Pseudomonadota > Alphaproteobacteria > Rhodobacterales > Rhodobacteraceae > Salinivivens. The sequence continues at coordinate 49,436 of CACDPV010000004.1, forward strand.
AATGTGCAGATTTATTAAAAAACTGCCAAATTGACAAACATATCAGATCTAGGGAAAAACCGTCCGATCATGTTCCAATCTGGATCGAATTAGATGGTTAATCTAGTCAATTAATTTATTTGCACATCTAAGTTTATTCTAGTTTGTGACATTGTGGTCATAAATCCAATCAAATCTTTTAACAAGTAAATGCGGTAAGAATTTTGTGAGGAGCCTCAAAAAAAAGTGGAGGACCAGTCTGTATATACCATTTGATAAATGAAACGTCCGTGCATTTTTTGCTGATGCACTTATAATACGTTGAACTCGCGGCAATCGTTCCCTTTGAAATTCATTAAAGGCAAATGACAATTTTGGAAATTTGGAAATTTTAGAGGCTATCACAAAACTATCTTCTATTGCCATCGCAGCACCCTGCGCCAGAAAGGGTAACGTGGGATGAGCAGCGTCTCCAACTAAAATTACTCGATCATTATACCATTTCTTTTTCATAGGGTATCTAAACAAACCCCATTTATAAACACTCTCTATGGAAGCTATAATTTTAGAAGCTTCACCAGAGAAATCTTTGAAGCTTTCTTTAACTACTTTTGGATCTTCATGATGCTTCCAACCATCTGGTTGCCACTCATTTTGCTCCTTAATCAGTACTAAATTCAGCTGGCTTCCATCAGCAATTGGATAGCTTACAAGGTGTCTTTTGGGAGCAAGTGTAACATGGGAAAAATCATCTTGGTTGATTGAATTTGGCACAATCGATCTCCAAGCTATTTGACGAGTAAAGATAGGAGTTTCTTCATCAAACAAAGCTTTCCGTACATTAGAATGTAATCCATCTGCCCCAACTATGATGTCCGCAGAATATACATTCCCATCTGAAAATATAACTTCACCATTATTTATTTTTTCTAATTTTTTATCGAAATGAACGGGAATCTTCAATTTTTTACAAGCCGCGTACAAAATGCCGACAAGGTCTGCCCGGTGGCAGAAGAGAAACGCAGCATCTTGTTTGAATTTCATATAATCGAATAATGCAAGCTGAGAGTTTGATTTATAATCAAAAACCTTAATCCCCTTACAACGTCTTGAAAGAGCTGAAACCTCGTCCAAAAGCCCTATACGGGAAAAAACTCTATTAGCATTGGGGCTTAATTGTATTCCGGCTCCAGCCGTCGTGACCTCATTGGACCTCTCGTACACAGATGCATTTATACCAAAGTGCTTCAAACAAAGAGCAGTTGTAAGACCGCCTATCCCCGCCCCAACAACGACAATTTGTTTCGAACCTTCCAGCATACGAAGACTAGCACCTGCTTCACGATCTATTTCTAGTCGTCTCTATGAACTTTTTCCCTTCGTTCATGCCGTTCTTGCGCCTCTAGCGTCATCGTTGCGATTGGTCGTGCATCTAGCCGTCTCAATGAGATTGGTTCACCTGTCATTTCACAGTAGCCATATTCGCCTTCATCTATTCTACGGAGTGCCGCATCAATTTTAGAAACTAGTTTTCTTTGTCTATCGCGAGTTCGTAACTCGAGCGCTCTGTCAGTTTCCTCGCTAGCTCGGTCAGCTATATCTGGAATATTGCGCGTGTTATCCTGCAGGCCCTCAATTGTTTCCCTAGAATCTGACATAAGATCGGTCTTCCAGGTAACAAGCTTACGTTTGAAATATTCTAATTGACGATCATTCATAAAAGGTTCGCCCTCAACTGGACGATAATCTTCAGAAAAAACGTTATCCTGTTTCATGCTTTGTCCCCCAAGCAGTTTATAAAACCAAAATTCTACCAATAACTAATAAGGTAAATAAACCTATCCTTGGGCAGATAAACCAATTGAAGTAAAATGTCACTACTCAAAGATGAACATTGAACGATTTTTATTTATATGCGAAATGTCTCGTTGTTCTAACAAAAGATATTTTCAGTAGAAAGCGACCCAAATGAAGTTTAACAGCACTCAGAATTATGTTGCAACGGAAGATTTAAAAATAGCTGTAAACGCAGCGGTTACTTTAGAAAGACCTCTGCTTGTCAAAGGTGAGCCCGGAACCGGAAAAACTGAGCTTGCAAAGCAAGTTGCAAATTCTCTTGGTCTGAAGCTGTATGAATGGAACATCAAATCAACGACAAAGGCACAACAAGGATTGTATGAATACGATGCAGTTTCACGCCTGAGAGATAGCCAACTTGGCGATAAAAAAGTCGAAGAAGTTAAAAACTACATCAAAAAAGGTAAACTATGGCAAGCTTTTGAGTCAGATGAAAAGGTTGTTTTACTGATTGACGAGGTTGATAAAGCAGATATCGAGTTCCCGAATGATTTGTTGCAAGAATTAGACAAAATGGCTTTCCACGTTTACGAAACGGGCGAAAATATAATAGCAAAAAAACGACCAGTGGTAATTATAACCTCAAACAACGAAAAAGAACTACCTGATGCATTCTTGAGACGCTGCTTTTTTCATTATATTCGGTTTCCTGACCAAGAAACTTTAGAAAAAATAGTGAGGGTTCACTATCCAAATATAAAGCAAAACCTTTTATCCACGGCGCTGGCGCAATTTTTTGAAGTACGTGAGCAACCCGGACTAAAAAAGAAACCATCAACTTCAGAAGCTTTAGATTGGTTAAAATTATTATTAGCAGAAGATCTGAGTGTAACAGATTTAACTAAGGACGGAAAAAACTCTTTACCGCAATTGCATGGGGCACTGTTAAAAAATGAACAAGACGTACAACTTTTTGAGCGCCTTGCGTTTATGGCACGAAGCCAAAGGTGATTTTACTATCGTTTAGTTCAAACCTTAAATATAAACCACGCAACAACTAACCTTTCATGGCAAATGATGAAAAATAATTGGTGGAGACAATCATGTACCTAGTTTTTGGTATTCTTGGAGGAATTTGGGGCGCTAGACTAGCAAAAAAGCGCGGCGGTAAAAGACTTGATATTATTCAATATTCTGTAGGTTACTTTCTATTTTATGCAATAATAGGTGTGATAATCACTGTGATTTTGGACAGAACAATTCTTTAAAATATGTTTATTAAATTTTTTGAAAATTTACGACAGTATAAAGTACCAGTTAGCTTACGAGAGTACTTAACATTTCTTGAGTCTGTATCTCTCGATATGTGTACCTACGACATTGACCACTTTTATTTTCTCGGGCGCATTATAATGGTTAAGGACGAAAGGCACTTAGATAAATTTGACAGGGCATTTTCAAAAACCTTTAAAGGAATAGAAAGTTTATCAATTGGAGATCTAATAGAATCCCTAGAGTTGCCTGATTCATGGTTAGAAAAACTTACCGAGAGGGTTTTTGACAAAAGTGATTTAGAAAAAATTGAAGCGCTTGGCGGTTTCGAAAAATTGATGGAAACTCTTAAAAAACGCCTGCGAGAACAAGAGAAACGCCACCAAGGAGGCAGTAAATGGATTGGTACAGCAGGAACCTCTCCTTTCGGCGCTTATGGATACAATCCAGAGGGAGTAAGAATTGGTCAAGATCGTAGTAGGCATCAGCGTGCAGTTAAAGTTTGGGACAAGCGTGAGTTTAAAAATTTAGATGACACAGTAGAGCTTGGGACACGAAATATAAAAGTGGCGATGAAACGTCTACGACAATGGGTAAGAGATGGTGCTGAAGACGAATTGGATCTCGATGGAACAATTCGATCGACAGCTGAAAAAGGTTATTTAGACGTAAAAACTCAACCAGAAAGGCGTAATGCCGTAAAACTACTTCTTTTTCTAGATGTTGGTGGATCAATGGATCCATACATTAGATTAGTTGAGGAACTCTTTTCGGCGGCTCGTGCAGAGTTTAAAAACCTTCAACATTATTACTTTCATAATTGTTTGTATGAGGGTGTCTGGAAAGATAACTCCCGGCGTTGGGAAAAAAAAGTAAATACATGGGAGATTTTAAATACTTATGGTTCTGATTATAAATGTATATTTGTTGGCGATGCATCGATGTCTCCGTATGAAATCTTATATCGAGGAGGTGCAAACGAGTATTGGAACGAAGAGGCAGGGTCAGTTTGGCTAGAGCGTGCGAGAGAACAATGGCCATCCAATATTTGGATTAACCCTCTCCCCCAATCACAGTGGCAGTATACGCAATCAGTATCAATAATAAACGAAATTTTCCAATCAAGGATGTTCCCGCTAAATTTACGGGGAATAGACGAAGGTATGAAAACACTGCGTTCTTAAGTTGAAAAATGGCGATCAAAGGACCATATAATTGTGAATGATAAAGTTTATCCCTATTATATTGCCTCTTGTCTATGGTTTGGCGATGTTTCGATTATCCGCCTGGAGATTAAACCGTACCTTAAAAAATCAATCCAGCTTGCTGGCAGATAAACAACTTCTGAAACCAATCCAACGCTTAGCTGATGCACTTGATTTAGAAAGTATATCTGTAAACATATATGAAATTGAACCAATAAATGGATTAGCAGCGCCCGATGGAAAAATTTTTATTACAAGAGGTTTTTATAATAAGTTTACATCTGGTGAGATAACTGGGAGTGAATTGGCATCTGTCATTGCACACGAATTAGGTCATGTAGCGTTAGGCCACTCACGACGACGCATGATAGATTTTTCGGGTCAAAATGCTCTTAGAATGGCTTTGGGAAGCATGCTCTCAAGAATTATACCCGGATTGGGCGGCATTATAGCCAACGTTCTTTCAAACCTTTTGATGGCGCGTTTATCCAGAACCGATGAGTTTGAGGCGGATGAATACGCATCTGCCTTGATGATGAAATCCGGTATAGGAGTTGAGCATCAAATCTCAATGTTTGAGAAATTGGAAAAGCTAAAAGGAAATAACGCAAACTTACAGCCAACTTGGCTACTAAGTCATCCAAAAACAAAAAGACGGATCGAAAAAATCCAGGAAAATTTATTAAAGTGGAATGCGAACAAATAAAACCTTTGATTGAAATTACTGGTGCCTCACAAGTTTTTGTAGGCTTCGATACGAGATAATAGCATTTGGGTAGAACCATCCTTTGAAACCTTACTTTTTTCACCAGTGATAATTTCAGTAAGTTCCTCCGCCAAAACTTTACCTAACTCAACACCCCATTGATCAAAGCTATTAATTCCAAGAATAATCCCTTCAACAAAAACTCGATGTTCATATAAAGCGATGATTTTTCCAAGGATTTTTGGACTGAGTTTTGAATAAACCAAGGTAGTAGAGGGACGGTTTCCTGGAAATACTCTATGCGCTGCAATAGACCCAATGTCTGTTCTGTTTTCCTGGCTCAGTTTTAATCTTTCAATAACTTCAGCCATGGACAATCCGAGCATCAAGGCCTCAGACTGAGCAAGGCAATTTGCGACCAAAATATCATGGTGATCAGTCAAATAGCTCTCGGCACATGCTGCGCCCACCATAAATTCGCAAGGAATAATTCTTGTACCCTGATGAATTAACTGAAAAAAAGCATGTTGACCGTTCGTACCAGGTTCACCCCAAACAATAGCGCCCGAGTCATAAGTCAATTTTTTGCCATCTGTAGAGACGTTTTTGCCATTACTTTCCATCTCTAACTGCTGTAAGTAAGCAGGTAGTTTTGATAACCTCTGTTCATATGGCAACACTGCTCGAGTATGGTAGCCACAAATTTGATTATGCCAAATGCCCACTAAAGCAAGCATAATTGGCATATTTGTCTCCATAGGAGCTTCTTGGAAGTGCTGATCCATTTCAAAGGCCCCTTCGAGAAATTGATCAAAGTTCTTTTCCCCTATTGCGATCATTAGTGACAATCCAATAGGACCCCAAATCGAATATCTTCCACCAACCCAGTCAGCAAAATCAAAAACACGCTCCTCGGGGATACCAAAAGCTTTGGTATTACTTATTGAATTTGAAACTGCAACAAACTGATTAGTGGGATTAACAACTTTGCTCGTCATCCAATCCAAAGCTGTGCGTGCATTTGTCATAGTCTCAGTAGTCGTAAAGGTTTTTGATGCAACAATGATCAAGGTTGTTTTTGGATCAAGACCTTTTAAAGTGTCGTGTATTTGAGCACCATCAACGTTGGACACAAAGTGACATTTAGGTCCAGTATGAAAAGCAGCTAATGCAGATGTAGCCATAAACGGTCCCAAATCTGACCCACCAATGCCTATATTAACTACATCAGTAATATTACCACCTAACCCTTTAAACTCTCCATCTCGAATACTTTTTGTGAATGCTCGCATTTTTGCCAGAGTATCAGAAATTTTTGGCATGACGTTTTCACCATCAGAAAAAATCTTTGAACCAGATTTATTGCGCAAAGCCACGTGAAGCACCGATCTATCTTCCGTTTTATTTATCTTTTCTCCAGAAAACATTGCACTTCTAAATTGCTCAACGGCTTTTAGGTTTGCCAGTTGTAAAAGTTCTGCACGACATTTCTTATCAATTTGGGTCTTCGAATAATCAAAAAAAAGATCTCCTAAATCTATCGAAAACTCTACTGCCCTATTTGGATCGTCAAATAGAGATATAATCGAGCGAGAGCTCTTTGCTTCCCAATGTCTTTTTAATTTAGTAAACATACTTTTCTCTAAAATTACTAATTTCCTACTCAGCCCAGTGGACTAGTGCACCGTCCAACACGCCAAGCACTGGTGCAGATAACGGATCAAGAGACAGCGCTTCATCATAAACTCTTTTTTTTTCAAGACCGAAAAAAACTAAATGTTTTGTTTGCGAAGAATTCAGAACTCTGGCAGTCAAGGAAATCCTACGCTCGGATATGCCTGGCGCCGATACTGCAACCAGATTTGGAGCTTCTGTACTTAAAGCTAGCTTCAAATTACTCGACCCTGGAAATAGAGATGCCGTGTGCATATCTGCCCCCATACCCAGAAGCGCAACCGATAAAGGAAGGCAAGCATCAAGATTTTTATTGATATGCAGAATACCCTCCTCCGGAGTATCAAAATCGGCATACATATGAACAAATGTTGCCTTTGATGCCTCATTTTTAAAGAGCGTCTCCTTTATTAATCTAGTGTTTGAGCGTTCGTGTGAATACGGGACCCACCTTTCATCTCCGAGAACAACTTGTACCCTTTTCCAGTCCAATTTATATTCTGAAAGTTTTTTTAATATTGGTCCGGGTGTAGAGCCTCCTGGCACCGCAAATGTGACACTCTGGCTACTATCTAGCGCATTCGTTAAGTCGTTTGATATTTTCGATGCGACTTTCTCAATTAATTCGTCTCTATCGTTATATTTTATTACATTATTCATGATATTTCACGCCATTTTCGTCCGTCCCTGTGCATAAGCATCAAAGAATCTTCAGGACCAGAGCTACCAGGCTCATATTTTTCTGGTGTAGAACCTTTGCTTATCCATTGATCAATAACCGGATCTGTCCATGACCATGCAGCCTCCACCTCATCACCACGCATGAAAAGAGTTTGGTTACCCCGAATGACATCCATGATAAGCCTCTCGTATGCATCGGGAACAGCATCAACTTCAGGACCTAGAGCCTCAGCAAAAGTCATATCTAACGGGACATCGATTAGTCGCATGCCACCAGGCCCAGGCTCTTTAATCGTAAGGTCCATCGTCATCCCTTCATCGGGCTGCAAACGAATAACTAGTGCATTTCTATGGCTCCCCGCATCTGGACCAAAAATTGAATGGGGCGTTTCTTTGAAAACCACTGCTATTTCAGAACACCGTGCTTTTAGCTTCTTACCAGTTCTTAGATAAAATGGAGTACCTGCCCAACGCCAATTGCTAATCTGAACTTTAAGAGCAATAAAACTTTCTGTTTTCGAACTGGGATTGTCTACCGCCTCAAGATAGCTTTTGTCTGAGCCACTTTTACTATATTGCCCGCGGACGATATCACTGGAACTTATTGGGTCTAGCGCACGAATGACTTTTAATTTTTCATCGCGAACTGCATCTGGAGAAAACTTAGCAGGAGGTTCCATCGCAATCAAACAGAGTAATTGCATAAGATGATTTTGAATCATATCCCGCATGGCGCCAGCCTGATCATAGTAACTGCCACGCCCCTCCACACCAACGGACTCAGCAACTGTTACTTGAATATGATCGATGTATTGAGAATTCCAGAGCGGCTCAAATAACATATTACCAAAACGAACAGCCATGAGATTTTGGACCGTTTCTTTGCCAAGATAGTGATCGATTCGATAAATTTGGTCTTCACTGAAATGTTCTTTTAGCACTGCGTTTAAGGCTTGCGCCGAACTTAAATCTCTCCCAAAGGGTTTTTCTAAAACGATGCGTGAACTTTGAGACGCAATAGAGTATTGATGCAGCTTTTTAGCCAACTGACCAAACAAAGATGGTGAGACTGAAAAATAAAAGGCCTGTATTGCGTTTTTTCGAACTTTATTAGCTAAATCTGACCATCCAAAGTCACCCTGAGCATCTATTTGAACGTACTTGATTTGTTTTATGAAAATTTCGAGTTCAGCTGAAGCCATAAGCTCTGGCTCAAATTCCTTTAAAGCAGATATAACTAAATCTTGGTAACTTTTGGTATCTAGCTCTGACCTTGCAACCCCTATTACGAAAGCGTCATTAGGCATTTGCCCCGCAACAAATCTTCTAAAAAGACTTGGCAGAATTTTTCGTTTTGCAAGGTCACCAGTTCCACCAAAAACCACTAAATCAAAGGCTTGAACCGGGATTACACGCGAGACCATTTTTAACTCCTACAAATAATGCCCGAGAGCATATTAAACCACCCGAGCTCAAATAAAACCCCATAGATAGGCAAAGCTTATGTTAGCGCTAACTTAATGTTGACTATTACTGAAAAAGTATTTTGTCCATAGAAACTCTTTAATTATCAAATAAAAGAGTTTTGAAGTTAAAAAGTAGATATTTTACCGAAGTATCTTTCACTCAGCCAATCACCCAGTTATAAGGCATCGTAGAGATAGTGATGGGATAATTTATGGGTTTTCAACCTAAGTCAGATTTTCTAAATATTATGATATCGCGTGGTTTTATTTCGGACTGCACCGACTATGACGGCTTGGATAATCTTTTAATCTCCGAAGTTTGCCCAGGCTATATAGGGTTTGATGCTACCGCAAAATCTTTGCATGTTGGCAGCCTGATGCAAATTATGATGCTACGCTGGCTGCAAAAAACTGGAGGAAAGCCCATTACTCTAATGGGTGGGGGCACCACAAAGGTTGGAGACCCAAGTTTTAGAGCAGACGAGCGTCCTTTATTAAGCAATAAACAAATTGAGGAAAACATTTCAGGTATTAAGGGAGTTTTTTCAAACTATCTTGATTTTGGAGAAAAACCCTCTGATGCCTTAATGATAAATAATGCGGAATGGCTTGATGAGTTGAATTATATTCAGTTCCTTCGTGAAATAGGTGGTCATTTTTCAGTGAACCGCATGCTCTCGTTTGAAAGCGTTAAATCCCGATTGGACCGCGAGCAATCTCTTTCATTTCTTGAATTTAACTATATGATTTTGCAGGCTTATGACTTTTATGAATTGAACCAAAGATACGGATGCAAACTTCAAATGGGCGGTTCCGATCAAATGGGAAACATAATAAATGGCATGGAATTATCACGCCGTAAAGCAAATGCAAAAGTATTTGGGCTTACATCTCCACTACTTACTACTTCAGATGGTAAAAAGATGGGAAAATCTCAAAACGGGGCAGTCTGGCTTAATAAAGAAATGCTATCACCTTTTGATTTTTGGCAATTTTGGCGAAACACTTCGGATTCAGATGTAGGAAAATTCTTAAAACTTTACACGGAAATTGACCTTGATGAATGTGAAAAATTAGGATCTTTGAAGGGCGCCGAAATTAATGAAGCTAAGTCTATTTTGGCAAATCAGGTAACTACTTTATGTCATGGTGATAAAATAGCTTCAGATGTAGAGAATACAGCAAAAGAAGTTTTTGAAAAAGGCGGTGTTGGAAGTGATCTCCCATCTTACAGTGTCACATTGGGCGAAGTTAAAACTGGTTTAACCGTAGCTCAGTTATTGACAAAAACTGGACTTACGAAATCGGGCAAAGAAGCCAAGCGCTTAATTTCAGAAAAAGGCGCACGACTAAATGGAGTTCTGATCACCGATATAAGCCAAATTGTAAATGTTGATGACTTTAATGAACCACTGAAACTAAGTGCCGGTAAAAAGAGACATGCGATCGTGGATCTTCAAAAATAATATGATCGCAAATAATTGAAAGCGCTTATTGCTTGTGTCTAACTTGCTCCATAAAATCTGGGCTCCCTAGTACTGACCCGTTAGAGCCTAAACCCAACTTTATGTCGTCTATGACATCCATTCCTGCGACTACTTTACCCACTACTGTATACTGACCATTCAGAAAATACCCTTCTTTAAACATAATAAAAAACTGACTGTTCGCACTGTCAAGGTTCTGGGCTCGCGCCATTCCAACAATACCTCTATCGAACGGTATATTTGAAAATTCTGCAGGCAAATCAGGCATATCAGATCCACCGCGCCCCGCCATTGAAAAGTCTCCCTCAACTTTACCAAATTGAACATCACCAGTTTGAGCCATAAAGCCCTCAATCACACGGTGAAAAGCTATGCCATCATATTTTCCTTTAGAAGCTAGCTCCACTATTCTTTTAACGTGCAACGGTGCAACATCTTCAAACAAGTCAATGACCACAACCCCATTTGCACCCTCGCCTTTTATGCTAATTTCAAGTTTAGCCGCAAATGCGGAAGTGGACGAAACAATCAAAATTAAAAGAGACAGAAATAATCTATGCATCAGCAGCCACCTTGACTGATATCATTCTATCTGGTGATGCCGGCGGCTCACCTCTTTCAAGACCGTCAACGAACTCCATGCCGGATATAACCCGTCCATAGACCGTGTATTGACGGTTTAAAAAGTGATTATCGGCAAAATTTATAAAAAATTGGCTGTTTGCACTATCTGGGCTCGAACTTCTAGCTGCACCAAGAGTACCCCGATCATGAGGAATACTGGAAAACTCTGCCTTAACATCAGAAAATTCTGAACCCCCGCGGCCTGCCATTCTTATATCGAAATTCGACTCCATGTTTCCATATTGCACATCTCCAGTTTGGGCCATAAAACCCTCTATGACTCTGTGAAAACAAACATTGTCATAAAGTCCGGACCTAACAAGGCTTTTCATCCTCTCACAGTGAAGTGGTGCAATATCAGGCAATAGCTCTATAACAACAGTCCCACCTTTTACTTCCATGATAATCGTATTCTCTGGGTCTTTAATATTGTCCATTAACGGCTCCTGTATAATATTACACGATACCTATGATGAAATTATTTTATTAACAAGGTATTGGATTGAATTATTGATAGATATTAAGGCATAAGGGCCCAAGTTTGAATTTAGGGGACTAAAAATGGGCTGGAAAACGTTGGATCAAATGGAATTGGCAGGAAAAAAAGTCCTTACAAAAGTGGATTTAAACGTTCCGATTATTGGAAATAAAATTTCTGACAACACGCGAATAAAAAAGATTGTTCCAACCCTATCTCACATAATCAAAAATGGTGGTCTTCCAATATTAATTTCTCACTTCGGACGACCGAATGGTATCAGAGACCCAAACTATAGTTTTGCAAAAATATCTTCCGATATAGAAGAATTAATTGGCATGCCCCTGATATTTGCAGCTGATTGCGTAGGCACTGCGGCTGAACTTGCTGTATCAACCCAAAAATTTGGAGGAGTTGTGTTACTTGAAAATACCCGCTTTCACGAAGGCGAAATGAAAAACGCTATCTCATTCGCTAAATCTTTGGCCGAATTAGCCGACATTTACTGCAACGATGCATTCTCTTGCGCCCACCGCACTCACGCCTCCACTGAAGCTATAGCCCATCTACTTCCAAATTGCGCAGGTAAATTGATGGAGCAAGAGCTAATTGCTCTAGAAAATACACTAACGAAACCCCAAAGACCTCTAGTAGCCATAGTCGGTGGCTCGAAAGTCTCTACCAAGATAGATTTACTTAATAACCTCATTCACAAAGTGGACACACTGATCGTCGGCGGAGGTATGGCGAACACTTTTCTTTTGGCGCAAGGTTTTTTTATTGGGGCATCTCTGGCTGAACATGCACTTACGGATAGTGCTCTTAATATATTAAATTCTGCAGAAAAAGCTGGATGTAGAATTTTACTTCCCACAGATGTGGTTGTTGCCAAAGAATTAAATGTTAATGTAGAGAGCTTTGTGGTGCCAGTAAATGAGTGTCCAAAAGATAGGATGATACTAGATGTTGGCCCTCAAACTGTCGAAAGAATAAAAGAAAGCCTGCTGAACACGGAGACTTTAGTTTGGAATGGTCCGCTCGGAGCGTTTGAAATAGGACCTTTCGACCGCGCAACAACTGACCTCGCAAATTTTGTTTCTAAGTTAAGCAATAATAATAAATTGGTTTCAATTGCTGGCGGGGGAGATACGTTGGCTGCATTAAAAAACGCTGAAGCTTCTAATGGTTTCAGCTATCTATCAACGGCCGGTGGCGCGTTTCTAGAATGGATGGAGGGTAAAAAACTTCCTGGAATTATAGCACTCCAATAGAAAAATGTTTAAAGGAAGAATACTTAATAAATAAATTTCAATTCATAGCGCTAAAAGGATTGAAACATTTGCTCAGACTTTTAGTGTATTACTAACCTAATACTTAAAAGGTCTTAAAACATTGGATAATACACAGTTGCTTAAAATGTCATCTGGCCAAGGATTTATTGCGGCTCTAGATCAAAGTGGAGGCTCCACTCCAAAGGCACTTAAACTCTACGGAATAGAGGGGCTGGAATACAATACTTCGTCCGAAATGTATAATTTAATTCACGAAATGAGAACACGAATTATAAAATCATCTGCTTTTAATAGTAAAAGAATACTTGCAGCAATACTTTTCGAAAATACAATGCTTAGGCAAATCGACGAGCTACCTACGGCAATTTATTTATGGGAAAAATTACAAATTGTTCCCTTTCTTAAAATTGATAAGGGACTTTGTTCATCAGAAAATCAGGTACAGTTGCTAAAGCCAATCAGTGACCTTGAAACTTCTTTAAAACTAGCAAAAGAAAACAAAATATTTGGAACAAAAATGCGTTCTGTAATAAACGGCGCTAACAACATTGGCATAAAAGATTTGGTTGACCAGCAATTTGATATAGGTGAGGAAATATTATCTTATGGCCTTGTACCTATTATTGAACCAGAAGTAGACATTAAAATTCCTGATAAAAAAGAGGCTGAAGACTTACTCTATAACAATATTAAGAGAAGACTTGATAGAATTGAGCCAAGTAAAAAAGTAATGCTAAAGCTTAGTCTACCCGAGCATGACAACTTTTATGAACCACTAACACGACATCCAAATATTTTACGAATAGTCGCACTAAGTGGAGGCTTTGAAAAGAAAATCGCTGTAGGTCGGCTAAGACAAAACAACAAAATGATTGCAAGCTTTTCAAGAGCTTTGACGGAAGGATTGAAAAGTAATTCTACAGAAAAAGAGTTTGAAGAGCAATTAGATCAAACCATCCAAAGTATTTTCGAAGCATCTCTTACTTAAAAAAGGGGATTCACTTTTAAAATCAGATGTGCCATTATTAAAAAAAAGCGATAAAGCGCATTGAGGCAAAATGGCAGAAACAAGTTCAAGCACCCCCTGGGTTGTTATATGTGTATTTACAATTTCTTTTTCATTAGGACTTTATTTTACATTCGCGGCCGTGCAGGGAGATTTTGGCATTCTACGGCGAGCCGAAGTAAATCACGATATACAAAAATTACAGGTAGATTTAGCTAGTTTGAACTTAGAAATATCAAATCTAAAGAATCTCACTCGACGTCTTTCCGATAACTATCTGGATTTAGAGCTTTTGGACCAGCAAGCCAGAGACATTCTTGGATACGTTAGATCAGACGAACTTGTGATTCAATAGTAATACATAACAGTTAAAATTGCATAAAAGTCATACCTGATATGCTATTATAATTTTATCCTCGCACTCATTAAAAATATATGCCATATTTAGTTTAATATTAAACTACTTTCCGGAGCAAAGTAAATGGCTACTAAAAAGGTCACAAGAAAGTCTACTGAGGGAAAAGGTAACTTAATTAAATTTTATCGGGATATGCTACTTATAAGACGCTTCGAGGAAAAGGCAGGACAGCTATATGGAATGGGTTTGATAGGTGGATTTTGCCACTTATACATTGGCCAAGAAGCCGTTGTTGTTGGCCTAGAAGCCGCGGCTAAAGAAGGTGATAAAAGAATAACTTCTTATCGAGATCATGGTCATATGCTTGCCTGCGGAATGGACCCAAATGGTGTTATGGCGGAACTTACAGGTCGGAGTGGCGGTTATTCAAAGGGCAAAGGTGGCTCTATGCACATGTTTTCAAAAGAAAAAAACTTTTATGGAGGGCATGGGATCGTAGGAGCTCAAGTTCCTCTCGGTGCTGGTTTAGCTTTTGCAGATAAGTATATGAAAAACGAAAGCGTTACATTTACTTACTTTGGAGATGGTGCAGCTAATCAAGGGCAAGTCTACGAAACTTTCAACATGGCAGCTTTATGGAAACTACCAGTGATTTTTGTTATTGAAAATAACCAGTACGCTATGGGAACAGCTCAAGAGAGATCAACTTCTAGTCCAGAAATTTACACTAGGGGCGACTCCTTTGGAATAAAAGGAGAAGCCGTTGATGGCATGGATGTGGTAGCTGTACGAGATGCAGGCGTTAAGGCCGCCGCTCATTGCCGGGCGGGAAAAGGTCCTTATATCTTGGAAATTAAAACTTATCGGTATAGAGGGCATTCGATGTCAGACCCCGCAAAGTATAGAACTCGTGAAGAAGTGCAAAAGATGAGAGCCCAGAGAGATCCGATAGAATCAATCAGATCACTGTTAGTTTCTGAAAAGTTCTCCACCGAAGAGGAAATTAAAATTATTGATAAAGAAATTAAAGAAATCATTAATTCATGTGCTGAATATGCGAAAGAAAGCCCGGAGGTGCCCGCAGAAGAATTGTGGACAGACATATATGCTTGAAAGTTTAAATCATGACAACTGAAATTTTAATGCCAGCATTATCGCCCACCATGGAAGAGGGTAAACTTTCAAAGTGGTTTATCAAGGAAGGTGATAAAGTATCGGCTGGAGATATTATAGCTGAAATCGAGACAGACAAAGCCACGATGGAATTTGAAGCAGTTGATGAAGGTACAGTAACAAAGCTTATTGTAACTGAAGGTACAGATGGCGTATTGGTTAATTCGGCAATAGCCTTAATAACCGATGAAAACAGTGAAGATGCGATTGATAAAAAGATATCAATTGAAAAGGTTCAAACTGATACAAATTTAAGCAAGGCTAAAGTTAAAAACCAAATAAAGCCACTAGAAGACAATGAACTAGAATGGGACACGGAAGTTCAAACCAAAACTCAAACTGTCAGAGAAGCTATTCGAGATGCAATGGCTGAAGAAATGCGTCGTGATGAAACGGTGTATCTGATGGGGGAAGAGGTTGCAGAATATCAAGGAGCATATAAAGTTTCCCAAGGCTTATTAGATGAATTTGGTTCAAAACGTGTTATAGACACACCAATAACTGAGCATGGCTTTGCAGGGATAGCAGTTGGGTCTGCGTTTGCGGGATTAAGACCTATCGTTGAATTTATGACTTTTAACTTTTCAATGCAGGCCATTGATCAAATTATAAATTCTGCAGCAAAAACGCTATATATGTCTGGTGGACAAATGGGAGCCCCAATGGTGTTTCGAGGGCCCAATGGCGCTGCTGCCCGCGTTGGTGCGCAGCATAGCCAAGATTATGCCGCTTGGTATGCTCACATTCCAGGTTTAAAAGTAGTTCAACCATACTCTGCATCCGACGCTAAAGGTTTAATGAAAACAGCAATTCGTGATGATAATCCTGTTATATTTTTAGAAAATGAAATACTTTATGGAAAATCATTTGAAGTTCCACTTTTGGAAGATTACACAGTGCCTTTCGGCAAGGCCCGTATTTGGCACGAAGGTACGGATGCAACAATTGTTTCTTTTGGTATAGGTATGCAGTACGCTCTCGAAGCGTCAGAACAGTTACAAGCGGATGGCGTATCGGTTGAAGTTATCGATTTAAGGACACTTAGACCGATTGATTATGAAACTATAATAAAGTCAGTAGAAAAAACTAATCGCTGTGTGACTGTTGAAGAAGGCTTTCCTATAGGTTCGATAGGTAATCATTTATCTGCTGTTATAATGGAGAGAGCATTCGACTATTTGGATGCTCCTGTAATTAATTGTACTGGGAAGGATGTACCTATGCCCTATGCCGCTAATTTAGAAAAACTTGCACTGACTACTACAGCTGAAGTTATTAGTGCTGTCAAAAAAATAATATATAAGTGAGGAGAGAAAATTGGCTATCGAAGTTCTAATGCCAGCGCTTTCTCCAACCATGGAAGACGGTACATTGGCAAAGTGGTTTGTGAAGGAAGGAGACAAAGTCGAGCCTGGCGACCTTCTTGCAGAAATCGAAACAGACAAAGCAACCATGGAGTTTGAAGCTGTCGAAGAAGGAATTATCGAGAAGCTTTTAGTTTCCGAAGGTACAGAGGGAGTGAAAGTAAATTCAGCAATCGCAACTTTAAGTGGCGAAGATAATTCGACTAGTAAAAATATTGAAGAGCCTAATGCTGCTAATACAATTAAAACTGAAACAAGCGCAATTAATGCGAAAAAAATTGAAAATAAATCAAACTCCAAATCTAGCAACCGCGTATTTATCACTCCTCTTGCACGTCGAATTGCAGAAAAAAAGGGAATAGACATAAATTTAATTAGCGGAACAGGGCCTCACGGTCGCATAATTAAAAAAGATTTAGCAAATTTAAAATCAGCACCTTTAGGTAGCGTTCTTCAAGACCCCAATGGCGTAGCAGCAAAAAGTATATCTCCAAATATATCAGATAGCTTTTCTTATGATGCGCTCTTGGAAATATACGCAGATAGAAATTTTACGGAAATAGCATTAGATGGAATGCGTAAAACTATTGCATCTCGTTTGTCTGAAGCAAAACAAACTATTCCTCACTTCTATTTAAGGAGAAGTGTAAAAATGGAAAATCTTTTAGATTTTAGACAAAAAATTAATAAAAAGTTGTTGGATAAAAATATAAAAGTAAGCATTAACGATATTATAATAAAAGCATGTTCGGAAGCACTGCAAAGCAATCCTGACGCAAATGCGATATGGGCTGGAAATAAATTAATTAAGTTCGACTCCTCTGATATCGCTGTAGCAGTCTCCGTTGAGGGTGGCTTATTCACACCTGTAATTAAAGGTACTGATCAAAAAACTATTTCAAATATTTCGGAAGAAATGAAAGATCTCGCCTCCCGGGCTAGAGCAAAGAAACTAATGCCCACTGAGTTTCAAGGTGGAAGTTTTGCCATTTCAAATTTAGGCATGTTTGGTATAGAGAGTTTCGACGCAATAATTAACCCGCCTCATGCTGCGATCTTAGCTGTGGGAACTGGTAAAAAGAAACCTGTTGTTTCAGATGATGGATCCCTGGGCGCCGCTACAGAAATGGAACTTTCGTTGTCGGTTGATCATCGAGTAATAGACGGTGTTCTTGGAGCTCAACTTTTACATGCTATCGTCGATAATTTAGAGAACCCTATCGGACTACTTAATATCTAGACCATATCACTTTCTCTTTATGATTTGATCCATGCTAATTGAAGGATTAGTGCAACCTGCTGCGCCAACGACCTTAGCAGGAACGCCTGCGACTGTAGACTTCTCAGGAACATTTTGCAGCACGACGGATCCTGCTGCAACTCGTGAACAACTTCCTACTGAAATATTCCCAAGCACTTTAGCTCCTGCCCCTAAAAGCACCCCATCTCCAATATTAGGATGCCGAATTTCATCCTCTTTTCCAGTGCCACCAAGGGTTACAGAGTGTAGCATCGAAACGTTGTCGCCGACTACTGCAGTTTCGCCAATCACAATTGAGTGAGCATGATCAATCATAATTCCTTTACCAATGCGAGCACCTGGATGTATATCGATACCAAAGACCTCTGAACATCGCATCTGAAAAAAGTAAGCCATATCCTTCCTATCTTTATTCCAAAGCCAATGCGCCACTCTGTAGGCTTGTAATGCCTGAAAGCCTTTAAAAAATAAAAGAGGTTGAAGGTAAGTATTACACGCGGGATCTCTTTGATAAACGGCAACTATGTCAGCACGACCAGCCAGGGAAAGCTCTTTTTCATTCTTGTAGGCATCATCACAGATTTCGCGTAAAATCTGCTCACTCATTTCTTGCGAAGCAAGCTTCGTTGCTATTCTGTAGGCTAGCGCCTGTTCAATAGAGCTATGGTGGAGTATGCAAGCATGAAGCGAACCACCAAGGAGTGGCTCTTTTTGTACGGCTGCTTTCGCTTCGATTTGTATTCTCTCCCAAACAGGGTCTATTGCATCTAAAAGTTGCTTCTTTTTTCCCATGAGTTTCTTTATTCCAATAAAATTAATCCGACTTTTTATTCGATATACACAAAACTTTGATCACAATATAATATTTTTTCTTAATTTTCAAATTCAGCAAATTTATGAAGGTAATTTAGCAAGATCTAAGTGACCATTTAATCTTCGCCTTTTTCAATTTTTCGCCACTTTGCAACATTAATATTGTGATCGCGCAAATTTTCAGCAAAGGCATGACCCCCACTGCCATCTGCAACGAAATATAAATAATTAGTTTTATCAGGATTTAAAGCAGCATAGATTGATGCCTCTCCGGGGTTTCCAATTGGGCTGGGGGGCAACCCCTTATTTAGGTAGGTATTCCAAGGGGTATCTTTCTTTAGCTCACTTCGACGAAGTCCCCTACCCAGACCCTTTTTTCCTTTAGTAATTCCATAAATGACTGAAGCATCTGTCTGCAAAGCCATATCTCGTAATAATCGGTTTACAAACACAGACGAAATTTTGCTTCGCTCAATTTCAACAGATGTCTCTTTCTCAATAATTGAGGCTAAAACAAGTGCTTCATCTTTTGTAGTAATAGGGAGATTTGGCTGTCGAGCACTCCAAGCGCTGTCTAAAATAAACGCTTGTCTTTCTTGCATTTTCTTAACCAATTCCTGTCGTGTCATGCTAGACATAAACTCATAACTCGCGGGTGCGATACTCCCTTCGTCGGGTATATTTTCCAACTTTCCTTTGAGAAATTTTATGTCTGAAAGCGCCTTATAAACTTTCCAGCTCGACACACCCTCTGCCAAAGTTACGCGAAATCTAGTAGCTGGTTGAGAGATAAGCTCATTAAGCTTTTCATCTGTATTATCGTCAAAAAAAAATTCAGAAACCTTAGCCATTTTTCCAGTAGCAGGATCCGTGTCTCTCACCTCAACTTTGAGAGAAGCTACGCCAATACGATAAATAATTTCATTGCCACAATTACTAACACCAGAGTCAGTAATACGCTTGGAGATTTCAGCCATTGAAGCATTTTTAGGAACTAAAAAGCTGCCAGCTTTAATTTGCCGAGACAAACCAGTAGACTCCATAGAGATCCGGAAAATAAATTCTGATGCAATTGCTTTATCACTAATTAAATTTTTAGCTACCGTGCGCATTTTGCTACCACTTATGACTTCGAAACAAATTGCATTTTCAAGCGGTCCATCTGCAAAGTATTGCGATTTTCCCCAAATACCCAAAGCACCAAATAAAAAGAAACTAAAAATTAAAACGGTCAGCATGTTTGACGCTAGAGAGCGAAACATTATTCCAATTTACCCAACAGTAATGAAGCGTTCGTACCTCCAAAACCAAACGAATTAGACAATGCATAATTAACTTCACATTTTTGTTTTTGATTAGCGACTAAATCAACTTGCGACCTTACTGCCGGTTCGTGTAGATTAATTGTCGGAGGAACAATCTGATCACGGATGGCCAATATTGAGAAAATAGCTTCTATGGCCCCAGCGGCTCCGAGAAGATGACCTGTCATAGATTTTGTAGATGACATCTTGACGTTAGCAGCAGCTGATTCCAAAAGTCTTTCGACAGCTGCAAGCTCAATAACGTCGGCCATGGTTGATGTCCCGTGAGCATTAATATAGTTAACATACTTCGCATCTAAGTTAGCTTTTGATAAGGCGGCTTTCATAGCTCGCTCACCACCTTCACCATCTTCTGACGGCGCAGTAATATGATACGCATCACCAGACAAACCATAGCCTAATATTTCGGCATATATCTTTGCTCCTCGTGAAACTGCGTGTTCAAGTTCTTCTAAGACTACAATTCCTGAACCTTCACCCATGACAAAGCCATCACGATTTATATCATATGGCCTTGAAGCAGCTGTGGGCTCATTTTCATATTTAGTTGATAATGCTTTGCATGCATTGAAACCAGCAATACCTATTTCTGAAATTGATGCTTCGGCACCACCTGCTATCATTACGTCAGCGTCATCAGTCATTATCAGACGAGCAGCATCTCCAATGGCATGAGCACCCGTAGAGCAAGCGGTTACTACCGAGTGATTTGGTCCCTTAAAACCGTATTTTATACTTACTTGCCCAGATATCAGGTTAATCAATGCTCCTGGAATAAAAAATGGAGAAACACGCCTAGGGCCTTTTTCATGGATCAAAATAGCGGTGTTAGCAATTGAGTTTAAACCGCCAATTCCTGATCCGATCATGACACCGGTACGAACTAATTCTTTTTCATCTGTCGGTTTCCAACCGGCGTCTGATACCGCTTGTTCTGCAGCAGAAACTCCATATAAGATAAAATCATCTACTTTACGGCGTTCCTTTGACTCCATCCAATCATCTGGGTTAAAAGTCCCACCCGATCCGTCACCATAAGGAACCTCACAAGCGTATTTAGTTGTGACTCGGTCAGGATCAAATCTAGTAATTTTAGCAGCACCCGATTTCCCGTCTAACAATCTTGCCCAGGTATCCTCAACGCCGCAAGCCAATGGCGTCACCAAACCAAGACCTGTAACTACAACTCGACGCATATTCATTCCTTTGCCTAAAGCATCTTCCAATACTTAATAGTTCGACTAAAGCTCTCTGAGCAAGGCCAGCAACAAAATTACCAAATAAAAAGCCCTTATACTATAATAAGGGCAATCATTTTTTAGAACTTGGAATTACTAAGACGCGTCTTCGATAAATTTAACCGCATCACCAAATGATTGAATATTCTCGGCTGCATCATCAGGGATTTCAATACCAAACTCTTCCTCAAATGCCATTACTAACTCTACGGTGTCCAAACTATCAGCACCTAAATCATCAATAAAAGACGCATTATCAACTACTTTATCTTCATCAGCCCCTAAATGCTCGACAACAATTTTTTTCACGCGGTCTGAGATATCACTCATAGTATTTCCCTCATCAAATTTATTTGGGCCAAGCCCGTTTTGCCCGCAATGGACGTTTACATTATCCAGTTGGGCGCTTTGAATATTCCTTAAGGAATACTTGGCACCCCTGGAAGTCTGCCTGATTTTATGAGCCGGCTATATCATAGCGGGAGCGATTGGCAAACATTTTTGCTCAATTTTTCCAAAAAAATTAAAATCAAACCATGCTATTTTTCAATTCGGCAACGCTAAGTATATCTCGACTAGACGTAATTTTACTTTGAGAATTTAAAGCATCGCCATACCGCCATTAACATGTAACGTTGAGCCAGTGACGTAAGAGGATTCTTCTGATGACAAATATAAAGTTGCAAAAGCTATGTCTGATACGTCCCCCATTCTACCAGCGGGTATTTGAGACTTGATTGCTTCTTGTTGTTTGTCGTTTAACTTATCGGTCATAGCAGTTTTAACAAAACCTGGAGCGATACAATTCACAGTAATACCTCGAGATGCTACTTCATTTGCCAAAGACTTTGACATACCAAGCAATGCCGCCTTAGAAGCCGCATAATTTCCTTGTCCAGGATTTCCTGTAGACCCAACTACTGAACCAATATTTACAATTCGGCCCCAACGTGACTTCATCATTCCTCTTAAAACTCCACGACAAAGTTTCATGGTTGAAGTCAAATTAACCTCCATTACCATGGCCCAATCTTCATCTGACATTCTCATCAATAAATTATCTCGTGTTATTCCGGCATTATTTACCAAAATATCTACAGAACCCATTTTTTCTTGAGCTCCTTTGGATAGGTTTTCAACCTCAATACCATTAGACAAATCACAGGCTAGAATATGCACCCTTTGACCCAAACTATGGGCGAGTTCCTCTAAAGGGTCCACTCGGGTGCCACTAATAGTTACAGTAGCTCCAGATGCATGAAGTGTCTCAGCAATAGCCCTTCCGATTCCTCCCGAAGCACCCGTTACAAGCGCATTTTTACCATGTAAATTAAACATTATATCGTCTCACTTTGCAAAATTATTGCTGTTTTAATTTCTTCAGGCTTAGAAATAGACACACACGAAATGGAGCGGTTAATTCGACGTACCATCCCCGAAAGTGCTCGTCCTGCTCCAATTTCCCACATTTCTGTAACTCCATTTCTAGCCATCCATTCAACTGACTCCCTCCATCTAACAACTCCTGTAACTTGCTCAACAAGCAAACTACGAATTTCATCTGGTAGAGTAACTGCTAGCGCTTTAACATTAGAAACCAAAGGAATGACCGGCTCTAGTATAGGAATAGTAGAAAGGGCATCTTTCATTTCTAAAGACGCTGGAGCCATAAGCTCACTATGAAATGGCGCGCTTACTGGTAGCAGTACAGCACGTTTCGCTCCGGCCGCCTTTGCAATTTCTATTGCTCTTTCCACCGCACCCTTATGCCCAGAAACAACAACTTGTGAGGGATCATTATCGTTCGCTGCTTGGCAAACCTCATTTTTGGCTGCTGTTTTAGCTATGTCTACTAAATCGCTGTAACTTAGACCTAATATTGCAGCCATAGCGCCAATTCCAACGGGAACTGCATTTTGCATCGCTCTGCCACGAATACGAAGTAATTTCGCTGCATCGCTTATTGATAACGAACCGGCCATAGCTAGTGCAGAATACTCACCTAATGAGTGGCCAGCAACGAATTTGGCATCACCAGCATTTAAGCCCTCGGACTGTAGAGCCCTAAAAGCCGCCAAAGTAGTTGCCATCAACGCCGGCTGAGCATTTTCGGTGAGCGTTAACTCGTCAATGGAGCCATGCCAGATCAGATCACTTAATTTCTCACCTAATGCGTCATCAACCTCTTCATAAACAAGACGGGACTGAGGATATGCTTTAGACAGTTCCAGACCCATTCCTATGAATTGAGCGCCCTGCCCTGGTGCAATAAACGCAAGAGCCATAAAAATTCTCCTTTTCAATGACGGCTTACATAACAGCCACCTTATCCGCAATGTAAATCTACTAATCATATCTAAATGAAACTACAGCGAGATATGTTAGCAAATTATTTAATAGCCTTACCAGGTACTTTTATACTAAAATTTTGGTATGTTTACATCTGGCCATTTTGTGTGCTCATGCCATGCTTGAGCAATGCTTAAGATATGGCCATCTGAACCCTTTGCGCCTATTAATTGCAAGCCAACGGGTAAACCATTTTTGCCAAACCCAATTGGTATATTGAGCACTGGCAAACCTATTAAACCTGCCGGGATAGTTACTTGCATCCATCGATGATAAGTATCCATTTTTTGACTATTAATGGAGCCTGGATAAATCTTGGCGAGATCAAATGGCCAAACTTGAGTACTAGGCAAAACAAGCAAATCAAAGTTTTCGAAAAGTTCTGATGCCGCATTGTGCCATTTGGATTTCTTCAATGCTGAATTGTATATATCTTGACCGCTCAACGACAAGCTACGCTCTATTTCCCAAAGAGCTTCTGGCTTTAAATATTTCCGCAATTTGAGGTCTTCATAAATATCAATAAGGCCATTAGCAATTTGCCAGGCACGCAATTCACTCCAAGAAGTCCAAATATCATTCATTTCAAATGGCGCCTTTAAGTCATGGATTATGGCACCCATCGAAGACATTTCGTTAAGTCCTTCTTGAGATAAATCTAATAAATCTTCCTCAAAGGCCAATGTTCCACCCCAGTCTCCCAACCATCCAACCTTGATACCTTTCATAATAGGCTTTTCAGTGAAATCAGAGAAAGTCGTAACTGATGAAATGAAAGATCTATTTCCAGCACGATTGGCTTGAACGTCCAATAGCATAGCCAAATCTTTTGGTGATCGAGCCATTGGGCCCAAAGTCGACAATTGAGATAGAAAGATTTCTCCGGAAGGCTCTGGAGGAATAAGCCCCCAGGTGGGTCGCAAGCCATAAACATTATTCCAAGCGGCTGGGTTTCTTAGCGATCCCATCATGTCAGAACCGTCAGAAATACTTAACATTCTCGTAGCTAACGCAACTGCCGCTCCTCCAGATGAGCCCCCGCAAGTCTTGGAAAGATCGTAAGGATTTTTAGTTTTACCATACACTGGGTTAAAAGTATTACTGCCCAATCCAAACTCTGGCGTGTTTGTCTTTCCAATGAACAACGCGCCTGCAGCTCTTAATCTAGCCACCATTTGATCATCTTTTTGAGCAACTCTCTCTGCGTACAAAGGAGAGCCCTCGGTAGTTTTGAAACCTTTTACATTAGCTAAATCCTTAATTGCCATGGGCATTCCACCCAAGGCTCCCCCGAGCGACGTCTTTTCAGACGCAAGTTTGTAACAGTCTTCTTTACTATGCAAATTAACTAGAGCATTTACGTGTGGGTTTACAGTTTCAATCCGATTAAAGGTCTCCTGCATTAATTCATAAACGCTAAGTTTACCGGCTCTAATAAGTGCCTTTTGTTCCCAAGCTTCTTTGTTTAAAATATCCACAAAGTACCTATTGTTTTTAAGATGTTGCTTCAGCTCTTGATTTTCCAGAAAGATCAAGAGCTAGGGTAGCGGCCATCAATTCATCGAGATTACCGTCCAGCACACCTTTTGTATCCGAAGTTTCATAGGAAGTTCGTAAATCCTTAACCATTTGGTATGGATGAAGGACATATGACCTAATTTGGTTACCCCACCCCGCATCACCCTTATTCTCATGTGCCTCAGTTATCGCTGCATTTCTACGGTCCAATTCCATCTGATAAAGCCGAGACTTAAGCGCCTTCATCGCAATATCACGGTTTTGGTGCTGTGACTTCTCGGAGCTTGTGACAACGATTCCAGTAGGAGTATGTGTTATTCGAACTGCTGAGTCTGTTGTATTTACATGTTGCCCACCTGCCCCAGATGAACGGAAAGTATCAATCCTAATGTCGTTGGGACTGATAGCAATATCAATATTATCATCCACTACAGGGTACACCCATACTGAGCAAAAAGAAGTATGCCTTTTAGCCGCTGAGTCAAAAGGCGAAATTCTGACAAGTCGATGTACGCCACTTTCAGTTTTAAGCCAGCCATATGCATTTTGGCCGGAAATTTTGTAACTTACTGATTTAAGTCCAGCCTCATCACCGGCGGTTTCAGACTGCAGTTCAACTTTGTAACCTGCTTTCTCAGCCCACCTAACATACATTCTGGAAATCATCCCTGCCCAATCACAACTTTCTGTACCCCCTGCTCCGGCATGAATCTCGAGAAAGGTATCATTTCCATCTGCCTCACCATTTAGTAAAGCTTCTAATTCTTTTGATGACGCCCTCATTTTAAGCTTTTGTAAAGCTGCAACCACTTCTTGTAATATTTCCTCATCAGCCTCAATTTCAGCTAATTCGATTAACTCAATATTATCTTTTAGTTCGTTGCTGATCTTATCGTGGCCATCTACCTGATCAATAAAATTTTGACGCTCGCGCATAAGCTTTTGGGCTTTATCAGGTTCATTCCAAAGATCAGGGTCTTCTGTCAGGGCATCAAATTCTTCACGCTTTTTTTTAACATTATCCCAATCAAGCCTCTGCCTCAAAAGTGAAAGAGATTTTTCAATTTCATTGATAACAATTTGGATATCAGCGCGCATTATGAAAACTTAAATCCTTACCATTGAGAAAAATAACTAAACCAGTGATGCATTAAGAGCAAGCTCAGTATAAACCACCTGCACTCAAAGTTCCCAAAGTTGCTTTAGGAGCTACTAATACAGTTTCACCAGTAGTAGTCTTAATCTCTCGCAGGCCAGTTTCACCAGGCTTTATTAAAGTAAAATTACTTCCCATTGCAAAGCCTCCATCAAAAGTTAAGCCAAACCTTGGTTCTTCACCATCTCTAAAAAATTCTGAAACAACGTTTTCACCCTCGGCATCATCTGAAAGGCGCTCACCAGAATACCTATCTATCTTAATAAACTTACCTCCGGGAGGTATTACAAAATCGGCCCCTCCATAAATCTCTGTTACAGCAGACATGAACTCGTTAAAAACCGGTCCACACATAGAGCCCCCTCCAGCCCCTTTTCCTAGTGGGCGCGGAATGTCATGCCCAATGTAACATCCTGCTACAATATTCGACGTAAAGCCCAAAAACCAGACATCTTTTGCTTCATTCGTGGTACCTGTTTTTCCAGCAGTTGGAACAGATAAGTTAACTGTCCTTCTAGCTGTACCACGGGAGACGACCCCCTCCATCATTGAGGTCAGTTGATAAGCCGTTGTTTGGTCCATTACGCGTTCTCTATTGGTAAGAATAGTCGGAACTTCTCCTAAAGATAATTGGTCGATCCCACAATCTAAGCATATTCGCTGATCATGCTTAAATATGGTTTTACCATAACGATCTTGGATCCGGTCAACTAGTGTGGGCATAACTCTCTCACCACCATTCGCAAACATCGCATAGGCAGCTACCATTCGATATAATGTTGTCTCCTCTGAACCAAGAGAATTTGCAAGGAATTCTTGCATATCATCATAAACTCCAAATTTTTCGGCATAGTTAGCAATAATATCTAGACCAACTTCACGAGCCAAACGAATTGTCATAAGATTTCTGGACATTTCTATCCCCGTTCGCAACGGTGTAGGACCGTAGAATTTTTCATTATAATTTTTTGGACGCCACAAACCTTGCGGCGTGTCAATTTCAATTGGAGCATCTACCACAACTGTGGCAGGAGAATACCCGCTATCTAAAGCTGATGCATATACAAATGGTTTGAAACTTGAGCCTGGCTGCCTTTTTGCTTGAGTGGCACGATTAAAAACCGAAGACTCGTAGGAAAAGCCTCCCTGCATGGCAATGATGCGTCCATTATTAACATCCATTGCCATGAAGGCGCCTTGGATTTCACTAACTTGCCGCAAACTCCAACGCAAAAAATTTCCATCTTGATCATAAAGCTTTCGGACTAAAACCACATCTCCAACATTGAGAAAATCTGAAAATTGTCCGGACACATCGTCCAACTTACCAGAATTTAAAAACTTTTTAACCCAAGTTATGTCTGTTGGAGGAATCCAATTTCCTTTAGCCGTTTCTTTAATTCCATCGATCCCGATACGAAGCTCAGAGTTTTCAATTCCAAGAACAACCGCGGGAACCCATTGACCATCCAAATTTATGTCCCTTGGCAACTGAAAACTGGCTAATGAATTTTGCCAGTTTATTTCATCATTTAAAATTTCGAATGGAATTGTTTTTCCAGTTCCCCGCCATACTCCTTGCTTACGATCATATTTTTCAAGACCTCTTTGAAGCGCCAGAGCAGCTTTACGTTGCAAAAGTGGATCAAAAGTCGAACGAACAGTCATACCACCTGTAAAGAACTCTTCTTCTCCAAAAGTACGGCTGAGTTGCCGCCTTATTTCATCTGTAAAGTAGTTTCGACTGGGTAATTCGGAGCGAAACCCTGCATAATCGCGACCCTGAACTGATCTTATTGGTCGTGTTAACTCATACTCATAGACCTCTTTAGAAAGATATTCATTCTGAAACATTTCTTTCAGGACATAATTACGCCGTACCAATAAACGGCTTTTTTCTCGCACAGGATGGTAATCAGACGGGGCTTTCGGCAATGCAGCCAGAAAGGCAGCTTCGTTTGGAGCTAATTCATCTAACGTTTTATTAAAGTAAGTCTGTGAGGCAGCTGTCACACCATATGAGTTTTGACCCAAAAAGATCTCATTTAAATATAACTCAAGAATTTGTTCTTTTGATAAACTTCTCTCGATACGTGTCGCCAATATTATTTCTTTTACCTTTCTCTCTGCTCTTCGAGATCGATCGAGTAAAAAATTCTTCATCACTTGCTGTGTTATTGTTGATGCTCCCCTTATTCGCTTACCTCGTGATTGAATCGCATCAACTAAAGCAGCTAGTATGCCTCGCAGATCATAACCAGGATGATCATAAAAATTTTTATCTTCCGAAGAAATAAAAGCATGTTTTATCAAAGCTGGGATTTCATTAGCCGGTGTGAATAGACGTCTCTCCTTTGCAAATTCATCAATTATTTTACCCTCCGCAGAGTAAATTCTGCTAATTGTTGGAGGTTTATACTGTGCAAGAGATTTATGACTTGGCAAATCACGGCCATATACCCAAAAAATACCGCCCAATGACAAACCACATACAATGGCGGTCATAGTAATAAGAGTAAAAATGGTACCCAGAAAACTGAATATCGCTCTAACAGATTTAATTATCAAACCTATTGTTCTTGAATGACTAAAAAATGGTGCTTGTGACTTTGACTTGAACATTGTCATTTCTCTTATTCGTCATTGCATTCTTTTGTTTCCCAATAATTGGTCTTCTGCGACCCATTCTAAAATTCCCGAAGATATCGCTAAAGCGAATTTCTCAGCCCAATCTCGATCTTGCAAGTTTTTTAAATCAGAACTCGTTGACATGAAACCAGTTTCAATCAAAATTGAAGGCACGCTAGGCAGCTTCAAAACAGAGAAGTTGGCCTTTCGCAATGGTGTTGGATTTAACGTAATACTAAAATTTTCTAAGTTTTTTAAAATTGCTTCTGAAAACGCATAAGACCTAACGGTATTTTCGCTTCTTAACAGGCCCATTAAAGCAGATGTGATTGCAGTTTCAGTACCCGTGAGATCTAGACCAGAAATCAGTTCGTCTCCTCCATGCCTGGAAGCCAGGCTAGCACTAGCTTGATCCGAAGCTTCTTGCGATAAAGTATAAACTGTTGATCCATAAGCCTTACCTTTTTTAACTATATCAGCGTGAAGAGATATAAAAAGGTCAGCATTAACTCGAACTGCTAGCATAAGTCTTTCATCCAAAGACGTAAATTCATCAATTTTCCTAGTAAGAATGACCGTTGTGTTATCAAGACGTTCTATTTCCTCTGCTACCACCTTAGCCAAAGAGAGCATTAAATCAGCTTCACGAATGGTTTTCACCTGAGCGCCAGGGTCCACGCCACCGTGACCAGGATCAATCACAACAATTAATTTATTATTTTTATTATAATCGAAATCCTTCTTTATATTTACCAACCTTTCATCATGAATATCATTACCAAACAGTTTAACGATCCCATCGAACTCTTTTTGATTTATTGGGAATAGCTCAAAGCTCAGCTCAACTTTAGAACCATCCAATTTCAGCGGTTTCATCGCAAGATTTTGAACTTTCATCGGTGTTTCTAATTTAATAGAAATAGCTGACCAACCCTCGATAGCTTTTAAGAAATTTATCTCTCCCATTATTGGAGAACTCGTTATTTCTAAATCATCCAGCGAATTTATCGTCGATGTATCGAGCTCTACGACAATTCTGTTTGGATCATTTAAACTATAGACCTTGAATGGTACCATCTCATCTAATTTTAATCTGAATTCGTATGCATGAGAAAAATTTGAGGCATTTGCAATTTGAACTAAAGAAATAGTGCTAAACTTAAGTCCAATAATTACTATTGAAAGAAAAAACAAAAATAATGTTTTTAAAAATTTCATTTTATTATGTATTTACTCATGAACTTTTCCAGACGCTTCAATCCCTCTTTCAGATCCGAAGTACTGCAGGCGTATGACAAACGAATTGTTTTAAGACCACGCTCTGGATCAAAGTCAATCCCTGGAGTAATGGCAACGTGCACCTCATCCAGAACACTCTTGGCAAAATTTACACTATCACCCGTATACTCTGAC
Organism: Paracoccaceae bacterium; assembly: GCA_902554885.1. Classification (GTDB taxonomy): domain Bacteria; phylum Pseudomonadota; class Alphaproteobacteria; order Rhodobacterales; family Rhodobacteraceae; genus Salinivivens. The sequence goes on from CACDPV010000004.1 coordinate 79,699, forward strand.
ACATCTATGTAAAAGTAAAAGGCACCATCTGGTGGGGCAAAGTTTTTTAGACCCAATTTTGGCAATTCTTCTATCAGAATAGTCCGATTTTCTTCATATGTTTTGAGATTTAAATTTAATTCATCAGAGGCATCTAGCGCTCCTAAAGCCGCAATTTGTGAAATGTGCGGTGCGCAAATAAACATATTTTGTGCCAATCTTTCAAATTGTCGAATATGATTTTTAGGAACGACTATCCATCCCAACCTCCATCCTGTCATTGAAAAATATTTTGAAAATGAATTTATAACAATACAATCATCCGAAACCTCTAGAGCCGACACAGCTCTGGATTCATACTCAATACCATGATAGATTTCATCACTGATGAAAACCGTTTGTTTCATTTTACAAGCATCTATTAGTTTTTCGAGATCATGTTTATTTAACATAGAACCAGTTGGATTGGCGGGGGAAGCAACAAGTAAGCCATCGAGACTATTATTAATAATGTCAGCTGCTACTGGCTGAAATTTGTTATTATTGAATGTCTTAATTGTGCTATTATTTAGACTGAGCGCTTTTAGAATTTGTCTGTAACTTGGATAACCAGGTGACCCTACGCCTATCGTATCACCAACATCAAAAAGCCCAGTAAATGTAAGTATAAACGCGCCTGAAGATCCAGGAGTTACTATAATTCTTTCAGGTTCAACTTTGACATTATACCATCGCAAATATAAGTCCGCTATTTTTTCCCTCAGTTCCGGAATACCAAGGGCTACGGTGTAACCCATTGTAGACTTCGAGATTTTATTTTTCACGCTCTCAGCGGCCATTTTAGGAGCCGAAGTTCCAGGCTGCCCGACTTCTAGATGTATAACTTCATACCCAGATTTTTCTTTCTTACTAGCAGCCTCCATAACGTCCATTACAATAAAGGGGTCGACTGATCCGCGAGCAGAGTTTTTCATTTATTATACCAAAATCTTGTTTTAAATTCTAAATCATGGGCATTTTTTATATACCTAAAAAAATATTAAGTATAAAGATGGTCAGTTCAGAAGATTATTTGATATGGTTATAACTAGATATATCCTAGGGCTCAAATGTCGAAATTACTTGATAACAAAGTGTAGATTTGATTTTAACTGATGTGAATTTCAATTTATATAAGTTTAGAACTATGATTTATAAATTATTAATCGTCTTACTGTGTTTCTTACCCTTTAGCTCAATATCTATTGCATTTGACTTAAACAATATGACAAATGCAGATCGAGAAACGTTACAAGAAGAAATACGGCGATATATTCTTGAAAATCCAGATATAATTTTTGAAGCAGCTGATCTGGTAAGAAAGCGGGAAGCAGCACTAGAAAATCAAGAAGACAAAGACCTAATCAGATCCAATTTCAATGAAGTTTTTAACGATAATTATTCTTATGTCGGAGGCAACCCAGACGGTGATATTTCCCTAGTAGAGTTTGTGGATTATAAATGTGGCTATTGCCGTAAGGCCTCTGAGATAGTTCGTGAATTCCTCAAAACAGATAGAAACATTCGATTTGTTGTAAAAGAATTCCCTATTTTAGGTGAAGCGTCACTTATCAGCTCAAAATTTGCTATAGCCGTGAAAAATATTGGGGGACCAGAAGACTATAAATTTGTTCACGACATACTGTTGACCCTTACTGCCGACCCTAGTGAAGCCTACCTGCGGAGAATTGCAAATGAATTGCAACTAGATCCTGAAGAGCTTTTTACAGCCATGGAATCTGAGCGCGTATTGCAGGAAATTTCTCAAACTAGCGAATTAGCAAAAAAACTACAGATAAGTGGAACGCCAACATTTATTTTAGAAGAACAAGTATTACGCGGATTTGTACCTTTGGATGTACTATTGCAAGTGGCTGAGACTGTACGTAATAAATAATCAAGCGTTTTGTTTTATAAACCCTATGCCTTGATGAAATTATCAATAACCCTGAAGGTTTCTAGAGGAAATTGGTCAATAAAAAAATGACCACCCGGCATTTCTATGCCTGAATAAAGTTTACCTTCAGATTTCCATATCTTCCTCATATCAAAAGTTTTTGCCATAATACCATCTTTACCCCACACAGCAGCAAATCGCACTTTTATCGGGGACTGACTGTCATTGGCTTCATCATACTGATCTATGTGGTACGCTGCCCGGTAATCATCACACATTGCACGTATGCAGTCTTCATTTCTCCAGCTCTTTTTATACTCTATTATTTGGTTTTTTGAAAATGCACTTTTGGTAGTGGCGCCCCATCCTTGCAAGCAACTATTGTAAAAGCTATCGGGGTCTTTTCGTATCATAGTTTCTGGAACCGGATAAGGTTGTGATAAGAAAAACCAATGATAGTACGAAAACGCAAGTGAAGCAGATAGCTCAGCAAATACCCTATGGGTTGGTACTATATCCATAAACATTACTGAAGAAACTAACTCTGGGTGATCGATGGCTAGCCTGTATGCAACTCGCGCACCCCGGTCATGACCGATAATATGGGCTTTTTTTTCAACATTAAGATATTTTAGAATGGAGATCACATCTTTTGCCATATTGCGAAAAGTATAACTCTTATAACCCTCTGGTTTGCTCGATTGGCCGTAGCCACGTAAATCCGGACAAATGACATGATAGGTATCTGGAAATAAGGGAGCGACATCAGCCCACATTGAATGGGTTTGAGGAAACCCGTGGAGAAGTACTACTGGGGTCCCTTTACCCTTCTCCACAAAAAATATTTCACATTCTTCTGTAATTAAGCGCTTTTTGGTAAATTTTGGAAACATCGCAGATCTGAACTTTTCTTATTTGGTATAAAGCTTATAAAGTTAAATTAAATTTAAAATTACAAAACTTTAGTTGCTAAAAAATTACGAAACTAATGTAACGTCAACTATCTTGATAAAGGAACGTACTAGCTGTCTAACATGCGTCAATCAGGACCATTTTTTATCTAGCTTCTTCGTAAACTCCTACTATTTATTCTTTGTAGTTAATAATTCTTTGACATATTTTACAATATGAATATGTTGACGAAAAGAATGTTTGTTGGAGCACTTTCAAACGACCCAAGTGGAAGAATAAATAATGAATTATGAAGACCAAATTGAAGCGTCTATAAGACTTTTACATAATGAAGGCAGATATAGAACATTCATCGATATTGAACGTGAACGCGGAAATTTTCCTTACGCGTCATGGAAGACCCCAAGTGGCGAGTTCGAAAAAATAACTGTTTGGTGCGGTAATGATTATTTAGGGATGGGGCAGAATAGCACAGTCCTAGAAGCCATGCATGAAGCTCTAGACGATGCGGGTGCTGGTTCAGGTGGAACAAGAAACATTTCTGGGACAACTATTTACCACAAAGAACTTGAAAGAGAGCTAGCAAACCTTCATGCAAAAGAATCTTCTTTGCTTTTTACAAGTGCATACATTGCAAACGATGCAACGCTCTCTACTTTAGCAAAATTACTTCCTAATTTGATAATATATTCGGACGAACTAAACCATGCCTCAATGATAGAGGGTATTAGAAGAAATGGTGGTGAAAAACGAATTTTTAAACATAATGATATGGATCATCTCCGCCAACTCTTGGAGGAGGATGATCGATCTGCACCAAAATTGATAGCATTTGAGTCGATTTACTCAATGGACGGGGACTTTGCACCTATAAACGAAATTTGTGATTTAGCAGAAGAGTTCGCAGCAATGACTTATCTTGACGAAGTACACGCTGTGGGAATGTATGGAGCGACTGGCGCAGGTGTTGCTCAACAAGAAAACCTAATGGATCGAATAGATATTATTAACGGTACCCTAGCAAAGGCCTATGGAGTAATGGGTGGATATATATCATCAAGCGCGAAAATCTGTGATGCTATCAGAAGTTATGCCCCGGGCTTTATTTTCACTACATCACTTGCTCCAACATTGGCGGCCGGTGCCCTAGCGTCTGTTCGGTATTTGAAAGATAATCAAGAAGTTCGGAACAAACACCAATTGAATGCAAAAATTTTAAAAATGCGTTTAAGAGGTTTGGGCTTGCCGATTATTGACCACGGTTCACATATCGTTCCAGTGATTGTAGGGAACCCAATACATACAAAGAAACTTTCAGATCTTTTATTGGTAAACCACAGAATCTACGTGCAGCCTATAAATTTTCCAACCGTGCCTAGAGGAACGGAAAGGTTGCGCTTTACACCGTCTCCTATCCACGGCTCAAAGGAAATTGACTATTTGGTGGATGTAATGAATGATCTATGGTCTCATTGCGCACTTAATAGGACTGAACTCTCTGCTTAGAGCCGCGATCTAGCGTATATGTGCAATATTCGGTAATTGTGTTAGATAATTGGGACGTATATTGCGAATCGATTGCAGAGTTTTACTGGTTGGATAAGAAATGAAGTGGCGAGAGCCTAAACGAAGCGAACTTTCTCAAATAAAGCATCCAAAGGGGTTTGATGATTATGAATTTCGTCTGGGTGACATTTTGCGGGGTGAACGGGCTACTTTGGGCAAATCTTTGCTTGATGTAGAAAAAGAACTCAAGATTAAAACGAATTATATAGCAGCAATAGAGAACTGTGACCCAACAGTATTTGAGTCTCAGGGGTTTATTGCTGGTTCCGTTAAGTCATATGCTCGCTATCTTGAGCTAGATCCGGACATCATTTACGAACTTTTTTGTAATGAAAGTGGATTTCAAACCATGCATGGAATGGCAAAATCTACTGAGCAGAAAGAGGAAAAGAGGTACAGCCAAAAAACTGAAGATAGTTTATTCGTAACACCAACAACGGCGTATCTCCCGAGGCAAAAAAAGTGGTATGAAAATATAGAGCCAGGCGCAGTTGGCTCACTTTGCGTCACAATAGCGCTCGTTTCAGCACTAGGATATGGAGCTTGGTCGTTTTTTCAGGAAATACAAAAAGTTGACTTAACTCCTACCGAAAGCCAACCAATAGTTTTTACCGAACTTCAAAAGCTACCCACCGCCTTAGATATTACAAGCAATCTTATGCTGGACCAATCAGGCGGATCAAAAGAAGGCTCGTCACGGATAAATAGAATTTATAGATCAACTGCTCTAGACCAACCAGTAATTGTTGCAAGAGATGAACCAATATCTAAATTAGACCCAAATCAATTTGGTCTGTTTGCGCCAATTCCATCAAGCGACGAAATTGGAATAGAAGAAATCATTTCGGATTTAATACCCAGGAAAAATTCTGGGGATGAAAAGCTACAAACAAACTTTCCAAAAGTATTGGCAGACACTTCTCCCGTAGTAACATTAATTACTTCAAAAGAAGCTTGGATCGAAATTATCGCTGCTGACGGATCTGTGATCTTCAAAAATTTGATGCAACCAGGATCAGAGTTTGCCCTTCCTCAGACTGAGAGGCCGCCTAAACTATTGGCTGGTATGTCTGGCTACGTGTATATGGCAATAGACGGCATGTTATACGGCCCTGCTGGCAAGGGGGTGAATGTTGTGAAAAATGTTGCGTTGGACGCTCAATCAATAATGGCGACTTATGAGCCGGCACAAATAAAAGGTGATCCAGATTTGCAAAAGTTGGTAGCCGAAATACGGTCCAATAGCTTCACTATTAAATCAGTCGATCAATAGGTGCCTTGCTAGAATCGTAACTAAGTCTTAGCCTTGTCCTTATAGAAATTGTAACATTCGGGGAATAGTATGTCTATCAACCATGTTCGTCCATGGCGCAATATAGAAAGAAGGCGCTCGAGACAAATAAATGTTGGCAATGTTGCAATAGGTGGGGATGCACCAATATCGGTGCAAACTATGACGAATACAGATACAACTGATGTAAAAGCAACCTTAAACCAAATAACAGCAGCAGCTGAGGCTGGTGCAGATCTAGTTCGCGTTTCAGTGCCAGATGAAGCAAGCAGCGCGGCGCTCAAGGAAATTGTTCAAGACAGCCCTGTGCCAATAGTCGCAGATATTCATTTTCACTATAAAAGGGGCATTGAGTCTGCAGAAGCCGGCGCGGCTTGTCTAAGGATCAATCCCGGTAATATTGGGTCAGAAAAGCGCGTAAAAGAGGTTATAAAAGCGGCTAAAAACAATAATTGTGCTATCCGCATAGGTGTTAATGCAGGTTCATTAGAAAAACACCTACTCGAAAAATACGGCGAGCCCTGCCCTGATGCAATGGTTGAGAGTGGTTTGGATCATATCAAAATTCTTCAAGATAACGATTTTCACGAATTTAAAATAAGCTGCAAGGCTTCGGACGTTTTTATGGCTGCAGCAGCCTATCAAGCACTCGCAGAAGCGACAGACGCGCCTATCCATCTTGGAATCACCGAAGCTGGTGGCTTAACTAGTGGGACAATCAAATCAGCAATTGGACTTGGAAGTTTATTATGGATGGGTGTAGGCGATACAATTCGTGTTTCATTATCGGCTGATCCGGTGCAAGAAGTTAAGGTTGGATATGAAATCCTAAAATCACTTGGTCTTAGACATAGAGGGGTAAACATAATTTCTTGTCCATCGTGTGCCAGGCAAGGCTTCGACGTTATTAAAACAGTGGAAATTTTAGAAAAAAAACTTGAGCACATAAAAACACCGATGAGCTTGTCAATCATAGGTTGCGTAGTCAATGGCCCTGGTGAGGCTCTTATGACCGATGTGGGCTTTACAGGCGGTGGTGCGGGAAATGGGATGGTCTATTGGGCTGGTAAGCAAGACCACAGAATAGAAAACACAAAGATGATTGATCATATTGTAGAGTTAGTTGAGCAAAAAGCATTAGAACTCAACTCTGAAGAAAAAGTTTAGTCTTTGTATAAGTCAGTTTTCATTAAGGTGGACTACAATCTTTTTTAGGATACTCAGTTACGTTAAGCAAAGGGTAGTATGGTCCTGGGAGGGATTTTCTCACGTTTTAACCACTGAGCTAAGTATCTATCAGTGGGTTTTTGCAAATGCTATTTCAGTGATCGCAGCTATTGCATTACCAATATCAGTGGCTGAAAGGTCTCTATTGATCATGGGAGGGATTTTCATTCTAGCAATGGAATGCATGAATACAGCTATAGAAAGAGTTGTTGACGATATTTCTGAAGATAAAAGAGATCTTGCTAAACAGGCAAAGGATACGGCTAGCGCTGCTGTAGCTCTATCTGCTTTAGGAGTTGGATCTGCATGGATTGTTATTATTATCGGTATGTTGAGTTAGTGTATTTCTCAAAAGTTATTTTTCAAAAGTTTCTTATGTTCGTTTAATTGGCGGATTACAGATTGCTCAATCTTCTTATTTGGCTTGCCGAGATGGTTTCGACTCGTATTTTTCTTCTTTTCAAATTCTAATCGAGCCAACTCACTTATTTCAGAGATTTTAAACCCTTCTAATTTCTGACTTACCATAATACCCCCAACCTTGAGCGGCAATGACGCGTTAATTAAGTTCTGTTGTCAAGTTATACGACAAAATTAGCAAACTTAATCTCAACTATATAAAGGCTAGATTGGCATAAAACAAAATGACACATTAAGAGTAATATTTTTACTCTAAAATAAATCGGAATACCTTAAACAAAGATGGCCAGCGAACAAAAGTTTTATAAAATTAAAAAGTTCTATATGCCCAGCATTGGCAGAATAAATTTTGGTGCTAACTCACTGGTAAAAGGCAAATAAGCTGACTGGCTAATGAGTATTTGATGATTAAATTACATAGCTTATCTAACTTAGCACTCTTTGTCGGGATACTCCTGCTGTTTGCTATACAGTTCGATAAATATACGTATCAAGGGTACCATGAGAATATAGGCAAAGAAAATATTGAAATTATTGAGAGTGAGTTATCGTCAAAAGTTTTTACAATTATTTGTCATGGCTATGCCGGTTCTAAAGAAATGATGAGACAGCTTGCATTCGACATTTCGAATGCAGGTAGTAATGCTGTCATATTCGATTTCATTGGACACGGTTCCAACGCTCAAAAATTGATAAATAATCCTACAGAGCTTTCAGGAACTACCCAACAGCTTGTTAATCAGTTGATCGGTATAATAAATTTTTTAAAAACAAAATACGGCAGTGAAATAAAGATAAATTTGATTGGCCATTCTATGGCATCCGATATCGTTATTCGTGCCAGCGAAAACCAAAATATAACATCGATAGCGGCGATTTCACCTTATTCAACTAAAGTAACATCAAACTTTCCTCAGGATCTTTTACTTACATCTGGACAGTTTGAAAGACATCTACGTAAGCATTCATTGAAATTTACTCAGTTAGTTGATCCAGATGCAGATGAAAATATTGAATATTCTAACGGAACTATTAGGAGAAAGGCTTCGTATTCAAAAAATACAGGGCACGTAAGCGTTATCTATTCTCCGTACACCAGTAGGGAAATCATAGAATGGTTTGACCTAACAAATTATGAAAGATCTATTTGGGCAACTCATATAATTTGGATCCTACTCGGTTTAACGATGATAAGCTATGGGTTGTCACGACTACAATTCTCAAAGACCAAATACGCAGAGAAACAACGGCTCAGCTCCTTGAGATTAACCATTGTAAGCATTGCATCAATAGCGATCGCGATATTTTCTGGCCTTCTGGACTATCAACCATTTTCAATTTTTGGATTTGCTAGCATAGCTGCTTATTTCGGATTAAATGGCCTTGCAGTATTAATATTATGTAAAGAAACACGTGATAATTCAGAGAATTTTGACTTTTATTCATTTCTTAAACTAGTGGTGGCTTTCTCATTTTTAACTATTTTAATAAATCACTTTATCGGCTCTTACTCTATCTCAAGTCATAGATTATATGCATTTCTAATAATGATTTTCCCCATTACTATCTTTTGTGTAGCTATCGAAAATCTTATTGCAATTTCATCTACTGCTCTAGCAGTTTTCATAAGAATTATGCCAATAATAGGGTTTTCAATTCTTTTAGCAATTTTCCCAGACAAATATGGCGTTATGTTCACTACAGTCCCAATTTATATCTTTTATTTTCTCGTTTTTGGTTACATTGGAAAGTTCCAAAGAAATAAAATAGGATCATATACAACAGGGGCCACAAATGGAATTTTTCTTACATTTGCATTTGCAGCAACAAATCCAATTTTCTCAGTTTAGACGAAGAACCCCCTAAATTAGCTTAAATACCACAACGTAACTTTATAACTTAACCAAACGCATAACAGCGAAAATAACAACGTTCCAACTAAATAAAAAAATAAAACACCTAAATTTTGTTGAGTCCATAGTTTTAGAACATCTACTGAAAATGCTGAAAAGGTTGTAAAACCACCTAAAAAGCCAGGCATAAGAAGAAAGTAAAATTTGGCATCCACTTTATTAATGAAAAAAGCAATCACGGCCCCAGCAAAAAAAGCTCCTAATATATTTACCGCCATTGTACCATACGGAAAACTAACCAAGTTACCTATAGCAAAGCGTAACATTGAACCTACAGCACCGCCCGCTGCGACTAGTAAAAAACTGTCTATCAAAGTAAATTTCCTTTAATTAAAACTCTTAAAATTGCTCAAAAAATAATCCAATTGTTATGCCAATAATTAGAGCAATTAATAACTTTTTTTTATCCATTTTTTTTATATACTTTTTAAATTACTGTCTCAAAGTCCTCAAAAACGGGATGACCAAGGTATATTTCAGAATGGCTACCGGCGCCCTTATGAGCTTTTCTAAATGCCTCAGATTTTGTCCAGTTCGTAAAATCTAATTTTGATTTCCATTTAGTGTGAGATGCATACAAGGTGTAGTCATCATTGGCTTCTACCTTTACCAAGCTGAAAGTCAAGAAACCTGGCACATCATTGAGGTTACTATCGCGGGAACGCCAAATATCCTCAAAAGTGCTTTCAGCTCCTAAAACTATTTTAAATCTATTCATTGCGATGAACATTTTATCCCTTTCTGGTATCAATGAGTTTACCGTGCTTTGAAATTTTTTAACGTCAATACGCTAGTTTTAGATTTTAATTTCCAACGGACTCTAACTCTTTTGTAATTTTCAAAGCCTCTTCTGGATCAAGTCGTGGAGGACTCCAAATTCGTTCAGGGGCTGCATCTATCAACTTTTTTGTATAGTCATGTTGTGGGGCCTCAAAAATAGTAATTCTAAACTCCTTTCAACCATTATGTAAGTTATTTATTTGAATTATTTGGACTGTTACGCTTAACTAATTAAGAAAATTGATTTTTTTATCAGCAAGTAAAAATAGAAACCAACCCAAGATGCAGACAGTAAGCGAAAATTTACAAAAAAATATCCTCGCTGCAGACGCAGTTGGGTTTTCAAAGTTAGTGTCTGAGAATGAATATGAAACGCTGGCATCGCTCAAAGATTGCCTCAATATCTTTGCTGAATTGATCTCTAAAAATGGAGGACGCATCTTCCATTCGGCTGGAGACTCCGTGCTCGCTGAATTCGTGGACAGTAAAAACGCGCTGAAGGCTGCAAGGTCAATTCAAAGTGAGCTATGCGAGCATCAGAAAAGCACAAAGTTACAGAAACTCGAGTTCAGAATTGGCATCGATTTTGGAGAAGTATTTGCGGATGGAGAAAATTTGCTTGGCGAAGCAGTTAACTTCGCTGTACGGCTTGAAAGTTTCGCACAACCGAACGGTATAAGCCTATCAAAGCGTTTCTATCAAAATTTGGGAATGTCAGAATTATTAGTTAGTGATCATGGAATACAAACCATAAAAAATTCTCAAATTCACTGTTTTGACTTAATTCTTCCAGGCTTACGAAAAAGACGTTTACTCAGCTCTAAAGAGAGATTTAGAATAAAAGTAGGAGTTTTGTTTTTTATCGTTGTTTCAACAACTTGGGCATATAACTACTACTTTGTTACCGAATATGAACGTAGTTCTGTTGCAGTCGTTCCTTTTATAAACAAATCCGATGACCCAAAACTAGATTATATAGTAGCCGGACTCCGCAATGAAATTTCGGGATCACTGTCACAGATAAGCAGTATGGATGTAATTTCAAATTCTAGCATCAACGCAGATTCTTTACAAAATCAAAGCTTTCTAGAAATTTCTAAACAACTTGATCTAGACCACTTAGTATTTGGTGAAATTTCACTTCAAGATACTCAAATCAAATTAGCAGTTAATTTGTATGAATCACAGCAGGACACAAGAAGCACTATTTTTTCAACCACAAGCGAGCTAACGGAAATTTTAGAGAACAATAAGCGTGCCGTCTCAAGCGTAATAGACGGCATTGATGTCCCTATTTCATCTTCTGAAAAAGCCAATGCCCTGAGACAAGGGACATTAAATGTAGCCGCGTATGACGAATTTCTAAAAGGAGATTATCACTTCAATTTAAGAACCCCTCTCGATACCTACAGGGCAAAAACCCACTTCGATAATGCAATTAATATCGACCCAAAATTTGCTCGTCCATATGGTTATTTAGGAATATTATTTTCTCGTATCTTAAACCCTGTTGCTGGCTCAGCGTTTAAACCAGAAGAACGAGACAGCGCTATGTATTTAGCAGACTTAACAACTAAAGTTGCCACATCGCTTGGCCCAAACGTGCCCGAGACCTTTTTCGCCCGTGCTTTTGTTCAGACTTTGCGACTTGGCCAGCATAAAGAAGCGCTTGAAAATGTAAATATTGCATTAGCATTACGCCCCAGCTATGCAGATGCGATGGGTGTTAAAGCGACTGCACTTCTAGGACTTAAAAAGCCTTTGGAGGCGCTGCAAAGCTTAGAAAAGGCGCGGGAATTAAATCCCAACTTTTCAATAGAGTACTTTAGTATTGAGGTAATTGCGCACTTGATGATGAAGGAATGGAGCAAAGCAAAAAAGATTGCAACTCTAGCATTGAGGCGACTGCCGGAGCATGAGCCTAGTCTAGTAATGGTTATTATGGCAGATGTAGCGCTTGGAAATATGGAGGACGCGTTGTGGAACTTGGAGGAGCTTTTGATACTTAATCCAGATTTCAAATTTCAGACCTGGCAATTTGGTGATTTTGAGTTTCTTAGTGAGATTGCTTTACAAACTGCTAAAAAAATTTACGAGTAGATTATAACTAGCCACTATAAGTAAATCCCATATCCTACTCCAAAATTATCTTATTATTATAAAGTTACAATTGCTTCTTGATGTACAAATAATGATTATTTTACTAAAATTAGAACATTTAAAACATGCATTTTTGCCTCGAAAGTGACCCAGACACGCTCTAATGGTAAAGCTATTGATTTATATAGGAAATAGGTGGCGCGGTTGACGGGGCTCGAACCCGCGACCCCCGGCGTGACAGGCCGGTACTCTAACCAACTGAGCTACAACCGCGTTACCGGCTGTTTATTCATACGGCTGAGCCCCGTCAAGCGCTCAATTAGACAAATTTGTTTTTTTCTTTCTGTCAGGTTTTAATGTGCTGCTCGGTTGGATATTACAACACATTACCCAAATGATTATAAAACCATGTTAATAGACATTTTTTTTTGAATTATTACGCTTATCCAAAATTTTTCTGATAAAAAACTAAAATAAAAGAAAACACTGGTTGAATAAAACGAATAAAACCCCACTTCTTATTTAATGACATAAAAGGCGTACTTTGGCTGTACGCAACTGATTTTCGAGCAGCAAAAATGGTGAACAATATGGCTAATGATTTAATTTTATATCCCGTGCTACCTCTCCGCGACATCGTGGTCTTCCCCAATATGGTTGTCCCATTGTTTGTAGGCAGAGAGAAATCTGTAAAAGCACTCGAGGTAGTCATGGCCGAGGACAAAGAAATACTGTTATCAAGTCAAATAGATGCTACTGACGATGAACCAACAAGTGACGGTATTTATAATGTTGGCGTTTTAGCCAACGTGTTACAACTTTTAAAACTTCCAGATGGGACTGTTAAAGTACTCGTAGAGGGAAACAAACGTGTAAAGATTTCGAACTTTATCGAAAACGAGGAATTTTTTGAGGCCTATGCAGAAGAGCTAATAGAAGATGAGGGAGATGCTGAAACGATTAAAGCTCTACAAAAAACAGTTGCTTCGGAATTTGAAAAATATGCTAAAATTAAGAAAAATATCCCAGAGGAAGCGTTAGCATCCGTAGCCAATGCGGAAGATCCGCGTCAATTGGTTGATTTGATAGCTGGACATCTTGGAATTGAAGTTGAAGAAAAACAAAAGTTATTAGAAAATTTGATAATTAGTGAGCGCTTAGAGCAGGCTTACTCGCACATGCAAAGTGAAGTGAGTGTTTTGCAAGTAGAGAAAAAGATAAAAACTCGAGTTAAATCGCAAATGGAGCGGACTCAACGGGAGTATTATCTCAATGAGCAAATGAAAGCCATACAGAAGGAACTTGGTGATGGCGAAGATGGTCAGAACGAAATAGCTGAGCTGGAAGCACGAGTAAAAGCGACAAAGCTCAGTAAAGAAGCAAAAGAAAAAGCGGAAGCTGAAATAAAAAAACTTAAGTCCATGTCGCCAATGTCTGCAGAAGCAACTGTAGTAAGAAATTATTTGGATTGGCTATTGTGCCTTCCTTGGGGAACAAAATCGAGGGTTAAGAAAGATCTTAATCGTGCTCAAAAAATACTAGATGATGATCACTATAGTTTAGACAAAGTTAAAGAACGGATCGTAGAATATCTTGCTGTTCAGCAACGAAGTAAAAAGGTCAAAGGCCCAATTATGTGTTTGGTTGGACCTCCTGGTGTAGGAAAAACTTCACTTGGCAAATCAGTAGCAAAGGCTACTGGTCGTGAATTTATAAGAATTTCTTTAGGTGGGGTTCGCGACGAAAGTGAAATACGTGGCCATAGACGTACATATATAGGATCAATGCCTGGTAAAATTATTCAGGCACTAAAGAAAGCAAAGACAACTAACCCATTAATTTTGCTTGACGAAATTGATAAGATGGGACAGGACTTTCGCGGCGATCCTGCATCAGCGATGCTTGAAGTTCTTGATCCAGAACAAAATAGTACATTTTCCGATCATTACTTGGAAGTTGAATATGACCTCTCAAACGTCATGTTTCTAACCACAGCTAATAGCTACAATATGCCTGGGCCACTACTTGATCGAATGGAGGTAGTTCCATTAGCAGGCTACACCGAAGATGAAAAAAGAGAGATTGCTCTACGGCATCTATTGGAAAAATCGCTTAAAAATAATGGCTTAAAAAAGGATGAGTTTTCTCTTTCAGACAAAGCTCTTACTGCTATTATTCAGTTTTATACTCGCGAAGCCGGGGTGCGAAACTTAGAGCGTGAAATAGCGCGACTAGCGCGGAAAGTTGTCACAAAAATTGTAAAAAAAGAAAGTCAGTCAGTTACAATTACTCCAGAAAATTTATCTGATTTCTTAGGAGTGAGAAAATTCAAATACGGCTTGGCAGAACTGCAGGATCAAGTAGGAGTGGTAACTGGACTAGCCTACACATCAGCAGGTGGTGACTTGCTGCAAATAGAAGCTTTGAAATTACCGGGCAAAGGTAGAATGAAAACGACCGGCACACTTGGAGATGTGATGAAGGAGTCGATTGACGCAGCCAGTTCTTATGTAAGATCTATTAGCCCAAAAATTGGAGTTAAACCCACTCGGTTTGACAAACTAGATATTCATGTTCATGTTCCAGAAGGGGCTACCCCGAAAGATGGGCCAAGCGCAGGACTTGCAATGGTGACATCAATAGTTTCCGTGTTAAGCGGTATCCCAATAAAAAAAGATTTAGCAATGACTGGTGAGGTAACTTTACGAGGTAATGCATTGCCGATCGGCGGTCTGAAAGAGAAGCTTCTTGCAGCACTGAGAGGTGGAATTAAAACCGTGCTTATTCCACAAGACAATGAGAAAGATTTGGTTGAGATACCAGACAACGTGAAAGATGGTCTAAATATTGTAGCGGTATCACATGTTGATGATGTATTAAAATATGCCTTAGTCGAAGAACCGGAACCAATAGAATGGGACCCAAACTATGAAGACGAACAAAAAAGTTCAGCTATGACAGAAAATACCGGATCTTCCGGTGCGGTTACACATTGAAATCAAGCACCGTCATTTTACTGCCTACCACGTTGTAGAAAGGTCAAAAAAAATAAAAATCTATTGCACATAATTCGAGCATTAGATATGACGCGTGAAGGGGTGATTAGCTCAGTTGGTAGAGCGCTTCGTTTACACCGAAGATGTCGGGAGTTCGAGTCTCTCATCACCCACCACCATTATTGTAAAAGATCTTTTGAAACTCTCTATCGGCGGTTGGCAGAATAACTCAGAATTTAAATACTTTAATATGTAAAATAATCTGATTTTATAGTCTAAAATGATAATTTTAATAGAGTTCAGGGGATATATATTCAAGGTTCTATAATCTGTGGTATACTTAATTAAAGGGGTTAGGGCATGAAACTTGAGAATGATATTGGTGTTTGGGAACCAAATGAGCTTGTTTATAAAGCGAGTGATCTTCCAAGCTATTCATATTTAGTAATTGAAGGTCATGCTCAAATCGTTAGTCCTAGTGGTCTTCGCTTAAGTTCCATAGGATATAACGAGTTGTTTGGAGAAGCATCTTTTATTCTCGGCAAAAATCGAACGGTTACAGCCGTAGCAGGCGAAGATGGCTTGACCGCGCGCCTGATAAAGTCAGATCATTTAATTGCTAAGTTAAAACAGGATATTTTCTTATCTGCGCTTGTAAGAAAACTAGAAGCACGTCTCTCAAATTCTAATGAAAAAAGCGAAGTACTTGCAAATGGTATGAAGGATATTTCGACCGAGATTACGGCGTTTATTGACAGCATAAACGAACGAAATGCTGATGGCAGAGTGCTAATCAATAAATTAAACGAATTAGAAAAAGAATTTGAATTTCTAAAATGGAATTTTGGAATAGTTGATTAGTGCTTGAATAAGGATTGTAGGTTAAATTGGACTTTACTATGTTATCTCAAATATTCTCTTTGATTGCTTTGGTTTTGCTGTCACTGGAGTTTATTTTTCCTGGCGCATTGTTTTTATTGTTTATCTTATTTATTCTTCTACCAGTTAAGCTGCTTCAAATTGAAAAAAATAACTGAACATTACAATGGCTCGATATCGCCTTGAGCGCGGAAAGCATAAAATTCATCTACAAATTTATCAAAAAGATTTAATCTGATTGCATTTCTAATGCAATCCATAAGGTCTTGATAATATTGAAGATTATGCCAAGTTAACAGCATCGAACTTATTATCTCTTGACTTTTAAAAACATGATGGAGATAGGCTCGACTATAATTTCTACAAGCGGGGCATGAGCAGTTTTCATCAATTGGTCTTGGATCATCTTGATGACGCGAATTTTTAATATTTATTACACCCCTTTGGGTGAATAGTTGGCCAGTCCTTCCAGATCTAGAAGGTAGGACGCAATCCATCATATCAATACCATTTTTTACAGCGCCAACGATGTCATCAGGTTTACCAACTCCCATCAAATATCTAGGCTTTTCACTTGGAAGCAAGTCAGAAGCATAACTTAAAACTTCAAACATTTGTTCTTGCCCCTCGCCAACCGCTAAACCGCCCACTGCATAACCATCAAAATCAATTGACTTTAACGCTTCTGCACTTTCCTCTCGTTGGTCCCGAAAAACACTTCCTTGTTGGATCCCAAAAATAGATCTATCGTCTTGGTATCCAAACGCTTCCCGCGAGCGCTTCGCCCATCGCATAGATAATTGCATAGATTCTAGTGCTGTTTTCTCATCAACTGGATAAGGGGTGCACTCATCGAAACACATTGATATATCGCTTCCAAAAAGGCTTTGTAACTCAATTGATCTTTCTGGAGTAATAAAATGGACTGATCCATCAATATGGGATTTGAACTCAACACCCTTTTCACTGATTTTTGTTAAACCCGACAAAGACATTACCTGAAAACCACCGCTATCAGTAAGTATTGGGTATTCCCAGTCCATAAACTTATGGAGACCACCAAGCATGGATATGCGTTCTGCAGTGGGCCTAAGCATTAGGTGATAAGTATTTCCGAGTATGACGTCTGCGCCAGTAGAGCGAACTGAACTTGGCAACATGGCTTTTACTGTTCCAGCGGTACCCACAGGCATGAAGGCTGGGGTTCTTATATCACCTCGAGCAGTCGTTATCTTACCTAAACGAGCCTTACCATCGATTGCCTCTAACGAAAACTTTATGCTTATCTCCCATAAAGATACTGAACCGGAAAGATCACTATTTGCGTCCTCCTCTTATTACAGAAATCTATTCTTCCTCTAAAGCCTCAACTGCTTTCTGCAAAGCATTTTTTGTTACTTCTTTTTCAGTCACACTGGCGTTTTCAAAAACGTAGTCTACAACCTTGTCTTCAAATAAGGGAGCACGTATTTGTTGCTGCATTTGTTCATTTTTTTGAATGAACTCAAAAAACTGTCGTTCTTGCCCAGGATATTGCCTTGCCTGTTCCATTATGGCTTGCGTCATATCGGCTTCAGTAACTTCGACTTCTGCTTTTTGGCCCAATTCAGCCAACAGCAAGCCTAGTCTTACTCTTCTCTCTGCAAGTTTATTGTGCTCATCTGTTGGCTCTATTTTTTCATGGTCATGGCCTTCCACGTCCGGGTTTTCGTCATGCCAGAGTTGATGTGCAATTTGACCCGCCTCTGCATCTACGAGAGAAGGTGGCAAATCAAAAGATACCATTTTATCCAACTTATCAAGTAATTCACGCTTCATTACTGTTTTGGAGGCCCCTGCGTATTCGGCCTCCAAGCGTTCTGCGATCTGAGATTTAAGTCCTTTGAGATCATCCGAACCAAATTTTTTGGCTAGTTCATCGTTAATTTCTGCATCCACAGCTTCTTTCACTTCTTTAACATTGCAGCTAAATACAGCATCTTTTCCAGCTAAATGCTCAGCATTATATTCTTCCGGAAAGGTAACTCTGACTTCTGGTGTATCTCCAACTTTTAAACCAACCAATTGTTCCTCAAATCCTGGTATAAAGCTATTAGAACCCAGTAAGAGTGGATAATCTTCAGATGAACCTCCCTCGAATTCTTGACTATCTACCATGCCTTTAAAATCAATTACAACTTGATCACCATTCTTAGATTTTGAGCCTTTGCGCTTTGGTTTATAATCCTTTGCAGTAGAAGCAAGATTACCTAAAGCCTCTTCAACCTCTTTTTCTGATGCTTTTACAATCATTTTCTTGAGCTTTAATTTTGAAAATTCTAAGTTAGGGATTTCAGGTAGCGCCTCATAAGATAGCGAAACAGATACGTCGTCTCCCTCTTTCCAATCTTCATTTGTCATTTTGACATCAGGCTGCATCGCCGGACGATCCCCTGATTTTTCGAAATGCTCATTCATCGCTCCATCTACGGTCTCCTGCATCGCCTCACCCAGCACTTTCGGACCAAACTGCTTTTTCAGCATAGCCATTGGAACTTTTCCTTTACGAAACCCTTTCATCTCCACATTCGGTTGGGCCTCATTAAGCTTTTCATCAACCTTTTTGTCTAATTCTTTTGCAGTTATAACTATAGAGTATCCCCGCTTTAGACCCTCATTCAAAGTTTCAGTGATTTTCATCTTCTTCCTCTCGCGATTCCGCTGATTATCTGGATAGTATAATTGTCCATTATAATTTTTCTGCCTTAGTAAATGCGCCGCTTATTATGATCAACCCCGAATTTGTATCACAATTTCAATAAAAGCCTCAGCATGAAATGTTGTGAGAATAATATGGTGGTTTAATAGGTGACGCACCACGCATGCTTTGCGAGATTGCCCAGGACGGTACAACCTAATAGCTCTCAAAGACGCTCAATAGTTAGAAAAAAAATAAGTAACAAAAAAATAAGTAACCTTGTCAAACTTGGTGCGGGTGGAGGGACTTGAACCCCCACGCCTTGCGGCGCCAGAACCTAAATCTGGTGCGTCTACCAATTTCGCCACACCCGCAGTCGATTGACGTACAATCTTCCAGTTCTTTAGCAAAAGAAAATCTAAGTTGCGAGAGCAAAATTGATCTTTCCATCTTTTTATCATTTCAATGATGTCTATAGAAAAGTAACTTGTTTTCGAAAGTGATGAATTTTTCATCAATTTGCGTATTTTTTAATCTTTTCTGTTGTGGATTGCTTAAAAGTTTCTATGTTTTCGAAATGAAAGTGGGCAAATTATTGAAAACAAATGTACCCGTCGTAGGCAATCGTTCAAGGAACATGTGATGAAAAAAATAGAAGCTATAATAAAGCCGTTTAAATTGGACGAAGTCAAAGAAGCTTTGCAAGAAGCAGGTATTCAGGGATTATCAGTAATAGAGGTTAAAGGTTTTGGCAGACAAAAGGGTCATACAGAATTATACCGCGGTGCAGAGTACATCGTCGACTTTTTGCCTAAAGTAAAAATCGAAGTAGTGTTGGATGATGATCAAGTAGATGAAGCGATAGAAGCAATCATCGACGCCGCGAAAACTGACAAAATTGGTGATGGCAAAATATTTGTTAGCCACATTGAACAAGCAATTCGGATACGGACCCGTGAAAGCGGGTCCGAGGCACTTTAAGTTTATTAAGAGAGAGGAAAAATCATGAGCGCAGATAAAATGCTCAAAAAAATATCGGACGAAAACGTCGAGTATGTTGATATCAGGTTTACCGACCCAAGAGGTAAGCTTCAGCATGTTACCGTAATGTCGGACCAAGTTGACGGAGACTTTATTGATGAGGGCTTTATGTTTGATGGCTCTTCCATCGCCGGATGGAAATCAATCGAAGCCTCCGATATGAAGCTTATGATCGACACTGACAGCGCATACATTGACCCGTTTTATGCTGAAAAAACTTTGTGCGTGCACTGCTCAGTAGTAGAGCCAGATACTGGAGAGGCCTATGAGCGAGATCCTCGCGGAACTGCAGAAAAAGCAGAAGCTTATCTAAAATCCTCTGGTGTCGGTGACGTCGCATATATGGGCCCAGAAGCGGAATTTTTTCTTTTTGATAATGTCCGTTTTTCTAATGAAATGAACAAGGTATCTTTTGAAGTTGATGCATTGGATGCATCATGGAACACGGATACTGACTATGAAATGGGCAACACTGGCCATCGCCCTGGTATTAAGGGTGGATACTTCCCAGTAAATCCTATTGATGACGGGCAAGATATCCGCTCTGAAATGCTTTCAACGATGAAGCGTTTAGGTATGAAAGTTGACAAACACCATCACGAGGTTGCTTCATGCCAGCACGAGTTAGGTTTAATTTTTAACAGTCTTACCAAGCAAGGTGATGAGCTGCAGAAATATAAATATGTCATTCATAATGTTGCACAGGCTTATGGCAAATCGGCAACTTTCATGCCAAAGCCTATAGCTGGTGATAACGGGACTGGAATGCACGTCAATATGTCTATTTGGAAAGGTGGTAAACCACTTTTCGCGGGCGATAAGTATGCTGATCTATCTCAAGAGGCTCTCTACTATATTGGTGGTATCTTGAAGCATGCAAAATCACTAAATGCCTTCACAAATCCATCAACTAATTCTTACAAACGTTTAATCCCAGGATTTGAAGCACCAGTGCTGCGAGCATACTCTGCAAGAAATAGGTCTGGTTGTGTCCGCATCCCATGGACTGAATCTCCAAAAGCTAAGCGTGTTGAGGCTCGTTTTCCCGACCCATCATCAAATCCATATTTGTGCTTTTCAGCTCTCTTAATGGCTGGGTTAGATGGAATAAAGAATAAAGTAAATCCAGGGGAAGCCATGGATAAAAACCTCTATGATCTTCCAGCCGAGGAACTGGCAGATATTCCAACGGTTTGTGGTTCTTTACGAGAAGCCATTGAGGAGCTTCAGAAGGATCATGATTACCTTCTAGCTGGCAACGTTTTCACAAAAGATCAAATTGATGGATATATTGAGCTGAAAATGGAAGAAATTGAGTCCTATGAGCATACCCCACATCCAGTAGAGTATGGCATGTACTACAGCTGTTAATTTAGAAGGCGCCGGAAGGCGCCTTTTTTACTACAAACGTATGAATTCCAAATACAACTGCTCCAGTATCTGGTAGTTTTACAAAAGTTTGGCGCTCGCTCCTAGTGTAAGAAGGTTTGCACTCCGGCCTCAGCCTGTAAGGTTGATAAAGCGTTGCGTCTGAATATTCCAAAACATTAAATCTCCACATCGGCTGACCAACGCGAATACCGTTGAAGATTCTATCTACACGCTTTGCAATTTCCAGGCTATATTCAGGAACATTTCTGTGAATAGAAAATAAGGGGCTCATAAATTTCTCTTTTAAACGCCAGTTAGCAGGAAAACAGAGAACCGCTGCAGTTAATACATGTTGACCATCAATTTTTTGCAGAACACAAAAGTCATTTTGAACCAATAACCCGCAAGTCAGCAAAGGCTTACTGTAATCAATTTTGACGATACGATGATCGCGAGTAATAACTTGCTTCTCCGAAACTTCAAAACCATCTACCTCACATAGAAAGTGTAAGGTAGCATCCAGAAGCTCACAGGCCGCATCCTCACTATTTTTATCAATTACAATTACGTCATTATTATTTTTAAGCAAAACTTCACGCTCTGCCATTTGTTCGATATAAGCATCATCAAATATTATCCACTCTTGTGGATTTAATGGCCTTACGCCGGGCAAGTTTGTTACTTTTTGCCACTCGTATGGTATAGACTTTTGTAAAATTACTTGCCGCATTTTATCCAATACAATTCACTTCAGTTAGTCCGGTTCTGAACTTTTCAAAATTCATAAGCCTATATTTGATAAAAAAACATAAAAGCGACAAGAGTTTTCGGTTTCAGACATGATTAAAATTTCAAAAATGATACGATTTTGATGTATTTAGAAAAAATTAGCCATGAACGAGCATCACAGCAACAATAGAAAAATTGATCCACTAAAAAGTCTTCTTCTCGATGATAATACGCCAAATGATAAAAATCGTGTAGAAATTGGACCAACGCTTCTTGCAAGAAGAGAGTGGGAGGCTGCTGGGTTAGAACTTCCAGATCTTCAAGCAATGCGAGAATTTAGATGGAAAAGGCTCACGCGGCATATCGTCGATCGTGATTATGGTGGCTTGTTAATGTTTGACCCGTTAAACATTAGGTATGCAACCGATAGCACAAATATGCAGCTCTGGAATACGCACAACCCATTTCGAGCAGTATTACTATGCGCGGATGGATATATGGTCATATGGGATTATAAAAACTCTCCTTTTCTATCTGAATTTAACCCATTGGTAAAAGAACAACGTTCTGGGGCAGACCTTTTTTATTTTGATAGAGGAGATAAAATTGGTGATGCCGCAGATGTGTTCGCCAATGAAGTGCGATTACTAATAGATCAGCATGGTAATAGTAATAATAGATTAGCAGTAGATAAAATTATGCTGCACGGATTACGATCACTTGAGGCACTTAATTTCATAGTTGTGGACGGAGAAGAAGTTACCGAAAAATCGAGATCCATAAAAGGAGTGGACGAGATTAAAGCCATGCGATGTGCCTCTTATGCTTGTGAAAAAGCGATTTTTGAAATGGAACAAATTACAAGATCTGAAGTATGTAATGCAAATCTTAGTGAAAACGATATATGGTCAGTCTTACATGCGGAAAATATAAAAAGGGGTGGTGAATGGATAGAAACACGTCTACTTACATCGGGACCGCGCACCAATCCTTGGTTTCAAGAATGCGGCCCGAGGATAGTACAAAATAATGAAATTGTGGCCTTTGACACAGATTTAGTGGGATCCTACGGCATATGCGTTGATATAAGCCGCACTTGGTGGATCGGTGATCAATCGCCTCGCCCTGATATGATTTATGCAATGCGCCATGCCCATGAACATATTATGCGAAATATGGAACTGCTTAAACCAGGCGTTCATATGAGCGAGCTAACACATAACGCTCACAAGTTGGATAAAATATATCAAGTTGGGAAATATTCCTGTCTGATGCATGGGGTTGGTCTCTGCGATGAATGGCCATTAATCTCGTATGAAGATAAGTTCGTTGAAGGAGCTTATGATTATCATATTGAGGCAGGAATGGTGCTGTGCGTGGAGGCGCTGGTTAGTCCAGAAAAAGGTGATTTTTCTATAAAATTAGAGGATCAAGTACTAGTAACTGAGGATGGTTTTGAAAACTTAACCAAATACCCTTTTGATGAAGCGCTTATGGGTAATTGAAAAATTATCTACAATTTAATTTACAAGTCCCGTGCTCTTGCTCAACGTGATCACACGCGGTAAGTAAACCTTGCATCTTTTATATGTAAGGTAGTCTGTATGATCCCACGATATTCTCGACCAGAAATGGTTAAAATATGGTCACAAGAAACAAAATTTAAAATTTGGTTTGAAATAGAAGCCCATGCATGTGATGCGATGGCAAACTTGGGATTAATTCCCAGAGAAAATACTACGGCAGTATGGAAAGCAAAAGACGCAGACTTTGATGTTGACCGAATAAATGAAATTGAAGCGACGACCAAACACGACGTTATAGCGTTTTTAACCCATCTTGCTGAACATATTGGTTCAGAAGAAGCAAGATTTGTGCATCAAGGAATGACTAGCTCAGATGTATTAGATACATGCTTAAATGTTCAGCTGGTTCAAGCTTCAGATCTTATTATCAACGACATAAATAAACTACTGGCAGCGCTTAAACGGAGAGCTTTTGAGCATAAAATGACTATCCGTATAGGCAGGAGTCACGGTATTCACGCTGAACCAACTACTATGGGGCTGACTTTTGCTCGTTTCTACGCAGAAATGGACAGAAACCTTAAAAGAATGAAAGCTGCAAAAGAGGAGATATCCACCGGAGCTTTATCTGGTGCAGTTGGAACATTCGCTAATTTGGATCCTGCCGTCGAAGAGTATGTTTGTAAAAAATTAAATTTAATTCCTGAAACGATTAGTACTCAGATTATACCGAGAGATCGTCATGCAGCGTTCTTCTCTACACTCGGCATAATTGCTAGCTCCATTGAAAATATTGCAACAGAGATAAGGCATATGCAAAGAACAGAAGTTCTTGAGGCGGAAGAATTCTTTTCAGCAGGACAAAAAGGTTCGTCCGCAATGCCTCACAAGCGTAACCCTGTTCTAACAGAAAATTTAACTGGGTTAGCAAGACTAATTAGAATGTCTGTAATCCCAGCGTTAGAAAATGTGACACTATGGCATGAACGTGATATCTCGCATAGCTCCGTAGAAAGAAACATTGCACCAGATACTACAGTAAATCTAGATTTTGCGCTGCACCGATTAACTAGTGTAATTGATAAGTTGGTGATCTACCCAGACAATATGTTAAAAAACATGAACAAGTTCAAAGGGCTGGTAATGTCTCAAAGAGTTTTACTTGCGTTAACCCAAGCCGGGGCTAGCCGCGAGGATGCGTATAAATTGGTTCAGCGCAATGCAATGAAAGTTTGGGAACAAGACAAGGATTTTCAGGTGGAACTACTATCTGATAAGGAGGTAAGATCTTTTTTAACTGAGGAAGACATTAGAGAGAAATTTGATCTCGGATATCATACCAAGAACGTCGAAAAAATATTTCATAGGGTTTTTGGGGAATAAAAAACTCGAAAGAAAAACACGTTATAGATAGTTATTTAATAAAATATTATAACGAAACATATAAAATGTGTAACATATGATCACTTTTGTATACAATTGTGTACAATTTGTAAATATGGCACTTGAACATGGGTAAAACATACGTCAAAAGCATATTAATAAGAGCTTAATATTATCCATTAGGAGATTCGAGTGTCTATAAAAGTTGGCATTGACACAAAAAATGTTAGAAAAGAACTTGTAATAAAAGGCAAAAAAATTGCTTACTACTCCATTGAAGCCGCCAGTAATGCTGGCCTTGGGGACTTTTCAAAACTACCTGCGGCATTAAATGTTGTCTTAGAAAATTTGTTGCGCTTCGAAGACGGCAAGACCGTTGACATCGAGGATATTGAAGCTTTTTCAGATTGGGCAAAAAATGGTGGTAAAACGTCAAGAGAGATAGCTTATCGGCCCGCCCGTGTACTAATGCAAGATTTTACTGGAGTTCCGGCAGTCGTCGATTTAGCTGCCATGAGAGATGGTATTATGAAACTTGGAGGTGATCCACAAAAGATTAATCCACTTAATCCTGTCGACCTTGTGATTGATCACTCAGTTATGATTGATGAGTTTGGAAATGAACGCGCCTTCAGAACAAATGTTGATAGAGAATATGAAAGAAATATGGAACGCTACTCGTTTCTAAAATGGGGACAATCTGCATTTAATAATTTTCGTGTTGTTCCTCCAGGTACAGGGATATGTCATCAAGTAAATCTAGAATATTTAGCCCAAACTATTTGGATCGATATTGATCAAAATGGGTTGCAAGTTGCTTACCCTGACACTTTAGTGGGAACGGATAGCCACACAACGATGGTTAATGGAATGGCAGTATTAGGTTGGGGCGTTGGTGGTATAGAGGCTGAAGCGGCAATGCTCGGTCAGCCAATATCAATGCTCATACCAGAAGTCGTTGGGTTTAAATTAACAGGTGCGCTAGCTGAGGGTACCACTGGAACAGACTTAGTTCTTAAAATAGTAGAATTGCTACGAGAAAAAGGTGTTGTAGGTAAATTTGTAGAATTTTATGGAGATGGTCTGGACAAACTTCCCCTTGCAGATAGAGCTACAATCGCAAACATGGCACCAGAGTACGGAGCAACATGTGGATTTTTTCCAATTGATAACGAAACTTTAAGATATTTACGAAATACAGGCCGTAGCGAAGACCGAATATTACTAGTCGAAGCGTACGCAAAAGCAAATAATTTGTGGCGACATGAGGATTATAATCCAATTTACACGGACAGACTTCACCTTAACATGGACACTATAGTTCCTGCTATTTCTGGTCCCAAAAGGCCACAAGATTATGTGAGACTAGACAAGGCTAAAGACGCATTCTTAAAGGAAATGAATGAAACCTTTAAACGGCCGTTGGATAAACAAATTACCGTCGAAGGTGAAAATTTTAAAATGTGCTCTGGCAAAGTAGTAATTGCCTCCATCACATCTTGCACGAACACGTCTAACCCATACGTCATGATTGCAGCTGGCCTTGTAGCACGTAAGGCTGTCAAGTTAGGGCTTCAAAGCAAGCCATGGGTTAAAACTTCACTAGCACCAGGATCACAGGTAGTATCAGCCTATCTCGACGCTGCGGATCTCCAAAAAGATTTAGATCAAATAGGGTTTAATCTGGTTGGATATGGGTGCACAACCTGCATTGGAAATTCGGGACCAATACAGCCTGAAATTTCGAAAGCTATCGCCGAAGGAGATCTTGTTGCAACCTCTGTTTTATCAGGAAACCGAAATTTTGAAGGCAGAATATCTCCAGATGTAAGAGCAAATTATTTGGCATCTCCTCCCCTTGTAGTAGCCTATGCACTAGCAGGTACTATAGATATAAATCTTACTACCGACCCAATAGCCACTACTCCGGGAGGAAAAGAAGTATATCTAAAAGACATATGGCCATCATCACTTGAAGTGGCTGAACTTGTAGAAAAAACCGTCACAAGAGAAGCTTTTCTATCAAAATACGCAGAAGTTTTTGATGGAGACGAAAAATGGAAAAATGTGAATGTTACTGAGAGTGAAACATACGAGTGGCCATCGACTTCAACATATGTTCAGAACCCACCATATTTCTCAGAAATATCTAACGACCCAGGATCAATATCGAATATAAATAAGGCAAAAATATTAGCCGTTTTAGGTGATATGATTACTACCGATCACATCTCCCCAGCTGGGTCTTTTATCGAGACAACACCTGCTGGTAAATACCTTACAGAACGTCAAGTTCCAGCAAGAGATTTCAACTCATATGGGTCTAGGCGTGGCAATCACGAAATAATGATGCGTGGAACATTCGCTAACATTCGGATAAAAAACGAGATGCTTTCCAATACTGAAGGTGGATATACTAAAGGCCCAAATGGTGAAACAACATCTATTTTTGATGCTGCGATGGCCTATAAAAATAGCGGCATACCCTTAGTCGTCATTGGTGGAGAGCAGTATGGA
>CACDPV010000005.1 GCA_902554885.1 Paracoccaceae bacterium
GAAGAAAAGGCGCGTGGGCTGACGGTAGATCTTGGATTCGCCTACAACATTTTGCCAGACGGTGAGGTCCTAGGCTTTGTTGATGTACCTGGACACGAGAAGTTTATTCGCAATATGCTGGCGGGTGTAGCCGGAATTGATTTGGGTCTTTTGGTAATAGCAGCAGATGATGGTGTCATGCCTCAAACGCGTGAGCATCTTGCTATACTTGATCTACTTGGCATCAGAAACATTATAATTGTATTGACTAAGATTGATCGAGTGGCACCAGAAGACCTGTTAGCGGTTAGTAAGCAGGTCAATAACTTTCTTAAAGAACAAGGACATAGGGACCATGCACTTTATCCCGTTTGTGCTCCTACAGGAATTGGGATTGAGGCTCTAAAAGAAGAGCTAACTTTACGTGCTAAATATCGAAAGCCTAAGGTGGTTCGCGGTTACTTTAGAATGGCCATCGATCGCGCGTTTAATCTAAAAGGGGTGGGTTTGATTGTGACCGGAATGATATTCTCGGGAACCGTTCATAGTGGCGAGAGCTTGACGCTCTTATCACATGGAGCTTCTGTCCGTGTACGTGAGATACGGGTTCACAACCAAATACGTGCCAGCGCAAAGGCTGGTGAACGCTGCGCGCTGAGCATCGTTGGGCGTGGTGTAGGTGAAAAATCTATAAAGCGCGGCACATGGCTAGCGCATTCCGACCTACATGTCCCGACAAAACGCATGGATGTTAACTTGCAAGTGTTAAAAACCGAAACTAATCCCTTAAAACATTGGACCCCAACACACTTGCATATTGGATCAGATCATTTGCCAGCAAGGGTTGCTGTTTTGTCAGGTGGAAACATTTCACCAGGAGCAAGTGGCCTAGCCCAACTGGTCCTGCCTCACAATGCATTTGCTCTTTGTGGAGACGGCTTTGTTCTGCGCGATCAATCTGCTCAACGTACAATTGCAGGTGGGCATATAATCGATCCATTCTCATCTAAACGTGGCCGGGCTAAACCGAGTCGCATTGCTATCTTAAAAGACATGAGTAAAGAAAACACAGCGGCGGTCCTTCAAGCATTGGCAACGCGTAGTGAAAGTGGTGTACAGTTGCAGCCATTTGCAATATCGCACAACCTCCCCTCAGATCAAATAGATGCAATTATTGTTTCATTGGGATTATTGCGGGTCGGAGCTGCTCCAAAAGAGCGAATTTTCTGTGAGTCTCGGTGGCGCGGATTAATGGCTCTAATTCGGAATGCGATAGAAAGTATTCACAAAAATAAGCCAAAATCTATTGGGGCAAGTATCAAGGACATACAACTACAACTTGGCGTCTATTTTGAGGAAGATATCCTGAAGCTAGCGCTAAAAATAATGATTTCTGAAAAACGAATATGCGTTAATGGTAGCCAGTTTTATTTGCCATCACATAATATTCATATTTTTGAGCAAGAAAAAGATATTCTGACAATCGCGATGAATATTCTAGCGCCAGATGGTGGTACTCCTCCAAGTCTACAGCAGGCAGCTCAACAAATTGGAACTGATGTTTCTGTACTCGAAAAGACCTTGAAAATTGGTGTAAAACTTGGTGATTTTATCCTAGTAGGAAAAAATCGCTACGTGCCTTCAACTTTAGTAATAAATCTTAAAATCAGTGCCAAGAAATTAGCTTCTAAATCAGTGGATGGGCTATTCTCAATAAGCGATTTTCGAGACGAGGTAAATATGGGCAGAAATTTTATCATAGATGTGCTAGAATATTTTGACCAGGTGGGCTTTACTACACGTGTGGGTGACTTGCGTCGCTTGCGTCAGCCTATCTCAAAAGTTTTGGGTAAGAACTAAAAATATGTGGAAGAGGATCGCACCCTGGTGGGGCGCCTAGACTTCAAATCTAGTGAGAGGCGTACCACGTCTCTGGTGGGTTCGACTCCCACGCTCTTTCGCCAAAAATTTAATTTGACAAAAATTGGTTCTTTGTCTTTGAATGGCCACTAGAGTGCTAGCTTTCGACCTGTATCTGAGCTGGTTCGTTAGTCTGTATAACGTGGCCAATTACTGCGCATGGTACGACACTATTATTTTTAAGGTCGGTCAAAAGTGTCTTAAGCCGGGCTTTTGGTACGGAAATTAATAAGCCACCAGAGGTCTGCGCATCTGCTAACAAGAGTTGATGGTTGTGGTCTATATTAGCCGAAAATGTTGTTAGTGGCGCTGCGGTTTTTAGATTGCGCTCACTGCCTGATGGGCAGAGGCCACTATTAAGGAGGTTCTCTACGCCGCGGAAGAACGGTATTTTGGAATAGAACAGTTTAGCACCAAGTTTTTTTTGATTGGCAATTGAGGACGCTCTAAGCATATTACCAAGATGACCAAGCAAACCGAACCCGGTTACATCCGTAGCAGAGACAATATTATTATCCATCATCACTGAGGCTGCAGTATTATTTAGAGTTGTCATTGACAGGACGGCCTCATCTAATCTTTCAGAGGATAGGTATCCTCGTTTGGCCGCTGTAGTTAATACACCCGTGCCAATCTTTTTGGTTAAGACCAAATAATCACCTTCTTTTACGCCAGTATTATCGATGATTTTGTCTGGATGTACTAAGCCCGTCACAAAAAGGCCAAATTTTGGCTCGGTATCAACAATTGAATGGCCACCTGCAATCGAAATTCCAGCTTTGCTACAAATACTGGCTGCGCCTTTCAAAACGGCACCAAGCCGATCTGTGCCTAATACTTCAACTGGCCAACTAACAAAGCTGAGGGCACTAATCGGCTTTGCACCCATAGCATAGATATCACTAAGGGCATTGGTTGCCGCAATCCGTCCATAATCAAATGGGTCATCAACAATTGGTGGGAAAATATCGACGGTCTCCACTAGCGCTAATTCAGCGGAAAGTCGGTAAACTGCAGCGTCATCAGATCCAGCGTGGTCCACTAATAAATTAGGGTCATCCGCTTTGGGAAGATGGGCCAGCGCATGGGCGAGATCAGTTTGTGCAATCTTTGCAGCGCAACCCGCCGATTTTGCCATGCTGGTCAGAGAAGGTATTTTGGACATTGTCTTTAACCTTTTGCAGCGCTTTAAAACTGAACTAATTTTGCATCATAAGAGTTGAAGTCGTATATCTTTGAAATCCTGTATCATGGGATTGTGGATATCTTGCCAGTGTGTTGCAGCAATACGCAATAGTAAAAGTCCGTCTATCAAATAAAGGTAAGATATTTTTAGACTGGTCATTCTTGATCTGCTATTTAGTTCGGCAATGTCGTTTTGGCCTCACCAACCTGCTGCTGACGTTCCCGGCAACGGACCCTCAGACCAAAAACGAGGGGCCATCAGGGACATCTCGACAATCTGAAGCATAACTTTATTTTCAGAGGCGACAGATACAGCTTCCAGCAACAGAAGAAGCCGCCCGGCTTTGGTTTTTTCCCAAAACCATTCTCCCATTAGTTCTAAGTCGTCAATACTATCGCGGTGAGTGCGTGTCTCGGTGTAGTAGGCTTCCAGATCCTCGACTACTAGTTTCAGAAGTGGAATTGCAGGCACGCCTTTTCTAGGGCTTTTTGGAATTTCTCCGTCGAGAAAACTGACGACGAAGGGCGCTAACTCTTCAATCGCAAGCCCACTGGCCCCAACTGTTGTGCGCCCCCTCGCTGCAATTGCGGTAGCGTAATCTGGTCTTAGAGCCTCCATTTCGTTTCTAACCTCGGATAGAACGACATCTACATCGCCAATGTCATCGACACTCAGAACCAGCTCGGGTGGTAGCGCATAGCCCATGCGACCTTCCTTTACAGGAATAATTTCGGGGAAATCGTCGATGATCGGGCCACTGCTTGCCTCCAGTAATTCGAACGCTGCGCGAATTACTTTTTTCTGAAATTCTGGCTCGTTAGGCTTACCCATACCCCTTCCCATTGGGAAATCTAAGAACAAAGAACGAGGGGGGCGAATTACCTCAATATGTTCTCGTACAAAACCTACTAGTATTGTCGATAAACCCTCTGATTCAAAATAATGAGCCAGCCCGCACACGGCGCGCGTGCAAAACGGTCATATAGGTATTAGAAAAACCGTGTTCACACCTTCCTGCTTCATTTTAGCCGCAGCGGCTCGCGCTGATTTTTCCATCGTCACAGGATCTGCTGCGCCCATGAAAGAATAATGCTCGTCTGCAACTGAAGAAATTTCTCCGTCTGCTGCCATTTCTTCCAGTCTGTCGAGTGGTATAATTGTATTTAGGTCTTGTTGCCATGCAGATCTGTCAAACTCTACGGCGACGTGTGTCATTACCAAGTCACGGTCAGTTTTGTGAAAGGTCCTGGAGTCTTTCGCAAGCCAAGAAAATGGCTTGTCTCCCCGCCGTGATACGGCTGCAGTCGAAACGATGGATACACGCCGCTCATTAGCTGGAACTGGGTTTGTCCATGACTCATTAGTTGGAACTGTAAGCTCAAGATTTGACATAAAGTGTCGGCCGACGGCGGGCATTTCGGATATTTTTGTCAACTGATATTTCCCATGTTGGAATAGAAAAATGTTAGTGTCACAGTGAATTATCTTGGCGTAGTCAGCAACTAAAATCTACTTAATTGTAAATTCAGTTTACCTGAATAGTTAATAAGAGAGGATTAAAGCCCCATTCTATCAGCGATGCTTACCATTCTATACATTTCCCGCAATACTGGCTTCTCGATCAGTTTTCCGTCTATAACAACAAGTCCAGTATCTGCTTTTTCAAACTCTGCAATGGTGCGTCTTGCGCGAGAAATCTGGTCTGCAGATGGCGTGAATATTTCATTCAGGATAGGGATTTGCTTAGGATGTATTGAGCCCTTTCCAGAAAAACCAAGCATACGTGCTTGTTCGGCAGCAACTCGCATACCATCAAGGTCATCTAAATCAAGAAAAGGAACGTCTATAACGTCAAGACCCGCACTAGCGGCTGCGTGGACTACCTTTGACCGTGCATAAAGCAAAGGTTCCCAGGCCATGTCACAACGTAATTCAGGCGCCATATCAATAGCCCCAAAAAACATAGCATCCATCCTATCACTAGAGTGGGCGATTTCATAAGCGGCTTCTAATCCCTCATTGGTCTCAATGATGACGTGAAGGCGGGTATCATGCCCTGCCTCCGATAACAGCTGATCCAATATTAGAACTTCATCTGGGCTGCGCACCTTTGGCATCATCAAGGCGGGAGGGGGTGTTTTTGTAGAAAGAATTGCATTTACATCTTCGATGCCAAATTTTTCACGCATTGAGTTGATGCGTACAATGCGCTCAACACCATCATCAGAATGTGGTTCATTAAAAAGTGCTAATGCTTTTTTTCGTGCCTCAGCCTTATCTTTTGGTGCGATGCCATCTTCCAACTCCACACAAACCATGTCAACGCCACTAGCAACGGCCTTCGGAAACATGTCGGGCCTAAGTCCAGGTACGAAAATGAAACTTCGACGTGGTTGCATGGAAGGTTTTTTTGTCATTGGTGTTTCCTGTCTTTAATAATCTCTGGTGGGTTAAACGCAGTTATATTCTGAGCAGGACCGTCATACAATGCGACTTCAACAAGACAGCTATGGGCTGCAGGGCCTTGGCCCAGCTTCGATGTGCCTACATCAGGTGACAACATGTTAGGGTTTCCGTGTTTACACATACTTTTCCTATTGGATGGGTCCACTGGGTCATACCAAGACCCGGTACTGATAATAATTACTCCTGGCATAACGTCTTTAGTAATTTTAACTCCACATAAGCATGCCCCTCTGTCATTGAAAACACGCACGATGTCACCCTCATTAATACCTCGGATTTCAGCGTCATTGGGGTTGATCTCCATTGGTTGATGACCCTTTATTTTGATTGAAGAACTTAAAGCTCCATTATCCATTTGTGAATGAAGCTTTGTCCTAGGTTGATTTGCGATTAGATGCAGGGGATAAATCTTTTCCTTTGCGCCCAGCCATTCGGCTGGTTCCATCCAGGTTGGATGACCGGGACAATCATCATAATTAAAACTATCAATGGTCTTAGAAAATAATTCAATTTTACCGCTAGGTGTTCTCAAAGGATTTTCCTCAGGATCGTCAAAAAAATCTGAAAGAAAAATACGGTCATGATTCAACTTGGGTGATTTATAGAAGCCGGCTTCACGGAAGCTTTGATAATCGGGCATTTGAACATTCAATTTTGCCGCTTGCTCACAGGACTGTTCCCAGATCCATTTTTGCCAGTCTTCCGCAGAACGACCCTCGGTAAAAGCATCTTCTGTATCCATGTAACGAGCTATTCCAGTGAAAATATCATAATCATTCCTGGCTTCACCAATAGGTTCAATCGCCTTATCCATCGAAATCACGAAAGGATCACGAGGTGTCATTGCAATATCTTGCCGTTCGAGGGTGGTTGTGCAGGGAAGGATTATATCGGCATGGCGTGCCAGAGCATTCCAACACCATTCATTGACAATAACCGTTGAAGGTTTCTCCCAGGCCTGTCTTAAGCGAGCAAGATCTTGATGATGATGGAATGGATTGCCCCCTGCCCAATAAATAAGATCAATATCGGGATAGGTATATTCACTGCCATTATAATCAAATTTTTTACCTGGATTTAGTAACATATCGCTTATCCGAGCAACCGGGATAAACGCACTAACGGAATTCTCTCCTCGAGGTAAAGGTGCGTATGGTATTTTAAAAACGTTGTTACCTAGGTGATTGGCAATTGTATAGCCATATCCTATTCCCCCACCAGGTTTGCCCATTTGACCAAGCATTGCAGCTAGGGCCGTTGCTGCCCAAAAAGGCTGCTCCCCATATTGTTGGCGGGTTAACGACCAGCTTACTGTCAACATAGTACGTTTATTGGTCATCTCTCTGGTGAGAGAAATAATGTCTGCCTCAGCCATACCGCTAATTTCAGCCGCCCAGGCAGGTGTTTTGGGGACCCCATCTTTTCTTCCAAGTAGATATGCTTGAAATATATCAAATCCAACAGTGTACTTATCGAGAAAGTAAGTATTGTGCGAATTCTCAATAAGTAACTGATATGCCATGGCTAGCATCACGGCAACATCTGTATTGGGTCGCAAATTGTACCAGTCCTCGTCAATATCAGATTTTACATCCGAACGACGTGGGGAAAGATTGACAAACTTTGCTCCAGCCGCTGCGGCCTCTATTACTCCAAGCCGCTGGATATGTGCACCGGTTCCGCCATTGCTGATCTGGCTGTTAAATGCAGGTAATCCACCAAAAGCCAGCATTAATTCAGTATTTTTGCAGACAGATTGCCAGCTTGTCTGGTGCGCCAATAATTCAATCAAATTATCGCCCAAAACATGTGGGATGATGACCTCACCCGCAGCAAGACTATATGTGTTTTTAGATGAGGTATATCCGCCGATTGAATTTAGAAAACGGTGGATCTGACTTTGAGCATGATGAAAACGACCCGCACTAGACCAACCGTAAGATCCGGCATATATCGCTTGGTTGCCCTTAGTTTTGATAACGCGCTTTAATTCATTTGCTACGAGCTTTTCAGCTTCATCCCAACTCAATGTAACGAAACGTTCACTTCCACGTTTATGTGTTGCTGTGCCCGGACCACCATCTAACCAGCTTTCACGAGCTACTGGCTTGGTTATTCTGGTACGATCTTCTAGCAAATCAATGATCGACGGACCAATTGGTGACGGATCAGGATCATGTCGAAAGGGATTAAGGGCTGAAAGGCGCCCATTTTTGACGACAAATTCATAAACTCCCCAATGTGAACTTGTGAGCTTCATACTTAATTCATCCTATCTTTTTGGATAATATCAAGCGTTATACTTTCCTCTAAGTCAAGGTTTGCCATTTTAGGTTTTTTCTTATTCTTATCGTAAAAAGGTAAAGCAACAATCGTACAATTATGCTTTGAGCTTTCCAAAGCGCCAATATAATAATTTTTTCCTAATCGGTCCTCCCCCAAGTCAAATCTGACATAACCAATTCCCGCCTCGAACGCTGGAGAATAGGCGCCAGTCGTTATATACCCCAAAGCGTTTTTACCATCGTGAACAAGATCACCACTCTTGGGTATATAGCTGTCAGTTAGCACCCCATGAATTCGGTTGTCTTTATTACTTTTTTTAATGGCATCGTGGCCTATGAAATATTTTTTATCTTTATCGATAAATCTATGAAGCCCAGCTTCATCAGGTGTCATGCTTACATCAAAATCACTGCCGCTATCAAGAATACCTGCCTCTATTCTGCGGATATTCATAGCCTGCATGCTACTGAAAACCATACCATATTTTTTACCAGAACGGATTAGCTCGTTCCATAAACGCTTGTAGTCTGTATTTTGGCCAAGAGTGTATATTTCATACCCTAATTCACCGGTCCATCCTGTTCTAGATATTAATACTGAGTGTCCCGCAATCGTAAAAACCCCAGCCTTAAAATACCCCATGGTCTGGTCGACACTGCCATTTGTGGCTGTATTTATGATCGCAAGCGATTTTGGTCCTTGCACCTGAAGGACGCGCGATTGTGGGTCAGAAATTGATACCTCATAATTATGACTATGAGCCAGAAACCAGGTATCGAGATCACCATCGGGATGTACGAACCAAAACTTTTTCTCATCGAGGCGAAACAAAATACCGTCCATAAATAGGCCGCCATTGTAAGTGCAGGCTAATGTATAATGCCCACTACCAACTTTAAGCTGATCGCTCTGGCGAGTAAAAATTTGATCTAGAAATTCAATAACATCTGGCCCGCTAATCTCCACTGGCTTTTCTGGGACATCAAACAGTGCGGCTCTATTGCGTAATGCCCAATATGCCTCCTCGATATCTTCACCATTATAATGGGCAAAAAAGCGACCAGCTGCTAGTCGCAGGATGGTATCTTTATTAGCATAGCATTCATGGAAAGGTGATAACGCCTTGCTACCTGTATAAACAGAATGCACAGCGTCGAACTTCAGGGATGGCAGCTCAGGAATACTCATCATGGAAACTCTTTTTCATGCACGAAACAAAGTTTGTTTCCGTCAAGATCTCGAACATAGGCGTAGTATATTTTTCCATGTGCTGGACGAAAACCTGGAGCCCCCTCGTCCTTTCCTCCTGCACCAATGCCGGCCTTATGGCAGTCATCAACAATTTGGCTGGTTTCTACTGCAATCGCAATCATAGTGCCGTTTCCAGAGTTTGCGCGGTTACCATCAAATGGTTTGGTAACATAAAATTCAACTTTTTCTGGCTTACTTTTTGGAGCGTAAGCAGCAAAATCTTTATCGGTTTCTACACGAACCATATTCATCTTAGGCATTAATAGATCATAAAATTTGACTGCACTCTCTAGATCGTTTGTTCCAACCATTACATACGCAATCATTAATTCACTCCTTAATTAACCATCAACGCTGGCAAGTTTCATAATTTTTGTTTTGCCATACTGGGACCTCTATGCGGGGCAATGGAGCTCTGCCAAGAATAGAGTCGCTGAGTTTCTCTGCGATCATTATGGTTGGACTATTAGTGTTTCCGTTGGTTGCGGCAGGCATAATAGAAGCGTCCACTATTCTTAGCTTAGATAGGCCATGCACCTTCCCATTAGGGTCGACCACTGCCTCACGATTATTACTGGCACCCATACGAGCGGTTCCAGAAAGATGCCACTGTGTATTAAGCTTTTCGTCAAGACAAACGTTTAACTCATTATCGGTTTGAGCGGCAACGCCAGGATAAATTTCTTCGCCACAAAATGGTTTAAAAGCAGGTTGGTTTGCGATTTCGCGCACAATTCTAATACCTTTAAGCAAAAGATCACGATCCCTCGGGTCCTTCATATAATTCGCCAGAATCCGTGGCGCTGATGCGGGATCAGAATCGCGAAGGGTGATTTTGCCTCTACTGAAGTTACGCATCAGACCAACATGGATTTGGAACGCATGTTCTGGCAGGGGCTTCCATGTCTGATCATCAACTGCGGCGGGTGAGATTGTTAACTGGATATCAGGATATTCAACTCCTGCCGCTGATCGAACACAGGCTACGGCTTCAAATTGGTTTGAAGCGCAAATGCCATCACGCCGTAAGAGCCAGCGTATCCCTGCAAAGGTTCGCCCGACGAGCCGTGTCTGCGGCCAAATAGAAACAGGCTCGAGGCACCTATATTTAAGAACAAAATCAGGATGATCATTGAGATTTTGGCCGACGCCAGGCATATCTGCTATGATGGAGATGCCATGGTCTTTAAGATGTAAAGCAGGGCCCACTCCAGAGAGCATTAACAGTTGTGGACTGCCGACGGCACCTGCACTTAAGATGACTTCTTTCAACGCATCAATTTTAATGATTTCTCCATTTGCCCTCTTATAGCTAATACCAGTTGCTTCATTGCCATTAAAAAGAATTTTCTGAACTTGTGCATCGGTTATAACCGTAAGATTTTTTCTTGGTCTAGCTGGATCAAGATAAGCTTTGGCCGTACTATTTCTCTCCCCATTTTCAATGCTCATATCAAAAACACCAAACCCTTCTTGGCGATACCCACAAATATCATCAGTAGCATGGTAACCTGCGTCTTTGCCAGCTTCGATAAACGCTTTATAAAGTGGGTTTTGTGGTTTAGGTCTGTGAACTGCTAAAGGACCATCTCCACCCCGATATTCACTCTCACCTCCGGAGTAATTTTCGAGACGCTTGAAATATGGTAGGACATCGGCATAGCCCCAACCTTCGCATCCAGACTGTCGCCATCCTTCAAAGTCCAATGCATGCCCTCGAATGAAACATAGGCCGTTTATGGATGAAGACCCACCCAATGTTTTGCCACGATCATGCGTAATCACGCGTCCCCCCAATTCGGGTTCGGGCTCACCTTGATAGGCCCAGTTATATTTTGTGCTTTGAAGATTTTTAAGGACTGCCGCTGGGATTTTAAGAGACAAGGCGTTATTTTTTGGTCCAGCTTCAATGAGGAGAACACGATGCCTGCCATCGTTGGTAAGACGATTTGCAAGCACACATCCAGCTGAACCAGCTCCAACAATTATATAATCATACGCCATCAGTGCTCTTCCAAATCATCTTAAATTCCATCATTTTTCTCGTAATATTAAAAAATAGGAGTTAATAATTTCTCATTATTTAAGTAAGACTAATGCAAAACTGACCCTTTGACAATTAACTTACCAATAGTTAGTGTTAATAAGTTTTGTAGACAGGCATGAATGTTTAATGGAAAAATGGTCAACAATAGCCTTGGCTCGCTTCGCCTGTCTATATGCAGGAGCTATCTGGGGAATATTCTGGATACCGGTAAGAGCGATCAATGATGCTGGTATTCATGGCTTATGGAGTTCGGCAATTTGGTTTGCTGTTCCTACGATACTTCTTTTGCCAGTTACGATCCTGCGATTTAAATCAATAAAAACTGGAGGCATTAGCCTTCAAATTACCGCTATTCTTTCCGGTGTTGCCTTGCTCTGTTACACGCTTGCCTTTCTTTACACTGATGTTGTTCGTGCAATGCTACTTTTCTATTTGACACCCGTTTGGAGCACATTATTGGCAGCTATAATTCTTAATGAAACCATTACATGGCAGCGCATTATCGCCATAATTCTTGCAGTAATGGGAATGTTGATCATTTTTGGTTTGGGGCAAAATTTTCCTATCCCTAAAAATGTTGGTGATTGGTTAGGTATTCTTTCCGGGGTTATATGGGCGATCGCCACCATTCGTATACGCAAGCATGAAGGGCACTCAGCAGTGGATATGACAATCGGATTTTTTTTCTGGAGCATGATTGCTTCTCTCATTTTTTGTTCTTTTTTGGCTTCCAATCAACTTCCATCAATTGAAAAGATATTTGGCGTTCTACCCTGGCTTTTCGCTTTTATGGCCGTTTTTGTTATACCAGGGGCTTTTGCATCATTGTGGGGCCCGAAGTATGTCAGCCCTGGCCTTGTTGGCTTACTTATGATGACTGAGATAATCTTTGGGTCTATCACAGCCGCCCTATTTGCTAATGAACCGTTTGGTATTAGAGAGAGCCTTGGTATTATCTTAATAATATCTGCAAGTGTGCTTGAACCATTGTCTGAGATTATTAGATCTCGCTCTGTTGAGAGTAGTTCTGCAGACTAAGAAAACATTTATTTAGGTTGAAATAGCTCTGGACTTAGGGCGATTTTAGCGATGGTTTTGATTTTCTCCCGAGCGGCTTTATGATATTTTTGCTGTTCTGAGGATGCTTCTATAAGATAGAGCGTAGTAAACTCAAATTCATCGAGCGCCTTTTCACAATCAGGTGTAATAGCAAATAATCCAGCACGCACCCATATCCCGTCAATTAAGGTGCCGAGAATGTTGGCGACTTCCGACACTCTATTCTCCACAAGAAAATGCCTTAGTTCATGCGATAAATTGCTTTTAATACGAGCATTGTTTGCTGCCTGTACCCTTTGACACATGGAATTATGGGGAACTTCTGCCAGAAGGGATACCCAGGCTTGGCAGACCTCCCTATTGTAAATAGTTTCTGAAAAGTTTGCGTACGCAATGGCCCAAAACCTTTCATATGGACTTTCAGCGTGACGATAGAGGCGTAGAAGAGAAATGTTCAATAATGAATTTGAGCGCCTAAAAACAGCCTCAAGTAATGCGCTCTTGTCCTTAAAGTGATGAAGAACCACGCCTTTTGATACGCCGGCTATTTCACCTACCTTTTCAAGTGTGGTACCGCGCAAACCGTATCTAATTACCGCTTCAAAGGCTGCTTGTGAAAGCTCTGAACGCCTTATTGAACTAATTGATCGCGCTTGCATTTATCTAGTATCACCCAAGTTAGGATCTCTTCTAAGGGACAACTATACTAACTAAGGCGATCAATTCAACACTATTGACTTATAAAACTTTCTAAGAGACAGTTTATATTCCACAGGAAAGTTTTACATCGTTAGAAGATGTTGCATAGTATTGTGTTGAAAGGGAGGAATAATGTTTAGAAAATTTAAAATTGCGGCATTCGCCGCTTCAATAGTTGCTTTTCTTAATGGGGTGGCTTTAGCAGGTAATGTACCGGAGTCGTCTGATCCAATTAAAGTGATTAAAAATGATTGGACAGGCCAGCTATTTTCTACAGAAGTGGTTGGTGAATTGCTCAAGGAAATGGGCTATAACATCGAATATGTTAGCGCTGGCGCATTGCCGCAGCATCCAGGAATCGCCCAAGGTAATCTTCATCTTCAGACTGAAGTTTGGACTAACAACGTTGGTGATCTATATCCCAACTTTGTTGATAAAGGAGATATTGTAGTAGTTGGTGATCTAGGCCTCGACCCTAAAGAGGGTTGGGTATACCCACCATATATGGAAGAGAAATGTCCAGGTCTGCCCAACTATATGGCACTTTATGAGTGCCAGCAGGCGTTCGCGACCGCTGCGACATTCCCTAATGGTCGGGTCATCACTTATCCAGCAGACTGGGGTACTCGTTCGCGTGATCTAGTTGCAAGCCTTGAAATGCCGCTTGAGCCTATTCCTGGTGGTAGCGAGGGAGCTATGATGGCTGAATTGAAGTCAGCTTATGCAGCAAAGGACCCGATCCTAATGATGATTTGGCAACCACACTGGATCTTTGCTGATCTCGATCTTAACTTTGTCGAATGGAATCCAGCGGACGGTGAATGTATAGAAGAAACTCAACAAAAAGATACTGCGTGTGGCTTTCAACAGGCCGCTGTTCACAAAGTAGTTTGGGGCGGGTTTGAAGACAAATGGCCCGCTGCCTTTAAAATGGTTTCAAATTTTAAACTGACTAATGCGGATGAGAATTGGGCTATTTTTGAAGTTGATAACAACGGACGTGATGTCGAAGATGTTGCGCAAGAGTGGTTAAAGACGAATGAGGCACTTTGGAAGCCTTGGATCGAAGCTGCTATGTAGTCTGCTCATTTAGAGTTTATTCGAACGGCGGGTTACTCTGCCGTTCGTTGCCTCTGGTGATAATTTTTCTTAAAATTGCGCAAATAGTATTATAGGTTGATCTACGTGCAGTCGAGTATAAGCGACTCTATTGGTAGGGCAAATTTTATTGGGAGGATGCCGCATGGGAAATCATGATGGTGGTCGAGATGTAAAGCTCTCATGTCGCAACGTATGGAAAATTTACGGTGATAATTCTGACTCATTTTTTATGGATCAGGATGGCAAAGTTGACGACCTTCAGGAACATGTAAATAAAATCCTGCAAAGTGATCATATTGTGGCAAATGCTGATGTGAGCTTTGACGTCTATGCTGGAGAAATTTTTGTCATCATGGGCCTTTCCGGCTCTGGTAAGTCTACAATTGTCCGCTGCCTTTCAAGGCTGGTTGAACCAACAGCTGGTGATATCATTCTCGATGGTGAGAACTTACTTGAAAAATCCGCTGATGAATTGATCGAAATTCGTCGTCACAAAATGGGTATGGTATTTCAGAGCTTTGGCCTTATGCCGCATCTTAATGTGATTGATAATATAGCATTCCCGTTGAAACTTCAGGGTATTGAAAAAGCAGAACGTTACTCGCAAGCTGAAAGGGTTATCGAACTCGTTGGCTTGCAGGGCCGAGAAAGTAATTTCCCAAATGAATTATCGGGTGGTCAACAGCAGCGCGTCGGTATTGCCAGATCACTTGCCGTGGAGCCAGATATTTGGTTGCTTGATGAACCCTTCTCCGCCCTTGACCCATTGATCCGTAAAAGAATGCAGGACGAGTTTTTACGCATCCAGTCAAAACTTCAAAAATCAATTGTTTTTATAACTCATGATTTTCAAGAAGCGCTTCGCCTAGCTGATCGTATGGCAATAATGCGTGATGGAATGATCGTTCAAATTGGCCGTCCAGTTGATTTGATCCTGAACCCTGTCGATGATTATGTAAGAGAATTTACAAAAGATGTCTCCTGGGAGTCTGTTCTATGTGCATCGGATGTATGTCAGAAAACTTCAGGATCGCTCAAAGGACTGGGCCGAGTATCTGCTGATACGCAGATTGATAGTCTTCTTGGATATCTGGCTAAGAATAAGAATGGTGTTGCAGTGGAAGCAGAAGATGGCACAGTACTTGGAATTGCAACTGCTACGGGTGTTCTAGCGGCGCTCGCAAATGGCAGCAGTGTGCCCCCTGCCAAGGTCAAGGTAACAAAGTGATGAAGCTGAAGGTGGATCGAGGATTTTTCGCATGGTTATTTATTATTTTGTCCACACTGGTATTAATTTTCTTACAAGATCACCTTAAATGGCTGTCTACATATCCAAAAGAGCTCATCATTCCATTTGATCATTGGCTAAATTTAGGAATGGGTTTTCTTATTACCTATTTTGGTTGGTTTTTCATGGGTGTGTCATGGCTGCTCGAATGGCCCATTGATGTTGTTCGCTTTGTTTTACAATCATTGCCCTGGTCGGTCGTAAGTTTCTTAATATGTGTGTTTGCTTTTATTGCAGCAGGTTGGCGACTTGCTTTGTTTGCGCTCATATCTTGTATGTATATGGTTGTCATAGGTTACTGGTCTGAAAGTATGAATACACTCTCACTCGTAGCCATTTCCGTTCCTCTTGCCGTGCTAATTGGTTTTGGTTTTGGTGTTTGGGCGTTTCAATCACAGGCTGCCAAAAGAATAATCCTGCCGATGCTAGATATATTCCAAACTGTTCCAGCTTTTGCCTATCTTTTATTGATATTAATGCTGTTTGGTTTCGGTACCGTTGTTGGACTTATTGCTAGTATTCTTTATTCCTTCCCGCCTATGGCAAGAAATGTGCTCGTTGGGCTTGGCCGAGTTCCTGCTGAGGTTATTGAGTCGGGCCTTATGTCGGGTGCTACAAACCGCCAGTTATTTTGGCAGGTTCGTATTCCAAGCACAAAAAGGCAGCTTCTCCTTGGTGTTAATCAGACAACTATGGCATCGCTTAGTATGGTAATTATAGCGTCAATTATAGGTGGGACTGCAGATATAGGCTGGGAAGTTCTTTCACAAATCCGTAAGGCTCAATTTGGCGAAAGTTTGCTTGCTGGATTGGTGATTGCTCTTATGGCTATACTGATCGACCGGGCCACCTATGGATTCGCTAAAAATTCTAGTACTTATCAACCGAGAAGTAGCATGGCTTCATGGCGTTATAGTTTAATAGCTATTGCCGGAGCCGCTATATTCTTCTTACTCTCTAGCTTAATACCTGCTCTTGATATCTGGCCACGGGAGCTAGAAATAAATCCAGCACGTGGAATGAATGAAGGCCTTGAGTACATTATTATAAATTACCGTGCAGCCATTGAGACTATAAAAACCATGGCTTTCTTTTTTATTATGCTACCAGCTAAAATTGGTCTTCAGGGTTCTGTCAGCCCATTCACTTGGGGTTTTGAATTGCAGACATGGCATTCATTTAGCTATGCAATCGTTTTGACCGGCTTTTCTATCTGGTGTGGCATTCGATTTAACATGCAGCTTGGTTTCATGATTTTACTGTTTGCGATTTTCTTTTTTATTGGCCTTACGAAAATGCCATGGCCGGCAATTATGATTATCTACACATACATTGCATGGAGACTTGGCGGATTAACTCTCGCTATCGGTACTTTCTTTGGCCTTTGCTTTCTTGTCGTCAGTGGTATTTGGCCTGAAGCGATGTTATCTCTCTATTTGTGTGGTATTGCCGTGATCCTCTCATTTCTCTTTGGTTCTGGGCTTGGGATCTGGGCTGCACATAATTCAACGGTCTCGGCGATCTTACGGCCAATAAATGACACCCTTCAAACTATGCCATTGTTTGTAATTTTGATCCCTTTTGTGATGATTTTTAAAATTGGTGAATTTACCGCCCTGCTTGCTATTATCGCTTATGCAATAGTCCCTGCTATCCGCTATACAGAGCATGGATTGCGCAATCTGCCAGAGGGTGTAATCGAGGCGGCTGAGATGATGGGTTGCTCAAAGCAGCAGCTGCTTTGGACAGTTAAAATACCCTTGGCCCTGCCAGTTATGATGCTTGGGCTAAATCAAACAATAATGTACGGGATCGCTATGCTTGTGATCGCTGCACTAGTTGGAACTAATGGACTTGAGCAAATTGTTTATATTGGGTTGAGTGATGGCAACTTTGGTTTAGGCCTCATAGCTGGAATTGGGCTCGCAATTATCGCGATGACTGCAGATAGGATGACCCAGGCGTGGAGCTACAAGAGACAAAAAGATTTAGATCTTCAGATAGATTAAATGAAAGTTAACAATGATGGAAAACCTAAAAAGATTTTTTATAAACGGTGAATGGGTGGATCCGATATCGGATCAAACTATGCTTGTGATTAACCCGGCAACAGAGGAACAAATTGGGACCGTTGCGCTTGGTAATGCAAGCGATGTTGATCTTGCAGTAGAAGCTGCAAGTGCAGCGTTTGATCAATTTTCCCAAACTACTAAGATGGATCGGCTAGATCTCTTAAAAAGTGTAATGGTTATCACAGAGCGCCGCTTAGAGGATTTAGCTCAGGCTATGCGAATGGAGATGGGTGCCCCGATAACAATGGCCAGGAGTTCTCAAGCCGATGCCGCAATTGGGCATCTCCAGGGTTTTATAGATGCGCTTGAAGAACACAA
Source organism: Paracoccaceae bacterium (assembly GCA_902554885.1). GTDB lineage: Bacteria > Pseudomonadota > Alphaproteobacteria > Rhodobacterales > Rhodobacteraceae > Salinivivens. Next base: position 17,673 of record CACDPV010000005.1, read on the forward strand.
TGAGCGGGCCAAGTTAAAGAACGGGGATCTTATGGTCCATGAGCCAGTTGGCGTGTGCGGGTTAATCACGCCATGGAACTGGCCCATAAACCAAATTACTTTGAAGGTTCTTCCGGCATTGGCAACCGGTTGTACCTGTATTTTAAAACCGAGTGAACACACCCCCATTTCTGCCATGATTTATGCAGAAATTTTAGATGAGGCAGGGTACCCTAAAGGTGTATTTAATCTTATTAATGGTGAAGGTCCTGTGGTTGGAGCGGCATTATCCCGTCACCCCGATATCCAGATGATGTCATTCACTGGCTCAACCCGCGCTGGTACTGCTGTAACTTGTGATGCCGCTGACACCGTAAAGCGTGTGACACTTGAACTTGGTGGAAAGTCGCCAAATCTTGTTTTTGCCGATTGTGATCTTGAGGAACGGGTTAACGCCTCTGTCGAAGAGTGCATGTTCAATACTGGCCAATCCTGCGATGCGCCTACCAGATTGTTGGTTGAACGCGCCTGCTACGATGATGTCGTTAGAATCGCAAAGCGAGCAGCGGAAGAAACAGACGTGGGCGACCCGGCCGATGAAGGTGATCATATTGGTCCTTTATTTGATAAGATTCAATACGAGCGAGTTCAAAGAATGATCAAGGTTGGGATCGACGAAGGCGCAACCTTGCTGGCGGGCGGTATGGGTAAACCAGAGGGAGTTGATAAGGGTTGGTTTGTTAAACCAACAATCTTTTCAGATGTTTCAAATGATATGCGAATTGCCCAAGAAGAAATATTTGGTCCTGTTCTCGTAATAATCCCTTTTGAGGATGAAAGTGAGGCCATTGCCATCGCCAATGACACACCTTACGGACTTGCTGCGTATTTGCAGACTGGTGATACAGAACGTAAGGAACGCGTCGCAGCACGGCTTAAAGCAGGTGCTGTTCATATTAATGGTGCTGGAATTGAATACGGTACGCCTTTTGGCGGTTACAAACAATCAGGAAATGGTCGCGAAGGTGGTTTGATGGGTCTTGAGGACTATCTGGAGACAAAGACTCTTCATGGCCTCGACTAAACCAAATAGCTATTAAGGGATAGAACGATTGATGCCTCGCACGATATGGTGATCTTTGTCAAAAAATGGAGTTTCTACGATTGTGCATGAATGTCGACTGCCATCCGGTGTTTTTAGGACCAATGTACGGCCAGACCATTCACCAGGATTAAAAAACCTAGCGTAACCGATCCCTAGTCCTAGCGTTGGAGATGGAACTCCTGCAGTTATATGGCCCACCTGAGTTTCTCCATCAAGGATTTGGCTCCCTGCGGTGGGAGTAGCCGTGCTGCAAGTCAGTCCCAATAGAATAGTTCGTTTGTCTGCCTGTAACAAAGCAGAGCGACCGATGAAATTGGCCTTCTCCATATCTACGAAATTACCTAAGCCCGCTTCAAAAGGGGTCATTGATGTATCCATATCAGTAGTGTTGCCAAGGATGCCGCCTTCTATTCGACGGATGGTCATGGCACGGGTTGATGAAAACTCCAACCCATATGGGGCGCCTTTTTCCATCAGGTGGTCCCATAGCCGAAGATGATCTGTCTGCTTACCGTCGCAGTAAATCTCGAAACCAAGCTCATTAGTAAATCCTGAACGTGAGACGTATAACTTCTGCCCGCCCAAGTCAAAATACCCAGACTGAAAGTACTTCATATTTTCGTTAATCAGTCCCGAAGATGCTGAGTTCATAATATCAATCGACGTGGGGCCTTGAACCTGGAGTACCCGCGAGTGAGGATCAGTAATTTTAACATCAAAGCCATCGCTGTGGGCCATTAGCCATGTTTCAAATGGCCCATCTGCCTGAACATACCAAAAGCGATTGTCACTCAGTTTGAACAATACACCATCCATAAAAATGCCACCTTGAGGGGTACAGGCTAGTGCGTAATAACCACGACCCTCTTTAATTGTAGAAACTTTGCGGGTCAGAACTTTATCAAGGAATGGAACTGCATCCGGGCCAGAAATTTCAACTGGCTTTTCGGGAACGTCAAATATTAGTGCTTTGCGGCGGAGGTTCCAATATTTTGCCAGATAATCTTCGCCATTGTACACAGCAAAGAATCTTCCTGCATATACACCACGGACCATATTTTTTGTATTATGACGCTCGATAAATGGAGACTCTTCAAAACGCCTTGCACTGATTGAAACGTTGTTATCGAGATCTTTTTCTTCCTGCAAATTTACCATTTCGTCTCTCCCTACCGGCAATATTTCCAAGTCTCGAAGTAAATCTAATTCGAAATTTTACAATGGACTAAAAACTTACCAGTGAACAGTAAAATTTATATTCTAATTTAAAATACAAATTTGGACTATAAATATTTAGAAGATATGCATTCTTTAATATCAATTAAGGGGCAGGGCAAAGCATACTTCGCTTCCCATCAAGGTATTCACTAACAATTACCTTAGCTCGCGCCTTATCGAAACTGTTAAAATGACCTGCGTGGACGACATTGATATCCAGCGAAAGTATTTTATTTAGGCTTTGTATTAGCTGGTCTGGAACAGAGTGAAACAGGTGATCGTAAAGTATACCGTCGTAGATTGCATCCCCTGTCAGAATAATCCCAGTTTTTGGTTCAAAAATAGCAACTGATCCTGGTGAATGCCCTGGCACATGAATGATGTGAAAATGACGATTGCCAAGGTCAATCACATCACCATCATCTAACAGTCCAGTTAAAGGTGCAGGTTGATAACACCACGTGTCAATATCAAACCCCTCAAAGGGTGATTTGCAAATGACCGATGCATCTAGGAGGTCCGCAACAATAGTTTCTCTGGATGGTTCGGCAAAAATCTTTGACTCCAAATGATGCCCATATCTTTTTTCAAACTGGCATAATCCTCCAGCGTGGTCGTGGTGGCTATGTGTACATAGTGCAATTATTGGCCGATCCGATATTTCTGTAATAGCTGCTGTGAGAGATGTAAGCCCAAATCCTGTGTCGATCACTAAGTCTCGGTCTCGGCCCTTTATATGCCAGATATTACATCGCCAGTCAGCAGAGATGAATTTCTCACGAATTCGAGACACTCCATCGCCGAGTTTCGTAATCTCATAATTCTCCATTGGATACCTAATTCTCTTTGCGGTCTTTATATTTCTGTATAGCGACTTTTAGTTTATGTATCTTCGCTTTGCTTGGTAAAGTGTAAGTGAATATAAATTTTTAGGAATTTAAAGATAGAGCCCATTCATTAAAAGATGCTTTTGGTGTCCTCTTTTGTGTTTCAAAGTCCACGTGTACTATTCCAAAACGTTTTTCATATCCAAAAGCCCATTCGAAATTATCAAGAAGTGACCAATAAAAAAATCCTTGCAAATTCACACCCTCGTCAATGGCTGCTCGCGCAGCAGCGAGGTGAGAGAAAATGTAATCAATGCGACTAGGGTCGTAGACGATTTCATTCTGTATTTCATCTGCACACGCCATACCATTTTCGGTAACTAGCAAGGGTAAGTTACCTGTATAATTTCTACTCACGCGTACTAGCAGGTTTTTTAAACCATCTGGATAAATTTCCCAACCCATTTGGGTCTTATCCATTGACCCCTCAATATCTTTAAGAGATGGCCAAGGCTCTCCTGGGTCATCAGCTACAATTCCTCTTGTATAGTAATTTATGCCAAGCCAATCGATTGGTTCAGAAATTAGGCTCATATCGTCCTTAAAGTTCTTTGGCATAAATTCATATAGTTTATTGAGAATATCTTGAGGGTATACGCCTTTAAATATTGCGTCCAGGAACCAACGATTATGAATTCCGTCGAGGCGGTCTTTTGCATTCACATCAGAAGGTTTGTTACTCGCTGGATGAGCCTCAGTAAGGTTCAATACAACACCAATATTCGAAGTTCCTAGTGAACGCATCGCATCGACCGATAATCCGTGTGCAAGTAAGATATGATGCATAGCTCTGGCAGCTGCTCGTATATCTCGCAAACCTGGTGCGTGATGCCCAAGGAAGTAACTGAGCCATGCTACACACCAAGGTTCATTTATCGTTGCAACAGTGTCTATGCGATCCCCAACACATTGAATAACAGCATTAGTGTGATCCACAAACCGTTTTGCTGTTTCTCGATTTGCCCAGCCGCCAATATCAGCCAATGCCGATGGTAAATCCCAATGATAAAGTGTAAGGTTAGGCCCCAAATTTCTTGCACAAATAGCATCGACCAAACGGTCATAAAATTCTAAGCCTTCTTTATTTATAGTTTTACCATCAGGCATTACTCTCGCCCAGGATGTTGAAAATCTATAGGCGTCAAATCCACATGCCTGAACTAGATCCAAATCCTCTTCAAAACGATGAAAATGATCGCATGCTGTGGATCCATTTTCGGCTTTAAACACATTGTTAGGCGTCGCAGAAAAGGTATCCCAATGACAAGGGCCGCAATTGCCATTCGAGGAACCTTCTATTTGATAGGCAGCAGTTGCCGTTCCAAATATAAATCCTTTTGGGAAATCGCTTCTGGTGAATTTAATTGGCATTTTAATCTTTGCTTCTCTGCTATTTCAAAATAGCACGTAAATTATTTTTAAATGTCTTATCCCTCATAAGGTAGAGATGAATGATGCAGAACTATTTTTAAGTTTCCGCTAGAATCCTGTTTATATCCCCAGCTCTTATCCACTTTTGTAATATCACCATTTTTATCAATCAAAGTTACCCATCCCATCCACATAGCCACAGTTTCTTCAATAAATATATTAGCCGTATCAAACTGAACTTCTCTCCAATATTTTAGTCCAAATCCACTATCGTTAGGAAATTTAGGATTGTGTCCGACAAAGTAGGATAAAGTCCCCTCTTTATCATTGCGAAAGGTTTTTTTGCCACCGCTTAAAGTCGGTTTGAATAATACTGATCCAAGGTCAAAGCCATATAAGTCGTCTAAAAGTTTACTCGCGAGCGAGTGAGCTTTTTTTATACCATCAGCTTCAAATATTTTTGAAATTTCAATCAGAGCCTCACCCCAAGCTTGTCTTGCTTCAGAAACATCTTTCTCTGATATTGGCATATTTACCTCATTATTTACGAAAAATAGTCATATTATGATAGGGGAAGATACTGTCTAAAACCAAACATGCAATATTTTCTATGTCCTCATACTTTAAAAACTATCCAGTAAGTGATGAAACATATCCCTCTCGAATGATTTTTGGATCGTAGGCTTTTCTATTAAAGATTTCTTTCACCATTGGCTCAAAAGTGTCTAACGGCTCTATAGGGTATTCAGGGTCAAAGCTTGACTGATCCCAGCGTTCACAAAAATCTTCGCAGCTTTTAAAAAGTGGATGATCACAGAATCTGTCGCGTGCATTACGATCCCAGTTATAATGGTGAGCGTAATACAACATTTGAAATATGCCGTGATGTTCAACCGTCCAGGCTACATCCCACCTAACAAATGGTCTGATTATCTCTGCAGACATACGATCATGGTTCTGTGGCGCCAGACCGTCACCAATATCATGAAGCAAAGCTCCAACAATCCAATCTATATCAGCACCATCACGCATTGCACGAGTACTTGATTGCAGAGCATGCTCTAATCGGGTAATCTGATAGCCCTCTAGGGTTGTTTCTCCCGATTGGCGTAATTCCTGTAAAATTCTATCTGCAGTTAGGGCTAAGAATGGTTTTTCTAATTCTGCCAAGATTTCATAATCCTCACGAGTACCATCCTTCATTGCTGTGAAGCTTACTTTTTTTTCCTTCTTTTTTAATTCATGATCCATATAGCTTAACTTCGTTTGTGGCGCCTTGAGAAAGTGTTTGAGCTTGGCCGGAAAGAATTCGGTTATAAAGCATTAAATCTTCTGGATGAAATAGTCCACGAGGTCCGGCTATACAATCCCATCCTCCTCTAGGTATTTCTCCCCTAACTGGCATAGCCCAATCGTGGCCAGGGGCATGATCTCTAACTTCTGGTGTGACATAACGAATGGCTATTCCAATTCGTCTTCCGTTAGATTGATTTTGACCAGAAGCGTGAAAACACCTCCCGTGATGAAGAGATATTTGTCCAGGCAAAAGTGGCCCATATACTGCATCTTTTTCACATACATCAGCGATTTCCTGGCCCCTTGATAACAAGTTGTGTTTATCAAAAGTATCATTGTGATGGACTAGACCTTGTTTATGGCTGCCTGGGATAAATCGCATGCAACCCGCTTCAGCAGTTACATTTGACAACGCAAGCCATACAGTGACTTCGTCATCAGTTTCACCCATACCCCAATACGTAATATCTTGATGCCAAGATACGGTTTTCACGCTTTTTGCTTCTTTTATGAATAGTTCAACAGACCAAGCGAGTAGGTTGGGACCTAATATGGCTTCAACAATGTCAAGGATAGTGGAGTTGCGAGCTATTTCGGCGAGCTTGGGGATTACTACATGCCCATTCACTCGAAAAAATTGATTAAGAGAATGCCCGCCCGCTCCTTTCGAGAATTTTTTTTCTAATTCTACAATGTAATTTTGTAACTTTCTTGCTTCGTATTTTGAAAGTATTGGTAGACCTGAAACATAACCATTTTCACGGTATTCGTTGACTACCTTATCAAGATCAAACGGCATCTAAAAACCTTGTGCATTGACTAACTCAGATCATGTCACACTGATTTGTAAACGTCTTTTCCAATTGCGACTTAAATGTCGTTTGGAAACAGGTATTTTTCAATAACCTGTCATTTCTAAATAGCCCAGTCCAGAATGACTACCAGAAACGGCTACTGGGCCTTCCCAGTAGGGAATAGAAAGGTTCATCCATGAGTTTGGGTTGAGTGCTTTTACAATCACGTCAAGATTTTGATCTTTAAGTTTTAATCTCCATTCTGTCGGAATCTTTTTGTCGTATACATTACTTTCTTTCACCGGTTCAGCGACGAATTCATTTTCACCGTATGAAGTTAGTGACCCGTCTGGCTCAATCCAGGATGAGGAGCTAAAGTTTATACCATCAGTTTGACGAAGTTGAAAACCCATTAATTTAGCCCCATTGTCTAACGATAGCGAAAACCAGTCCCAACCCAATTGATTTTCAGAGAGAGGCTGAGACGACCATTCACGGTCAAGCCACGCATTTCCTTCTACATTTATATCTCCCTCTGGTAGTGTTAGAGTGCCTTTCATTTTGAAGAAAGGTTGAGAGTAATAGTAACTGGCTTGCCCTTCAGAAGATTTTACTGAATACCCTTTATCCCCGTGAAATACTAATGGGCCTTCTGCCTCAAGAGACATGTCATAACCGAAATTTGGTCCAGCTGCATTCAAGCTCAACTCATCAAAGTTTTTACCACTTAAATTCCATTCATCTATCCAAGCCTCAAAGGGCTCAGCTTTTACGCCTGCTTGCCCGATACCACCTCTGGCAAACCGTTCTGTGGTGAAATGTTCATTGGGTGTGGTTATCGCTGCATGTGCGAACCATATCTGATTAGAAAGCCAGCCGTTTTCTTCATTTGGTGAACGCGCTGTGCGAAAAAGAGTCCATTGAATTCCATAGGGTGTCTGATCTTCCCCTGATAAATTTGCAGTAAGGTACCACCATTCAATTCTATAATTCTTGTGCGGCCCATGATCCAAAGGAAAATCGAAATTTGTATTTGGTGCAGGATTTGCAAAACCTTCCGCTGTACTTCCCAAACCTGAAAAACTTTGGGCTAAAAGGTTATAGGGTAAAAAGACCAATAAAATTATAACCTTAACGTTCACTGGCAAAAACCTTTAATAAATCGCTTGGAGGTGTCCTACTTAGTTTTAGGCTTGGCCATGTTGCCGCAAGAAATGAAGCAAATAAAGCGTATAACCCAAGCTTAAGATATTCCATTGGGAAGAAAAACATTGGTAATTGCCAGCCGAAAGCTTTTACGTTGATGACATTTAACAGCACCCATGCAAGTACCAAACCTGTTGGAACAGAAAAAGCAACGACAAATAAAGCAAGTAAAACTGCGCGCAAAAGCTCTAATTTTCCAATTTGCGAACGTGTGAGGCCCAGTGCCCAAACGGGGGAAAGCTGCGGTATACGTCTATCAGCTAATGTGAGCAGGCTCATTAAAATAGCGAAGCTCGCTACTCCAAGTGTTAGAATGTTTAAGGCAGAAGTGACAAGAAATGTTCTTTCAAAAATCTCTAATGAAAATGCCTTTAGTGATTTTTGATCTATGATTGAATTATTATCGATACCGATTTGGTTTATAATTTCAGACTGCAGTTCAGCTGGATTATTCGTACGAATACCAAATCGAGCTGGGTATGATTGTGGATATAAATTACTGAATAATTCTTCATTTATTATAACTTGGCCTTTAGGGTTTCCATAGTCTCCTACAATGGCTGCAATTGGAAGTGTAAGCTTCGAAGCTATGTTCACCTGATCGCCCACCCAAAGGTTTGTACGGCGTGCAAATTGTTCATTAACAATGGTAGCGCTTCCATCCTGAAAGGTATCCCAAGGGTTTTCAATTGCGTCGAGAAAACGCCAATTATCTCTATAGGTATTTCCAACTTTTATACCGAATAGTTCAACCGGTTGTTTAGAAATTACTGCTTCGTTAGACATCAGTGGTAAAACTTCGATACCACGTTCAGATAGAAAGGTATTTAAATCAGTACTCTGATCTTTATTACTTACTTGCAGAAAAAGTTCTGGTGCAAGACGTTGATCTAAAAAACTGATAAATGTTAATCTGAAGCTCGATACCATAGTTGAAACCCCAATGTTTGCTGATACAGCAAGTAACAAGGCCATCAAAGCTAGGCTTAAACCTGGCAATTGCTGTCGCGTATCAGCCCAGAACCAACCCCACAAAGGTGTCCGCGCATATTTTTGAAGTTTCCTTAGAGACCAGGCTAATAATGCCGGTAGTGATGCTGCTGCAGCAACGAGCAAAGCGCCAAGCAAAGCGAAGCCAGCAATCAGCCCGTCAAATAAGATAGCACAAATACCGCCTAATGTGAGTAATAAGATTGCACCTTTCATTTGCAAAGTAAAATGTGATGTCGTCACAAGCATCCACGCCCTAGGTTTAGCACTGGCTAAGATAGGTAGCTTAGTTATCTGCCAGATTTGCGATGACATTGCCAAAGCGGTACCTAGTAACGCTATTATCAAACCTGAAAGCCACCAGTCTGGCCTCAACTGGAGATTTCCTGAAATATTTGCGCCGTAGAGGCCTTTTAGGGTTGCTGCAACATCTGGTAGTAAGAATCCTGCGATTAAGTAGCCTAAGACTATCCCAATAATTGCACCAATAATGGCTAAAATTATCATTTCAATTGTGACTATGACTATAAGTGTTCTGAGTGACACTCCCATAGATCTCATTGAACGCATCATTGCTCTTCGCTGCTCAAAAGCGAGGCCAATTGTACTATGTACAATAAATAAACCTACAGCAAAGCTTAGTAAGCCAAATGCTGACAAGTTTAAATGAAAGCTATCCGTGAGCTTTGAGATATCTGTCATTTGCTGAATATTTTTTATAGTTAAATGAGGAGCAACAATTTCTAATTCTTTTTGGCCCAATGGCTGTTCAGGGTGGACAATCAAATAAGTAATTTTGTCGTTTTTTAGTAATCGTTGAATTAAACTTATGTCACCCACCGCCGTACCTGGTGCCACATTTTTATCTACTACGACCATAACATTTTTGATTAGATTTTTGGCAGTACTCTCATTTGTGAAGAGTGTTTCGAATATATTATTTTCACCTATTGAATTAGTAATATTGGCATTAGCAAACAAAAAAGATGATGGTAATGTCAGGGGGTCCATGCCTACAAGTCGAATATTATTTAAATAGCCGTCAACCACTGGAGATACTGACCAGCCTGATTTTCGAAGTGAAACATAATCGGCCGTTGAGATAGTTCTATCTTGCTTGGGCTGAATTAAATCATACTGACCTTCGCCTAAGGTTTCAGCAGCAGCCTTATAGCTAACTTTCGCTTCGAGGTTGATTGCCTGCACACCAGACCAAAGTGCAGTTGCGAGTGCAACTCCCGAAAGATAAGCAAATAGTTGTAACGGATTTTTATGCCAATAAGATAGAAGAGCCAGAAGGCATGAAGCTATCACGTCAGTTTCCCTCCAACTAACTGAATTTGCTTATCCATTTTGGCAGCAACATTTTGAGAGTGGGTAACCACCATCAAAGCAGTGTCTGTCTCTGCCACCAATTTTAGCATTTGCTCAAGGACAGCGCGCGCGCTTTGCTCATCCAAGTTTCCGGTCGGTTCATCAGCCAACAGTAGTTTAGGTTCTGATACTAATGCTCTAGCAATCGCAACTCTTTGTTGTTGTCCTCCAGATAATGCCTCAGGATATTTCCCCATTTGGTCTGATAGGCCGAGGGAGTATACAATTTTTTCTACCTTAGCTTTGTCTACCGGCCCTGACAATTTTGCTTGGAAATTTATATTTGAGGCGACAGTTAATGACGGAATTAAATTAAATTGTTGAAATATTATCGCTATATCGTCTCGTCTGACGGCGGCTCTTCCAGTATCATCCATTTTTGATATATCTTTGCCAGCTATTTTTATGCTTCCAGCATCGGGCAGTTCTAAGGCTCCGGCAATATGTAGTAGTGTACTTTTCCCGCTGCCGGATTCACCCCTAAGAGCGAGTGTTTCCCCTGCCAATAACTTTAAGCTAACACCATTGAGGACAGGTACTTTGCCTTCATTAGTCTGATACGATTTTTTTATTAATTTTAAATTAAGAACCATTGATCCCTCTCATAAGAGAAAAATAGAGCAGTAAGGTAACTTTGAAAGGATAGATAAAGTAAAGCTCGCTGGTTTTGTGTTCAGTAGTTTTAAATACTCTTCTACTTTTAAGTTTTAATGCCCATGCTGCCTAAAATATTATCTTTCCGCTGCTTGAGAAACAGTACTGAATTTATTAACCTTCTAATGGTATTTTAAACGAACCGTGCAATTTTTTGAAAGTGTGGTTAAGTGAAGTTATATTTAGATAGTTTTGACGTTAACTCATGGCGGCAATGGATGCCGTCAGGTCTTTTCCATGGTATCACTACAAATCCTATTTTGGCGGAACGAGCTGGTCTCTTTTATCCTAGTATAAATTGGTCCTCAATAATGGCTGTAGCTGATGAGCTCAATGTAAAAGAGTTTCATGTTCAGGTTCCAAGCTGTGATGAAACGGCTATTAGTTTTGCCGAACAACGAAAAGAAGATGCTAAAAACTTTAATTTAAAATTTGTAATTAAAGTGCCTTTAACAAAAGAAGGTTTGAGATTGGTTCCGGAAATTAAAAGGATGGGGCTCTCTATCTTAATGACAGCATGCTATCACTCTAAACAATACATTACAGCAGACGCTATAGAGGCCGAATACATAGCTCCGTATTATGGTAGAATGGAAGAGGCTGGATTAGACGCTTTTCAGCATCTGTGTCAAATGAAAGATTTTGCGACTTATTCGACAAACGGATGTAAAATACTTGTTGCATCTATTCGTTCTGTAGAGCAAATGATAACTCTTGCAGCAAAAGGGCACGCATACTTTACAATTGCACCTCATATTGCAGAAGCACTTATAAAAAATGAATTAACGATCAAAGCAGTTGGTGAGTTTAATGAGGCTGCATCCAAAGTTGAAACTTAAAACAAATGTTCCCTTAGTTTTTGAGAAGCACTAATTAAGATTTCTTTTCTTGCAACGGCATTTTCGATTGAAATACGTTGAGTTGGACCATGAAATGCCAATGCACCTACGAAACGATCGTCTCTATCTTTTATTGGGACAGCGATAGCAATCATACCCTCCATAAATTCTTCTCTATCTAAAGCGTATCCCTGCTTCTTTATTTGATTTAGTTCCTGCATTAGACCTTCGGGTGTGACATGGGTCTTTTCCGTAATTGCTTCAAGTTTGATTGAAGACAAAATTCCATTTATCTCCTTTTTTTTTAAACTAGATAAAAAGCATTTCCCACTTGCTGTGCAGTGAAATGGGACGTTGGTGCCGATTGGTAATTGAATTCTGAAGGCCCAATCTGTTTCAACACGGTCTATATAGCTCATTCCATTATCTTCTGGCACTGCAAAGTTCACAGTTTCTCTCACTTTTTCGGCTACGTTTTTTAAAATTTGTCGCCGAGTTATATGGTCCCTCGATGTATACAATAGCCCAGCACCAAGGTCCCTTAAACGACGAGCGGGCAAATAACGTTTTGAATTACCCTGACGTGTCAAAAAATTTTCTTTTTCAAGAGTGGCGCATAAACGGTGCACAGTCTGCTTCGGAAGTCCCAGTGAGGCATTAATTTCAGTTGCTGTCATAGCTTTATTATTTTTGCCAAGCACCTCTAAAATCATAAGGGTCCTGAGATTTGTAGCTATTCTGTCGTCGGCGTTCATTTTTACTCTCAAATAAAACTGTTGCTTTCCTAAAGATTCGTTGTAACGTATTATTTCGCAATAATCGAGAAAAAAAGTCTCATTTTTTGATATTCGGGGGTTTATGGAGTTTGATTACGTGATTGTAGGGGCTGGTTCGGCTGGTTGCGCATTGGCTAATCGTCTGTCCGAGTGTGGTCGGTACACGGTAGGTTTGCTCGAGGCAGGACCATCTGACTGGAATCCTTGGATCCATGTCCCGGTTGGCTATTACAAAACAATGGGTAACCCAGCCTATGATTGGTGCTATGATACGGAAAGTGACCCTGGGATTTCCGGCAGATCAATTCCCTGGCCAAGAGGCAGAGTTTTAGGTGGGTCAAGTTCGCTTAACGGTCTTTTGTATGTCCGCGGACAACCTAGAGACTTCGATATTTGGTCACAACTTGGTTGCCATGGGTGGTCGTGGGATGATGTATTACCTTTCTTTAAAAAATCTGAGAACTGGTCTGGCGAGGATGACACAGGATTGCGAGGGAACGATGGCCCTCTATCCGTTCAGCCAGCTCGACTAAAACGTGATATTGTTGACATGTGGATAGACGCGGCTGTGAATGCTGGCTACAGACGTAACCCCGACTACAATGGAGTAGACCAGGAGGGTGTTGGTCATTTTCAGCTCACTATGAAGGGTGGCAGGAGATGTTCGTCAGCTGCAGCATATCTTTCTCCAATCAAAGGAAGACGAAATCTTTCGGTTGTAACAAACTCCCATGTGAAGAGAATAAACATTCGTGATGGACGAGCCGTATCGGTAGAAGTTTCAAACAAGAAAAATTTCAGTTCAATTCTGGCCAGGCGAGAAATTGTTCTTTCTGCAGGTTCAATAGGATCACCGCAAATCCTCATGCTTTCGGGCGTTGGGCCGGGTGCTGATCTTCATCGACTCGGAATAGAAGTTAAAAATGATCTTAAAGGTGTGGGTGAGAATTTGCAGGACCATCTTCAGGCCCGCCCGATTTTTAAAACAAACTTAAGCACGATAAATGTGGAGACCAGTAACTATTTCAAGCAAGCGTTGATTGGTTTACAATATATAATTACTCAAAGGGGCCCCATGACAATGGCGGCCAGCTTAGGTACTGGGTTCCTTAAAACCGAAGCTCATTTTGAAACGCCGGATATTCAGTTCCACATTCAGCCGTTTAGTGCTGATATGCCTTCGAAAGTCACACATAAATTCTCGGCATTCACAGCTTCAGTTTTACAACTTCGGCCAGAAAGTACAGGCCATTTAAAATTGAAGTCGCCTAATTTTTTGGACTCTCCAGAAATTCATCCAAATTATTTATCAACTGACGTGGACTGTAAGACAATCGTAAAAGGTGTCAAAATTGCACGGCAAATAGCACTCTGCGAACCTCTTAAATCAAGATTAAATGGCGAGCACGCACCAGGCCCGGACGTTGCTATTAATGACGACGATGCAACTTTGGAGTGGGTCCGCAGTACAGCTGTCACGATTTATCATCCTACTGGAACATGTAAAATGGGGACTGACGAAATGGCCGTTGTTACCCCAAATTTAAAAGTCAAAGGCATAGAGGGTCTGCGCGTAGCGGACGCTTCTATTATGCCACGCATAACGAGTGGGAATACTAATGCACCAGCAATAATGATTGGTGAAAAAGCAAGTGATTTAATTTTAAAGGAAGCATAATAGCTGAGTTTAAATTTGGATAAGGGTGCTTTTGCATCTTTGAAGAGAGCCAAGTAACGTCCTCGACTTGGCGGCTTTCAAAATAAACATCGAGGACAATGAACTATGGGAGGAAGAACATGTTCAGTTTAAAATCTGTGGCGGCTGGAGCAACAGCTTTAGCACTTTTAGCCACTTCAGCGACAGCCGAAACTGTCATTCGTATACAATCAGTGCTTGGTAATTCTAGCGATGAAGTATTTATGCTTCAAAGCTTTGCTGATGACGTTGAAGGATTGACTGGTGGGTCTGTTAAAATTGAAATTTTACCAGCAGGAGCAGTAGTTGGCCCGCGCGATATTATGGATGCAGTAGATGCAGGTCTTGTAGAAGGTGGGTTTGCTTGGACTCACTATTGGGGCGGGAAACATCCGGCTGCCAATTTATTTGGGGCACCTATTGCAGGCGCGGGAGTAGGTTTAGACGCGATGTCTTTTCTGGCCTGGTTTCAGTACGGTGGCGGCAGAGAGCTTTATGACCGACTTTGGGATGAGATGGGTGTAAACGTAAAAGGCTTCATGTTGCAGCCAGTTGGTCCAGAGGCGCTTGGTTGGTTCCCAAGCAAAATTGAAACTATGGATGATTTCCGCAAATTACGTTTCCGAGCTCCTCCAGGTATGGTTGGTGCAGCTTACAACGAGATCGGGGTTGCTGCTGTGGCTATGGGTGGTGGTGATATCTTGCCAGCACTTGAGAAAGGTGCAATTGATGCCGCAGAGTGGTGTTGTCCACAACCAGACTCCGTTTTTGGGTTTCAGAAGGTATTGAAGCATTATTACCTACAAGGTCTTCACCAGGTTGTGGTAAATGCTGACTTTTATCTAAATGGCGATGTCTATGATAGTCTATCGGCTACTGAGAAAAAAGCATTAGAAGTTGCAGCGAATGCATCTTTGTCAAAATCCCAATCCTACCGCATTGGAACAAATGGTGCAGCTCTTAAAGACCTCACTGAAAATCACGGTGTGATTTTAGAGGATACACCAGCAGATTATTTCACTGAGTATATGGCGGCAGCCAAGAAGCTCCTTGAGGAAGCAGCTGCGGAAAATGAATTCTTTGCAGAGGTTTGGCAGTCACAAAAAGATTTTGCAGACATAGTGGTGCCATTTTGGGCTGGAGCGCAAACTTCAAATGCGAGTTTGGGTAGAGCGCATGCTGAAACTTTAAAATAATCTTCTTATTTAGAACGGGGCTATTTGGGCCCCGTTCCTTTCTTTTTTTGGTAAGTACGGTAATATTTTCCTAAACAAGAATTTCTCCCTTTAAAAAGGGTAGTGGTGTAAAGGGAGTATGGGATATGGCTGATGAAGTTGACCCAGCAGATTTAGAAATCGCAGACGAGCTGATCGCGGAAAGGCGCAAAGAAAAACCAGGCGAAACCCCTGCTGATATGACCTCTTGGCAGCGCCCAATTACTGGATCAATTGATCTATTAAATGATTGGGCAGGAAAGTTTTTGTGCTTATTAATGATTCCGTTAATCGGGGTTGTGGTTTTTGAAGTTATTGCAAGAAACTCTTTTGGAATTATGGCAAGCAATGGCTGGGATGACACCGCTCGAGCATTAGGATTAGGTCCAACCGTTTTCGCCTATGATATTAGCCGAATGATATCAGGTGTGCTATTTATGGGTGCTGCTGGGTATGGTCTGATGCGCGGTGTTCATATTCGTGCTGATTTTTTGTATAGAAATTGGTCCAATCAGACACAAGCTACGGTAGATGCGCTACTTTATATGCTATTTTTTATACCTTCTATGATTTTTTTTACAATCATTGCAGCTCAATATTGGGAACTAGCATACAGGACAGGTGAAACTGCCTTTGATAGTCCATGGGAACCTCTTTTGTGGCCCGCTCGATTGGCAATGCCCGTAGGTGGTCTTCTTTTGTTACTGCAGGGTTTTCCTGAACTCTTTCGAGCCTTCCATAAAATGGGTAAAGAGCGTGAACGTTATTTTGTGATGGCTCTACCAATTTATTTCATCACTCTTCTTTGGTTAGTAATGGCCGTTTTCATCCCAGATGTCACGCCGGGTGGCGAATGGTTTACAGACATTATGTCATCACGCCCTGGTTTATCAAAACCGACTATAGGCCTAATCATGTTAGCTGCAATGATATTTGTCATTTTCATTGGCTTTCCTATTTCTTTTACTTTAATATTTCTGGCTTTTGTCTTTGGTATTTGGGGATCAAATTTTAAGCTTACAACACTTTTGATGACTCTAAACACCAACTCAACCATGCTTAACGATCAGTTAATGGCAGTTCCGTTATTTATCCTAATGGGTATTGTGATGGAAGCCGCTGGATTAATGGAAAGATTATTTTCGTCTATTCAGATGATAATGGCGCGTGTACGTGGATCTCTTTATATTGCAGTCTTGATTGTTTCTACAATTTTTGCAGCTGCAACCGGGATCGTTGGTGCTTCGGTCACACTACTGGGAATAATGGCAGGTGCAACAATGACTAGAGCTGGTTATAATGTTCAGCTTGCTGCTGGGACAATAACTGCAGGAGGCACATTGGGTATTCTAATTCCTCCGTCAATTATGCTTATTGTAATGGGTCCAGTTCTGGAAGTCTCAACATTAGATTTGTTTCGCGGCGCATTTATACCTGGAGCATTACTTGCGACTTTATATTTATTATATACCTTGGGTCGCTGTTGGCTTAACCCAAGTTTGGGCCCAATTCTTCCCACCTCTGTTCAGCCCAAAACATCTGATTTCTATGGTGCCGAAGTCGCCTTAATATCTCTCGGAATACTTACAATTTGTCGTGTATTTGGGTTGAGTATAGGTGGTGCATTTGGGGGCTTTATTCCATTTGGAGGATTACTAGTTCTCACAGCTTCTATTTTATTAGCTCATCGAGCTTACAGAAGCACTTATGCTCTTAGAATTGTTCTGCCACTGGCTATACTTTTCCATGCTTATCTACTTTACATTAATTGGATTGCAGGAAGTGGAACCATCTCGTTTATATTGCTGGCGTTTATCTTGTTTCTAGCAGCACTAGCCTTACCAATTTACCGTAATGATGCATACGAGCGCTTTCAATTTTCAGAGATATGGGATGAGTTTTTTGCCGGTCTCATGCCACCTACGATTTTGATCTCCTTTGCCTTAGGTTCAATTTTACTTGGGTTTGCAACTCCTGCGGAAGCTGCTGCAATGGGTGCATTTGGTGCAATTCTTCTATCGATTGGTTACAGAAAATTCACTATTTCTGGCTTTTTTGACAATATGATTAAAGCATTAGAAATCACAGTATTAATTATGTTCTTAGTGGCAGCGTCAAACTTTTTTGGTGCCGAGTTTTCCTCTCTTGGAACGCCAAAGATGATGACAGAAATGTTGCTGGGCATGGATATGTCGCCTTACTTAATTTTGATACTAATCATGGCCCTGATCTTTTTACTCGGATGGCCATTGGAGTGGGTGCCTATAGTATTAATTGTAGTACCTATTCTACTGCCCACAGTTCTGTCATTAGATGTACACGGATTGAGTCAATACGACTTAATGGTTTGGTTTGGGATTCTAGTTGCGGTTAATCTACAAACTGCATGGCTATCACCACCGGTTGCTCTGTCTGCATACTTTCTAAAAGGTGTTGTTCCAAATTGGGACCTCAAGGATATATACTTGGGAATGATGCAGTTCATGGTAATTCAGTTAATTGGCCTAATACTCATTTTTATTTTCCCTCAAATTGTTCTTTGGCTACCTAACCAGGTTTTTGGATCATAGGGCACCTATATGACTAGATCAGCTTTATCATACCAAAAATGGCCAATAATAGTTACCGTAATCGGGCTTGCGCTGTCAGGTTGGCTGGGTTGGGTGACAACCGGTACTTTGTCTGGGTTGATAGGTTTTCTGATTATTGGCGGAATATTAGCAGCCCTGGAAATAGCTCTCTCATTTGATAATGCGATTGTTAATGCCAACAAGTTGGTAGAAATGACGCCTATATGGCAAAGAAGATTTCTGACTTGGGGAATCCTAATCGCTGTATTCGGTATGCGTATAATTTTTCCACTTGCTATCGTTGCAATATTTGCATGGATTAATCCTTTTGCGGCAATGCATTTAGCCCTATCAGATCCTGATCAATACTCACACATCATTGAAGAAGCCCACGGTCCAATATCAGCCTTTGGTGGTACCTTTTTAATGATGGTTGCCCTGAAATTTTTCGTGAACGAAGAGAAATCCGTTGATTGGTTTGTTGGCCTTGAAAAAAGTTTGCGAAAGGCTGGTTCTATTAGAAGTTTTGAGATTGTAATTGTCCTGTGTGTGATAATTGGGGTATGCCAGTTTTTACCTGAAACAAAGCATGCATCTTTTCTAATGTCTGCTCTTTTTGGGCTGCTAGTTTTTATGCTGGTTGACGGTTTGGGTAAATATCTTGATGGCATTGCTGGATCCACTACTTCAATTGGTGCTCGTGGCGGTTTAGGTGCTTTCCTATATCTTGAAGTCCTCGACGCTAGTTTTTCTTTTGACGGTGTAATTGGGGCTTTTGCTCTCACAACTAATATCCTTTTGATCGCTATAGGTTTGGGTATCGGCGCAATGTATGTTCGCTCGATGACAATAATGTTAGTAGAACGTGGTACGCTCGCTGAATTTCGCTATCTTGAGCATGGAGCTTTTTATTCGATATTTGCCCTTTCTGTTATCATGTTCTTACAATCACTATTTCATGTTCCTGAGCTCATTACAGGTGGCATTGGATTTTCTCTGATTGGTTTCGCCTTTTATCGATCAATTCAACACAACAAAAATGAAGCTGCAGTCAAAGCAGCTGCAGGAATATAATAATGACTATAAAATATTTAAAAAAAGCACCTCTTCATTCACGCAGTAACGATACTAAAACTCAGAAAATTGTGCAGGATATTTTAAGTGAGATAGAAGAGGGTGGAGACGAAAAAGCATTAGAGTATGCCGCAAAATTCGATAATTATGATGGTGAAATAATCCTCTCAAAAAATGCTATTGATGCAGCCACAGCGCTAGTTCCAGAGAAAATGAAGCAAGATATTAAATTTGCGCATTCAAATGTTGAGAGATTTGCTAAGGCTCAGAAATCAACAGTCGCAAATTTTGAGACAGAAGTCGTCCCTGGTCTGATAGCAGGACAAAAGGCTATTCCGGTAAACGCAGCAGGGTGTTATATTCCTGGAGGGCGCTACAGCCATATAGCGAGTGCTATTATGACTGTTACAACAGCCAAAGTTGCGGGTTGCGATAATATTATAGCTTGCTCACCTCCCAGGCCGGATGTTGGTGTGGCTCCAGCCATAATTTATGCTGCGCATATTTGTGGTGCTGATAAAATTCTTTCAATGGGCGGGGTGCAAGGAATAGCCGCAATGACTTTTGGTTTATTTGGTTTGCCAAGGGCAAATATTCTAGTTGGTCCGGGTAATCAGTTTGTAGCAGAGGCCAAGCGTCTGTTGTTTGGCCGCGTTGGTATTGATATGATCGCTGGCCCTACTGATAGTCTTATTCTAGCAGATGGAACAGCTGACCCGATGATAGTAGCTGTCGATTTGGTGGGTCAAGCAGAGCACGGCTATAATTCACCTGTTTGGCTCGTGACGGATGATCAAGCACTGGCTGAAAAAGTTATGGAGCTCGTTCCTGGGTTTATAGAAGATTTGCCGGACACAAACCGTGAAAACGCATTTGCCGCGTGGCGAGATTACGCGGAAGTCATTCTTTGTGATAACCGTGAAGAAATGGCACAAACTTCAGATGACTATGCGCCCGAGCATTTAACGGTGCAGGCTGCTGATTTGGACTGGTGGTTGGAAAATCTTAGCTGTTATGGATCTTTATTTTTAGGTGAAGAGACAACTGTTGCATTTGGAGATAAAGCATCGGGTACAAATCATGTTCTCCCAACTTCGGGAGCAGCTAATTATACAGGTGGTTTAAGTGTCCACAAGTACATGAAAATTGTCACATGGCAACGTGCAACTCGAGAAGGCGCCCGCCCGATAGCTGAAGCAACGGCACGTATTTCTAGGCTTGAAGGTATGGAGGGTCATGCAAGAACAGCTGATGTAAGGTTAGCCAAGTTTTTTCCAGATGAAAAATTCGATTTAACAGCCAATGGTTAATACAAACTCACTTTTTGATCTAAGAAATAAAGTTGCCCTTGTGACGGGAGCAAGTTCTGGTCTAGGCCGACGGGCTGCAATAGTCTTATCGGCTGCAGGGGCGAAAGTAATAGGTGTCGCTCGTAGAAGAGATGCACTTGAAGAACTAAGAAAAGAAATAGGAAATAATTTCTCGTTTTTCGTGGGTGATGTTGCTCAGCGCGATAACATGAAAAACCTTTTATCTGAGGCGTCCAGAGAAGTTGGTATGCCCGATATTTTAGTACATGCCGCTGGCTTAAACCCTAGACAGACTGCTGATGAAGTAACTTCAGAGGGATGGGATAAAACCTTTGAAATTAACTTATCAGCACCATTTTTCTTATCACAGGCCGCTATCTCTGTAATGAAAGAGAAGGGTTGGGGTAGAATAGTGAATTTTGCTTCACTGCAATCTACTAGAGCATTCCCTGGTGGGTTGGCATATGGAGCATCCAAGGGTGGTATTGCACAGTTAACTCGGGCAATGGCAGAAGAATGGTCAGGAGATGGCATATGCGTTAACGCAATTGGCCCTGGTTTCTTCCCTACAGAACTTACGAAAGCGGTTTTCGATGATGCAGAGCGAGCTGAGCGAAATGCGATGCAAACTTGTATTGGCCGAAATGGAAAATTAGAAGATATCGATGGCCCATTGTTGTTTTTGTGTTCCGACGCTTCAGCATATGTCACTGGTCAGGTTCTCATGGTTGATGGAGGTTTTACTGCAAAATGAAGGCTCTTGTTTATGATGGTCCTAAGGTTGTTTCTTACCGTGAAGTCCCTGATCCAATCCCGGACGAAGACAACGTCCTCATAAAGATCAAAGCAGTAGGAATTTGTGGTTCTGATATGCATGCCTATTTAGGTCATGATGATAGACGCCCAGCTCCGCTGATCTTAGGTCATGAAGCTGCCGGAACTATCTCTGGTGGAGATAGAAATGGTGAACGTGTTACAATTAATCCCCTAGTTTCATGTGGTACCTGCTGGGCCTGTTGCAATGGGAGAGAAAATATTTGTCCGAATAGAGAAATTATTTCGATGCCGCCCCGAGAAGGTGCATTTGCACAATATGTGACTATGCCTGAACGAAATTTGGTTACAGTGCCAAGTGACTATTACCTGCAGAAAGCAGCTTTAGTAGAGCCTTTGGCTGTCGGCTGGCACACTGCTAAATTAGCCGTTCATGCAATTGATATTAATATGGAAAAAAGGGCTTTAGTAATTGGTGGTGGAGCTATTGGTCTGGCAACTGCATTGGCGCTAAGGGCAATGGAGATTGATGATATAGTTATATCAGAGTTCAACCCGCTGCGCAGAGAATATTTGCAAGAACATATCGATGCTAATGTCGTGGAAAAAACTGCGGGCTCATTTCCAATCGTTATTGATGCAGTGGGCTTTGGCTCAACTCGCGCTGTAGCATCACAGCTTGTGTCTCCTGGTGGGGTCATTGCACACGTGGGTTTAGGAGATAACACTGATGGTCTTGATGTTAGGCGTATAACCCTTCAAGAAATAACCTTTATTGGAACCTACACATATACCGTACAAGATTTTAAAGATACCGCGGAAGCATTATTTGCTGGGCGCCTAGGTTTATTAGAGTGGATCGAGAAGCGTCCACTTTCGGAAGGCAAGGCATCCTTTCGAGATCTTCTAGGGAATACAGTTGCAGCTCCAAAAATAGTTCTCGAGCCATGGGCTTAGATGAAACTTAAGGATTTATTCTGCCTAAGCGCCAATTGGGAAAAATCCCAGAACCCTCACAAAAACTCTTTGTATCAAAACCAGAAAATAATCCATCTTTTGTGACAAGAACAGTTTTCCAACCCTGTGCTGCCGCTCCCAAAATATCAGTATGTAAAGAGTCCCCAAACATAGCAATTTTATCTCCGGGAATTTCGGATAAAGATTTTGTTAAAAGTTTATATACTGCTGAGTAAGGTTTGCCAAAAAATTTTACCTTAGAAGCTCCTAAGTCCATTAAGTCGTGGCCATAAAAGCCGGGTTCTAGTGTGAAGCCATTTTCTCTGGGCGCCACTAAATCTGCATTTGCAATAATCACTGGGCGCTCGTTTTTTGAGATGCTATCTCGAAGCAAAAGTTGTTTCTTTGAGTTCCAGCCATTTGTAGAAAGAAATAAAAATCCATCTACTTTATTAAAATCTTGTTGCGTATCTGTTAAACGAATGTATTCGGTTTTAAGATCACTAAGATCATCAGCCTCTGTAGTAATGACACCCCATAAACCAGTAGTAACATGTTCTAATGCAGCGTCGCGACTCGTGATAATTTCTTCTGTAGCAAAATAAAGGCCGAGATCTAAAAATTTTTTTTCTGCTCCACTTTTGTCATAACTTGCTGCATTGGTTAGAACACGTACTTGTTTATCCATATTGCGCAAAGTTTTCAGTGCTAAGTCTGCACCAGGTATAAGCTCTTCTCCGATATTTAACACTCCAAAAGCATCAAAAACAAATACATCTATTTCATTTACAATCTCCAACATTGAATTAATTTCAATCGTTGTCGTCGGGGTATTAAAATAGGGAAGCCTTGATCTCAGGCTTTCGTATTTTTGAAAGACCGTAACAGAATCCAACATTGATAGATATACTCTCTTAGGTGCTTTTTTTTAATATTTTATATTAGTAAAATAATTCGATGAAATTGGATTATTTGCTCTCAGGATAGAAAAGAAATGGCCCATCATAATGATCGATGAGGATTTGATGACTCAAAATTCCGCCCTGTATTTCATGCAACAAGAAGCATCCGGGCTCTTTTGTTAAGCAGTTTGGCGCGCCTTTTCTTAAATCTATTGTAACGGCATGTGAAACGCCAGGTGCTATTTGACAAACTATATCCCCGAACTGTCCCACTATATTGCGGTGTATATGACCACAAATTAACTTTAATTTTCCGTTATATCCTGACAAAATTTTATTAAGTTCAGCACTTTCACGAAGGTTTTGAATATCCATTTTCTCTATTCCCGTCAGGATAGGTGGATGATGTGTAGCGACCAGTACTGGTTTTTCTTTTGCTGAAGAAAGAGAAGATTTTAAAAAATCTAGAGAAATATTTTCCAAATACCCATGAGCCATGCCAATAACACTTGTATCGAGCGCTATAATTTTCAAATCGTTAAAATCTATCTCCCAATTTATTGGGCCCTTTTTAGGCATCCAATCTTTATCTGAAAAAACCTTTTGCATTACTAGTTTGTTATCGTGGTTTCCAGGGATTGCCTGATATGGAATATCTAGTTCTTCAACTATTTTACGGAATAGTAAGTACTCTTCCTTTTTACCAAAATCAGTGAGATCCCCTGTAAATATTATCATGTCGATTGGACCAATCTCAGGTAGGATTCTCCCGATTTTTTCAACACATTTCTTTAATGCTTTCGCTGTATCTACGTGTCCATAGGCCAGCTCACCTTGCGCTACTATGTGTGGGTCAGATATTTGAATTATTTTGGTCATTTTTAGGCTTTCGATGGCAGAAGCAATATTGATTGTGGTTCTATTGTAAGGTTTATTTTTTCACCTAACTTTGGAACTTTATTACCGGAAAAAATTGAAGTGATTGGTTCAGAAATAACTCCAGAAATACCAACTCTGTAATGTGTACCAAGGAAAGTTACTGTATCTACATATCCAGAAAGCGAGCCATTTTTATTTATTTGAATATTCTCGGCCCTTACGAATGCTTCGCAACCTGTCCCGTCTGCTGGCAATGAAACCTCGCCACCTTTAAGTTGGAGTTTTGAGCCATTTATTTCGCCCGCTAAATGCATTGCACTGCCAACAAAACTTGCTACGAAGGTTGAAGTAGGCTTTCGGTAGAGTTCCTCTGGCGTTCCACTCTGAACTATTTCTCCCTGTGACATCACCGCAACGCGATCTGCAATTGCCATAGCTTCATTTTGATCGTGCGTAACAAAAATTGCTGTTATATTGAATTTTCTCAGAAGAATTGCCAGTTCATCGCGCAAAGTTTCTCGCAATGCTGCGTCGAGCGCTGATAATGGTTCGTCGAGCAATAATAACCTTGGTCGAGGTGCGATGGCACGAGCTAATGCTACTCTCTGTCTTTGCCCCCCACTCAATGCAGTAACTGCGCGTTGAGCGTAATCATTTAGTTGGCACATTTCTAGGACTTCAGAGACCCGCGCTTCAATATCAGCCTTGGGTAGTTTTTTCATTTTTAAACCATAACCGATATTTGCTCTAACAGACATATTTGGGAATAAAGCGTATGACTGAAAAACCATACCAACTTGCCTTCGTTCCACTGGTAGATCAGTAACGTCATCACTATCAAACCAGATCTTGCCACCAGGATCAGGTGTCTCAAGACCAGCTATGATCCGTAATAAAGTGGTTTTACCACATCCTGATGGGCCCAGTAGTGAAACTATTTCACCGGTATTTACCTTAAGGCTCGTTGGAAGTAGGGCTTTGGTCCCATCGCCAAAAGTTTTTGCGGTAGTAGTTAGATTTAAAGTCATTGGGCTATCCTTTGAGCACGGGCAGAAGCCCACTGCATGGCCATTAAAAGTGGGACAATTAATACAAAGAAGACTAATGTGTATGCGGAAGCAATTTCTAATCTCATTGATGCATAGCTATCTGCTAGACCCACTGGTAAAGTTTTCAGATAAGGTGTGTGTAGCATCCATGTTAGGTTAAACTCCCCAATTGAAAGTGTAACCACAGTTAACGCACCTGCAAGAATACCTGGCATAGCGTTAGGCACTACTATGTCGCGAAACCTTTGCCAGGGAGAAGCTCCAAGAGACGCAGCACCTTCTTCCAGAGTTTTAAGATCCATTGCTGCTAGAACTGCTAAGATAGACCTTACCATAAACGGCAAGGTATACAGCACATGACCAACTAGTATGAATGTCCAAGAAGTTCGGAAGCCACTTAGAGTTCCATAAAGCTGCAACAGAGCTAGTGCTAGAGCAAGTCCTGGTACAGCCAGTGGTAAAGATATAAATTCCTCTAACAATCTGGATAGCCAGCCCGGGTGTCGGGCTAGTCCATAAGCAGCAGGTAATCCGATTATTAAAGTTACTATAAGGCAAGCTATTGCAAGCCATAGAGATAAGAAAATACTGTCTGCATAAAGCTCCCAGACATTTAGTACCCACTTAAAAGTGAGGCCAGACGAAACACCTTTGAAATAATTTACTGTTACTCCAGCTAGCACTGACATTAGTGTTGGTATCAAAAGAAATGCACACGCTGTAAGAGTAACAGTTAATTGTAAAAGTTTTGTTTTTGATCTGAACAAATTACCCTCCTGCCGCTACTGTTGTGCCTGATAAACTTCGGGCGATTAATAGTAATATCCAGGTTACAATACCCAATACAATTGATAGGGCAGCTGCCATTGCGATATTTGCAGATAATGTGAACTCAGTATAAATTACCATAGGGATCACATCGATATTTGTTGCTAAGGTAAACGCCGTTCCAAAAGCTCCCATTGCTGTGGCAAATGCTATAGCCCCAGAGGCAATTAATGAGGGCATTAGGCCGGGAAGGATAACATCCACTACCACTCTAAATGGGTTTGCTCCTAAAGTTCGAGCAGCCTCTTCCAGTGCTGGGTCAAGCTTCTCTGCAGCAGCCATGACCGTTAATAGTACACGGGGTATAGAAAAATATAGATAACCTAAAAATAGCCCTAATACCGAATAAGCAAATACTACATGCCCTGGCGTTATTTGGTTAATTAACCCTTGGCGTCCTCCGAGTAATATTATCAAAAAACCAATTACTACTCCTGGAAAAGCTAGAGGTAGTGTAAGAATAGATAATAGTATATTTCTGCCACGAAATTTATTTCTGACCAGAAACATTCCAGCCGTAGTTGAAACTGCCAAAGCAGCAAAAGTAGTAGCTAATGAAACAAGGACTGTTAGTACTAATGTATTTATATATCTAGGTTTTCTTATAATATCTAGGTAGACAGCCCAGCCATTATCACCCTCTACTGATGCTAAAAATAGCCGCATTAGTGGAAATGCCAGAAATGCCAATGAAAAGATTAATAGAGGCGTTAGGCAGGTTAGTACGAAGGTTCTATTTGTCATGAAGTGCTAATGGGTCGAGCATATTCCATACTCGACCCGTCTCTTTAAGAATTACTATTTAACTTCGCTGAGATAACGCTCACCAAAACCCGATTGCGCTTTCTCCATTTCCGCATAGTTAACAGCGACTGCACGCTCATAATCACTGGCTGGCAGAAATTTTGCAGCAACTTCTGCAGGTAATTCTACTGGACGTGAAGGTTGCAGGTATGCGTTTGTCCAAATTGCTTGACCCTTATCGGAAAGGATAAAATCTAAAACTTTTTTCCCAAGCTCAGGATTAGGGCCATTATTTACAAGGCTCATAACGTAGGGTACGCGAACCGAACCTTCGCAAGGAAGAACAAACTCAAAGTTACCATCTTCTTCGTACTTTCCCCTGTAAGCGTTAAAGTCGTAGTCAAAGAGAATTGGAATTTCCCCAGATACTACTCGTGCGTAAGATGTTTGCTTTGGCACGATTGGTGAATTTTTTCCTAGGTCGTTAAAATACTTAATTGCAGGATCAAAATTATTAAGGTCACCTCCAAATGCTATATTTGCTGCGACTGCGCCTGCATATCCAACGAAAGCGGATGATGGATCAAGATATCCAACCATTCCTCTGTAATCGGACTTAGTTAAGTCAGCAAAGCATTGTGGGACTTCTGCTCCGCCCAGAGCATCAACATTTACAAAGAATCCAAGAGTCCCGTAGTGTATTGCAAACCATTTACCATCTGGATCCTTTAATCCATCCGGTATGTCATCAAAACCGGTTGGTTTATATGCTGTTGCTACTCCCTCATTTCCTGCTTTGATGCCGGTAGTTACACCATAATATGCGACATCTGCTACTGGATTATCTCTTTCGGCTAAGAGTTGGCTTAATGTTTGCCCTGAATTTTTATTATCATGGGGCATTTGTACATCTATTTCTTTATCAATTGCCTCTAACATAGATGCCCAATCTGCCCATTGTGGTGGACAATTATAGCAAACTGCATCTTCAGCTATAGCTGGAGTTACAAATGCCATTGTCATTAAAGTGGCTACTAGTCTATATTTCATTTTGACTTCTCCTATTTCATTTACTTTCTAATTGGTGGGGTCGAAAGACGATGGAAAGGGTGTTATCTTTCCATCGTCGCTGCTTTCTGCGCCCAAGTAGGCAAGGCTGCCGCCAGCGCGGAAATTAAATGTCTGATCTGCAGACGGTGGTTTTGGAAATTCAGTTTTGTTTATAAATGATAAAACTGTTCTGCCCGCTCCTGCTCCAAGCATCTTTGGCTCGGTTACTATTGTGGCTAAGGTTGGTTCCACCATTAAACCAACATCTATGCCATCAAAGCCAATTATCGATAGATCTCGAGGTACATTAAGCGCAAGTTTTCTAGCACTACGTACAATTGCAAGTGCTAGAAAATCGTTTGATGCGAAAATACCTGTGATGGATGGGTTTTCACGAAGAAACAGCTTCAATTTCATAGTTAAGTCTTCGAAATCTTCACTAATTTCTAAAAGTTGTGGTTTTTTCATACCTCTTGCTTTACATCCAGCGCAATACCCTTCGTATCTTTGCCTAGCTCTATCGGATTTATTAAAATTTAAAGCTAAAAAACCTGTCTGATTGTGCAGATTTTCTGAAAAAGCTTGAGCGACCCTTGCGGCTGCTGCTTCATCATCTACTGACCAACTTTCATGGCTCACTGGCGCATTATTATAAAGTAGGCAGTGAGGTAAACTACGGTTTCTTATGATTGATAAACCTTCGCTTCTCTCAGCGTCACTGACTGTTAATACAATGCCTGCAACCTGCTTGGAAATTAGTGTGCGGATTGCGCTTAATTCACTCTCTGGACTATAATTTGTACAAATAAGAAGCATCTGGTACCCAGAAGAAGTTAATACTTCTTGAGCGCCCTGTAGTGCGTCAGCATAAACAGGGTTAGCAATTGAGGGAACAACGAAGCCAATTGTACGGGTCGTTGAGCTCTGCAAAGATCGGCCAACTTCACTAAATTGAAAATCTAATTCTTTTACAGCTGCTGCGACACGACTTCGCATTTCCGGACTGGCGGATCCAGTATTATTTAGAACCCTGCTGACCGTTGCAACACCGCAGCCGGCCTTTAATGCAACATCCTTAATTGTCGCTGACTGATGCATACTCCATCCTCCCACATGCGTATACAAATTCATCGTAAATTTTTTATTTCAAATCGAGTTTATGTAAGTTTGATCAATAATCTTTTTAAATAAACTGGTATTAAGAATGATATTAGTTTTTAAAGCCACCCTTGAGGAAATAAAATTGGAAACGTTTCCAAACAAGTTAACACCTAATCTTGTTTCACGCAAGCTTTCTTAAAACAGTTTTATAATAAGTATTATTTTCAATGGGTTAATTTTTGAAAAATTTTTAAAAACAAATATTCTTTTCTAGTTAGGTAATTTTGATTAGCAATAGATTCGGTAGGTTCTAACTTCCTAAAGTTGCTAATCATATATAGAGTGACTAAAACCAATGGAATTGAATTTTGGATTTTCTGACTGGAGCCTCCACAAATGTCTGACGAAGTACTATATGATCAACAAGTGATAGGATTTCTAGAAGAGATCTGGGGGGATGGTTTCTTGTCGCCAGGTGGAGCCGATGAAGTGCGTCGTGTCTTACAAGGGATTACCATTAGTGGTAAATTGGTAATTGATATTGGCTGTGGTTCGGGTGCTTGTGCAATATTGTTAGCTAAGGAATATGGTGCGGATAGAGTGATTGGCATTGACGTAGAAAAGCCTGTTTGCGATGCTGCAATAAATCGAGTTAAAGCAGATGGAGCTTCCGAAAAAGTTACGATTAGATTAGTCGAGCCTGGGCCTCTGCCATTTACGAATGGTGAAGTTGATGTTGTTTTTTCGAAAGATTCAATAATTCATATACCGGATAAAGAAACTATGGCGCTTGATGCTTTCCGTATCCTCAAGCCAGGTGGACAATTTGCAGCATCTGATTGGTTAATTAGTCACGATAATGACCCTTCCCCGCAAATGGCAGATTATATCAAGGCCGAAGGACTTGATTTTGCAATGGCGTCGCCGGGCAGGTACGAAAATGCCATGAAGAAAGCGGGTTTCGTAGATATTGAGTTAGTTAATAGAAATTCTTGGTATGCTAATGAAGCCGAAAAAGAGCTGCAATGGTTAAAAGGATCAAATCGCTCTGAACTTCAAGCTCGTCATGGTAAAGATTTTATTGATCATCAAGTGGAAATTTGGTCAAAACTAGTTGCTGTTTTGAAAACGGGCGAACATTGTCCACACCACATTCGTGCTCGCAAACCTTTCTGATAAAAAATAAGATAAATTTATCAGACAAGCTTCTTCACATTCCGTCGCGATGTGGGATCTGAAAAAACGATTCATTGCTGTAACAGGACCAATTTTCACAGGCTCAGAAAGAATATCGCAACGAGAGTGATGTGCCATGGGTTTACCAGTTAGAAGTTCGAGACTATTGTCTATGAGACTGTTACATGATTGGGAATTTTTTTATAAAATTCAACCGCTAGGGCACGTGAGGTTCGTAAAATGAAAATCGATACATTTGGTGTGGAAATGTGGATGAATGAATGGGAAACCAAATGTGAATTCAATCTGGCCGAGACGTGCGTAGAAAGTTTGACAATTGACCAGCTGTTCCAAATTACGGGCAAGAATGAAAAAGATTTATCTGAAATACTGAGCCTTAAAATGACTTACGGTGAGATCAAAGGTTCTGATCGGCTCAGAAAAGCAATAGCTGCTTTGTACGAGAAACAAACTCTTGAAAATGTGCTTGTTACTCATGGGACGATAGGGGCTAATATGTTGGTACATAAAACGCTAGTCGACAGTGGCGACCAGGTGGTTTCAGTTGTACCAACGTACCAGCAGCATTTTTCAATTCCCAAAAGTATAGGTGCCGACGTGCACTTTTTGAAATTGCGGGAAGAAAATAATTGGTTGCCAGATTTAGATGAGCTCAAAAAGCTTGTTACGCCCGGCACAAAACTAATTGCATTGACAAATCCCAATAATCCAACGGGATCACTTATCGACAAAGAAATGCTTGCTCGAATTGCAGAAATAGCAGCTGAGGCTGGGTCATGGGTTTTATGTGATGAAGTCTATCGTGGTACTGACCAGCATGGAACTGGAATGACTGCGTCAATAACAGACATCTATGAAAAAGGAATAAGCACGGCAGGAATGTCCAAGGCTTACAGTTTGGCTGGATTAAGGCTTGGCTGGGTTGCAGCTCCTCAGAAGGTTATTGAGGATGTGATGATCCACCGTGACTACGATACCATCAGTGTTGGCATGGTTGATGATTATCTTGCTACCGTTGCTTTAGAGAGTGTTGATCGGTTATTGGAACGCTCACATAAAATCACTCGAGGTAACTTAAGCTATCTATCATCTTGGCTGGACGGAGAAACAAAACTTTCGTGGGTTAAGCCAAGTTCGGGTACTACTGCATTAATAAAAATCGAATTGCCAATCAAATCATACGATTTTTGTGTAAAGCTTCTAAAGAAGACAGGTGTGATGTTTACGCCTGGAGCGGCAATGGGAATGGAAGGTTTTATCAGAGTTGGTTATGCCAACAATCCGGAAGTTTTAAGAGTGGGTTTGAGCCGGGTGTCAGAATATCTAAAAAATATTTAAATTATTTTACTGACGTAAATAAAGTTATGGCTTTACGATAATCCAAGATAAGGATTTTAAATTTTATGTATGATCTAAATAAATCTAAAATTATGGAACTGTTTCAGTTCGATAATGCAGCAAAAGGTATCAGTGAGGCATATGTTGCGTCGTCTAGTGGCCGTGTGCAAACAGGGGACGTCGTTCACTTAAGCTTCCCAGAAACAAACGGTGACTGTCACGTTAAATCTGGTCATATTCGTCATACGGATTCGTATGTAATTAAAATTGCCTCTGGATTTTATAATAATCCATCAAAAGGACTCCCATCTTCAAATGGCATGATGCTAGCATTCTCTGCTAGGACTGGAGAACCGACGGCAATTCTAAGGGATGAGGGTTGGCTAACGGATATGCGGACTGGCATAGGCGGTGCGATAGCAACCAAAGCTTTAGCAGCTAAATATGCGAAAAGAGTTTTAATAATTGGATCTGGTATTCAGGCGCAATTTCAAGCTAAGTGCTTGGCATCGTTGATGCCTAGAAGATCATTTAATTTCAATATTTGGGGTAGAAATATAAGTGCTGCTTCTACTCTCGTGGAAGAGCTTCAAAGTAATAATTTAAATGCTGATGTTGCCACAAATTTAGACGAGGAGGTCTCACTTGCAGATATCATAATTACCACAACTCCAGCGACATCCCCTTTATTCGGGGATAATTTAGTGCGGCCTGGTACCCATATCACGGCTATTGGAGCTGATACTCATGGCAAGCAGGAATTGCCAACAAGCTTAATTGAGTCCGCCTCGCTTTTAGTTTGTGATATGACGTCACAGTCATTGAACCATGGTGATTTTCAGGTCATTAATGATACTGATCTATCAAAAAAGGTAGTAGAATTAGGTAATATTTT
Organism: Paracoccaceae bacterium; assembly: GCA_902554885.1. GTDB lineage: Bacteria > Pseudomonadota > Alphaproteobacteria > Rhodobacterales > Rhodobacteraceae > Salinivivens. The sequence goes on from CACDPV010000005.1 coordinate 49,740, forward strand.
GTCTAATAGTTGTGCAGGTCGCACCTCGGATAATGATATTACTATTGCAGATCTTACAGGTATAGCCGCTCAAGATATTGCAATCACAAGTGGAATTATTGATGCTGCAGAATTTGAAAAATAGAATTGAAGGAAATTATTTATGAGTGCATCTTCGACAGTACTTCAACAGGCCGCTCTCTCAGTATCAGCCTATAGTCGAATTAAGCCTTGGTTGAGCCCTACACCATGCATTCCATCACGTCAGGTGCTAACAGAAAAAACTGAACTTTACTATAAGGCTGATAATTTCCAAAAAACTGGTTCCTTTAAATTTAGAGGGGCACTATCAAAATTGACCTCGATGTCGACCGACGTACCAGCAATCACTGCTTCATCTGGAAATCATGGCCTAGGCCTTTCAACAGCTGCAAAGTTAACAGGTCACAATTTAACTGTCGTACTACCTGAAACTGTAGCTCGTGAGAAGTTGGAGAAAATTAAGGCACTTGGTGTTGAAACTATTTTGCATTCCAATGACTCTGGCATTGCTGAGCAACATGCGCAGAAGCTAGCGAAAGAGCAGGGGAAAATATATGTTTCGCCCTATAATGATCCGCAAATTATCGCTGGTCAAGGAACACTAGCAATCGAGTTATTGGATCAGCTTCCTAGGCTTGATGTGGTATATGTTTCTATTGGTGGAGGAGGGTTGATTTCAGGTATTGGTTCTGTGCTAAAGGCTTTCTCACCAAAAACTAGAGTTGTTGGTGTGAGTGCTAAGAATTCTGCAGAGCTAGCTGCAAGTATTAGGGCTGGTAAAATGGTTAAAGTTGATCATCACGAAACCTTGGCGGATGGATGTGCTGGTGGTGTCGACAGTGATACTATAACACTTGGTTTGGGAACAGAAGTAATCGATGATCTGATTGACTGTTCTGAAAAACAAATAGTGTCAGGCCTGCAGCAGATTGCTTGGAGTGAAAAAATGTTGGTAGAGGGGTCTGCAGGTTTGGCCTACGCTGCTTGGCAAGAAGATGCTCGAAAAAATAATAATAAAATAAGCGCAGTTGTTCTGTGTGGAGCGAATTTTGACAAAGAAACCTTATCTCCAATTGTCAATTTGTAATAACTCAGAAGTTACTCAAAGAAACGTTATTATTAAAGTGAAATAAAAATACTACAATTTGAAACAAAATTTCTATTTCCCCCCCACACTCTAGTTTCCATATGATAAACAAACCTCAGCCAACAAGGGAGAAAAAAATGGTAGAAAGTTTTGGTGGTTCTTTGAACCTAATAATATGGATTATTGCAACGCTTGGTGCAGGTTATTATTCATACAGGTGTCTTTTTGGAACTAGGGGGATGATTGATCAGTATGGCGCAGGGGATGGAGCCGCTTTTCCATTAGTGTTAATTGGAACCTTTGCCGGTGCAGGTTTTATAATGGGGATTGTTATCTTAATTTCCGGACCTCAACATGCATGGGCGTTTGTAACATATAGCTTTGTTCAATCAGTTTTAGGAATTATATTTGGCTTAAGAATCCTTCGCAGCGAATGGGCAGAAGTTGACGGTGTAAAAATGTCGAACGAATTTTGGATTTCGCCTCTGGTTTTTACAGCTTTGTATGGTTTTCTATTATTCAACATGCAAGAAATTTTGTATGTAACGGACGCCGCTAGCTAAAGAAACTTATTTTATCTGGGTCTCTTTTGTTTCAGTTCGTAAGAGTCCCTGATGATAAGATATGCGGATATGCGCCTTTTGTGGCTGAATAAATAATATATTTATTCGGCCACTACTACGTCAAGAGAAGAAGTCAGATGCTGAAACTGCCGTAAAATTGGCTTGTCCGTTAACAAATAATCACCAGGTTTCAATTCAGGTTGTTTAAGTGATGGCTTCCTGTTCTGTGGTAAAAATTTTGAATGATCTACTGCCATTATAGTTTTAGAAGAGTTTTCAAGCATTGCTGTTGCCATATCAACTTCACATTGCTCGTGGACTAAAAACCCCTTTCTTTCGTCAACTAATGATGCTGATAATAGCGCGTAGTCCACATGAATTCTCTCAATTATTTCAAAGGCTGATCGATCAAATGATGCACCATCATGATGTCGTAACTGAGTACCTGCCATTGAAACATTATTTCCAGGTATCATTGATAAGGTACTCGCCACAAATGCAGAATTAGTTACAACGGTTAGGTACCTTCTTTCCCTCAAAGCCTGTGCCGCGAAGGCAGATGTAGATCCTGTATCTATGGCAATCCGATCTCCATCTTTAATCAAATCTAATAGTGACCGAGCTATAGCTATTTTTGCTAATTTGTTTTGGCTCATTCTGGACATAAATGGTGGATCTATAGGTGAGCGATTTGATACTAACGCTCCGTGGACTTTTGCAATCTCGCCACGCTCTACTAGGGGACGGACTACCCGGCGGATGGTTTGGTCGGATACGCTCAATGCACGCGCTAGCTCCAGTACCGTGATACTGCCTTGCATGTTTACAATTTCTCGTATTTGTATCTCGTATTTTGACATGAAATCCCTTGTCACTCGATATAACTTGATTGATTACCAAGGCAAATCGCCTGAAATCAACAAAAATCAACAAAAACATTGATAATATTATTTTCAGTAGTATCTTTTTCTGAAATAATCGGATCGAGTGAATGGTTAATTTCGAAACCAAGCATCTAATAATAGGTGGTGGCATAATAGGTTGCTCAATAGCGTATCATCTTACTCGTAATGGAGAAAAGGATGTCGTATTATTAGAGCGCGCAGCGCTGACGGAGGGCGCCACTTGGCACGCAGCTGGACTTGTAGGTCAGTTGCGTTCTTCTAGGAATACCACACGAATGCTAAAGAAATCGGTAGAGATGTATGACCGTTTGCAAAACGAAGATGGTATGTCATTTGATTGGAAAAAAACTGGATCCTTGAGGCTTGCCGCCAACGAAGATCGTTTGTTAGAAGCTAAAAGACTCACCACCATGGCGCAGAGTTTCGATCTTGAAATGTCTATGATAGGGCCGTCTGAAGCCAAGGAATTATTCCCACTGATTGAACAAAAAGAGCTGTTGGGAGCTGCCTTTATTCCATCAGATGGACATGTTGATCCAGCATCTCTTTGCCAAGCAATTGCTACTGTTGCAAGAAATCAAGGCGCTGAGATTAGGCAGGGAGTGAAAGTTGTAGATTTTAAAAAACAAGGAAGGAGGATCGTCGAAGTTGTAACTACAGGTGGAAATTATAAAGCCGAAAATATAATTTTAGCAACTGGAATGTGGAGCAGAGAGCTCGGGCAAAGACTGGGAATTAGAATTCCGGCATGTGCTGTCGAGCATCAATATATCGTTACTGAATCAACGGGGTTAGATCTTTCAAATTATCCCACTTTGCGAGATCCGGAGAGGCTGGTTTATTATAAACCAGATGTTGGCGGTCGTTTAGTAGTGGGCGGGTATGAAGATGATACTTTGCCATTTGGTTCTCCAGCAATTCCAGGCGATTTTGTAAGACAGCTTTTACCGGAAAATTTAGATCGGTTCTTACCACTTGCGGAATTGGCCGGTGAAATAACTCCAGTTCTAAACAAAGTAGGCATAAGGCAGATAATTAATGGGCCTATTCCATATTCTGCCGATGGTGATTTTATCATGGGTTGGCAGCCTGGATTTGATAATTTAATGCTTGCAACCGCGTTTCTTTATGGAATTGCTGCTGCAGGCGGTGCTGGAGAAATGATCGCAGAATGGGTCTTAGAGGGGTCTCCTTCTTTAGACTTATGGCCTCTTGATGTTCGTCGTTTTGGACCTCATCATGGGACTCAAAAATTTATGTATCCTCGTGCAGTCGAAAATTATGCACACCACTACAAGATGCGTTATCCTGGGCAGGAGCATGAAAGTGCTCGTCAAGTAAGACTGTCTCCCTTGTATGAAAAATTAAAAGAATTTGGTGCAGTGTATGGATCTAAGAATGGTTGGGAGAGACCACTTTGGTTTGCACCTGAAGGAGTAGCGCCCGTAGACCAGTTAGATTTTCTCGAACCTGGATGGCGAAAATATGTTTCTGAAGAACATAGGGCCGTTCGAGAGCGTGTTGCACTTATTGATCAGACGTCATTTGCCAAATTTGAAATTTTTGGCGCAGGTGCTTTGGGGTTTCTTCAAACTCTCTGTGTCTCAAACATGGATAAACCCATTGGGTCCGTTTTATATACACAAATGTGTAATTCGCACGGTGGTATTGAGGCTGATGTGACTTTTATAAGATTATCAAGTGATCATTTCTATATGGTAACGGGTTCAGGTTTCGGTGTGCATGATAGTGAATGGTTAAAAAGTCAATTTCCAGCGGATGGTACAATTCATCTAATAGAGGTAACTTCGGGAAAAGCTGTAATAAATGTAGTCGGCCCTCAGTCGCGTGATCTTTTGTCTAAAGTTTCTGAGTCCGATGTATCTGGAGAGGCTATACCTTTTGCAACTGCTAAAGAAATAATTATTGGTGCTGCGCCTGTATTAGCTAGTCGTATTGGGTATGTGGGCGAGCTAGGATTTGAACTACATATTCCGAGTGAATTTGCAATCCATGTCTATAAAGAACTTTGGCAGGCTGGGCAGGAAATGGAAATTGCGAATGTGGGCTATAGAGCAATAGAGAGCTTGCGCATGGAAAAGGGTTATCTGTATTGGTCAGGAGACATATCTCCGGATTATTCACCACTGGAAGCTGGACTTGGTTTCCGAGTTCATTTTGATTTGAAAGGTGAGTTTTTAGGGCGCCAAGCTTTAGAAAGTCAGATGAAAAATGGTTTAGATCGTAAATTATTTACATTTATATCTGAACAGTTTTTACCATTAACAGGCGGAGAAACTATACTAGAAAGTGGCCGAGTTGTATCACTTGCAACCTCTGCAGCCTATGGGTTTACGGTAAAGAAGACTATTATTAGAGGTTATTTGGATCGCTTGTATTGGGGAAAGACTGAATTTACTGTAGAAGTATTTGGCCAGAGGTATCCTGTAAAATTGGCTTCCAGTCCAGTTTATGATCCAAAAAACTTGGCCCTGAAAGGTTAGGAGAAAAAATGGTTGAACATAGTGACCAGGTCTTGGCAGCTTTAAGAAAAGTACCAGGATTTGAAAATCTTGATGATGTTATTTCAATTATCCGTTTGGGCGGTCTAACAAATTTGGTCCACAGAGTAGATTTAACTAAGCGATCAGTAATAGTGCGAATTCCTGGTCAAGGTACTGAAGACTATATTGATCGTAACGTAGAGGCATACAATGCAAATGCTGCTTCAAAAGCGGGAGTTTCTCCTAATGTTATTTATGTAGATCCTAGTACCGGAATTATGATTTCAGACGCGGTGTTAGATATTGAAACAATGACACCAAAGTTATTTAAAGAACGTCACGGGTCTCCCTTCAGGGCAGGTGTTGCACTAGCAAAACTTCATAATTCTGGAGAAACTTTTAAATTCAGATTTGAGTTGTTTTCTATGATTGATGAATATCTCAAAATTGTTTCAACTAAAGATGTAAATTTACCGTCTGGGTATCAGGAGGTTGTCTCGGCTGCTGAGCCAATTAAGAAGCTTCTAGCAAATAGACCATTACCGCTCGCTCCATGTCATTGTGATCCTTTGTGTGAAAATTTTTTAGATGATGGAGAAAAAATGTGGATTGTTGACTGGGAGTATTCTGGCATGAACGATCCATTATGGGATGTTGGGGATTTGTCAGTAGAAGCAGGCATGACAGCCGATCAAGATGCTGAAATGATGCTGGCATACTTTGGTCGAAAGCCTACTGCTGCAGAGAATGGTCGAATGATCATATATAAGGCGATGTGTGATTTATTATGGACGCTCTGGGGTTTGATACAGCATGCTGATAATAATCCTGCAGAAGACTTTTGGGCATATTCTACTAGTCGATTTGATCGATGTAAGTTGCTTATGTTTAGCTCCGATTTTCAAAAACACCTAGATGCTGTTCGCGAGGAGTGAAAGCGGAAAGACTTTAAATGGGGCTTTTATACTTTTAATTAAGGTATCTCAAAATCTGTCCTTGTGTTGATTTTTGTTGATTTAATACCCTATTGGTGTTGAATTTGTATCATCTTGTGTGAGTCGAAGACCTAAAGGTCTAAGGCTAATGCACCAAATTAAAATAATAAGGAGGATTAAAAATGAGAACGATAATTGCTGCTTCTGCAATGTCTTTGATGGCTTATCCGGCTTTTTCAGATAGTTCCGACCCAATAAAGCTTACTTTGCATGACTGGTCGGGCCAGCTAATTACTACCACTTTGATGGGAGAGGTATTGAAGCAGGCTGGTCACAATGTTGAATACGTACAAGCCGACTATATTGCGCAATTTGCAGGTCTTGAAACTGGCGATTTACATGTTGCGATGGAACTATGGGAGACTACTGCTCGTGAGGCTATGGACGCTTCTTTTGCGACTGGTAATGTCGTTTCTATGGGTGAAACTGGGATGATGGCTATTGAAGAATGGTGGTATCCTGCATATATGGCTGATCGTTGCCCGGGTTTGCCAAATTGGGAAGCATTGAAAGATTGCCCGGAAGCTTTTGCAACACCTGAGACAGCGCCTTTGGGTCGGTATCTCGGTGGTCCTGTAACATGGGGTGGTTTTGATGATGAGCGTGTCGAAGCTTTAGAGCTTGACTTTGAAGTTGTACATGCAGGTACAGATGCCGCATTATTTGCAGAACTAGAAGCAGCATATCAGAGACAAGATCCAATTATATTATGGGTATATTCGCCACACTGGGCGCCCGCAAAATTTGAGGGCTCTTTTGTTGAATTTCCTCCATATTCCGCGGAGTGTTATAACGACCCTTCCGTTGGAATTAACCCCGATGCAGCCTATGATTGTGGTAAGCCCACGGGTCCAATCTGGAAAGCTGCTTGGAGTGGATTATCAGAGAAATGGCCTGATGCGGCTAAAGTAATTGAAAACTTTAAGATTTCGAACGCTGATGCAGCTGGAATGGTAGCAGAGGTGGATTTAAACGGTAAATCAATTGAAGATACAGTTGCTGCTTGGATGGAGGCTAATAAAGGCACTTGGTCCAATTGGATAAAATAGGCAGAATATCTAAAACACCTTTACTGGAACTCCCCTCCTAGGGGGGGAGTTCAAACTTAAGAATATCCCACGCTTGGCTATTGCCATTGATCGAGCGCCTTGTAAAACTGTGCTCATAAGTCAGATAAATAAGAGTATGTGATGACAGTAAATGTCCTTCTTGATTGTAAAAATATTTGGAAACTTTATGGTGCTAAGGCCAACAGTATTTTAGATACTCACGTTAATCCTGATATTAATACGCTTAAGGCTGAAGGTATTATTGGTGCTGTTCGGGCTGTTAATGTCCAGATTATGCAAGGGGAAATTTTTGTAATTATGGGCTTATCTGGATCGGGCAAATCAACCCTTGTCCGTTGTCTGTCTCGCCTTGTCGAACCTACGACAGGTTCAATTAAGTTTGATGGAGTTGATCTTCTTAAAGCGACCGATAGTGAACTTATCGAAATCAGACGCAAGAAAATGGGCATGGTCTTCCAGCAATTTGCGTTGCTTCCTCACTTAACTACTATTGAGAATGTAGCCTTTCCTTTAGATGTGCAGGGTGTCAAAAAAGACGTACGTGAAGCAAGGGCGCTCGATGTTATTGAGCTCGTAGGTTTAAAAGGGCGTGAAAATTATTATCCTAGGCAATTATCGGGTGGTCAGCAGCAAAGAGTGGGAATTGCGCGATCTCTTGTTGTAGAGCCTGATCTTTGGTTTCTTGATGAACCATTTTCTGCATTAGACCCTTTGATACGAAGAGAAATGCAAGATGAGTTTATTCGCCTCCAAAATTTATTGAAAAAAACAATTGTTTTTATCACTCATGATTTTGATGAAGCCATAAGGCTTGCAGATCGTATCGCAGTTATGAAAGATGGTGAAATAGAGCAAATTGCTGATCCTGAACAATTAGTCCTGAATCCAGCAACAGACTATGTGGCAGAATTTACGCGTCATGTGTCACGTGCAAAAGTGATTAAAGCTGCAACTATAATGTCTCCAATAAAAAAAGATCATTTTGGTGGTGAGGTTGCCCATGATGCAACAATTGAAGAAATTGCCGATCAAGTAGAGGGATCAAAATTGCCTCATAAGGTCATGCGCGATGGGCAAGTAATTGGTCAAATTGATAGTTCTGCTGTGGTAAACATATTAGTGGGACGGGACTGAAATAATGGGCTTGAATCGGCATCATTTTTTTTGGCTAACTCTGCTTGGTATTACTTTAATGTTATCTTCGTTTTCCTTCCAACTATATAAGGCTTTTGATGCTAGATGGATTATTAGGTTTCCCAAAAAATATGAGTTGCCAACTGAAAAATGGATTTCTGCATTCTTAGATTGGTTAGTCGATAGTGCTAATTTTTACTTTTTTACGTTTCGCGATATAACTCGTGCGATTGCTTCTTTAATAGAATGGCCCTACCAATTTTTAAGAAATCTTTTAATTGAAGGTTTCCAAAGTGGTCTAGGAGATCAAGCAGTTCAATATGCTCCATCATTGAGTTGGGTAGCTGTTATTACTGTTGTCGTAGCAATATCGTATTATGCCAGTGATTGGCGCTTGGGGACACTAACATGCGCTTGTTTTGCTTATCTGGCGGTATTTGGTCAGTGGCAAAGTGCAATGGTGACATTGGCTTCTGTATTAATAGCAGTGCCAATCGGGGCTCTTGGGGGTTTGTTTCTAGGAATTATCGCTTACAAAAGCCGCATTGTTGAAAATTGCTTACGTCCTATTCTCGATCTTATGCAAACTGTGCCGGTGTTTGCTTATTTAGTTCCTGTATTAATTCTATTTGGTTTTGGGCCGGTGGCAGCATTAGTCGCCACCGTTATATACGCAATGCCACCCATGGTCCGAGTTACTATTGTTGCCCTAAAAACTGTTCCAGAAGAGATTAAAGAGGCTGGTAAAATGGTAGGTTGTACAGATAGGCAAATGATGTGGAAAGTACTAGTTCCTTCGGCTAGTTCATCCTTAATGGTAGGTGTCAATCAGGTAATTATGCTTACCCTTAATATGGTTATAATAGCATCTATGATTGGCGCTGGCGGCCTAGGTTTCGATGTTTTAGCAAGCTTACGGCGTCTTGATATTGGCGGTGGAATAGAAGCTGGTTTGGCAATTGTTGTAATGGCGATTGCTTTGGATCGAATAAGCCAAGCTTTTTCTGTACGTACAATTAAGGAGCCGTATAATGGGAATTATATCCAACGCCATCCTTGGATAAGTACATCCTTTGCTGTGATTGTTGGCACACTTATTTTGGGCATATTTATTCCCAGCGTTCAAGCCTATCCAAAAGAATTCACTATAACAACAGGTCCTTTTTGGTCGGATGCCATGGAATATATTAATGTGAATTTCTTTGATGCATTTGAAGCAATCAAAGTCTTTTTTTTGCAATCGCTTTTGCTTCCGGTAAAGAAATTCTTTGTGGGAATCCCATGGGCATGGGGGATAATGGCAACCGGATTATTTGCATGGAAGCTAGCGGGTTGGCGAATGGGTATTATAGCATTTTTGCTTATGAGCTTTATTGCTGCAAGTGGATTATGGAGTAAGGCTATGGTTACAATATACCTTTGCGGTGTTTCTGTTTTTATCGCCACAATAATTGGTATTCCTTTGGGTATATGGGCAGCAGAGCGTCAGGGTGCAGGGAGAGTTATTCTTGGCCTCATGGATACACTGCAAACTCTTCCCAGTTTTGTGTATCTTATTCCTGTGGTGATGCTTTTTCGTGTTGGAGATTTCAGTGCTATGATTGCTGTCGTGCTTTACGCGTTGGCTCCTGCGGTGCGCTACGCCGCATTTGGTTTGAAAGAAGTGCCAGAACATTTAGTTGAAGCTGCCCGAATGGCAGGCTGCACCCCAATCCAACTTCTATTACGGGTAAAATTACCTCTAGCCACACCGCAACTTTTGTTGGGCCTTAATCAAACAATTATGTTGGCGCTTTCCATGCTTGTTATAACTGCGCTGGTAGGCACTCGCGACTTGGGTCAAGAGGTTTACATAGCTTTGACCAAGGCGAATGCCGGTCAAGGTATTGTAGCTGGTTTTTGCGTGGCCTTCATTGCGATAATTGCTGATCGGGTAGTTAATGCATCGGCTGATAAACAAAAGAAAAGGTTAGGTCTATGAAGGAAATAGTCGATCTTGTCTCGAGTCTGTCATGTTTTCAAAATCCTACTGATATTACTCCAATTAATGGAGGGATCACAAATGTGAATGTTGGTGTAACTAATAATAATAAAAAATATGTAGTCCGCATTGGAAAGGATATTCCTGAACATGGAGTGATGCGTTGGAACGAATTAGCGCTTAGTAAAGCTGCGCAGAGTTTGGGTGTTTCTCCTGCTGTTGTTCATTACGAGCCAGGAATATTGGTTCTTGAATTTATAGAAGCGCAAACTTTTGAGGAGGCCGACGTACGTAAGTCCAAAAATCTAATGCGGATTATAAGCTTGGTGGCAAAAACCCATCGGGGAATAGGACAGCATTTAAATACGCCGATCCTTACTTTCTGGCCTTTTCAAGTAAACCAATCTTATATGTCGAGATTAGAGTCCGATGGGTCGCCTCATATGTCGAAGCTTGCCGATTTGAAACGTCAACTTGAGTTACTCCAAGATGCAACTGGGCAGGTTGATTTGGTAATTGGCCATAACGATCTTTTAGCTGCAAATATCTTGGATGATGGAGACCAGCTTTGGTTAATCGATTGGGAATACGGTGGATTTAATACCCCACTTTTTGATCTAGCAGGTCTTGCAGGAAATAATGGTTTATCGATTTTACAAGAACAGCAAATGTTAGAGCAGTATTTTGATCGAAGTTGGGAGATATATTGGCGCCCTTATCAGGCAATGAAGTGTATATCTCTAATGCGAGAAACGTTATGGTCTATGATTTCTGAATTATATTCTGAAATCGAATTTGATTATGCGGCTTACACTTCCGAGAATCTAACCCGACTTAACGCAGCAATCTCAGATTTTCAAAATATTTAGGGGCATTAAATGGGTCTACCGACTTCATCAAAAATTATAATAGTAGGAGGAGGTATTGTGGGCTGCTCTACTGCTTATCATCTTGCTACAATGGGGTATGAAGTTTTGCTACTTGAAAAAGCAGCACTCACATCTGGTTCCACGTGGCATGCGGCAGGGTTAGTTGGGCAACTGCGTTCAAATGCAAATATTACGCAGCTTTTAGGTTACTCAATAAATCTTTATGATAAGTTAGAGGCTGACACGGGCCTTGCCACTGGCTGGAAGATGAATGGTGGATTGCGCTTAGCATGTAATGAAGAGCGTTGGGTTGAGGTAAAACGTCAAGCTACTACTGCACATTCTTTTGGGTTAGATATGCAATTATTAACATCCAAAGAAGCACAGGATTTGTGGCCACTAATGGACATCAGTGATGTTGTGGGAGCCGCTTTTTTGCCAAGTGATGGACAGGCGTCACCGTCTGATATAACTCAAGCTTTGGCTCGAGGAGCTCGGAACTCTGGTGCGAAAATCCTAGAAAATTGTCCTGTAAATGAGATTATAGTAAAAAATGAAAAATTGGTGGGTGTTAAAACAAGACTTGGTAATATCTCTTGTGAAAAACTAATCTTATGTTGCGGTCAGTGGACACGTAATCTTGCTGCTACTGTAGGGGTGAATGTCCCTCTCGTGTCAGTAGAGCATCAATATATGATAACTGAAGAATTTGGCGTCCCTTCGGATTTACCTACCTTACGAGATCCTGACAGGCTTACTTATTACAAAGAAGAAGTCGGTGGGCTGGCTTGGGGAGGTTACGAACCAAACGGGATACCTTGGGCTGTAGACGGTATTCCGGAACCTTTCGATTTTCAATTACTAGAATCACGCTACGACCATTTTGAGCAATTAATTGAGCTTGCTTTGCCTCGTGTTCCTAAACTTTCAGAAGTGGGTGTTAAGCAATTGTTGAATGGACCAGAAAGTTTCACACCGGATGGAAATTTTATATTGGGGGAAGCTCCAGAATTAAGAAATTTGTACATAGGAGCGGGGTTTAACGCCTACGGCATAGCGGCTGGCGGTGGAGCAGGAATGGCTTTGGCTGAGTGGGTTGCAAATGGAGCGCCACCATTTGATCTTTGGCCAGTTGATATCCGCCGGTTTGGGCGCCCACACTTAGATACAAATTGGGTGCGGGCGCGCACTTTAGAAGCTTATGGAAAGCACTATACGATGGCTTGGCCATCTGAGGAACATACAACTGGGCGCCCATGCCGGCGATCGCCATTATACGATACCTTGAAATCATCGGGTGCAGTGTTTGGTGAAAAACTTGGGTGGGAACGAGCGAATTGGTTTGCTGAAACTGGCGAGAAGCCGTGCGATATATATACCTTCGGTCTCCCCAACTGGCATAATGCTGTAGCTCGTGAACATAAAGCAGCGAGAGAAGCAGCTGTTTTGTTCGATCAAACTTCATTTGCAAAATACATACTAACCGGCCCAGATGCAGAGCAGGCACTTCAATGGATTGCAGCAAATCGTGTTGATAAGCCAATCGGAACAATAATTTACACTCAAATGCTCAACGATCAAGGTGGAATTGAATGTGATTTAACCTGCGTTCGGACAAAGGTTAACGAGTATTATATAACTACAGGCACAGGGTATGCTACTCATGATTTTGATTGGATTAGCAGAAATATTCCATCTGATCTTAATGCTCAGTTGATTGATGTGACATCATCTAATGCCGTTTTGTCGCTTTTTGGACCTAAAGCACGTGATATTTTACAGGTTGTAACTCTAAACGATGTCTCAGATACTCGTCATCCGTTTGGTTTGGCACGACAGATTAGTATAGCAGGGTGCCCAGTTTTGGCTTTGCGTATTACGTATGTCGGTGAACTTGGGTGGGAGCTGCATTTGCCCGTTGAATACGCACAAACTATTTATAATACATTAATTGAAGCTGGATCACCTTTGGGTTTGAGAAATGCTGGTTATCGAGCAATTGAAACCCTCAGACTTGAAAAGGGTTATCGTGCCTGGTCGTCAGATATTGGCCCCGATCATACACCAGATGAAGCAGGTCTAGGTTGGGCAATTAAAATGAAATCTAATATTTCTTTCAAAGGGCGTGAGGCAATCGCGAAACAGAGGGCCGAAGGCATTAAAAAGATAATGGCTACATTTACTACTGACAGCGAAGTTATCCTATCGGGTCGTGAAACAATTTATCGTAATGGCGAGCGCTGTGGTTGGTTAAGCTCGGCAGGATTTGGTCACACAATAGGAAAATTTATAGGAATGGGGTATGTGCGTAATGATGGGTACATTGACCCCGATTTCGTATTATCTGGTGAGTACGAGCTAGAGGTTGCTACTAAAAGAGTAAGAGCGAATGTTTGTCTGAAACCGCTTTACGACCCTAAGTTGGAAAAGGTAAAAACATAATTTCAATTATGTTTTAGATACTTAAATATTTGATTTTTTGGGAAGCTTCGGATCCATTTGCGACAAATTGAATGGCGTTATTAAGCGAGCTCATACTGCTATCTTTGGTAGTCTTAATACTTAGGCTAATTTAGCCTGAGTTAGTTTTTTAATTGGATTTGTAATGAACGATCGGCTCACCAAACTGTCTATCCTGCTTTTAATGTTAGGAATGGCTCTGATCCCGCTGAATGACTCATTAATTAAACTTTTGAGTGCGCGTTATCCTCTTGCTCAAATAGTGGCCATCCGCGCCTTGTTTTGTATCTTAGTAATTTCAGTAATAGGCCAGGGTGCTAAAAAAGTCTTATTACTTCCACGGCGGACATTAATTTTATTTTCTATAAGGGGTATGTGTCTGGTTATTGCCATGTATTTTTTCTTCATATCCTTAGCAAGTTTACCATTATCTACCGTGGTATCTATATTTTTTATATCACCTCTTTTGATAACTTTTTTGTCCTCTATAGTTCTTAAAGAGAAAATTGGTATTCATAGAGTGACTTCGGTTATTGTCGCTTTGATTGGTGTTATGTTTGTAATGAAGCCAGGCACAAGTGAATTTCATCCAGAAATGTTGTTCGCTTTAGGATCAGCAATCAGTTATGCAATTTTCCAAATTTTTACACGCAGGCTTAAATCAGATGGAAATTTACCAGCTTTGATAACAATTCAGCATCTGTGCTATTTTTTTTCTGCGTTACCCTTGCTCGCGTTTAATTGGAGTGGTGGCTTAAATTCTACTGGTAATATGTCTTTTGATTTCTTACTGCGTGCCACGGTTTCGCCCACATTCATGGAAGTTATATACATTGCGATTTGTGCCGGTACGGTATTGTTTTTATCGTTAGTATCATCTTTTGCATATAGAAATGTTGAAGCTTCATTGATTGCTCCGTTTGAGTATGTCGCGATACCCGTAAGCGTTGTATGGGGAATTTTAATTTGGGGTGATTATCCTAGCTCCACAGCCTGGATTGGGATGGGTTTAATAATTTTGAGTGGAATTTATGTAGTGTACAGAGAGAGGATTAATCAGGTTGAAACGACTTCAAGAGTCCCAATGCCAGGTTCAGCGGGGATGGTTCAGAACAAAAAAGACGATTAAACTCTTAATTATTTTCCTTTGAACAATGACTATCAACCATCTTTTGTACCAGAGGAGCAAAATGCCAAAATGATGGTGTATCCATATTGGGGATCTTGCCGGCATCATCGTATAATCTTACAGTTAGAATTTTTTTAAGATTTGGGTTTCTCTCAAATTCCTTTATTTCTGTTTCGGACATTGGTCCACCTTGAAGATTAAGAGAGTGAACTGACGCTGCTGAGAGCTTTTGAAAATATTCTGGGTTCGTTGCGCATAGATAGCGTTTTGCTGCGACGTGATACCTGCAGCAATCGGTAATGACTTTTGGGAAAAAATGTTCAAGCACCGCTGCCCCGGCATCTTCATGATAACGGTCTTCTTTATCTTCCATTGAAAAGGTACCAAACTCACTGGTGAAATGTCCAATATCGTGGAGAAGAGCCCCTATTATGATATCATCTGGCTCTTTACTTTGTTCGGCCATAGTTGCCCCCTGCAACATATGTTGACCCATTGTCACGGGTTCGCCTAAATACTCTTCTCCGCCACGCCTTTCAAATATTGCACCAATAAAATCAACAATATTTTTGGAGTTAACATTTTTGATATCAGGCTTCATTGTGAGTTTCTTCAGCTAAAGATTTTTTAAGACTATGAAATGCAGAATTTAAACCGTCTTTATCTGCATAGCAGCCCTGTAGCCATCGCTTGCCGGTTCCAGAGTATCCTTTTCGGGCATGGAGGACGCGGGTATTATCGACTATGAAAGATTCTCCAGGATTTAAGCGAAAAGTGATTTCCATATCTGGTTCATCTATTATTTCACTAAGCCGTCTATATGCAGCGTACCATTCGCTCATTTCATTAAATGGTACATCATTTACCGTAGACATTGAGCGATTATTAAAACGAATTGCAAGCAGCTCTCCATCAGATGACAGTTCTATTATTGGCCGTCGCGATTTTAAATGCACATCTTTATTATTTTTGTATTCAAAACGCGCCGAATATTTTGACAGTAAATCAAAGTATCCTTCATTCTCATCCCGCAATCGCATTACTGCTTTGAACCCATCAACAAGCATATTTTCACCGCCTGCGGCAGAGCTCTCTAAGCAATAGAGTAGTTGAATAGTTGGTACGGGGTCTCTGTATGGATTATCAGTGTGCGCTTGTAAGGCAAGTCCTGTGTAGGCAAGATTACTAGGGTTTACTTCTGTTCTCACTTCAAAGTGTTTTCCATAATTCGTCTCGCGAACGTAGCCAAATAGATCAATAATTTTGAAAAGTGCACCTTCTTCCACTGGTCCCTTAGCGATTTTACTGAAACCATACTTTCTTAAATCAGCCATCCAATTGAGTGTTGATGTGCTCTTTTCCATTAACAGATTAAAGTCACAACTTGGTAATAAATCCAGTCCAGAGTCCCATGTTTCTTGATCGGTCGATATCCAACCTGTCCTTAAATTTTTTCCCTTGTCGTAATTATTTTCAATAAGCCAATCAAAATCATAACAGATTACTTTGTTTTCCGGCTCAAACGTAACCCTCAAACCGTTAGCTTCTACTTGTGCGTGTGAAATCAAAGTTTCAGATGGAATCTCTCGTAAAGCTATTAACCTTTGACCGCTTATTGGATCTCGTGTTTCGCTGTCGCATGCATTATCGCGCAGCCAAATTGCATGAAAACGCATTATTGTATTATCTAAGTTTAATTTGATAACTGCGCCGCCAGGTTCGACAGTAACGCAAGACATAGGCCTACTCCACAAAGACTATAACTGTATCTTTATGAGAGACATTCTTTTCATAAATTTCATATATATTTGCGACTGATCAAGTCGTTTCTAAGTATAAATTGCATGTTTACAATCAAGTGAAAGATTTTGTTAATTTTCAAAATCTGGATTAGGTAAAAATAGCTTCTGCTAAAACAGTTAATCCGTCTATTAGATCTTGCTCATTTGTATCCTCTGAAAAATCGTGACTGACACCTTCAATAGATGGTACAAATAGCATTGCCGCAGGCATTATTTTTGCGACATTAGCTGCATCGTGTAAAGCTCCAGATTGAATATTTCTCCAGCTCATTGGGCATATATTTTCTGCAGCATTACGAAGTTTGGTTTGCAAAGATTTGTCCATTTGAACTGGGTCCAGCCTATGCATTTTACTGAACTCAACAGAGGAGCCCTCTCTCTCCGCTACTTCATTTGCTGTACTTCTAATAATATTTTCCATTTTATCTAAGCGCTGATTGTCACCATCTCGCCATTGCATAGAAAAGGTACATTTCCCAGGCACTATTGAATGAGCATCTGGCTCTACTTTTACATGTCCAGTTGTCCATACGGTTGAAGGAGTAACAACATTTCGAAAGCGTTCATTGATTAATTGGCTAAAGCATAGCATCGCTTGATAAGCATCAACGCGTCGATGCATCGGGGTAGTGCCAGCATGGTTTTGTTGTCCGTTGAAGGTTATGCGCATATCTCGAATACCCACAATATCTGTCACGATACCTACTGTATGATTAGTCTCGTATAGCCAGGGTCCTTGTTCAATATGACATTCCAAAAACCCTTTGAAGTGGTTGGGGTCAACAAAACCCTGATTAATTTTAGCAATTTCTTTCCTTGCACTAGAAAAACTTATACCCTCTTTATCTATTAATTTGTCGGCCTCCTTTAGTGATAAGATCCCGGCCCATATAGCACTGCCAGTGGTTACACCGAAGCGGCCTTCCTCATCCTCAAAGCTGACGACAGAAATAGCGGGCCCATCATTTTCGTGTGATATACGTGCCAATTCTAAGCCGCATATAACTCCAAGAGCACCGTCTAGCCATCCTCCTTGGGGTTGTGTGTCTGAATGTGACCCAATTAGAATTGAACTTTCTGTAGCTAGTCCAAAAAGGTTGCCTACTGGATCATAGTGGGGCGTTAAACCCGCCTGTGAAAATTTATCTGATAGCCAATTTCTAGCTGCCATGTCAGCCTCTGAATAAGCTGGTCTTATCACTCCCTTTCCAACACCTGCTGCACCAATAGATCTAAGTTCGTGAAGGTCAGAAAGAAATCTTTTCGAATTTATATTCATAATAAAATATGTTCATCCTATTTTTTGCAGAGAAAATAGAGCTTTTATTCTATTGGATTGTGGCAAGCAATAAATACATTATTTTCATGCATCCGCAATTTTGGGTTCACCTCAAGGCATTTAGCGGTCGAGTTATTGCACCTAGGAAAGAATGCACAACCATTTGGGGGATGGATTGGGTCCGGTAGTTCTGTATTTGATTTTTCATTCAGTTGTAAAGTAGTTCCAATTTTTGGAGCACTTTCCGCCAATAATTTTGTATAAGGATGTTTAGGTCGTGTAAAAATTTCTTGAGCCGGTCCTATCTCCATTATTTCTCCAAAGTACATCACTGCCACCCTGTCGCTAACAGTTTCAACTACCGCAAGGTCATGGCTGATAAAGACATATGTCAGACCAAAATCCTTTTTAAGGCTTGATAGTAAATTTAGAACTTGAGCTTGCACTGATACATCCAATGCAGAAACCGGCTCATCCAAAACTAGTATTCGTGGGTTTGCTGCTAAAGCTCTGGCAATTCCTATGCGTTGGGCTTGACCGCCGGAAAATTCGTGAGGGTATCTATCTAAAAATTCCTCTTGTAAATTTACAGCCTTGAACAATTTCTTTATTTGTTTTTCTTGATCATTTTCTGATAACTTTTGTAAGTGAGTGAGTGGAACGCTCATCACTTGTCTGATTGTTTTACGAGGGTTTAAACTGCTAATAGGATCCTGGAAAACGTATTGAATTACCTTAGGAAGCCTAGCTTTCTGGCTTTTGTCTAATTTATTGTTTTCTAAAAGTACTTCTCCATTTGTCGGTTCAGTTAGTCCGACCAGCATTCGAGCAAGGGTTGATTTTCCACAACCTGACTCTCCCACGACACCAAAGATCTCACCTTTCTTAACTTTGAATGAAACTGACCTAACGGCGTGAATTTGTGCCTTTTTCCTTCTAAAAATTCCTCTATTCAAAGGAAAGTTCTTTAATAGATTTTTTGCTTCAAGTATGGTTTGCATCACTTGTTCCTAGAGATGGATTTCGGGTTTGAGACATCTTACTTGAGTATTTGCATTAATATTTTTGAGTTTGATATCGTTATTTAAACATTCAGAAATTGTTTTTTCACAGCGAGGAGCAAAGGCACAGCCGTGGCCCAGTCTATCAACCATTGGGGGCAGCCCATCAATGGATGCAAGCTCTCTTTTCCCCTTACCCAATTCGGGGACACATCCTATAAGCCTGGAAGTATAGGGATGTGCTGGATGATTTAAAATCATCTCTGATGGTCCGTATTCCACAATTTTACCTGCATACATAACAGCTACTTCATCGCAAATTTGGGAAACGACTCCAAAATCATGCGTAATAAAAATAATTGCCAACCCCCTTTCACGGGTCAGTTCTCTGAATAATGATAAAATTTGTGCCTGCACCGTTACGTCTAGTGCTGTTGTAGGTTCATCTGCAATTATAATTTCTGGGTCATTTGCAAGAGCCATTGCGATATTAACGCGCTGGCGCATACCACCAGAAAGTTGATGTGGGTAATCTTTAGCACGTTGTTCTGGATTAGGTATGCGAACTGATTTTAATAGCTCAATAGATCGCTGATATACTTCTTCTTGCGAGACAGGTTGATGGGCCTTAATTGCTTCTTCCAGTTGTTTTTGAACTGTATAAAGTGGATGCAAAGAAGATAGAGGATCCTGAAAAACATAGGAGATTTTATTTCCCCTGAGAGACTGAAGTTCTTGGTCATTTGTGTGGATAAGATTACTACCTTTATAATTGACATAACCTCCAGTGATAATACCAGGCGGAGAAGAAACTAACCCCATAATGCTTAATGCAGTGACCGACTTTCCTGATCCACTTTCGCCAATAATCCCTAAGCATGCTCCTTTTTTTGCATATATACTTACGCCATCTACGGCTTTATAATTTTGCTTGCCTATATGAAATTGTGTCCTCAATTTTGAAACTGAAAGTAGCTCTGAACGGTCTAAATTTTTGGCTTCATTGTAATTTGCGACTAGGGTTCTAGGTCTTGGGCTGGACAGCACTCCAGATTTTAATCTTGGATCCAATGCATCGCGTATACCATCCCCAAGCAAGTTTATTGCCATTACAATAATTAAGATCATTGCCCCTGGGACCACTGATGTGTAGGGGCTTGTTATTAACGCTGCCCGCGCTTCGCCCAGCATTGAGCCCAGATCTGCTTGTGGCGGCTGGGAGCCTAGTCCCAAGAAACTTAAACCTGCTGTTTCTAAAATCATCCAGCCGACGGTAGTTGACATTGCAATTACTATTACGGGAAACACATTAGGTAACACCTCAGTAATAATAATACGAGTATCTGTCATTCCTGAGAGCCTTGCAGCATCAATATATTCTTTGTGGGTTATTCCTAAAGTGACGCCCCTGATATTTCGGGCAAAAAATGGAATATTTACTATCGCAACTGCAATGAGAGCGTTAAATAAACCTGGCCCTAATGCAGCAACAATAGCCAGTGCAAGTAAAATGTAGGGGAATGCCATGAGCATATCTATGCCGCGCATTATTATATTATCTACACGGCTAGCGTAGAAGCCTGCAATTATTCCCAGTGCCGACCCAATTAACGCCGCAATACATGCAGCACAAAAACCGACTGCAAGTGACAGGCGCGTTCCCCAGAGCAGTCTACTCATTAGATCGCGGCCAAGATGGTCTGTCCCCAAAAGAGCATCAGTTGTAAAAGGCGTTTTAAATCTATTTTTAGTATCTATTACATCTGGATCAGATATAGGTAAAATAGGTGTTATTAAGGCTGTAAAGATAACTAATATAATAACAACTAAACCGGCAAGTGATAGACGATTGCGAGATAATAATTTTATAAACCCAATCATGCCTTTATCCTTGGGTCTAATAGGTGCTGAGCTACGTCAACTGCAATGTTGAAAATTACATAGCAAGCTGCAACAAATACCACGCCACCTTGAACGAGCAAAATATCTCTTTTTAAGATAGCATCGACAAGCATTCTACCAACGCCAGGCCATTGGAAAACCATTTCAATATAAACTGCACCTGATAAAACAAACCCTGCTTGAATTCCCAAAATTGGAAGTATACTGACCATTGCCGCGCGGAGTGCATGGCGCCATATTACAGTTTTTTCATCTAATCCTTTGGCACGGGCAGTGCGAATAAAATCTTGTCTCAGAATTTCTAGCATTGCCGATCTTGATAATCTTGCAATTACTCCGGTGGCTACGACTGCTAAGGCTGATGCAGGTAGTGCTAGATGGCTTATTAATGCAGTCAAATCGCGAGCTCCATATATGGGCCACATTCCCGAGACGGGAAACCATCTGAGATGAACAGCGAACAGCAATATCATCATCATTCCAAGAAAGAATGAAGGTATGGAAATACCAAGTAGTACTATGAAAGTAATTAATTTATCGGTTAACTTAAATTGTTTGGCAGAGGATAGCACCCCAGCGCAAATTCCAATTAGAGAGCACATAATGAAAGAGGTGCCAGCAAGAATAAGAGTTGCTCCAAACCTCTCAATCACCTCATCAATGACATTTTTGTTTAGAGAGTAACTTCTACCAAAATCCCCCTGCAAAATATTTCCTAGCCAGATAAAATAACGTTTAAATAATGGTTTATCTAAGCCCAGATCTCGATTGAGTTTTTCTACATTTTCCGGTGTTGCGTACGATCCTAGAATGGCAGTAGCAGGATCACCCGGGATCATAGCCATAATTAAAAAAACAATTATTGAGATGCCTAATAAAACCGGTATGGCTGACAACAGCCTTTTTAAAATATAACCAAGCATCACCGGTCCTGGAGGAAATGGCGCAGCCTAATATTTCGGAAAGCTGCGCCAGTTATTAATTAATTTTTATCTACGTTATTCAACAATAGAAAAAAGGATGGTTGCAATGAAAAGCTGCTCACTCGATCTGATGTAACCGCATTTTGCTTCCAATTTGCAACAAATACCCATGGAGCGTCCTCTTGAACAATTGTCTGCATATCCTTATACAAACGTGCCCTTTCGTTCTGATCTGTAGAAGCACGGGCTGCTTCTAATAACTCATCAACTTTTGAATTTGAATAGTAACCAGAGTTAAATCCGCCTTTATCGGGCCACGCCTCAGTGCGAAGGGCTAAAAAAGGAAGGGTATCAGGGTCGTTTGTCATCCAAGCCATTTCGGCCATATCAGCTTTACCCTCTAATCCTGGGTTTACTTCGCCAAGGAAGGTGTTCCATTCGTAAGTTTCAATATTTACCTTAAGGCCAACGGCTTGAAGGTCAGCTTGAATTGCAGTGCCCATTGCCACGGGATCTAGCATCCCAGAACCACCCTCAGTTACATAAAAGGTTAGCTCTGCTCCATCTGCTCCAGCTTCAGAGATAAGTTGCCGAGCTTTGTCGGGATTATATGGATATGGTTCAAGACTATTATTGTATGCCCAAGCAAATGCTGGAGGGGTTGGGCCAGCAGCAACTGCGGCAGTTCCCTCTAAGACATCGTTGACTATAGCCTCTTTATTTATAGCATAGTTAGCTGCCTGACGAACGCGTACATCGGAAAATGGGCCTTCTTTCGCATTAAGGATGAGAAACCAAACATGTGGGCCAGCCTGTTCGTGCAGGGTATAGCCATCGCCTTGGAATTTGCTCAGTGCTACGGGTGGTACTTCAACCATCATATCAATCCCGCCTGCTAACATTTCCGCAGTTCTGGTGTTTGCGTCTGTGATTGGACGAAATACAACGGCCTGTAACTTTGGTGCACCTTCCCAATGACCTGAATTAGCTTCAACTACGACAGCTTCATTAGAGCGCCATTCCCCAAATTTAAATGCACCCGTACCGGAGGGATTCCTTCCAAAATCTGTTCCGTGTTTTGCAACTGCGTCTGGAGAAACAATCAGGCCTGTAGGATAGGCAAGGTTCGATAAGAATGGTGCGTAAGGTGCGTTCAGTGTAAATTTCACTGTCATAGAATCCACTACTTCTACAGAAACAATCGCAGAGAAGAAAAATGATAGAGGAAATGGGCCAGTATTATGGTAAGGGTGTGCTTCATCCAACATACGGTCAAAGTTAAACTTTACCGCATCAGCATTGAAATCACTTCCGTCATGAAATTTAACGTCTTGCCTTAAACTAAAAGTATATACTGTTCCATCATCGCTGATGTCCCAAGAAGTAGCTAAGGCAGGCTCAACTTCTAACGTCCCGTCCTTATATCTAACAAGTCCGTCGTAGAGGTTCATTAATATGCGAAAATCATTAACTGCTGTTACGGCGGCTGGATCTAATGCCTTTGGTTCAGCAATTTGACCAACTACTAAAACGTCATCTGGAGTTTGAGCAGAAAGTGAGATTGCGGAAAGGGCGATAGCCGTTGCTGTACCTGCAGCCAACATCGCCCTGCGAGTATAGTCTAGCAGTGCCATGGTTTTATTCCTTTCCAAATAATTTATCATGATGAATTGCATTCACGCAAATTATCATGATAAAATCAAGAATAATGTGATAGGTGGTTAAAATGACACTTTCTATTCTCACTTTTGACATGGAAACAGGCGTTTTTGCTGCAGCTGCTGCTACTGGTAACCTCTGTGTGGGAGGCTGGGTTCTGCGTGGTGACATCGAATCAGGTATTGTAGCTTCACAGGGAACTTCTCCTAGCACTTTTTGGCGTGATGACATTATGAGGGATATGTATGAGGGCAAATCATCAAGAATTGCGATTGATGAAGCCACTAATGGTGACCCAGGAAAAGACTTTAGACAAGTGGCAGCAATTGATAAAAATGGCCTTACGGCCGCCCATACTGGCACAAAAAGCGTTCAATATGCGGATCATTTAATTGGACCTAATTATGTTATTTCAGGCAATATGCTGGAAAGTCATGGAGTTCTGGCAGCAATGGAAGAGTCCTTAAATGAAAGTAACTCTCTGACTGGTCGGAAGTTAATAAAAATCTTATCTGCGGGAGCAGCAAAAGGTGGAGATACAAGGGGTCTGCAATCTGCTGCTCTACTAATTTTGGGCCCCCAAAAGCCACCGTTAGATCTACGTATCGACTCTCATAGCAGCCCAATAAAAGCTCTAAATGAGTTGTATGAAACCTCTCAAAGAGTACCATATGTAAATTGGCTAGATGAAGTGCCGGTGTTAAATGATAAGACCAAAAGACCGCAAGAACGATAATTCTGAATGCCTAAAAATATGCTTCATAAAAATCTTTAATGCTGCATCTACAAACGTATGAGAAAATTTACTCAGCTATAAAACGCCGCACAATCTGCGCTTCTTGTTGCTTCATCAATGTTTCGGCAACCTGCATATGTGATGCCATTATTTCCCGCGCTTTGTTAGAATTTCCTGAAACCAAAGCCTCAATCAATTGAAGTTGATGTTCTCTACCTTTTCTCCAAAGCTCATAATTTGGTGGCTCGTATAATTGCTTGTAAAGGGTCAATTCAGTTAGAATTTGCGACATAAAGCCAATAATGAAACCCAGTAGTTTGTTTTTCCCATAGTCAGATAACTTCGAGTGAAATGCTAAAGATGCGATATGCTGTTCTTTTTCTTCCTCCGCAGATTTCGCAGGCTGAGGATATTGGTCTGCGAGATTACGAAGCTCCAATATCTGTTCACTAGTTAATTTTCCAGCAAGACTAGCGGCTAATTCTGGCTCTAGGGATTTTCTCATCTGATAAATATCTGCTATAGAGAGATCTTGAAAATAGAAGTAATTTGCAAGTAGGGCTCGTGTACGCTCAACTGAAACCTCTCCTACAATACTACCCCCACCTGGCCCTGTCTTTGTGACGATCAAGCCTTGGGCTTCTAAAATACGTAGTGCCTCTCTGACGGTTCCTTTAGAAACACCAAACTGGTCAATCATAGCGCTTTCATTAGGTAATTTATCACCACTACTTAGATCTCGTTTTACCACCCACTCTTTTATTGCATCGGCCACTAGTACAGGGCGGGATCTTCTGGGTTTTTGTTTCGGCGAATTAACTTCTTGCATACTTTCCTCGAAGGTTACATCGAGGACCTTATCCAAAAAATGTAATTTTGTGTAGTTGGAATATTAGCTATATTGCTAATATTTGATAAGTTATCTCTATTATGATCTTACTTGCCTGTGCTTAGAAATTTTTCCATGAGATAGGGCCCAGAAATCACTGGATCGTTGTTGCTTCCGCCTATTGGATAAATTTTTGCCTCCCAATCAGGCTGGTGAAAAAATGCAAGACTTTTGCGTCCTGGTTGGTTTGGTTTTGCTATGACGCGATGTAGGGTCGACTTCCATCTTCCACTGGTCCAGAGTTCCATTAGGTCACCAATGTTAATCACAAACGTACCTTTCGTTGCAGGTACATCTATCCAGTTATTTCTAATTTTTAATTGTAGGCCGGTAGTATCTGGTTGTGGCAGAAGAATAGTTAGTGAACCGTAGTCTGTGTGCGCCCCCGCTCTCTGTTGACCCTCTTCGGGAATATCAGTTGTTTTAGGATAATGAAGTGCGCGTAGCGCTGAGATTGGAAACTCTATGTAATTCTTAAAGAAAGTAGACTCGAGTTTTAATGCTTCAGCAAATGCTGACATAATTCTAGCCGCAAGCTTCTCCATCTCGATATAATATTCCGTCCAAGCCTCTTGGAAGCCCTCAATTTCTGGCCAAATTGTGGGTTGATAACAGAATTCGTACGCCCGGTTATCGTTTATTTTTTTTGTAGGGGTTTTTATTGGGCCACCGTTGAAACTTTCTTTTAGGTCTGGTGGGGTTTTTTCCCCCTTTGAGGCGGCCAATGCTTCTTTGTTTGGTCCAATCCAGCCGTATGGATAACCAGGATAGGGTACGCTAACTCTCTTTTTATCCTCTGTTTTTTGTGAAAAAAATTGCTCAACAGCTGTCCACTGGCTTTCAATAACATTATCTGGTACGCCATGATTTTCTACCAGTAAAAACCCAGTTTCGGTACAAAACTTATCCAGATCTGTGCAGTACTTTTCCCGTGAGGCTCCTGCTGATTTTTCAAATTCTCCGATATTGAATACAGGAAGCCTCATCACGTTCACGCCTATTATTTTTATTTGATGGTCGAAACAAAAAAATTGATTTTAGAAAATTTACCCACCCACAATTGCTTTTACTTCAAGAAATTCTTCAAATCCCCATTCAGCTTTTTCTCGGCCGTTGCCAGATTGTTTGTAGCCGCCAAATGGAGCATCAGCACCACCAGAGCCATAATTTATGTGAATTTGGCCTGCTCTTAATCTTCTGGCAATTGCAGTTAAATCTTCTTTATTTTTTCCCGCAACATAAGCGGCTAGTCCATATTCAGAGTCATTTGCTATGGATACAGCCTCGTCAATATCTGTATATGTAATGATTGACAAAACTGGTCCAAAAATTTCTTCGCGTGCAATCGTCATATCGTTAGTCACATCACCAAAAACTGTTGGTTTAACATAGTAGCCTTTATTAAGGTCATCAGGTTTTCCAGTACCCCCGACTAAAAGTGTAGCACCTTCAGAAATTCCAGCATCAATTAGCGTTTGGACTTTGTTGAATTGAACATCACTTACAAGTGGTCCGATTGTCGTGCCATTAGCTTTTGGGTCACCCACTGTGGTATTTTCTGCTTCTTTAACTGCCAGTGCAAATGCTTCTTCTTTTCGGCTCTCGGGAACTAGCATACGGGTCGGAGCATTGCACGATTGACCTGTATTATTCATGCAAAGTTCAACCCCATCCATCACTGACTTTTCAAAGTGATCATCGTCAAGAATTATGTTAGGGGATTTACCACCCAACTCCTGACTAACTCTTTTAACACTGTCGGCTGATGCTTTCGCTACTGCTACTCCACCTCGCGTTGAACCTGTAAACGACATCATATCAATATCAGGGTGTGAGGACATTGCTTCGCCTACCTCCGGACCTAGCCCGTTCACAAGATTAAAGACACCAGAAGGTACATTAGCTTCATGTAATATTTCCGCAATGACCATTGATGATAGAGGTGCAATTTCCGATGGTTTTAGGATGGCAGTACATCCTGCCGCAATGCATGGCGCAATTTTAGAAACAACTTGGTTCACAGGCCAATTCCAGGGAGTAATTAAACCGCATACTCCAATTGGTTCGTGTCTAATAAGAAATTTACCATGAGTATATTCAAATTCATGATTACTGAGAGATCGTATTGCTGCTTTTAGATGCCCCAGGCCTACCATTGCCTGAGCTCCTCTTGCCAAACTTGTTGGAGCTCCCATTTCAGTCTGGATTGCATCGGCAACGTCATCAATTCTTCGTTTATAAATTTCTCTAATAGTAGTTAGTAATTCAATGCGTTCCGCGATTGAAGTTAATGAATAACTCTCGAACGCAGATTTGGCAGCACTTACTGCTGAATTAACATCGGCCTGCGAGCCTAACGAAATGGTTGCAACAGCTTCTTCAGTCGCTGGGTTAATGACGTCAAGAGTTTTAGTCTCAGATGGTTTTACCCATACTCCATTGATATAGAAGTCTAGTTTTTCCATAAAGGTTTCCTTCGTTATTTGGCAGTTACTATGCTGGGAACATCATGTATTCTTTCTTGTGTCAGTTGCAAGTTCAAACTAGTATCTGGCGCTCTTCATTGGATTAGAATTATTAAGTCCTATTTCATTAAATAATCATATGCAGACAGAGCATGTGTTCGCACTATATGCAAATAATCATCTATCGGGACATGTTCATTTGCAGAACCCATACCAGTTGGTGTAGGTCCATATACATAAGCTGGAATATTTTTGTATCGCCATAGCCTTGCATCAGTACCGCCTAGGCTAACTACTGGTTCTGGTTGGAAACCTCTCAAGTGTTTTACATTACTTCTCAAAATATCCATCATATCGCCATCTGGATCACAATGTGATGGAGGATTAAGCATATTTTGTTCCACAGAAACTTCAGGAAATTTTCTAGTAATTTCCTCAATCGATTGTAAGATCTTATCTAAATTGCAGCCAACTGGAAGTCTAATATCAGCCTCAAATGAACACTCTGATGGGACCATATTATTTTTTAGCCCTCCAGAAATTTTACCAATATTTAAAGTCACTTTTGGTGCTATCACTGAGGCGCCAATTCCCATCCCCTGATCAAAAGCAGCTGCAGACTTTTTCTGTGCTTCTAACAAGCTGGAGGAGACCTCAACATCTAAGAATTCCAGAGACTTTAATTCCTGTATTAAATCTGTTGCTAGTAAAGTAGCAGACTTTGATAAGTGGGTATAAGCTCCATGAGAGCCCTCTGTCTGAATTTTGAATGTTAACCATAATAAGCCCTTTTCCCCGTACCTTATCGTATAGGGACTTGAGGGTTCACCATTGAGACAGCAGTCCCCCCAAGACTTCAGGTTCATTATCCATAAGCCATCTGCTTCCCCACGGTCCAAAAGTTTCCTCATCAGACACACAGGTCAGCGTTAATTTTCCTGAAAATTCCGTTTTGAATTTGTTCAATATAATATAAGTCCAAATGCTTGCACTTGTCCCACATTTCATATCAGTCGAACCGCGGCCATATATTTTATCTTCAATGATTTCACCGCTCCAAGGAGGCGTAATCCACCCTTCCTCTGAGACTGGGAATACGTCAATGTGACCGTTTAATACTAAATGCCGACCTGGGGTCACTCCATTAATTGATCCGACAATATTGGGCATTGTTTTTTGTGGTGCAACCCAACGAAATGGCATTTCGTATTTTTCTAGCAGTTTGCTT
>CACDPV010000006.1 GCA_902554885.1 Paracoccaceae bacterium
GAGTGAAGTTAGAAACCAAATACTTTTTAGAAAGGCCAAAAAATGATACCTGGCGAAGTCATTCCATTAGCAGGCGAAATAGCACTGAATGAAGATAGAAAAAGTACTACCTTGATGGTTGCGAACACTGGTGATCGTCCCATCCAAGTTGGCTCACACTACCATTTTGGTGAAGCGAATAGTGCTCTTGAATTTGACCGTGAGATTGCATTGGGCATGCGCCTTGATATAGCCGCAGGTACTGCAATACGGTTTGAGCCAGGACAGCAAAGGGAAGTCGAACTTATTGAAATCTCAGGTGGTCGAAGAATTTTTGGATTTAATCTGAAAGTTATGGGAGAAATATAATGGCTTCCACGATATCGAGATATGATTATTCGGCAATGTATGGTCCAACAACTGGCGACAAAATACGGCTTGCTGATACCGAACTTATTATCGAGGTAGAGCGGGATTTCACAACCTATGGTGAAGAAGTTAAGTTCGGCGGTGGAAAGGTTATCCGAGATGGAATGGGCCAATCACAGACCACACGCTCTCAAGGCGCCGTGGATACTGTGCTAACCAACGCGCTGGTTATAGATTACAGCGGTATATATAAGGCAGATGTTGGTTTAATGAATGGGCGCATTTTAAAGATTGGCAAAGCAGGAAACCCTGATACGCAGCCAAATGTTGATATTGTGATTGGCCCAGGCACGGAAATAATTGCAGCAGAAGGTAAAATCTTAACGGCGGGTGGCTTTGATAGCCATATTCATTTTATATGTCCGCAGCAAATCGAGGATGCCCTGCACTCTGGAATTACAACCATGTTGGGAGGTGGTACAGGGCCGGCACATGGGACGCTTGCAACTACTTGCACTCCTGGGCCCTGGCATATAGCCCGAATGCTTCAGTCAGCAGATGCATTTCCTATGAACCTTGCATTTGCAGGAAAAGGAAATGCTTCCCTTCCTCAGGCATTAGAAGAGCAAATTAGAGGTGGTGCATGTGCGTTAAAATTGCATGAAGATTGGGGTACCACGCCGGGGGCAATAGATTGCTGTTTGAGTGTAGCGGACGCCATGGATGTACAGGTTATGATACATACTGATACTTTGAATGAGTCTGGTTTTGTGGAGAATACAATTAAAGCTTTAAAAGGGCGGACAATACATGCTTTTCACACGGAGGGTGCTGGGGGAGGGCATGCTCCTGACATTATAAAAATTTGTGGAGAAGATTATGTTTTACCGTCTTCCACAAATCCAACCAGACCTTTCACAAAAAATACAATAGAGGAACATCTTGACATGCTTATGGTATGTCATCATCTGGATAAATCTATTCCTGAAGACGTCGCTTTTGCTGAAAGTCGTATACGGCGTGAGACTATTGCCGCAGAAGATATTCTACATGACATGGGTGCATTCAGTATCATAGCTTCTGATAGTCAAGCAATGGGCCGAGTCGGAGAGGTCCTCATAAGAACTTGGCAAACTGCTGACAAAATGAAAAAGCAAAGAGGGCAATTAATAGATGAAGATGGTAACAATGATAATTACCGTGTCAGAAGGTATATTGCGAAATATACTATTAATCCGGCCATCGCACATGGAATGTCCAGTGAGATTGGTAGTGTTGAGATAGGAAAACGGGCTGATTTGGTCCTTTGGGATCCTGCTTTTTTTGGTGTTAAGCCAGAGATGGTCCTACTTGGAGGTACTATTGCAATGGCTCAGATGGGTGACCCTAATGCATCTATTCCAACGCCCCAACCAGTTTATTCCCGCCCAATGTTTGGCGCGTATGGGCGTTCAGTTGAAAAATCAGCGGTTTCATTTGTCAGTAAAGCAGCTTTGGACGATGGGATAAGGAACACACTTGGACTGGCAAAAGAAGTTTTGCCGGTGATCAATACAAGAGATATTGGTAAGGCAGATTTGCAGCTAAATAACGCGACACCGGTTATTGAGGTTAATCCCGAGACCTACGAGGTTAGGGCAGACGGTGAATTATTGACGTGCGAACCTGCTGAAGTTCTTCCAATGGCTCAGCGTTATTTTATGTTTTGAGGAGTAAATATGGATTTGCCTAGTTGTTTAGACGTCGTACATAGCCATAAACCTGACGAATTTGTCATTTTGGATTACCATGCAAGGTTTTTGCGTCGCAAGGTTTTAGAAACTGAGAGCGGTCTCAAATTTCTAGTGGATCTTCCCAAAACGAGGTCAATTTCCAAGAACGAAGCCTTTGTGCTGGAGGATGGGAGGCTGGTTGGTGTAGTTTTCGCTAATGAAGAATTATTGCAGATAAAGGGTGATCTTTTGAAGTTTGCATGGCACATCGGTAATCGTCACGTGCCGTGTCAAATTGAAGGGGCACGGCTACTCATTCAAAAAGATCATGTCATCAAGGAAATGCTAATCAAATTAGGCGCTGAGGTGGAAACTGTAAAAGAGCCATTCAATCCAGAGGGAGGTGCCTATGGTTACGGACGTACGCACAGCCATGCCCACTGATCAAAGCATCTTAACCCTAAGTCAGTGGATCTCTCCTTCGTATCCTGTTGGATCCTTCACATATAGTCACGGTCTTGAGGCTATTGTGAATTTACAGTGGCTGGGTAATGCAGACAGTCTTCGCGAGTGGCTTTTTAATATTTTGCAGCATGGTGCGGCTCGTACAGATGCATTGTTTTTAGCTGCCGCCTATAATTGTAAATCAGATGAGGCTCTTATCGAAATGAATATGAAGGCTCGTGCACTTGCAAGTTCTCAGGAGCGCCTTTTAGAGATGGACGAACTTGGTAAAGCATTTAAAAGTGTCACAGAAGCAGTATGGCCAATTGAAATTGATGAGTTGGTATACCCAATTGCAATTGGTTTTTGTGCGAATGCCGAGGGAATAGAATTAAATTTGACGACCTGTTTATATTTGCAGGCCTATGTATCAAATTTGGTTTCTGCGGCACAGCGATTGATGCCACTTGGTCAAACTGAGGCTCAAAAAATTATAAAAACATTATCACCAATTTGTCTCCAAGTTGCTGATGAAACGAGAGACGGTAATTTAGATAATATTTATTCATCTGTCTTTATTTCAGATATTGCAGCAATGAAACATGAAACACAGGTGTCGAGGATATTTAAAACATGATGAAGCAAAATGGTCCACTTAGGATAGGTATAGGTGGCCCCGTAGGCGCCGGGAAAACAACATTGACAGCACGATTATGCAAGTTGATGAAAGGTTCATATTCAATTGCAGCTATAACAAACGATATCTACACTCAAGAGGATGCGGAAGCTCTGACACGTATGCAGGTTCTGAGCTCTGATAGAATTCTTGGGGTCGAAACAGGCGGGTGCCCTCATACTGCGATCCGAGAGGACGCATCCATTAATCTTGCTGCGGTAGCGAAAATGAATGAGCGTTTACCTGATCTTGAAGTCATTTTAATTGAGTCAGGAGGAGATAATTTGTCTGCCACCTTTAGTCCTGAATTAGCAGACCTAACTATCTATGTTATTGATGTTGCTGCTGGGGAAGAAATTCCTCGCAAGGGAGGCCCAGCCATTACACGCTCTGATATACTTGTTATAAATAAGACAGATCTTGCACCGCATGTAGGTGCTAGTTTAGAGGTGATGGAGCGTGATGCTTTAAAAATGAGGGGTGGCCTGCCAACTATTTTTGCATCGTTAAAAGCAGGTCAAAATTCAGATAAAATTTTTGAAAAAATTCGAGAAATTGGTGGTTTATAGCCTATAACCCTAAGATCATCTTTGTATAATATTTAGTTTAATTCTTAAGAATTTCTAAAATTAGGTTTTCATCCAAGATGACGTGCGTTGCGTGCCCACCAGTCAGTGCGGCTTTGACGGCATGTAATTTTTTCTCTCCGGATGCAACCATGATGCGTTTTGGCGTTTTTCTTATTTCAGCGGGAGTAATTGAAATCATACAATCATTTAATGGTGATGGAAGATTATCACCGTTAGACTTTATGAAATTGCCACAGAGAAAACCAACGCCTCCATTCGAGATAATTTCATCTAAGTGTTTTCGTTTAATTAGGCCGGATGACAGAACGTGAGTAGTTTCTGTTAAATCCCCAACTGAAGTCAGTATCGCATTTAGATTTTCTAATCTTTTTAATTGTTCTTTTATCGCTGGCTCATCTCTTAGAGCTGTAGCCAAACTTGAAGACGATAAAATGGCGGGAGCGTGTAGAGTATGGCATTGAGCTCCAATTTTGTTTGCAATTTGGATTGCACAATCTTCTGCACTTAGCAATCTATCAGATTCCATCGAGCCAATTACTTGACATACCTCGGTATCGGGTATCCCCCTGTTTGGGAGCTGCTCTCCAATTAGCTTTATTGTCTCCCCCCATGCAATTCCCAATAAGTCCCCCGGATTGATTATGTCATGAAGTGCAAGAGCAGCCACTCGAGCTGTATGCCTTAACGAAAAGTCTGATTTTGCTTTTCTTCCAACATATGCAACATAGACACCTTCAAGTTTATATTTCTGTGCTAAATCTCGCGCCATCTTTGAAGAATTAAGGGTCTCGCCATTTACTCGTATATCAACGATGCCCCGCTCTCTTCCTTCCTTGAGATAATTCAAAATAGTTGTACGAGACAAACCAAGACGTTTTGCAATCTCACTTTGATTGAGGCCCTCTTGGTAATACAGCAACGCAATATTTGCGAGATAGCCATCATCTCTTAGAATATAGTTTGGAGAGTGATTAAATTTTTGTTTGAGTTGCTTCAATAGTTTTTATGATACCTTTATCAGAGTTACTTTAAGTTACCGTAAACTTGCCTCTATATTACCACCATCGACGGTCATAACATGTCCAGTTGTGCTTTCAGCACAAGCCAATGCCGTGAACGCATCTGCAACATGTTCAGCTGTAACTTCCTTATTTAGTAGGTTTCCTGCCATATACTCAGACTCTGAAACTCCACGAGATTTAGCTCGGGATGATATGAAGTCATCGGTAAGAAGACCGGAACGAATTCTGTCCGCATTTATACCATTCACACGAATTCCATCAGGCCCCAGTTCAAGTGCTAACTGTCGCATTAAGAAAAATGTTGTAGCCTTTGGGAGCCCATAGGCACCAAAGTTCTTGCCGGGGTTCACTGCTTGCTTTGATATGTTGAACAGAATTTGGCCCCCGCGATTTTGATCTTTCATAATTTTTGCCGCCTCCGTCGAAAAGCTGTAATGGGAGAAAAAGTTCAATTCAAAGGCATTTCGCAACTCTTCATTTGAAATGTCCAGCATTGGGCCTGCATGCGCGGCTCCGGCATTGGAAATTAATATATCTAATCCACCAAAAATATTTATAGCAGCCAACATGGCTTGGTTGGCTGCATCGGAATGAGTTACGTCAATTGGAAAATATTTGTGTCCAACGCCAAGTTTAGTAACGGCTTCTTTCAAAGCTATCTCGTCTTTGTCAACAAGAATGGTTTGGGCTCCAAGCTTAGAAAAGGCCTCAGCTATTGCAAAGCCGATTGTTCCAGAGCCGCCAGTTATCATCACAATTTTACCTTGGAACTTGGGTGATGCACCCTTTCCGAGCTTAGCTTGTTCAAGTGACCAGTATTCGCAATCGAATAAGTCCTTTTCAGAGATTGGCCTGAATCCCCCAGCATCTTCGCCAATAGCTCTTACTCGGGCATTTTGAACTACCAGATCACCTGCTATGCTGGCTGCCTTTGCATTTGCACCTAATCCAATTAAGCCGATACCTTCCATCCAAATAGTTTTTGGATCAGTTGGCAACATTGTTTTGGGTTGGTCGGCTAGCGGTGCTTGGCGCTCAAACATCGCTTTATATGCTTTTGCATATTTATCTAGTTCTTTTTTAATTGCTTCTCTGCCCTTAGACCAAACCGACTCCCGCAAGACTAAAGGTCTACTCTTTATGCGGATAACGTGATCTGGAGAAGCAGTCCCTCTCGTTGAGAGTTCTTCAAGATCATTGCGTTTAAGGAATTGGAGTTCGTCTTTCCCATTCCTGAGATCCATTATCGGCATAGGTGAGTTTGGTCCAATCATATCACCTATCAGGCCTCGTATGATTGGAAATACACCGCTTGCCTTGTGGGGATTACGAGTGAAAAGGTTTGTTGGTTTCTCCATTTTTAGGTAGTCAGATACTGCTTGAGTATGCAGGATTATTTGATCATAACTTTCTTTGGCAGTCTCTCCAAAGGCAAAATGACCATGTCCCAAAAGCATTAGGCCCTCTACGCTTGGATTTTGGTCAAATACTTCTGCCGCTTTTTTTGCCAAAGCAAACCCAGGCATAATGTATGGAACAATACCTAGCTTCTCCCCAAAGATTTCTTTACAGACTTCACGCGCGTTGGGTAAATTCGCTAAAATAAGAAATGGTGTTGCGTGCGTATGGTCGATGAACTTGTGGGGTAGAAAGGCATGCAATAAAGTTTCTACGGACGGATTAGGTGAGCTGCTGTCTAGTAAATTTGCGCGCTGAATATTAACCATGTCCTCATCGGAAAGCTGCTCAAGGTCTCGCAATTTCATAAGGGGTTCTAACCATAAACCTGGAAGCCCTGGTGCAAGAATTGTGTCCAAGTCCCAGCCAGATCCTTTAACGTGCATGACTTTGCAGGTTTCCCCAAAAAGATTTTTTCTTTCTACTTTAACAGAAGTGTTCCCGCCTCCATGCATTACGAGATCTGGATTTTGGCCAATCAACCGAGATGTATAAACTCTAAGTGCTAACTGTTGGTCCGCATCGTTTTTGGAAGCTTCAAACAACCAAATTTCAGCGTCTTTTCGCTTATAATTGTTTTTAATCATTGTCTGAGGCTCCTGCCATTTCTGGGAACATTTCTGCTAATGCATCTTTAGAAGCTTGAGAAATACCTCGCTCTGTTATCAACCCGGTAATAAGCCTATTCGGCGTTACATCAAATGCTGGATTTCCACCAGGGACTCCTTCAGATGTAACTTGAACCTCAGCAATACTATTTTCTGAATTTCTACCTAATATATGAGTTACTTCTCTCTCTGGCCTTTCTTCAATTGGGATATCTGTTAGGCCGTCATTAATGCGCCAGTCTATTGTGGGAGACGGTAGTGCAACATAGAAAGGCACGTTGTTGTCATGGGCAGCAAGGGCTTTTAGGTAAGTCCCAATCTTATTACACACATCGCCTTGAGCTGTTGTTCTATCAGTACCAACAATAACCATATCAACTAAACCTTTCTGCATGAGATGGCCTCCTGCATTATCAGTTATGTAAGTATTGCTAATACCGTGGCTCTGTAATTCCCAGGCAGTCATGCCTCCCTGGTTTCTTGGTCTTGTTTCGTCGACCCACACATGTATTGGAATATTTTCATTGTGGGCGTGATACATAGGGGATGTTGCAGTGCCCCAATCCACGGTAGCTGGCCAACCAGCATTACAATGAGTCAGTAAACGTACAGGCTCTCCTGGTTCTTTTACTTCCGCTAATTTTTTGATGATTTTTAAACCAAACTCACCAATGTTTTTATTTATTTTAACATCTTCTTCTGCAATTTGATGTGCGATTTTCATTGCAATTGCTGGGCGTTGATTTTCTGGTATGTTCGCTAAATCTTTTTGCATCCTGTCTAGTGACCAACGTAAATTTATTGCAGTCGGGCGAGTTTTGATTAAGGTCTCATATGCATTTTTTAAACCGCCGTCAGACGCCTCATTTTCTAGTGCTACGGCAACTCCATAAGCAGCCGTAGCGCCAATTAATGGAGCGCCTCTGACCCACATATCCTTTATCGCAGTTGCAAAACTCTGCAATGTTTCTAGTTCGACTATTTTAAAATCATGTGGCAACCAACGCTGGTCTATTATTTTAACTTTTGAAAGTTCATGATCATACCAAATTGATCGGTAATGAGTGCCGTTTACCTTCATAGGTGTTTCTCCGAATTATATTTTCTTGCAAGCATTTGGATTGCTTCGACATCTTTGATTTGGTTTCTTTCAAGGATGAGTTGGCGACCCATCATAAGAGTTCTAGCTTCCAGTTTCGATCGCACGTGTGTATCAGATATTTCTTCAAAATCCGCATTGTGAGCAAGGGAAAGAATACGTCTGTGCATCTCGATCCCACACACGCCTAATGCGTCTGACCATATCTGTTCGAGTACTCCATAAAGTGCTGCTTCTGAGCTGTGGCCTTGATCTTCAAAAAGGCTTTTTGGAAATAAAATACCTTGTCTTTCATTGTGCCAAAGATTGCTAAATTCATTTATGAAAGCCGAGTATATTTCGTCAATAACTGATAAAATCCAATCTTGGTACTTTTCTAGGGTATTTTCAGTCCTGTGACCCGGTTGACTAAAGTAAGCCATTAAAAAATTAGATATTAGCATACCGATATCAAAACCCATGGGTCCGTAAAAACCAAATTCAGGATCAATAATTTTCGTTTCGGTGTCAGTACACATTACCGATCCAGAATGTAGATCTCCGTGAAGTAATGTTTCCGTATTTGAAGCGAATTTTTGAAGTATTTTTTGAGCGTCTGTCTTCAGAGAAATGTCAGATCTTAGCTTTTTTACAACCGGTTCTAGCCCTTGCGTGTGATGGTTCATCTCGGCTTCGAAGTAGGGGTCAGTAAAGACTAGGTTTTCAGAAATTGCCATGAGTTCAACATTGCCTTGAAAAAGCGCAGTATCTTTCTTTTTTTCATTTGTTGGCAATGATAGATCTGATCCCCTAAACGCAGTGCGAGCACAAAAATGACCAAGAGTTTTGCCAAGTCCATTTACGTATTCTCCCGCAATTAATTTTTTTCGTAGAATGACATGTGGAGATAGCATCTCCATTGCAATAATAGCTTGTTCTTTATCAAAATAGTAAATCTGTGGAACGCTACCTGGATCTCGTTTGGCTTGCCTACTAAGCGTCTCATGTTCAAAAAATGCGCGCTTTAGTGAAAGAGGCCAGCTATCTCCGACAACCCTCACATACGGCAAGGCCTGTTTTACTATGATAGTTGCACTTTTTCCTTCAACGACAAATACAAGATTAAGGTTTCCATCCCCGACTTCTGTGACCCTCCATTCCTGAGCTTCTTTACCAATTAACGAAGTGATACTATCTAAATTTTTCAATCGTTCCGGAAGTGTTTTGGGAGTTAGAGGTTCATACGCTAAATCATCTCTCATTTGGAGCCTCTTAACTAAAATCATTAATAAAGCAAGCATTGGCAAATTTAGACTTTTGTCAAGAGTGTTGACAATTGAAAAGCCTCTTGTAAGCATAAGTTTTAGGAGGGCGTCATGGTGGAATTAGCTTGTCAGATTTCAGGAATTGTTAAGTCTTTCGGGCTGAACCAAGTGCTAAAAGAAGTTGATTTAGAATTGCCATCCGCCACAGTTACCGTTCTGATGGGCGCAAACGGTGCTGGAAAATCTACTCTAGTCAAAATATTGTGTGGGGTTCATAAAGCAGACATAGGGCGCGTAACGCTTTTTGGAAAAAATTTTGCACCAGACTCGCCGTCAGATGCTTTTCAATCTGGCGTGGTTACCGTTCATCAAACGATTAATAATGGGGTAATTCCAGATCTTGACGTCGCTTCAAATCTGTTGATTGATCGCCTGGCTGATAGTAGTGCAGGATTTTTTATAAGAAAGGAAAAACTGCGTAGTGAAGCCAGAAAAGTGGCATCTACTATGGACTTAGATTTAGATATAACCGCAGTTGTTAGGGATCTGGGGTTAGCGGACAGGCAGATGATTGCAATTGCTAGAGCAATGACCCGCAATCCCAAATTACTAATACTTGATGAGCCGACTTCCTCTCTTTCAGCTAACGAAGCTAAACGCCTTTTTAAACTTTTAGCTAATTTAAAAAAGCAAGGAGTGGCTATCCTATATATCTCCCATCGCATGTCAGATATAAGAGCTATTGCAGATCGAATAGTAACAATGAGGGATGGTAAAATCTCTGGGGTTTTCGAGGGTGCTTCTTTGGATTACGAGGGTGCAGTAACTGCTATGCTTGGTCAAAAGATGGTTCATGCTAAACTGCAAACGCAACAAAAGGGAACACCTATATTTGAATTGCGTAATGCGAAACTATCAAAATACAGTAATCCTTTCGATTTAGTATTTTACAAGAATGAAATTATCGCAATTACTGGCTTATTAGGCAGTGGAAAGACTGCAATAGCTTCTGCCATTTTCGGTTTAAACCCTCTTTTAGAGGGGGAAATGCTTCTGCATGGTGAGGCCTATAACCCAAAAAGTCCTGCTGATGCGATATCAAAAGGTATTTTCATGTGTCCAAAAGACAGGTCAACTAATGCCGTGGTCTCCGATTTTGATATTACAAATAATATGGTTCTCCCGTTCTTGGATCGGCACACTTGGTTTTCATTTTTGAAATCAAAAAATTTAGAGAGAAAATCAAGTGTGTCGATCTCTGAATTGGGGATTGTCTGCCAGTCAGAGCTTGATTTGGTTACTACGCTCTCTGGAGGCAATCAACAAAAGGTAATGATTGGTCGCTGGCTATCTGAAGAATCAGAGGTTTTGTTACTTGATGAGCCATTTCAGGGCGTTGATATTAAAGCTCGCAGGGATATTGGAAGTCACATAAGGCAGTCATCGAATGAGAGAGCAACATTAGTTTTCGTTTCAGAATTAGATGAGGCAGTTGAAATTGCTGATAAAATTGTAGTTTTGCATGAAGGTTCTTATGCTGGTATCTTCGAGAATAAAGAGTCTAATATCTTAGATATTCTTTCTTTATATAGTGGAAAATCGACTAAAGCCGCTGCTACTGCAACGGAAAGGTTAAATGGGTAAAGAAGTATTATGAATATTAGAAGTTTCGCAATTCGTTATGGTTTTCTTTTATTGCTCTTGGGTTTAGTCTTATTTTTCTCCGCAGTGGCGGAGGGTTTTGCAGGTCCACGCTCTGCAGTTTTCATTTTTCAATCTGTTTCAATTACCGGTATTCTGGCACTTGGTGTCACTGCAACATTGGTAGTAGATGGATTTGATCTTTCTATAGGTTCGGTTGCTACCTCAGCACTTATGCTTTCAGCTTATGTTATGGTTGTACTTGAGATGTCAGCATTCATGGCCATAATATCTTGCCTTATTATGGGAGCGTTTGTGGGCTTAGTTAATGGGCTTCTAATCGTAAAGGCGAGGGTTCCAGACTTGTTAGCTACACTGGGGATGATGTTTCTACTCATAGGCCTGCAACGTATTCCTACCGAAGGCAGATCAATCTCCACTGGTATGAAGTTACCGAGCGGTGAGACAGCTGAAGGCGTCTATTCTCAGAGTTTTTTATGGCTTGGCCGTCACCGTTTAGATTTTTTTCTGGAAGACCTGATACCAATACCCGTAATAATATTTATATTAGTTGGAATTTTTATCTGGCTATTCCTAGAACTCACCAGGCATGGAAGGCTTATGTATGCAATAGGCTCAAATGAGACTGCGACAGCTTTGGCAGGAGCGAATGTTAATAAATATAAGATACTTGCTTATGTAATTTCGGGTATTACTGCTTCGATTGGTGGAATACTACTTTCGGCCAGATTAGGCAGAGGGGATATAGCTTCGGGAAATAATTTGTTACTAGACTCTGTCGCAGCGGCATTAATAGGTTTTGCCGTTCTTGGAGCAGCAAAACCTAATGCATTTGGTACTGCAATAGGGGCACTTTTTGTTGGTGTTCTTCTTCAAGGTTTGACGATGATGAATGCACCGTACTATACTCAAGATTTCGTAAAGGGGAGTGTTTTAGTAATTGCACTTATCTTTACATTTGCTCTTTCATCAAAAGGGCGAAAAACTGGCCACTGAATTAAAAGGCTTTTAACATACCATGGGAGGAAAATATGTTTAGAAGATCAATACTAAAAATACTAGGAGGAAGTGTGGTGCTACCTGCGCTTTTTTCAACTGCAGTAACAGCTAGTGATATGCCTGCGCCGTTTGATAATCCAGGAGACGTAAAAATTGCACTTGTCAGATTTCTATCTACAGGTGATTTTTTTCAAGCCTATCTTTCGGGAGTAGAAACACAAGCGGCAGCAATAGGCGTTGACTTAAGAGTGTTCGATAGCAGGCAGGATGCAGCGCTTCAATCTGATATGGTTGATCAAGCCATAACATTAGGCGTTGATGGTATTATTATTCAGCATGGACTTACAGAGAGTATGCGTGATGCAGCTCAAAGAGCAGTTGATGCCGGTATCAAAGTCGTTGCATTTGATGTAAATGTTGAAAATTCAGCAATACCTCAGATTGAGCAATCAGATTATCTATTAGGGAAATTGGCGTTGGAACAGGCCATAATTGATAATGGTACGAGTTGGAAAGCTGGCTATGTATATGTGCCGGGAATTGCGCCCCTAGATCGACGTCATGCTGCTTGGGAAGATATAAAAGCAGCAAATCCAGGCATAGAGGAAGTTGCTCAATTTGGTACACTTGATAATCCGATAGCTAATTCCAACGCAAACCAAGCAAGATCAGTTTTACAAGCAAATTCAGATATTACGGTAATGTTTGCTCCATATGATGAGTTTGCAAAAGGTGTCAAAATTGCAGTTGATGAAGCAGGTTTAACTGACCAAATCGATATATACTCTGCGGACGTGTCGACTGCTGATATTTCGGCGATGAGGGAGCCAAATTCTGCATGGGCTGCCACGGTTGCAACAAATCCTGCAGTTGTTGGAGAGGTATCGGTCAGATCACTTGCGATGATGCTTGCTGGAGAAAATCCAGGTAGTAATGTTGTAGTGCCCCCAACACTTATTACACAAGCTTTCTTAAATGAGAATGATATAAAGAACATGGAGGACTTATCTGCAAAAATGCCTCAGTTTGCGCATGCGGATGTGTCAGTGCCTAGTTGGATGCCTCTTCCTGCTAGATAAATTTAAGTAAAGGCTGGGTATTCTTTATCCAGCCTTTGACTCTCACCAATTAACCTAGCCTAAGCTATTAATTCCATTTTCAATGATACTGAAAGCTTGTGTTAACTCATCGTTGTTAATTGTAAGCGGAGGACAAAGTGTTAATATTGATCCACCTCCAACTTTATAGCTCAACCCATTTGACAATGAATGATAGAGAATAGCATCTGCTTGATCTGAAGCAGGTTGATTATTCAATTTTAAGTCTATTCCATAGAATAAACCTAGACCTCTAACATCATGAATTATTGGATGCTTAAGTTTAAGAGCTTCTAATTGTTCAAGTCCTGAGTTACCTAAAGTAACAGCATTATTGAGTAAACCGTCTTCTATTAAACAATCAATTGTAGCTAATGCGGCTGCACAACCAACGGAACTTTTTTCATGCGTGTAATGTCCCAGAGCTTTATCTTCAACGATATCTAGGTTTTCATTGGTAAGTAATGCAGCCATCGGGAAAACCCCTCCACCTAAGCCTTTACCAATCACTAACATATCGGGTTCAACGTCGAAGTGCTCACATACAAACATTTTACCTGTTCTACCTAGGGCGGATGGTATTTCATCAAAAATTAATAGAACATCATTCTTTGTACAAATATCCCTAACTCTTTTCCAATAGTTTGGGGGTGGTAACTCCACCGTAGTCCACCTCATAGGTTCCGCAACCACGGCTCCAATATCTCCCTCCATTTCGATAACATACTCTAAATAGTTGATACATCCGTCATGGTTCTCGTCTGCGCAATTAAAATGACATTTTCCTCTTGTAGGTGGAGGAATATGTTCTGTACCCGGCATAAGCGGTCCCACATCTTTTCGAAATAATTTTTCTCCACCTATTGAGATAGCATCTAAAGAAGCTCCGTGAAAACTGTCCCACATAGATATTGTTTTATGCCTACCTGTTGCATATCTAGCCAGTTTTAAAGCCATGCCAATTGCATTTGTTCCACCCGGTGCAAAAAGAATTTTGTTCAAATTTCCCGGAGCTAAAGAGGTAAGGCGCTCTGCGAGTTCAATTGCAACTTTATTAGTATAACGTCGTGGACAAAATGGTAGAATATCTAATTGTTCTTTAATTGCCTCAATAACTCGCTTATTCCCATGGCCGACCTGGTGGACACTATTTCCGTGAAAATCCATGATTTTCCGACCTTGCAGATCCTCAAGATATATACCGTCACTCGCTCCTAAAACATTTAAACAAGGCGTTGAGAGTGACTGATGTAAAAAGTATTTTGAGTCTTCTAATAACAATTTTTGAGAATTTTCATCGATATAATCTCGAGACCAGTCCAACCGTCTAGGAGAGAGATTTATATCACCCTCGGTATCAATCGCCTCTTTAATATGCTTTTTCTCTCTCATGTCGCATCTCTTCGAAAATTGTCTCTCCACGCTAGACCATCCTCTGTATTAGCTAATGGTCTATATTCGCAACCAAATGCTCCCCTATATCCCAGTTTTTGCATCTGTGGTAAAATTTTAGAATAATTTAACTTGCCTGGTAATGGTTCCGCCCTCGTTTCAGCTGCAGAAATTTGAACATGCCCAATGCATTCAACATTCTTGGCGAAGGCATCCATAAGATCTCCACTCTCTTTGTATACGTGATAACAATCAAATAAGATTTTCAATCTTGGATGGTTGATGATTTTTAGAATTTCCGATGCTTGCTCTATGGTTCTAAGGAAATAACCAGGCAACTGTTCATTACATACTGGCTCAATGAGGATTGTTTGTGTTGAATTCTCTAACGCGTATTCCAATGAAGATATAAACGTTTTATTTGCATCATCGGCGGTTGTTATACCTGACATTACATGAATAGCAGGAACCTGTAATTCGATCGAAACTTTAATAGCTTCCTTTATATCATGTCGATATTTTTCGCTATATTCACTAATCGCGGCACAACCAAATGTTTCACCCATTCTTATGTTTATTCCGTTTACTTTTAGATCAAGTTCGGAAAGGACTAACTGTAATTTTTTTATGTTTTCTTTATATGGCTCGTCGTGAAATTCTACAGTTTCAAAATCATATTTTTTTGCCATAGCTAGCCTTTCAAGAAAGGGCAGCTCTTTCCAAAGGTAACCAGTATTTGCTGAAAAATTGTATTTAAAGCTCATTGTGGGACCATACTATCATGGTATCAAAACTTCTCGAACTGTTTTTGCATCATCTAGACGATCCATCGCCTCATTCAAATCTTCAAATTTTATTTTTCTGGAAAGCAGGCGGTCTACAGGTAAATTTCCTGTTTGAAACATGTCTAAATATTTAGG
Source organism: Paracoccaceae bacterium (assembly GCA_902554885.1). Taxonomy (GTDB): domain Bacteria; phylum Pseudomonadota; class Alphaproteobacteria; order Rhodobacterales; family Rhodobacteraceae; genus Salinivivens. Next base: position 15,272 of record CACDPV010000006.1, read on the forward strand.
TATGTCGCGCTGGGCGATACAACTTCCCATATATGAGCCTTTTATGATGCGCTCCTCTGCAGCAATACTTAAATGGGAGAGTGTAATTTCTACTTTTGGGCCAGGCATCCCTGCAGTCACTGTAGTGCCTCCACGTCGTGTAATGTCATAGGCAGTTTTTAGCGCGTGACCCGAGCCAGCTGTTTCAACTGCAATATTTACTCCGCCAGACGTTAGATCTCGGATTTTTTCAAGAAAGTTCTCATCTTTTGGATTTAAAGTATGATCAGCGCCTAATTCCCGTGCTAAAGCCAACTTTTCGTCGCTCAGATCAATTGCTATCGTTCTTTTTGATCCTATGGCAATTGACGCAAGCAAGGCGCTTAGGCCTACACCGCCAAGTCCGACGATAGCTACGCTATCTTCTTCTCTTGCATTGGCAGTATTAATTACCGCGCCAACTCCCGTTACTACACCACAACCAAAAAGAGCCGCATGCTCAAATGGAATGTGACTATCTATTTTAACAAGCGCTTCTTTGGGCAAAACAGCGTATTCTGCAAAACCTGCAACACCGGAGTGATGATGAATTATTTTACCATCTTTTTTTAATCTTGTTGTGCCATCCCGAAGTACGGCTTGCGCATTTGAGATTGTCGCTGGTTCACAAAGCGCGGGCCTTCCACTTTTACACATGTCGCATTTACCGCAGCTTGCGACGTAAGACGGTACAACGTGATTACCAACCTCAAAGTCATTAACGTTTTTGCCCAGTTCTACAATTATACCTGCGGCCTCATGGCCAATAACTATCGGCATAGGTTTTCCGCGTTCACCGCTAATAGCGACTAGATCTGAGTGGCAAAGGCCCACGGCTTTTATTTGAATGAGAACTTCACCTTCTCGCGGTGCTTCAAGATCTACTTCTTCTATACTAAGTGGCCTCGAGGAAGAGTAGGGCCGAGGTAAACCAGACTCTCTAAGAACGGCGGCTCTCATTTTCATTTCTCATGCGCCTCCAAGTTATACGCAAGCTTCCTCTAATGATGCCTCAAGTATTTTTAAGCCCTCAGTAACTACTTCTTTAGACGCCGTTAACGGGACTAGTAATCTTATCACGTTCCGAGTCGGTCCGGCAGTTACAAGGATTAGTCCATTTTTAAGCGCAATCTGAGCAACTTTCGCAGCCAGTTCTCCATCAGGTTCACGTGTTTCTTTATTTTTCACCAATTCAATGGCGTTCATACAACCGAGGGCTCTGACGTCCCCAATGCAGTCAAATGAATTTCTCGTCGCCATTTTATTTAGATATTGGTCAATTAATTTTCCTGTTTCGAGACCTTTTTCAAGTAAATTTTCACTTTCAAAAGCGTCCATAACTGCTAGGGCAGCCGCGCAGGCCATCGGGTTTCCTCCAAAAGTTCCGCCTAAACCACCAGGAGGAATGTTATCTATAATATCTGCTTTACCTACGATGCCCGATATTGGAAGGCCGCCTCCAATGCTTTTCCCGACACAAGTCAGATCAGGGTCAATCCCGAAATGCTCCATTGCAAACATTTTCCCAGTTCGGCCCATGCCAGATTGAATTTCGTCTGCAACAAGAATTATTCCATGCTCATCGCATAGATTTCTCAAGTATTCTATAAATTCTAGCGTTGCGATGTTATATCCGCCTTCACCCTGTACAGGCTCAAAAAAAATAGCTGCAATTTGGTCCGGAGGACAATCACTTCTAAACAATAATTCAAATGCACGCTTAGTATCATCTAAACTTACGCCGTGAAAATCATCTGGAAACGGCAGGCGAAATATGTCCCCAGGAAAAGGGCCAAACCCTTGTTTGAAGGGGACCATTCTAGCGCTTAGTGCCATTCCCATGTATGAGCGCCCGTGGTATCCATTAGTGAAAGTTATTAAGGCAGGACGTTTAGTGTAATAGCGTGCTATTTTAATAGCATTCTCAACAGCTTCACCCCCTGCAGAAAAAAACATGGATTTTTTCTTAAAATTCCCAGGATAAACTGCGTTTAGGCGCTCAGCAAGCTCGATATAGCTTTCATATGGTGTCACCTGAAAACAGGTATGTGTTAATGTGTCTAGCTGATCCTTGATTGCTTTAACTACACCAGGATGGCGATGGCCAGTATTCTGGCAACCAATTCCACCGCAAAAGTCAATATAACGCTTTCCTTCTACGTCCCAAACCTCTGCATTTTCTGCTCTGTCTGCAACAAAAGTTGCAGAGTAGGCTATTGCTTTTGCTACTGCTGTATCTCTTCTGTCTTCAAGGCTTTTATTTGTATGCATTTTTTACCTATGTCGAAACAATTTTGAAACCAGGGCAATGCTGCCCTGGTATTTTTTATATTTCACTAATTAAGGAAGTAGATCGTTTACTTCCTCTACTAACTCCTCTTGGAGTGCTTCCATATCGTTTGAGTCGCCAGTGACGATGCTTTCCATTCCGTCATAAAGCACTTGTGTAATTGCAAGTCCGTTATCACCTGGATAAGCAATCCAATCAGCCAACAATCCAGATTGCTCCACTGCAGTGTATTTATTCGGATTTTTCGCATAGAAATCTGTTAATAGATCGTTTGCAGCTTTGTTTGGAGGGATATAGCCCGTGGTTTCTGCTACTAGTGCAGCTCCAATGCCTGACGTTGCAAATTTAACGAATTTCCATGCAGCTGCCACTTCTTCATCAGATCCAGTAGAAACCATCATCACAGAGTTTCCGCCTGCTGGCAGGCTGATTGGTGGTTGCCCCATGCCAGGATACTTACCAGTTTTTAGCTCAAAGTCACCTTTTGCGCGCTCAATCGCGCCAACTGCTGATGTTGACCAGAAATACATAGATACCTCACCAGAATTGAACGGTACTCCTGCGTCTCCAGCAGATAGGTTAGGCATATCGCACTCGCGGAAGAGCTTCTTCATTTGTTCAAGTGCTGCTAGACCTGCTGCACCATCGAAATTAACCTTACCATTTTTAAGAATTGGTTCGCCCTGGCTCCACATTAGAGCTTGGAAAAACCAGTTCCCTGTGACGCTCCAGCCCCACCACATAGGTGTTTTGTGACCATCTGCCATAAGTGTTTTGCAGGCTGCAATCACTTCGTCCCAAGTGGTTGGTAGTTCAGTTATTCCAACTGCCCTTAAATTATCCATATTGTAATAACCAACCGGCAATGAAACAGAATATGGTAGGCCATATACTTCACCGTTGAATGTACCTAAATCAAGCATCGCTTGGTGATAGCCATCTTTTGCAAAATCTGCTTCCTTTGCAATGAATGGCTCAAACGACTTTGCAATTCCTTTTTCAACTAGAATAGCTTGTCTGTTTAAGCCTTGGAAAGTGACGTCAGGCAAATCACCGGCTACTGCCTCACGCAGAATCGTATTTGTCCCATCTTCATAGTTTTCATAAGTTGCCCTGAATTTTACTGTAATATCAGGATGAGCCTTATTGAACTCAGGTATTAGTCTTTCCATCGTAACATCGAAGAGAGAAGAGTAAGCATATCCTACTTCGATCTCAACTGCCTTAGCAGATGTCATCATGACACTACCTGCCAGAGCAATTGCAGAAAGTTTAGTTAAGTTTTTCATCTTTACCTCCTTGGTTTTGAAGCCATTCAGATCCCTATTTTTCTTGGCTCCGCGTTTAACCGAACATATGACCTCAATGTCATGCCGGTATTCGTTATCCTTTATGTCTATTTCATTCCTGTCATTGTTATGCCTTCTATAAAGCGTCTTTGCGCCATGAGAAAAATAATTACTAGTGGGAGTACTATTACAGTGGTAGCCGCCATCATGGGGCCGTATTCATTACCATCCATATCAGATTTGAACATTCTAAGGCCAAGTGGAGGTGTCATTAGATCTTTGTTGCCAGTTATCACAACCCTAGGCCAATAATAATCATTCCAATGTGCAACTACTGAGAAAATACCAAACGCTAGCAATGCTGGAATTGCTGTTGGCAACATTACCTGCCAAACGATTGAAAATTCACTCATGCCGTCCATTCTGGCGGCATCAATTAAATCATCGGGAACAGTCATAAAAAACTGTCGCATAAGGAATATTCCAAAAACTGATATTGTCCATGGAATTATTAGGGCTGCATAACTATTGGTAAGGCCCACCTTAGCCAGCATTATGTAAAGTGGCAGTGCAATCGCGTGAACTGGGATTAACAAGCAAAATATAACTAGGCCAAAAACGACATCTCGTCCCCAAAACTTTAGTTTTGAAAGTGCATAGGCGCATGGCAACGCCACAATTACCTGAATAATAAAAATTGAAACAGTTACAAAGACACCATTTAACATATAGCGAACAAGCGGAGCCTCTTTAAACGCCGCTGTATAGTTATAGACAATCGGTCTCATCAAACAGTCTTCTTCTGCATTTCCGGCCTTAACGCACCGGCTATCGGTCATTATTTGCTGTGCGCCTGTAAAACCTCCTGTATTTGTCTCAATTTCGGATGGAGATTTTAGGGAATAAGAAAGCATCAAATAAAATGGTAGAAGAACAACAATTGCGCCAGCGATTAAAACGCTGTGCTTAAAAAATTCGCCTAACCAGGAAGCTTTTAATTCCATTAGTAATGTACCCTCCTGTTAACGAAATAGACTTGGATTAATGTCAGGATTAAAACAAAAGCTAAAAATACGATTGTGATTGCAGACCCTATCCCTAAAAGATTTTGCCTTACGCCTTTTTCAAACATGGCGTAAACCATGACATAGGTTGATTTAGAAGGCCCGCCTTCAGTCAGTGCTTCAACGGTGTCAAAAACTTGAAATGACCTGATCGAGGATATGGTTATTACAAAAACATGTGTTGGTCCAAGCATCGGCCAAGTTACTAGTTTGAACCGCTCCCAGGCGCTATCGGCACCATCCATATGGGCTGCTTGATAAAGTTCGCGTGGCACTGATGTAAGGCCAGCAAGATACAGAACCATGTTGAAACCAAATCCTTGCCAAATTCCGATAAATGCAATTGTTCCCAAGGCATACCTTTTGTCGCCTAACCATATCGGAAACCTATCGGCACATGCTGCTCCATACCAGCTTTGCAACGGATCGGCACCATACCACGACCCAGTAAAGAAACCATAAATGAGCCTTTTGTCGCAGCCTGATCGAAGGATGTCATTAACTACGCCCATGATTGGATTTAGCGCAAATTCCCACACAATCGCCATCGCAAGTAGGGTCGCCATGACAGGCAGAAAGAAAATTGCTTTATACAATTCGTTGCCAATCCTGAGGCTTGAGATAAGTAGCGCCGATCCCAATCCTAGTGCAACTGATATTGGCACAACAATAAGCACATATGTAAGAGACGCACTAAACATCTTCGCATAGCTTCGCCGAGAAAATAATTTCTCGTAGTTGTCCGTTCCGACCCAATTAAACGAACTATTTCCCAGACTATAATCTGTCATTGATAGTGTTGCTGCAACTATCACAGGCAAGATCAATAAAATAAACATAAGCAACAGTGCCGGTGCAATAAACCAGTAATGCACTTTTGAATTTTGCATTAACTGTTACCCCTTCCTCTTGCATCAATTCTCTTGCCGTTCGCGTCAAATACAAGATACTTATTTGGACTTGCCCCAAAAGAAATTTTGTCACCAATTTTTGCAGAGTTAGCATCTTGTGGATCGGTGCGAATGACTACTTTTTGGGTTTCTAATCCAATATCTAGATGGAGAAAAACATCAGATCCTAGGTTCTCCTTATAAGTTAATAGTCCAGAAAAAGAACTTTTAGCACCAGATTGTAAAACTAAATGTTCGGGTCGGATACCTATCGATAACGACTGTTTTGTCTTGTCTTTGAGCGCTACTTTTATTTTTTGACCGAGACAATTGATCGACCCTTTTTCATCACAAATTGCTGGTAAAATATTCATTTTCGGACTTCCTATAAACTCCGCCACTCTAATATCTGTCGGGTCTTCGTAAACCTCGTCAGGTGGTCCAAGCTGTAGCAAATCTCCATCCATCATCACCGCTATTCTGTCTGACATTGTCAGAGCTTCAGCTTGATCGTGAGTGACATAAATAAATGTTGCTTTAAGTTCTCTGTGTAATTCGGAAAGTTCGGCGCGCATATGGACCCTCAAACTTGCATCAAGATTTGACAGTGGCTCATCCATAAGAAAAGCCGCTGGGTTTCTTACCATAGCCCTGCCAAGTGCAACCCGTTGTCTTTGACCCCCCGAAAGTTGCCCTGGCTTTCTATCTAGAAGTGGTTCAATCTTTAAGATTTCAGCCACTTTTTGCACCTCAGAGGAAATGATCGACATTTTCTTGCCACGTTCAGGCATTAAATGTCCAAACAAAGGGACCCTCTCGAGTGCTGTTAAATCTCGCAGTTTTAGTGGCGTGATTAGGTTTTGATGGACGGTTAGGTGAGGATAAAGAGCATAGGATTGAAACACCATTGCTAAGTCACGTTTGCTAGGTCTAGTTTCGTTTACAATTGAGCCGTCGATAAATACGTCGCCGGTTGACTGTGTTTCTAAACCCGCAATTATTCGTAATGTAGTTGATTTCCCGCATCCAGATGGTCCCACAAGGGTTAGGAATTCCCCGTCAGCAATGTCTAAGTTTATATCATTCAGAACACTTTGTGACCCATATGCTTTAGTTACACCCTGAAGTGTTATTCCAGCCAAATTGTCTCCCCCCCATATTTCACTGGTGTAAAGTGCCAGTGGAGAACCAAGCCCATTTCCCGCAAGTGATCACGCCTGATTCTTAAGATAGGTTGCAATTGTAACAATTATTTGTAAAGTCAGATAAATTTGAAGTTAATATCTGGAAAATCTATATTGATCCCATATCGTCATTTAATTTACACCCTTGCAGTGGCCGAACATGGGAGCGTTCAAGCTGCATCTAATCGCATTGCAATATCCCAACCTGCGCTCAGCGCTGCAATTCAAAAAGTTGAACAGAACTATGGTTTGAAAATATTTCTTCGATCCCGGCCAAATAAATTAATTCTCACTCCTGATGGAAAGCGATTTATAGCGAGAGCAAAAGTTCTTGTGGAGGGAGCAGAAGAATTTGAAGATAATATAAGAAACTTAAGTAATACATTGAATGGGACGATCCAACTTGGCTGTTTTACTCCCACCGCTGCTTTTATTATTCCATTAATTTTGAGTGCATTAAAAGATCGAGATTTGGACATTACTGTGGAAGTGCATGAAGCGGATCTAGGTGAGTTGAATACTATGTTGTCACAGGGCAGTATTGATTTGGCACTTGCCTATAATATGTCGCCCAGTCCTTCGATTGAATTTGAGACACTGATAGAGGCGCAGCCCTATGTTTTACTATCTAAAAATGATGTTCTTGCTTCAAAACAGGCTGTCTCTCTAACGCAGTTAGTGGGTAGGGATATGGTCTCACTCAGCCTGCCAATTACTCAGCAATTCTTTTTATCTTTCTTTTCGAAGTATAATCTTCGGCCAAAAGTGCGGTATGAAACTAAATCTTACGAACTTGCTCGAAGTTTAGTTGCAGCTGGGGAGGGGTACGGAATATTTATAATGAGGCCGCTCTTTGAGCGTGCTTACAATGGTAATGAGCTGGTTTATCTGCCCTTAGTGGAAGATGTACCATCCGCTCAGTATGGCATTGCAATGACAAATAGGGCCATACCCACGAAGTTGATAGATACTTTCACCACTGTTTGCCGAGAGACATTAGGAGAAAATCGTGCAGCCGATCAATTTTTTATTAAACCTTGAGATTGATTTAGGAGTGCCAAGATAATTTTTTCTTAAATTTTGGCTGCCGGTAAACTTCCTTTAATATCAGTTCAACTAATTCAAACTGTGTCTCACCATTTACATCTTCAAAATATAAGTGGCTTGGCCAAGGTTCATTTACAAAGTTATTTTTTGGAAGTTCTATTCCTTCACAAACCTCGCGAATTGCAGCCACATATGATGCAGCAGCAGAACTGAGCAGTGTTTTCGCCAATTCAAGGTCCTCAATGCTGTTTCTATCAACTTCAGCTGATCCTATGCCTGTTGTAAGAGGAATATTTCTCATTAGGGATTGGTTTTTATAGAAACTTACGTCGACCTTATCAGCCTCAAGACGCATCATAAACTTTCGGCAAACACTGAATTTAATCTCAGTCAATTCTTCTAGGCCTACTTTTGAAATATTACTAGAGCCGCTGGATTTACGCCGTGATCCTCTGGTTTTTTTGGGGACATTAGCAACGTGATCGCCTCGGTAATTACAATCAAATACTTTATCATCCCATAAGTCTCCGTTATCCATGCGCTGTATCGATCTAATTGACATGGTCTTGCAATTTTGAGGGCCAATAAAAAATGGAGAACCAGAGGCATCAGACAATTCTACCCAACCATTGGGAAATACACTCAAATGGTGCTCTATCCAGGGTATAAGAACTCGATCAGCTAAATGGTCTAACAATTTGTTTACATGTTCTGGGTCGTTTACAACGTCGGCGAGTAGCGGTTCTTGACCATAGATATCTGCTGCCAAACTATAAGGTGCAGAGATTTGTAACAAGGGATCCATACCGGTCAATTCTTCCGTAACTCTCAAAATATCATCCACAATTTTTGGAATTCCACTATCAAAATCAGGGGTATTTAATAAAAAGCAATTTTCTTTATTTATGAGAGGTTCATCTGGATCAGACCCAGGTGGAAACTTGTCTGGATACATCATTTTTTGGCCTACCGCCTCACACGTGAAAGCATAAAGAGCCCAGGTCATATAAAGCTTTGTAACCCCTAGTAACCTACCAACTGTAAGATTTGCACGAACATACCTATATGGATCAGTGCAGTAGTATTCTTTTGATTGCACCCCATAAAGGTCATGTAGAACTGATAGGGCAAGCATATGAACGGATGCCGTAGAATGTATTTCATCATTTGGTGCCAGAAGTGAAAAATTTTCGTCAAACTCGCCTTGAAGCGCAGCATCAAAAATTTCCTTCATGGTCTCTCGACCTTTTGGATCGCCTGACTGCCAACTTGATAATAATTTTAATCCGTTAGGATAAGCGTAGTTTTCTATCATTACCATAAATGCAACCTACAGTTTTCATTTACTAAAGTTATGCTTTGGATGAAAATAGTGCCAAAACTAGTATCTAATTAAGATATATCTAGCGTTAATGGGTGTAGTATATAGACCCATTTTAGAAAATTTATTAAGCCCAATTTATCTGTAACAAAAGTTTTTGTTAGATTACACTGAGACTGAAAACATTTTGTAAAAAAAACAAACCTATAAAACACACTATACCTGCAAAAATTGGTGTAACTATCCAGCCTGCTATTATTTTTCCTAAAACATTCCATTTAACAGCGGTAATACCCTGCAAGATAGATATGCCAAAGATTGCACCTACGACCGCTTGTGAACTTGAAACTGGTACCAGTGGTATTGTTGGAAGTCCGTACCCTGAGAGCAAAGCCTCAAGCCCTTGCGAGGCGAAAAGGAATAAAACAATAGAATGTGAAATTACAGCAACTAGAGCAGATGTCGATGAAAGTTGACCTAAATCGCTCCCTACAGTTAGCATAACCTTTTTGGAATACGTACATACGCCCAATGCAATGGCTAAGCCTCCGAGTAAAAATAATTGTTGGGTTGATGAAAAACTGAATGATCCAATTTTTAATTCGGCTAAAGGCTGTACGGGAATGAAAACACCTATGACGTTTGCTATATTATTGGCGCCTAATGAATAGGCACCTAAAGCGCCAGCAAAAATGAGTGCAATTCTTTTATAAGCATCTAAGCGAATTAAACTTAAGTTCATTTCTCTTCCAAAGTACTTTGATACCTTCAAAATCACTATTGCTATAACTGCAGCTAACAGCGGGCAAATGATCCAAGTGCTCAAAATTTTTGCTAATGTTGATGTGTCAGTTGCCTGGTTAGAAAAAAAATTCCAACCAATAATAGCGCCAACAATGGCTTGAGAGGTTGATACTGGAAGACCCGATTTGGTCATTACAAAAACCGAAAACCCAGCAGAGAGTGCAGTCATAAAAGCACCTGGTAGGGCTGTAATAGCTCCCAATTTGCCTAATGTCTGGGATGTGCCGGCGCCAGAAATAACAGCGCCAAGTATTACAAAAATTGAACAGATTATTGCAGCGTTACGCCAGCTGACCATTCGTGTTCCAACTGCAGTCCCAAAAACATTGGCTGCATCGTTAGCTCCAAGTGCCCATCCTAAGAATAGGCCGCTGGACAAAAACAATAAAATAATTGGGTCAATCACAATTACGTCAATCGTTTAATTGCGTAAATAGAGAGCCTATCCGCCACATCTTCAGCATGATCTGCAATTCCGTCTATGCCATTTACGAAATCTCTGAGATGTAATTTTTCTACTAACTTAATCTTTGACTCGAAAATTTGCACTTTTAACTCACTACTGACTTTATCTGCTTCTTTCTCGTAAAGTGTGACTTTTGCATTGTGAGCTGGTACAGCATGGGGATTTCTGAAAAAGGCGTGACAACTAAGCGCTAACTCGTCAACTGCTTTAATTACCATATTTGTTAAACGCTTAAACCCATTGGTAAACTGATCATGAATTACAGGCTTTTCGATGTAAAAAGCCCAAAGTGAACTTTGGAATAATGTTAGAACATCATCAGCAGTTTCAATCAATCCAAGTACATCTCCTCGAGAGTCTGGAATAAGAATATTTTTATATAGTTTTTGCTCTATATCACGACGCAAACTATCCGCTTGTGTTTCTAATTCTCCAACTGTGTCCAAACGCTCTTTAAATTCTTCCGAAGCCCCTTCACGCAGGTAACCCCGTACCGCCAGTCGGTAAATTACAGAAGCTTCCGCCAGTTTTTCAAAAAACTGATCTATTTTACTTTCTAACTCACTAGTTCGTTTAAATAGGCTAAAATTTTCAAACATAACACAAATCCGATTTGCCTCAAAAACTTCAGAAACTTCTCAAATCCTCAGAAATGGGTTTCCATACGAGAGGGCATACAATAAAGTGGGATTAATATGTATACCCAATTTTCACCTAATTTATACCCAATTAGAGATCATTTATGCCTAAGTCAGCAAGTGGAGCACTTTTATCAACTGTAGAAATCGATAGAAATTTAAAGGTTCCCTTATATAAACAGTTAGAAAACTTCCTTAGAAGCTCAATACTTGATGGTATGTTAAAGCCCAAACAAAAGTTACCATCCTCACGAGAGTTAGCAGAGGATTTGGGTATTTCTCGAATAACAGTAAAATCAGTTTATGAACAATTATTGGCAGAAGGGTATTTAAAATCTAAAACTGGATCTGGAACCTATGTAAGTGAAGATCTCGAACTTTTTAACTATAAAAAATTAAAGGCGGTTATGATCAAACCCGCCGATGTAGAAGGAAAGCTGCCTGATCGGGTTGATCCTATTAACTTATCTCGAGCTACTATTAGATATGGTGAAACTGCGCCGTTCAGACCTGGATTGCCTGCGCTTGATAAGTTCCCAATAAAAAGTTGGAATAAATATATATTTAATGCGATGTCTCAAAGTGACCGATATAATTTAGGCTATGGGAGCTTAAATGGGTCAAAGGATCTAAGAAAATCTATAGCTCAGCATCTCGCTGATGCTAGAGGTCTCAGAGTAGATGCTGAACAAATAGTAATAACCTCCGGTGCTCAGCAAGCTTTTGTTCTAATTTCATTTGCACTCTTAAAAGCTGGAGATACTGTTTGGTATGAAAATCCAGGTCATATTGCTGGGCGAGATGTGATGAAAGCAATGGGTGCAAACGTTATGCCCGTACCAATTGACTCTGAGGGTCTTAATTTAGATTACGCCAAAAATAATTTTGAACTTCCAAAATTAATTTTTGCAACACCCTCCCATCAACATCCATTAGGTATAACGATGAGTTTGGCACGCAGGCTAGCCTTGTTGAAATTTGCAAGTAGCAAAAATTCTTGGATAATTGAAGATGACTACGATAGTGAATTTAGATATCGAGGACGACCATTGCCTGCCTTAAGCGCATTGGATGAAGAGCGTCGGGTATTTTACGTTGGAACCTTCTCAAAAGCTTTATGTTCGGCCGTTAGGTTGGGCTATGTTGTAGTTCCTGAATGGTTGATTGAAACATTTGCAAAAGCGATGAATTTATTGGGTCAAAATGCTTCACCTATTACAGAGGCAGCGCTTGCCCAATATATAAATGATGGGCGCTTTGCGGAGCATATCAGAAAGATGCGACGCCTTTACAGAGACAGACGGGATACTCTTATTGAGTGTTTAAACCAAGATTGTTCTGATATCTTAAGTTTTAAGAGTAGTGATGCCGGAATGCACATAATCGCTGACTTGAAAAGTGGTTTAGATGATGAATTTGCATACAAGGCTTTATTGGATGATGGAATAGAAAGTTTGCCACTATCCGTATACTGCCTAGCGCCTATCAAAAGGTCAGCACTGGTTCTTGGTTTCTCTGGGGTGGCGCGAAAGCGGATGCCAAGCTTAGTCAGAAAAATGTCTGAGACTTTACGAAGCATTCATTGAAATATGACTATTTATCAGTGATAAAAAATTCTTTATTACACGAACGTTGCCACGCTGCTTAAGAAAAGCAACAGTCTCGTTCATTATTAAATTGCTACCGTATAGGTTAGCTTTAACTACCCGACTATCATTGATGAACTCCGCCTCAGATATAAAGCCTATTCCAGCACCTGATGCCACCAGTTCTCGCATTGCCTCACGACCCTCTACTTCTATTATAGGTCGAAGCTGAACACCTTGCTTTTTAGCCTCTTCCTCAATAATTCGTCGAGTAGTGGACCCTTTTTCTCTAAAAATAATTGGTAGCCGTTTAACATCTATCATTTTGAGTATTGGCTTATGAGGTTTTAGATAATCGGGCTGGCCGAATGCTATAATGTTACTACTTCCGATAAACTTCATGCCAATATCAAATTTATTGCTTAAGTTTGGCATTATTCCAATTTCTGCGTTAAACGATCTAAGAGCCTTCTCAACCTCTTCAGAATTCCCAGACCTTAGGATAACCTTTACGTTTGGATATTTTTTTCGAAAAGCTGCTAAGATGTTGAGGACATGTGATGCAGAGTCAGCAATTATCCTAATACTACCTTTTAGATCTTGTCCGGTTTCTGAAATATAATCTTCAATTTGTTGCTCTACTTCGAATAGCTGTTTTGTTAAAATAACAAGTTTTTCCCCGGTATCGGTGAGTGAAATTTTTTTATTATGCCGACGCAGTAAAAGAGTATCATAGTTCTGCTCTAATTTTTTTACTTGCTCAGATACAGCTGGTTGACTGATTTTTAATTTTTCAGCTGCAATTGAAAAACTGCTGTAAATCGCGACGAAATGAAATGCTCGTAATTGGCTATATCTCAAGTTTTATCCATACTTCTGTCATAAGTTTTACCTATATAAATATAATTATTATCAATTTTACATATATATGCCTTAAAAGTAATAGTCAGTATAGAAAAAAATGGAGATTTTTATGTCTTTGAAAGTGCCGAGTATCGAAGCGCCCCGATTAGGGGAACCTTTTTTGCTAACCCCCGGGCCACTGACAACTTCTTATGATGCTAAGGCAGCTATGCTAAAAGACTGGGGTAGTTGGGATGGTGATTTTCGACGAATGACCCAACAAATGAGAGATAAGCTCATAGAAATGCTAGGGAGCGGTCACGAAAATTTTGATTGTGTTCCAATGCAAGGAAGCGGATCTTTTTCTGTTGAAGCAATGTTAGGTTCGTTTGTGCCAAAGGATGGTAAGGTTTTAGTTTTATCGAATGGTGCATATGGCCAGCGGGCAGCAAAAACTTTAACTTATCTCAAACGTGAACATATTGTTTTGGATAAAGGCGACTATCTGCCGCCTCGCGGAGAGGAAGTTTCTAAAATCCTTAAAGCTGATGAAGATATTACCCATGTTGTTGCAGTCCATTGTGAAACAAGTTCGGGTATCCTAAATCCAATAGAAGAAATATCCGATGCAACGTATAAAGCAGGTCGAAAGTTACTCGTCGATAGTATGTCGGCATTTGGGGCTATACCAATTGAACCCAATAAAATAAAATATGAGGCCGTAGTTTCTTCTGCAAACAAATGTATCGAGGGTGTACCCGGTTTTGGGTTTATTCTAGCTCGAAAGTCGGCTTTGGAAGCGGCGAAAGGAAATAGTCATTCGCTTTGCTTAGATCTTCATGACCAGTGGTCTCACATGAATAAAACTGGCCAGTGGCGTTATACTCCACCAACACATGTTCTGGCTGCATTTTTAGTAGCGCTTGAGGCGCATCGCAAAGAAGGTGGGGTAATCGGACGCGGTGCTAGATATAATAAAAATAAGAATACTTTGGTATCTGGGATGAGGTCCATTGGATTTGAGGCTCTTTTGGGTGAGCGCTGGTTGTCGCCAATAATTGTCACATTTTTTTGTCCTGCAGACCCGCGTTTTGATTTTACGCAGTTTTATGATTTGATGAAATCAAAGGGCTTTATCATCTATCCTGGAAAATTAACTGTTGTCGACAGTTTCAGAATTGGTTGTATTGGACAAATGGACGATCAAATTATGCTTAAAGTTGTTAAGGCAGCAAAACAAAGCCTTCAAGAGATGGGAGTATCCGATGCCTCGCCTCCTATGAAGGCTTTGGACGAAAGAAAGCGACTTCAGGCTTAATCTTATATTAAAAGGGAAATTTAATGACACTAGTACCCCATGTAATCGCTAATGAAAGAACTTATCCGATGCCAAAAAGATGTGCTATTGCAATCTGCCTGGACGGCTGTGAACCTGAATATTTAGATGTGGCGATAGCTGAAGGATTAATGCCAAATTTAAAGATGATGCGTGAAACTGGCACTGATCGAATTGCGCATTCTGTTATTCCAAGCTTTACGAACCCTAACAATTTGTCGATTGCTACCGGTCGCCCTCCTGCTGTACATGGGATTTGTGGTAATTATCTCTTTGATCCCGATACCGGGGAAGAGGTGATGATGAATGATGTGCGCTTCCTACGAGCTCCGACTGTTTTCTCTAGATTTTATGAGGCAGGCGCGCGTGTGGCGATGGTTACGGCGAAAGACAAGCTACGCGCCTTGTTAAGTGCTGGTCTCAAATTTGATGAGGGGCGGGCAATAGCCTTTTCAGCTGAGCGGGCGGATGAAACATCTGTCGCAAATAATGGTGTGGAAAATGCAAGCGAATGGCTCGGTATGCCTGTCCCAGAGGTTTATTCTGCAGAGTTATCTGAGTTTGTCTTTGCCGCTGGCATAAAGTTACTGACCGAAATGAAGCCCGATATTATGTACCTTTCTACAACGGATTATGTGCAGCATAAATTTTCTCCGCAAGAGCAGGGAGCAAAAGACTTTTACGCAATGTTTGATCGTTATTTAGGTGAACTGCAAAAATTTGATGTTGCAATTGTAGTTACAGCAGATCACGGAATGAAGCCTAAACATGATGACAATAAAGAGCCAGCTGTTATCTACATGCAAGATAAAATGGATGAGTGGCTGGGTCTAGGAAAAGCGAGAGTCATTTTGCCAATAACTGATCCCTACGTGGTACATCACGGCGCATTGGGCTCTTTCGCAACCGCATATTTACCAGATAATTGTGATGTTAATGGCGTAATAAATAAAATAGCTGCTTGCCCAGAAATTCTCAAGGTTATTGATAAAGATGAAGCAATTGAAACTTACGATTTGCCAGGTGATCGGATTGGCGACATAGTTATGATTTCAACTGAAAACCTTACCATAGGTACAAGTGAAGACCGACATGATCTTGCAGCATTAAAAGAACCACTTCGATCTCATGGAGGTTTAACAGAGCAGGATGTCCCATTTATTGTAAATAAGGTTATGGATCTTCCAAATGCCCCGGAATTAAGAAATTTCGATGCGTTTTTCTACGCAACACAAGCAGCAGCGTCATAGAGGAATATAGTAAATGTTAAAAAACGATATACGTCATGAGGGAATGCGTATCGGTGGAGAAAAAGTCGTTACGGAGAAAGTTATTGAAGTCAAATACCCTTATACAAACGAAGTTGTTGGTACGGTACCTGCTGGTACTGCAGAGCATGCGGCAAAAGCGTTTAAAATAGCGGCAGATTACAAACCTTCACTTAGTAGATATGAGCGAAGTAAAATTCTTCAAAGAACTGGTGAAATAATAGCAGAAAAGCAGGATTATTTGGCCAACTGGCTAACTTTAGAATTAGGCATTTGCCATCAGCACGCAATTTATGAGACGAAACGTGCACAAGATGTTTATCAATTCGCCGCGGCTCAAGCGATGAATGATGATGGGCAAATCTTTTCATGTGATTTGACGCATAATGGCAAAGAGCGGAAAATTTTTACTAAGCGAGAACCTGTTCGCTCGATTAGTGCAATAACGCCCTTTAACCATCCGCTAAACATGGTCAGTCACAAAATAGCTCCATCTATTGCGACAAATAACTGCATGGTATGTAAGCCAACCGAACTAACACCTCTTACGGCCATAACATTGGCTGATATACTATATGAGGCGGGGTTGCCGCCAGAGATGTTTCAGATTGTTACCGGCCTTCCGGGAGATATTGGCGAAGAAATGATGCTTAATGAAAATATTGATATAATTACTTTCACTGGCGGTGTGCCAGTTGGTAAGTTGATAGCATCAAAAGCAGGATACAAGCGGCAAGCCCTTGAGCTTGGTGGTAATGATCCGTTGATTGTTTGTAATGATCTTTCAGGAAGTGATTTGGAAAAGGCAGCTACCATAGCTGTAGCGGGCGCTACTGGGAACTCTGGCCAGAGATGTACTGCAATAAAACGCATTTTAGTTCAAGAAAGTATAGCTGATGCATTTGTTCCGATCGTCCTCGAAAAAGCTAAGAAAATTAAATATGGAGATCCTCAAGATCCTGAAACTGAGCTAGGTTGCGTTATACACGATGAAGCTGCTGAGTTATTCGAAAATAGGGTATTGCAGGCTGAAAAAGAAGGAGCAGAGATATTATATCATCCAGGTAGGAGTGGCGCTCTTTTACCCCCAATAGTTGTAGATAAGGTTCCGCATGATAGTGAATTGGTTATGGAAGAAACATTTGGTCCAATAATACCCATAGTAAGAGTTCCCGATACAGATGAAGATGTAATAAAAATATCAAACAGCACACAATTTGGGTTATCCTCTGGAGTGTGTACGAATGATTTAAACAGAGCAATTACATATATTAATAACTTGGATGTGGGTACGTGTAATATTTGGGAACAGCCTGGTTATAGAATAGAAATGTCACCTTTTGGTGGAATAAAAGACAGCGGGAATGCAGTGAAAGAAGGTGTAATTGAAGCAATGCGTTTTTTTACGAATGTAAAAACATATTCCTTACCGTGGCCAGAATAATATTTCGCTAAAATTTTTATTTGAGTGATTTTATTTTATTCACTCAAAAGATTTATTAAAAGAAGGATAAAGCAAAGCAATTTTAGGAACGAATTTTGGTTAGTCATATCTTTCCCAGACACACACACGATGAATTGCCAACAGCCTCAGGAGGCGAAGGGTGCTTTATTTTTGATCAAGCTGGAAAGAAATATTTGGATGCTTCCGGTGGTGCTGCCGTCTCTTGCTTAGGTCACTCGCACCCGAAAATTATCAGCGCGCTTCATAAACAGCTAGATGTTTTAGCGTATGCACATACTTCCTTTTTTACCTCTGAACCTGCAGAGAGATTGGCGACTAAACTTATTAATAACGCTGCAGGTGATTTGAGCCAAGTCTATTTGGTTTCAGGTGGCTCAGAGGCGATTGAAGCAGCTTTAAAGTTAGCCAGACAATATTTTATTGAGATCGGCCAGCCAAGTAAAAAAGAAGTAATTGCACGGCGACAAAGCTATCACGGAAATACGCTTGGAGCATTAGCGGTGGGTGGAAATGAATGGAGACGCTCAAAGTTTGAGCCTATATTGATCGATACTCATCATATAGCACCTTGTTATGCTTACCGAGAGAAGTATGACAACGAGACCGAATTTGAATTTGGTCAACGGGTAGCTAATGAATTAGAAACAACTATTGAGAAACTTGGTTCGCAGAATGTAATGGCATTTGTTGCTGAACCAGTTGTGGGAGCAACACTTGGAGCAGTCCCTGCCGTAGATGGCTATTTTAAAACTATCAGAGAAATTTGTAATCGTAATGGGGTTCTTCTAATTCTAGACGAAGTTATGTGCGGTATGGGGCGCACTGGAACTCTTTTTGCCTATGAGCAAGAAGGTATTGCACCTGATATTGTTTGTATCGCAAAAGGTCTTGGTGCAGGATATCAACCAATAGGAGCAACTATTTGTACTGATAAAATATATGAAGCAATAAAAAGTGGCTCTGGTTTTTTTCAGCATGGGCATACTTATCTGGGACATCCTATGGCAGCTGCAGCAGCCGACGCGGTTATAGATGTTTTGTTAAATGATAACATCTTAACAAATGTTAATAATACTGGCGATCATCTCAAGGATACTCTGCACACTAAGTTTGCCCAACATGTCCATGTTGGGGATATTCGTGGTAGAGGATTATTCTATGGTTTAGAAATTGTTCAAGATAGAGAGTCAAAAGAGCCTTTTCCATCATCCTATGGTATCGCAAGAAAAATTAAGTCTGTCGCGAAGGATAAAGGGTTATTGTGCTACCCTATGTCTGGAACCGTCGACGGAAAAAAAGGAGACCATGTACTTTTAGCACCTCCTTACATTATTAACGACATGGAGATAAACAATCTATCAACACTGCTCGCTGAAAGTTTAGATGAGGCGATTGAATCTTGCAAAGTAAGAGTATAACTCGTCAGTTCTTAGTGTTATTGATGAATAAACGAGGCATGTTAACTCTTGGAAATGCTCTTATTTGGGTCATAGAACGGTAAGTCAACGACGTTTGCAGGGAATGATCCATTTGATGTTTCAACCTGCAATGTTACTTCCTTCTCAATGACTTTTGAAGAAACCATTGCAAGTGCTATATTTTTTTTGAGCCTTGGCGAGTAAATGGCTGATGTCACTTTTCCTACTTTTTGCTCTCCATTTTTAATAGTCCAAAATTTAGTATTAGGGCCCTCTAGAGGATCACATTTAAGCACCAGGCCAACCTGGCTTTGTTTCACACCTTCTGATTTGATTCTAGCAAGCGCCTTTTTCCCAATAAAGTCATGGGATACATTAAGATTTACAAGCCGGTCGAGACCTAATTCGAAAGGATTTGTGGTAATATCTGCGTCTGCATGATACGACAACATAGCGCCTTCGATCCGTCTGATTGATGATGTGTGACCCGGTTTTAGCCCCATAGGTTCCCCTATTAACATTATATGGTTCCAGAGTTCACGACCCATTGTTTTATCTGTGAGAAATATCTCGTATCCAAGTTCGCTAGACCAGCCGGTGCGAGAAACAACCAAGGAAATACCGTTCCACTTATATTCTCGATGCCAATAGTATTTAAGATCTAAGATGCTTTCATCAAAGAACTTAACCATAATATCTCGAGATTTTGGTCCCTGCAGTTGCAATGGTGACGCGTCAGGCTCAAAAATATTAATATCAAATTCAGTGTTTACTGCAACACCTTGTGCCCATAACAAAATATCACTATCTGCTAAAGAAATCCAAAAACGGTTATCCGCTAATTTTAAAAGAACTGGATCGTTAAGAAGTCCACCGTCTTGATTTGTAATCAGTATATATTTGCACTGGCCAACTTTCATTTTGGACAGATCCCTTGATGTCAAAAGTTGTACAAAATCTGCCGCGTCAGGCCCGGAAATTTCTACCTGCCGCTCGACAGATACATCGCAAAGTATTGCTTCATTGACTAGGTTCCAAAAATTCTGTTCAGGATCTCCAAAATCTCGCGGTATATACATGTGGTTATATACAGAAAAACCAGTAGCACCCCATTCTATTGTTGCGTCAAAAAAAGGGGATTTGCGGATTTGGGTGCCAAATCCGAAGTCATCAGATTTTTTCATGAGGTTCCTTAAAGATTAAAAATCATTGCTCTCTGAAAGGTCAATTAGCATCAATTCTATTTAATGCAACGTTTCCTGTACTTTTTAATCAACCTAAATATTACTCTATTTATTTGTCAAAGTCGTTATGATTTATTTTTCTTTATTTGAACCAAAAAGAGATCCCTTATTAGCGAAAGCCAATTGAGTAGTCGAGACACTAGTTTGATAAAGAAAGTTTTTAAAATTTTTGCAATCTCGTAAATTGGCTCCAGATAAAGATCCTTTATTCTGCTTTCTTTCCCGCTTTCATAGGTATCTAATCCAAAAAATACTTTACCTTTATTTTCTGATAAGTGTAATGATCCAAAAACCCAATCCCATATTGCCAATGCAGCCCCAAAATTTTTATCATAATGCTCTTCTGCAATGGAGTGGTGTACTTGATGCTGTGATGGTGAAATCAAAATATGCTCAAGCCATTTCCAATAGGCTATATCTATATGACTGTGTCGTAAATTTGATCCGGTTGCGTGGAAAAAAAATACCAGTATGTTCACTCCCACGATTGTGTAAAGATCGACAGCATTGCCGAAAAAAAATAAAAAGCTTGGAATTACTAAGCCTTGAGCAAAAACACTTCTTAACGAAAATAATACTCCTTCCAAAGGATGAACTCGATAAACTGTAATTGGAGTCATAGTTTTTGCTGAGTGGTGCACTTTATGTATAGCCCATAATAATGGTATTTTGTGCATCCATCTGTGGACGACGTACTTTGTAAAATCGTCAACTACAAATAGAGTAATTGTAAACAATGCAATTATAATACTGGTAGGAGTACTAACGAAAAAATTTTGATTGAAAGCATCTACGCTATGCAAAAACATATAGATTGCGGTAGAAATTGCAACTTGTGAAATCAGTAAGGGTGATATGAAGAATGTAAATACTCTGTTTACTAAGAAGAGTTTGTAATCAGCTTTTGCAGATCCTGACCACAGTATCTTTCGATCAAAAATCTTTTTAAAAGTACTTTTCAAACTTTGTCGTCTAACGAATAAAAGCCAAAGAGAGGCCAGCACTACGGATAATACTAAATAACCCGTGAAGACTCTTTTTTTTGGATTAATAAAGTCCGAAAGAAAAAATTCGATAAGGTTAATATCATCCATTGATGGCTACCACTTGGCTGAAGTAAGGGCATATTAATGCCCTTACTAGTTCAATATTTAGATATTAATCAGTTTCTGCACTGCTTGCAGAATCTAATTTATCTGTTAGCGCTTGCAAATCGTTAAGCCCATCATTTACGCGGGCTTTAACGCTAAACTGATCAACCATCATTTGCTGTATTTTAAGCATATGAAGCTGATAATCAGACCACGATCTCTTGCGATCCATTACGAAATTACCGTTGGAATCCATGCCAGTTACGTAAGAATTATTTAGCGTAACAGGTCCGAAACCCATTAGTTCGTTCATTTTTGTGGCAGTTGCTCCAAGGTTACTTTTACCAGACTGCATAGCCATGGCAAAACCTTTTAGCTCTCCCCAATGTTTTGCATAAGCCCGATAGGCTTTATTCAAATCATCTCCACTTAGATCTTTCATCTTATTAATGTCTTTATACACTGAGCCAGCATATTTAAATACCGCTTCCGCAAGTACTTTTTCCCAATTTTCCTCAATTGTCGCAGCATAAGCTTTTAGCTGAGAACGCTCACTATCTGATAATGCATCTCCAGCGGCAGCAGTGATCAGTTTACGACCGTCCAAGAAAGCATCAAACAGTGTATTGGTGTAGTTTGTAGATTTTGTGCCTGATCGATCAAATGCGGCCGCATAGTAGCACGGTCCAAATACATATTCCGATTTAAGGTCAACCATTCCGTCTCCGTTTTTATCGGCGGCACCCTGATTTTTCATTTTTGCGATTTCATAGACTTTATTTGGATTAAAACCATGCTGGTGAGCCGCTGCACCCCAATATCCAAATGCCTCATCCCACGAATGTTCTTTTCCAGTGTAATGAGCTCCATCTTTGTAGGGCTTGTTATTAGGTTTTTTCTCTGCACTGAGTTTTTCATCAAGGTAATTATCTACAGCCTGATTATAGGCCATTGCTCCCATGGTATATTTTGAGATCAATTGGGCCCAGTCATATCCGGTATCTGCATCAAACCCTTTATTAGATTTGGCTGCCATGGCTATCATATTATATGCTACATCTTTACCAGACATGTTGCCTGGCCATGCTGACATAGTGCCATCATAAAATTTACCAGAGATATTTTTGCCTTTTGAGATTTGGTGCAAAGATGTTTGCTTAATTTTGAATCCATCTTTTGATTTAGGTGCAATGATTGGAAGGTCGTCGTCTGAACCATTGAAATATGAAAGCATCTGCGCTTCCAAATCAGCAGCGTTTCCACCGCCGTTACCTTTGCCAGCTAATTTTTTAAGGCTTTGTTCTAATACATGCCTTGCAATTTGACCTGAGTAAGAAACAGTATTTGTTTTATCTCCAGAGTAACCTTTGAGAGTTACCGGGAAGGGTCCATATCCGTCAGATAGTGCCATCGTGCCGGATAATGCTACAGCAACGATTGCTGTAGTGACTTTGAGCTTTTTCATAATCATCTATTTCTCCTATATTGACGAAAACTGTAAAACCGACTGTTTTTATCAACTTAATTACTCCCATTGTCAATAAACCTGATAAAAATAATCAGGATTGACATTCCTGATTAAATCTATCAACTATTACTTCAGCCAGCTCGAATCTGTGCAAGCTACTCTCCATCGTTAAAAGGGGCATAATTGATATGGATTTTCACGAAAGCAGTGAAGAAGAGCCGGCCACTGATATTCAAGAGGTTTTGAATGTTTTCAGTAGCTTAGGAGGATCAGATATATGGCAATTGGAGTGGCTAATTGACCGAGTTGAAGACAGTGATTGGGGAATGTCATGGCTTTAGAAATGGTAGATGAAATTAAAAATATTGATGTTGAGAGAGAAGAAATACCAACTCATGATGCATTAGAGCTTACCAAGGGTGGAAAAGTTGCTACCATAACTTTAGCTGGTAAGCAGTATACACTGAGAATAACAAAAGCTGTTAAACTGATTCTGACAAAATGAGACCTTCTCAAATATCTCGTGGTGGGGCTCCGGTTGGGTTCTTATCGGAGCTTGATCCAATAGAATCTACTGCGATAACGTATTTGCGTTTGTGGTGCCAAAGTCTTGAGGCACAAGATGCGATTGCGAGAGATTTTGAAATAGTTTTTGGTCAGACCAGAGGAAAAGAAATAACAGACAGCTTTGAGGCTCTATGTAAGTTATGTGTTGAGAATGGGCGTCGTCCACTGATGAGACATGGTTTGGAATGCAAATGTTTTGGTGCAGATGAATCTTGTTTTGCAAATTTTATAGGTTACGCATCTGAAGGAGCTCGTGAGGATGCGCTCATGATAGCAATGACCATCGTTCAACCTGAAAAAGCTCACATTTTGGCAGCTTTGGCAGAAGATTTTGGATTAGCGCTTAGAGATATTACATCAAAATGTCGCCTATCCGACTATCCACTTCATGGTCAAACTCTGCACTAGGTCTTAATTTATTTTTCTAATTTTAAGTTATTTGATACGGGTTGGAATCCCGGCTACTACCCAATACACTTGGTCTGAGACTGCTGCTATTTTTTGATTCATTAAGCCGGCACTGTCTCTAAACTCTCTTGCTAAAGCATTATCTGGAACAATTCCTGTTCCAACCTCATTGCTGACTAAAACAATGTTCGACTGTGAATTTCTCAAGACATGAGTCAGTTCATCAACTTTTTTTTCTAAGTCACTTTTTTTCAAAAGATGATTGGAAAGCCATAGGGTTAAGCAATCTATTAAAATCGGATTAGATTGTTCAATATTTTTAATTTCTCTAGCTAAGTTCAACGGTGTCAAAAGTGTTGACCAATTTTTCCCGCGCCGTTCCTGATGTTTTTCAACCCTTTGAGCCATTTCTTCATCAAATACTTCGCAAGTTGCAATATAAGTTGCTTGTTTCCCAAACTTTAAAGTATGCATTTCTGCCAATTTGGATTTACCAGATCTTGCGCCACCTATAAAAAATGAAATAGTCATGGAGTGATGATAACCATAATTAATTTGGAAGTTTAATAGAAAAGTAAGTTGCAAATAAATTTAGGTAAAAAATTGATTTTTATACGGCATGCGCCAGTAGTCTCTGACGGCTTATTCTATGGTTCCAGGGATATAGAATGCAGGACCCCAACTAGTGCAGAAATAGAAAATATTAGAGAGCTATTACCAAATGAATTTAACTTGTTTGTAAGTAGTGCAGCTAGATGTGTGAAAACTGCTAGCCATTTATTTCCAAGGGTGCGGCCATTGAAGCTTGATGCTTTAAAGGAGCAAGATTTTGGAAGTTGGGAGGGTGTTCCTTTTGAAAAAATACCAAACATTGGATCACTTTCACTTGAAGAATTAGCTGATTATCGGCCAGTCGAAGGGGAAAGTTTTAATGAAATGAGCTTGCGTGTAAACGTTGTTATTGACGAAATTCTCGAGAAAACGGACTTTCAAGATCCCAGTATAATTGTTGCACACGCAGGTACAATTCGTGCTGCAATTTCTAAACTTGTTGGTAAGTCAGCATTAAGTTTTCAATTCGATAACCTATCTCTAAGTGAGCTAATTTTTTTAAATGATGGAATGGTTATTAACTATTTGAATAGAAGTATTATCCAGTAATGTAGAAGTAGTTTAACGTGATGAATTTGAAAGCCTTATTATGAAACGCATGTATCGCCAAAGCCTTATAGTTGATTTCATAGCGGTTGTAATGCAGTTCACACGCGTTAAAATAAATTGGGCATATTTTTCTGATGACCCACCAGATTTAAAACGTGCCAGCTGGGCTTTTCCCCTTGCCGGGTGGTTAGTAGGTCTATTATCAGGCGGTCTAGGTCAAATCTTGATCATCGTGGGTTTACCTGTCCTATTAAGTTGCACCCTAGCAACTGCGTTTTGCATCTATCTTAGTGGTGCTTATCACGAAGACGGTTTGGCAGATATGGCAGACGGGTTTGGCGCAGGTGGTGATGAAGAGAAAATCAGTGATATTATTCATGACAGTAGGCTAGGTACGTACGGCGTTTCCGCTTTATCTCTAGCGATTATTGTTCGAATACTTTTAATCTCAAGTTTAGTAGAAAATGATTTTTGGATTTTTTTAATCATGGGTGCAAGCTTGGCAGTTGGAAAAGGCTTCATTATGATAAATCGCCGTATTTTCCCGATTTCAGAATTTGCAGGTCGAGCGGCAGTGACTTTTCTAGGAAATAATATTCGCCAAGTAATTTGCTTGCTAATTTGGTTTCTGCCCTGTTTGTTAATTTTTTCGCCACTGCAACTGGCATCGGGTTTTATCCTCAGCCTGCTGGTATCTTTGTGGTGCGGGTTTAAGGCGAAAC
Source organism: Paracoccaceae bacterium (assembly GCA_902554885.1). GTDB lineage: Bacteria > Pseudomonadota > Alphaproteobacteria > Rhodobacterales > Rhodobacteraceae > Salinivivens. The sequence goes on from CACDPV010000006.1 coordinate 40,860, forward strand.
ATTATCTCGGGGGTATTACCGGCGATATTCTAGGTGCAACGGCCTTTTTGACCGAATTAGCCTTTTTGCTGGGTGTTTTATTGATGATCTAGCCTTTTGTTTTGGCTTTTAGCCGTTCTCTTTGTTAGCCGTCAAAGTCAACGATTTCCGTAAGCTCTAAAGCTTTTTTTCTTAACTTTGCCAGTGTCATTAAGTTAACCTTATCTGCGTCAAAGTCTCCCCAGCTTTTAACCAAATCATCTACTTGGGTTCCTGGGGCTATTGGATACTCAAAGTTAGCGGTTGCATAAATTTGTTGTGCTTCGCCAGAGCTGAGAAATTCCATAAGTCTTAGTGCATTTTCCTTATTTGGAGAAAATTTTGCCATTCCTATGCCAGAAACATTTACATGAGTTCCACCATCTTCAAACGTTGGGAATACTATACTGACGCTATTTGCCCAATCAGTTTGCTCTGGGTCCTTAAGCATTTTCCCCATGTAGTAAGTATTTCCAATGGAAAGATCACATTCTCCCGCCCATATCGCTTTAACCTGTGCTCTGTCATTTCCCTGCGGTTTTCGGGCAAGGTTTTGCTTTAACCCTCTAAGCCAGTCTAACGCATATTCTTCTCCATGATGATGAATTATCGCCGAGGTTAGTGCCAAATTATATGCATTTAGACCTGAACGGATACAAATTTTACCCTTCCACTTTGGATCTGCTAATTCCTCATATTTAAGGATATCTCCATTTTTCACACGATCATTACTAGCATAGATAATTCTAGCGCGAGTTGTTAGTCCAAACCAGTGGCCGGCTGGGTCTCTGTATTTATTCGGAACATTTGTAGACAGCACGTCGCTAGTCACTTGTTGTGTAAGTCCAGCATCAACTAATGCTGATAATCTAGAAATATCAACGGTTAGCACAATATCAGCAGGGCTTCGCTTTCCCTCTGCTTTCATTCTCTCTATCATGCCTTTTCTTAGGTAAACTATGTTAACTTTTACACCTGTTTTATCGGTAAAAGCATTTGTCAAAGGTTCAATCAAGAAGGGCTGCCGATATGAATAAACATTCACTTCAGACGCCGATAAATATGAACCAAACAATATTGAGACTAAGAAAAATGTGATATAAGAAATTTTTTTCATGTAATTTATCCATGCAAGTTAGAAGTTCAAATAAATAATTCTGAGTAAATTTGTCAAGATAAAAGATATTTTATCTATGCGACATTTTCCGCTTATCAGTTTTTAGAATTTGCGTGCACTTATAAATTATTAATATTAGAATGTTGGTTACAAGAAATTTGTAATCCTATATTTGCATTCAGGGATCGTTTTGTTTTTACATGGAATAAAACAATATGGAAAATATAATGGAATTAAGTGAGATCATTAATCAAAAAGTCTATAACTTATTAGATACTGATTTCGTCCAAAAATGTAAAATAGATTTAGACCAAAATGGTGTTTTGACCCTATCGAACTTTTTGAACGCCAATACCTTGAAAGAGCTTGTTGTGGAAGCCGAAGATGCTGCCTCACAGGCTTACTTCACTAATTCCACACACAATGTTTACTTAACAAAAATTGATGATGGGTTTGGTTTAGATCACGTCATTAATAAACAACTGGTCTCATCAAAAGGTTGTATTTGTACTGACCAAATAAAATTGACTTCAAAGCTTAAAACACTCTACAGCTCAAATACATTCAAAAGCTTCATTGCGGCAGTAGTAGGTGAAACATCTTTATTTCCGTACGACGATCCATTGTCCTCAATAAATGTCCACTATGCCGGCGAAGGCCAGGAACTGAATTGGCATTTTGATAATTCAGAGTTTGCAATAACTCTTTTATTACAGAGTCCCATTGGTGGAGGTGAATTTCAATATTTGAAAGACTTTCGAAATGCGGATAAAAATGAGATGAATTTTGAGGGTGTGGATAAATTACTCGCTGGGTCGATTGCTCCTAGAATTTTGACTATGAAACCTGGAACGTTAGTCTTGTTTAGAGGGCGAAACTCAATTCATAGGGTTACACCGACTATCGGTGACACAAAAAGAATACTGGTAGTTTTGGCTTATAATTCCGAGCCGGGAATTGCATTATCAGAAAGTGCACGTAAGACATTTTATGGACGTCTAAGCTAAATAATCTGGAAATTCTACTAACGATTATTTGTAATTATTGACTTCGTATTTTCTACTAAGGTCGTTTTGTCGATGATGCCTTTATTATTTTTATACTGATGAAAATTACTTAAATTTTTTGTCGAACTTAATATAAAACACATTGCTTTTAAGAGAATTTTATTCAGTGTACCTATCCCAAACGTCATATTTTGGCCAAAATTTGCACTTAGTATTCTTAGTCATAGTCGTTGCAAAATCAACTTCCTCTATACGACAATACCCTACTAATCTTTTGTAGCTCATTGCTCCTGTTAAATCACAGATAACTTTTGAATTCTTAAATTGTAATGCGAACCTGGAGGCAGCCTTGCCCTCTTCTGTATCATTCTCGGGGCAATCTAGAGCCGCAATACGAATAGGAATATCGCCAACCTCAATTGTGTCGCCATCTCTGATATGAGAAATTACGCCTGACAGGGTGGAATGCTCGAACGCTTCCGCGCGTGTTATTTCTGCGGCAAAGAATGTTATTAAAAAGATCTTAAGATAAAAGATCCGAATAATGGAGCTTATCCAATAGCCTGCAGAAAGTATGATAATTTAATCTCCCTTTGAGCGACTTCCTGAAAATTGGGACTGCCAATTTTCACATTCTTCATCACTTATTTTTTGGAATAATACCTCTGGTACAATGAATTTAGAACCAGCTGCCAATTTGTTTAATGCTTCTTCTAAATTTTCTGGCCAGCCCCAGTCATCACATTGCATCGCAGTCATAAGCTTTTCTGCTGCATTTGGGATAAATGGTTTTGATAAAATAGCATAAATTCGAATTAAGTTGAGTGCTAATCGAATTTGCGCAGCTGCTTTGTTTTCATCTTCTTTATACACCGACCATGGTGCTGCTAATTGAAGGTATTCATTTCCCAAGGCCCAAATAGAGCGCAGCTCAGATGCCGCCTTGCGGATTTCGATGGTCTCCATATATTTTTCATAGGCCTGAATCTGAGCTGTTAAATTTTCAATAAGGCTATGTTCGGCTGGTCCATAGTCACCGCCTGAAGGTATTTCTTCGCCAAATCTGGATCTACAAAATTTAGTAACTCGGCTTACAAAGTTTCCAAACACGTCTGCTAGATCTTTGTTAATGCTGCCCTGAAAATTATCCCAAGTAAATTCAGTGTCAGAACTTTCAGGTGCATGACTTAAAAGCCACCACCGCCAATAATCTGCCGGAAGAATGTCAAGAGCATCATCCATGAACACGCCTCGACCTCTCGACGTAGAAAATTGACCACCGTCATAATTTAAATAATTGAAGGACTTTATATAATCTACTAACTTCCAAGGTTCCCCGGAACCTAAGATTGTAGCAGGGAACGAAAGGGTGTGAAACGGAACATTATCCTTACCCATGAATTGGGTATAAGTCACATTATCTGCTCCTTTATCGGTTAGCCACCAGCTCTCCCAGTGCTTGCCTTTTCCTGAATTTACCCATTCTTGGGCACAAGCAATGTATTCTATTGGAGCATCAAACCAAACGTAAAAAACCTTCTCTTCCATCCCAGGCCAGGCGTCATCACCTTTTTTAACAGGTATGCCCCAGTCGAGGTCTCGTGTAATCCCACGGTCTTGTAACCCATCTCCATCATTTAACCATTTCTTGGCAATAGATGTTGTTAGAATGGGCCAGTCTGTCTTGCTATCAATCCAATCCTCCAATTTTTTCTTCATATTAGACTGACAAAGATATAAATGTTTTGTTTCTCGCCGCTCCAGTTCGCTTGCCCCTGAAATCGAAGATCGCGGGTTTATTAGATCTGTCGGATCTAATTGCTTTGTGCAATTATCACATTGATCGCCTCTGGCGTCCTCGAAGCCACATTCGGGGCAGGTTCCCTCGATATAGCGATCAGGTAAAAACCGCTTGTCAACATGAGAATATATTTGGGTCTCTCTAACTTCATTTATTAACCCTGCTGCTTCTAGTTGACCTGCGAAGTGCTGAGTTAATTTGTGGTTCTCGCGACTCGAAGATCTTCCAAAATGATCGAAAGATAGGCAAAAGTCCTTTGCCAATTTAGCTTGCACTTCGTGCATTTCCTTGCAGTAATCTGATATATTTTGGCCTGCTTTCGCTGCTGCTAATTCGGCCGGAGTCCCATGTTCATCCGTCGCACAAAGAAATAATACTTCATTACCGCGTCCACGCTGATATCTCGCATATAAATCAGCTGGTAGTTGACTACCTATAAGATTACCAAGGTGTTTTACGCCATTTATGTATGGTATTGCCGAGGTGATGAGGTGACGCTGCATAGTAGGCCCGTTGTTTTATAATCGTTTAGCTTATGTCGATGAGATTTGGAAGGTACTTAGCCAATTCAATTTAGCAAAAGTCAGATTGTATCAGCTCTCATTGTAAGTACTGTGCTAATTATTATGCCGACCTCACTGCTCATTGATTAGCTCATTTCACGTAGGTAATGATATTTCAAGTTTGTTTCTAATTCCTGTTAGGAAAAATTTTTTTTCTGGCACTAGGCGTGCACGCGTTAAATCTAGTTTCCATTGATACGGTGTATTTGTATGGTTAGGTCTAATATACCAACGCGTTTCAACGCCTAAAGCGCCTCCATCCTTTGGTGTTAGCATCAATGGCAATGGAGCAATCTTTGATGATTTGCAACTTTTAGCTGCCAAGTGCATCCGCCTAATTTGTGTGAGGGTAGGGATTTGTTCTAGCTCTGCTATGATTAGTGGCGGTATGCCGATCCTGAGACTTTCTTCTATGCACCATAGTGTATTTTTAAAAGATGGGGAATTAATAAATATAAAACGATATGGGTTAACCCATTTTGAGACTCCATTTGGATTAACTATATGCTTAGAATATGCAGGACGTATCCATAATATTGGGCCTTTGCACCTTTGAGCTAAAAAGAATGGAAAAAACAATTTAGCTGGTCCATAGCACTCATGTACGCGCCCATGTTCCAGCCCTATATTCTCATAGATTGGAATTTTAGGTTGGCTTATGGTGTTGCCATTTATCAAAAGACTCAGGTTCATAATCAAAAATATCATGTTCTTGTTTTGTTCTCAAATAGTTTCTTGTGTTTGGTAATATTTTGTCTAGGACTTAAAATGAGTATTTACCGGGAGAAATCAGTATGAAAATGTTCGAGCTAGGACAAACTGGGCTAAAAGTTTCTGAATTATGTTTAGGGACAATGACTTATGGCACACAAACATCTGAGGAGGATGCTCATCGGCAAATTGATTTATGCTTATCAAATAATATAAACTTCATAGACACTGCTGAAATGTACCCAGTAAATCCAATTTCGGCTGAAACCGTTGGACGTTCAGAAGAAATAATTGGTAGCTGGATATCTACAAATAAAACCCGTCGGTCGGATTTTATACTAGCTACTAAGCATTCTGGGAAGGGTCTCTCGCATGTACGAAATGGTGCACCGATAACAAAAGATACTATTCAGAATGCGGTTGAAGGCAGTTTAAAAAGGCTTAAAACCGACTATATTGATTTATATCAATTTCATTGGCCCAATCGGGGTTCATATATGTTTCGCCAGAACTGGAAATATGATCCATCCAGGCAAGATAAAAAAAGAACCTTAGAAAACATGTATGAATGTTTGGTTATTCTTCAAAAGCAAGTAGATAAGGGCAATATTAGATATTTTGGCCTATCGAATGAAAGTGCTTGGGGGACCGCTAATTGGTTAAAATTATCCGAGCAACATAACTTACCAAGAGTAGCAACTATTCAAAATGAATATTCTTTATTGTGCAGACTATACGATACTGATTTAGCGGAATTAAGTGTTAATGAGGGGGTTGGGTTAATGGCTTTTTCTCCATTAGCAGCTGGTCTGTTAACAGGTAAATATTTAGACGGGAACCTACCAGAAAACTCGCGGAAATTAATAAATCAAGATTTGGGAGGAAGAGATAATCCTAGATCCGAAATGGCAGTTAGATCATACTTGAAGATAGCTAAAGAGTTTGGGTTAAACCCCATACATCTTGCTTTGGCCTGGTGCAGAACCAGACCATTTATGTGTTCTTCTATTTTTGGAGCAACATCAGTTGACCAGCTTCCAGTTATTTTAGAGGCAGGTAATATTGAATTGAGCCAAGATTGCATCGATTTGATAAATGAAACCCATAAACTCAACCCAATGCCTTATTGAGTATCTGGGAACTTAAAAGTTGGAAATTCGGTAGTTATAGCAAATGGAAATTTGGGTCTGTTTATCAATTGGCGCCGCTATTTTTCAAACACTGAGGTTTATTCTGCAAAAATTTTTAAGCGATACCCAGCTTGGGGTCGATGGGGCAACCTTTTCTAGGTTTATATATTCGGCTCCAATCCTGATGATCCTTGCACCATTATGGTTTGGTTATTCTGGGTATCCAATTGTAACTGGTAATTTTTTTATTTTTTCTGCGATTGGAGGAATTGCTCAAATATTAGCGACACTATGTGTTATAGCACTTTTTAAGCAGCGAAACTTTGCAGTTGGAATAGCTTTTAAGAAAACCGAAACGCTGCAAATCGCTGTCATTTCACTTGTGATATTGGGCGAGAAAGTATCGATTAATGCCCTTTGTGCGATTTGTATCGGATTTGTGGGTTTAGTCCTTTTATCAAAGCAACCTTTGAAAAGAAGTTTTTTAGAGGAAGGTGTATTCAGTCGCTCTGTTTTTCTTGGTCTTTTATCAGGTTTTTTATTCGCAATTTCAGGGGTTTACTATCGGGCGTCTACTCTAAATGTATTGGATGAGAGTTCTATAAATAGAGCAATATTTACATTAACATTTGTAATAGTTTTTCAAGTAATTTCCATGGGCGGATGGTTGCTGCTTTTTAATCGCCCTGAGCTTAAAGCTGTTTGGAAAGTACGCAGTGTTGCCATTTGGGTTGGGCTTACTTCATTAGCAGGTTCATTTTGTTGGTTCTGGGCGTTTTCCTTGGTAAATGCCGCTTTAGTAAAAGCTGTTGGGCAAATAGAACTCCTATTTTCGATCCTGGCGAGTATCGTTTTATTCAAAGAAAAGATAACGGGTAGAGAGTTGGTTGGAATTTTTATCGTCATGTTAAGCTTAATCGGGGTAATTGCATTAGGCTAATTTAACTAATGTAAGAAAATTCACTTAGACCATCACTATTTTGAAAAAAAGGCACCCTTTTTGGGATCATATCGTCATTTAAATTTGAAATCACCTCAGCAAATACGACCTCTGTAATAAAAGGCAAATCAAATCTTCGGACGTCTTGAATTGGTATCCACTGTAAGTGGGAAAGTTCATCTGAAGCCCTTGAAAAATCGTCCAAGTCAACCTCCGCAGAAAGAAGATCTGCGTCGAGATATAAAAAGCGAGCATCAAAGCGTCTTGGCCGGCCAGGTGGGGTAATTGCTCGAAATACAAATTGGAAGTTAGATCCATCTGGAACGAGCCCGAGGTCTACGAATTGTTTCCATTCGTAAGGTATCATCCCAGTCCATTTTTCTTTGGCACCTAATATGATCCCGGTTTCTTCAAAGAGTTCACGGATAGCTGCATTGGTAAGTGCATGAACTAAGGCCTCATTGCACTCATACGCCATTCTAGCTTTACAAGTCACGTTTAATGGTCTGAAAGAGTTTATTTGAAAGTCAGTTTCTTCCACTGCTCCACCCGGGAATACAAATTTTTTGGGCATAAAGGCAGCATTCTTGCCTCTTTGACCCATGAGAACTGAAGGCTTTGTTTTTCTATCACGAATTAATATTACAGATGCAGCGTCTTTCACTTCGACATTTTTATTCATTTTTATAAACGCTTTCTTAGCATTCTCATATCTTAAAATATTAAGCTTTTTTAAAAAACACAATGTGTCTATTCAAATTGCTACATAATTATTCTTATTAAGACTCTTAAACTTTACTCAAGCCATAATAAAAAATATTAAATGTTATCAATAATATACTCGATTGAAAATCATATCTCCAGTATAGTTCATAATTTGACTAAAATATAGTTTAATATTAAACTATATTTTAGGCTATGCGTTATCTGCTATTTGGGCACAGCATTCTTGTCAAATCTTTCAAAGTCGATAAAGGTTATACATACTGCTTTAAAGGGATAATTTTATGTTGAAGGATATCGCAAAAAGTGTTTGGGCAAATGCATATGCCCCGTATTCAAAATTCAAGGTTGGTGTCGCAATTAAAACTATTGATGGGTCGGTGTTTTCGGGAGTAAATGTAGAAAATGCCGCATATCCTGAAGGAACCTGTGCGGAAGCAGCGGCTATTGCGGCAATGTGTGCCGCTGGTCAAAGAGAGATCGTGGAGGTATACGTTATAGCTGATTGCAAAGAGCCTGTCCCTCCATGCGGTGGTTGCCGCCAAAAATTGGCAGAATTTTCCAAACCAGATGTTCCAGTAACGATGGCTACAATTGCTGGAAAAGAAAAAACTATTTTTGTAAGCGATCTCTTGCCAGGCTCATTCAGCAAAAATTTTTTCACTAACAAATGAAGAATTTTAACGCTCAGGCAATACTCGCAAAGGTAAGGAATAAGGGTTCACTATCCCGCGATGAAATGGTTTGGTTTGCTAAAGGCCTTTCAGATGGCAAGGTAACGGATGCTCAGGCCGGGGCGTTTTCTATGGCTGTAGCATTAAATGGTTTGGGCAGTCAGCAAGCTAGAACGGATTGGACTTTAGCAATGCGGGATAGTGGCAAAATTCTCTCGTGGGAAGTTGGGTCACCAGTTTTAGACAAGCATTCAACTGGAGGAATTGGAGATTGTGTGTCCCTTATTTTAGCACCACTTCTTGCATCAATTGGAGTTTGTGTTCCAATGATTTCAGGAAGGGGATTGGGGCATACGGGTGGTACTTTAGACAAGCTTGAGTCAATTCCAGGCGTGAAAGTTATGTACTCTGAAGAAAGATTAGTGGAAATTATCGAAAGTTGTGGATGCATAATCGCAGGGGCAAATGAAAATATTGCGCCGGCAGATAGGCGGCTTTATGCAGTGAGAGACGTTACATCCACGGTTGATAGTTTGGATCTTATAACAGCCTCTATATTATCAAAGAAGCTTGCTTCAGGCTTAGATGGTTTAGTCCTAGATATAAAATGTGGGTCTGGAGCGTTCATGGCAGATCTAAATCAAGCCACTGAACTGGCCAAGGCATTGGTAAAAACTGCAAATGAAGCTGGCTGCGCAACAACTGCATTAATTACAGATATGAACCAGCCCTTGGCTCCTGCGATGGGAAACGCCCTTGAAATAGTTGAGGTAATGCGAGTTCTATCTGGGGAGACGGTAGGTCGACTACGCTCTATTACCGTATCGCTCGGTGCGGAGATTCTTAAAGCTCAAAAAATATATAACAACATAAGCCAAGCCACTAACGAACTAGAAAGAAATTTAAATAGTGGCGCTGCTTTAAAAAAATTTAGTGAAATGATTTCCCTAATGGGGGGGCCAATAAATTTTGGACAAGATTTTAATAGATATCTTCCTGAGGCTACAGCGGTTATTGAGGTTTTTGCCCCGGAAGCAGGTTATTTGGCGCAATGGGACGGGCGAAGCTTGGGAAATATCGTCGTTAAGCTTGGTGGCGGAAGGCTTGTTGAAACAGACCAAGTTGATCATGCTGTTGGTTTTAGCGAAATCGCTAGCATAGGGACCAAATTGTCCAAGGGTTCGCCAATTCTTAAAATTCACGCTGCCCGTATTGATCATGCTGAGGAAGCAAAAAGACAGGTTTTAGCGGCATTTAAGTTAAGCGATAGTGCCCCAAAAGAAACAGAATTAGTTTTAAAGAGAATTACATAGTGCCTAGAGCAATACTTATTGTGATGGATTCGGTTGGAGTTGGCGGCGCTATTGATTCGCACAAATATTTCAACGGCTCTACCAGTGATAAAGGTGCTAATACACTTTTAAATATTGCAAAAGCGTGTCAAGCAGGCACTGCAAATGATAATCGAATTGGCCCATTAAATCTTCCAACTTTACAATCTCTAGGTCTAGGAAATTCCATCACTTTATCAAGTGGTGAGTCAGCTCCGAACATTCCAAGTTTAAAGGAAGGTGCTGCTTTTGGTGTGGCGGGCCCCGTATCGGTGGGAAAGGATACTATAACAGGCCACTGGGAGTTGGCGGGTCTTACGCTTGACCGTGATTGGCACTATTTCCCAGATACTGACGAGGCGTTTGATAGCGAATTAGTAAATCTCATCTGTAAGCTTGGGAAGCTTGATGGTATTTTAGGTAACTGTCACGCTTCTGGAACCAAAATATTAACTGAGCTCGGTGAGAAACACTGTAAATCAGGTAAGCCAATTTGTTACACTTCTGCTGATAGCGTTTTTCAAATAGCGGCTCATGAAAATCATTTCGGGTTATCTCGCTTATACAATTTGTGTCAATTATTAGCACCCTATCTACATGGAATGAACGTTGGCCGTGTAATTGCTCGCCCATTTACTGGCAACAAAAAATCTGGCTGGGTAAGGACGGTTAACCGTCGTGACTTTGCTATGGCGCCTCCTAAAAAAGTACTAAGCGAATGGTTGCAAGAAAGTGGTGTTGAGACACTAGCGTTGGGTAAAGTGGGTGACATTTTTTCTATGCGTGGATTTAATCGTCTAATAAAGGGTAACGACGCTAAATTAATGCAAGAGTTAGCATTGGAAATTGAAACTGGATCTGACAATAGTTTCATTTTTGGCAATTTCGTAGAATTTGATACGCTATATGGACATAGGCGTGATATTTCTGGCTATGCAAGAGCACTAGAATGGTTTGATAGTGAAATATCAAAAATAATTGGAAAATTAAGGAAAGATGATTTGTTTATCCTGACTGCAGACCATGGTAATGATCCTACTTGGAGCGGTTCTGAGCATACTAGGGAAAATGTGCCTATTCTCATTATCGGAGCGTCTCCAAAAACAAATAAAAAAGTGAATTTTGTTGACGTAGCGGCCACAGTTGCTCATTTTATGGGCTTACCTGTGCTCGGTCCTGGAAAGAGTATCTTATGAATATAAGAAAATTGCCCAAAATTGAACTTCATTTGCATCATGAGGGTGCGGCGCCACCAAGTTTCATTCGTCAATTGGCATTTGAAAAGAAGATTGATCTATCTAATATATTTAATCCCAAAGGCGATTATAACTTTTCAAATTTTAACGAATTTTTAGCAACTTATGAAGCTGCCTGTCAGGTACTAAAAGAACCAGAAGATTTTCATCGCCTTACTCTATCAGTATTAGAAAAATCTGCAGAAAATGGCATTATTTATACAGAAGTTTTTATTTCTCCAGATTTTTGTGGTGGGGGAGATTTAACGGCATGGAAGGAATATTTAGCAGCCATAGAGGAGGCTGCAAAGATTGCACGAAGAGATTTAGGTATAGATATGCGAGGGGTAGTTACTTGTATTCGTCACAATGGTCCCGCTGTTGCAAAAAAGGCTGCAATTTGCGCAGCAGAAACGGCTTCTAATTTTGTTGTAGGTTTTGGAATGGGTGGTGATGAACTTGCAGGTAGCCAAGCAGATTTTAAATATTCTTTCAATGTTGCTGAGGAGGCTGGACTAGGGTTAACGACGCATGCTGGTGAATGGGGAGGAGCAGAAAGCGTGAGACAGGCAATTCATGATCTTTGTGTTACTCGCTTGGGACATGGCGTTCAGATAATAAATGATACTAACTTAGTCATTGAAGCGATCGAGAAAAAAATAACATTGGAGGTCTGTCCTGGATCCAATGTATCACTAGGTATATTTGAAAACCTGTCGATGCATCCAGTTAATTCGCTTTTGAAAAGTGGGCTCTCAGTTACTGTTTCAACTGATGATCCCCCGTTCTTTAATACAAACATGACAACTGAATACAACAATCTTAAAGATGTTTTTGATTGGGACGAGGATGTATTTAGACTTATAAATCAAAATGCAATCCACGCTGCTTTTTGTAGTGAGGAGCAAAAACAAATATTAATTGAAAGGATAAATTCTGCATGGACCAAAACCTAATAATAGTTGATCATCCATTAGTCCAACATAAGCTTACTTTAATGCGAGAGAAAGAAACTCCAACTGCATTATTTCGTCAATTGCTCCGCGAAATAAGTCAGTTTTTGGCCTATGAGGTAACCCGTGAATTACCAACCCGCCTAAAACAAATCGAGACACCTCTCGTTCCGATGGATGCACCTGTTATGGCAGGAAAAAAGCTAGCTCTGGTATCAATTCTGAGAGCGGGAAATGGTCTGCTTGATGGTGTGTTAGAGTTGATACCATCTGCACGAGTTGGCTTTGTTGGTCTTTACAGAGATGAGGAAACATTGCAGCCAGTGGAGTATTATTTTAAGGTTCCAGACAGTCTTGAGGACCGATTAGTAATTGCAGTAGATCCAATGCTTGCGACTGGAAATTCATCTGCAGCTGCTATTCAACGTCTAAAAGAGGCGGGGGCTAAGAATATAAGGTTTTTATGTTTGCTGGCTGCACCAGAGGGTGTTGAGACGATGCGGCAGGCTCATCCTGACGTTCCGATTGTAACAGCCGCACTTGATGAAAAGTTAAATGAGAAAGGTTATATTGTTCCGGGTCTGGGTGATGCTGGGGACCGAATGTTTGGAACAAAGTGACACTAGTTACTACGGAAAGCATATCCGGCTAGCCACCACAAATAGTCTGTAGAGCAAGCCATGCACTATCGTCTAAACTTGGCTTTTTAACATTTCCTGATGTTTGTTCACTATTTATCATAGATTGTGTGCTTTGGCCTGTAACATCTATTGCATATGAGTAAGGCAGGGCAGAAATTGCTCTTTTGTTGAATTCTTTCATAAGATTTTCAGGGTCTACACTTATTTGTTTTTTCATTATCCAATCTTTTGAAAATCCTCGCAGGGTACTGACATCTGGGCTTCTGCCAAATAGAAACTGAATTATTTCAATATTATTCATTTGCTTCATTAGCTCATCCAAAGCATTACTTTTTGCCTCTCTTTGTATCTGCGCTAGCACATAACCTGCTAAAACATCAGGATCTTCAAAGTCTTCTACAAGCGCTTTTGAGATAACTATAATTTTCCCGGGCAGGTGTATTGCCTCAATTGTTTCACTTGGAACTATATAAAACGTGTATTCTATCACGCCTAAGTTTGAGATAAATTTATCTAACGCTATTCTTCCTAGCTCCCTTGAGCATGGTGCGCCAACAAATGAGACGAATTCGTTAAAAACAGCTTTACCCATTTCTTGTTCTCGGACTTCTGGAATTATTTTTTGGGTATAGTCACGAAGTGCTGCGGGGAGCCAAAAAATACTTAATCCTAAAACTATAATCAAAATTGATGCTAGGCTAAAGATACGCAACCGGCCTGGTTTAGGTCGCCTGCGATCCACGGCTTTCATTAATTTTTCAATAGCTTCGGCCATTTCATTTTCGTTACTGCCTAACTCAAGAGTTTCACTTGGGTCCCCATCGGGATGATACAGCTTAATTCCATCCTTAGATTGAATCACTGCAAGCGCAGCAAGCGACCAATGCGCAAGAGGTTTTTCGTTTATATCAGTTATAACTAATGATGACTCCCCAATTGATATTATTACATCAAGCCTCTGAGCTTCAGCACTCTTGCGCCAAATACCCGTTGCTTCCAATCTTTGATACTGGGTTAAGGCAGTCATCTTTGTCTACTTACTAGATTTGGGTTGGTGCGATTTTCAAACTAATTGCTATGGTAAATCCTTTGCGACTTTTCGGAGTTCAAATTTTTGTATCTTACCGGTTGATGTTTTCGGTAACTCACGAAATATAATTCTCTTGGGGCATTTAAATCCTGCTATTTTTGTGCGTGAAAAATCAATTAATTCGTCTGCATTTGCGACAGCATTGGGTAGCAACTCTACAAAAGCACATGGTACCTCGCCCCACTTCTCGTCAGGCATCGCAACAACTGCGCAAAGTGATACGCTCTCATGTGCCATCAGCACGCCCTCAATCTCAACAGAACTAATATTTTCACCACCCGAAATTATTATATCTTTTGCTCGGTCTGCTATTTGGATATAACTGTCAGGATGTTGGATTGCTATGTCCCCAGAGTGAAAGTATCCGCCTTCAAAAGCTGACTTAGTCGCCTCCTCATTCTTGTAGTACCCTTTCATAACTGAATTACCTCGGATCATTATTTCACCCTGAGTAGTACTATCCATCGGAATTTGTTGCATTTTATCGTCCATAACCGTGATATCTTCCATCATAGGCATAGCAACGCCTTGCCGAGCTTTAATTGTTGCTCGCTCCTCGTCTGTAACACTCTCCCAGTCGTTATCTTGCCATAAACACTCAGTTACATGTCCATATGTTTCAGTTAAACCGTAGACTTGGGTTACATTGAAACCTAGTTTTTCCATCTTGCCCAAAGTAGCAGGTGCCGGTGGAGCGCCTGCTGTGAAAACTTCAACTCTATGTTCGAAAGGCCTTCTCTCCTTTTGATCAGCGTTCACAATTAAATTAAGGACAATTGGAGCTCCACCAAAAAATGCTACCTTTTCATCCGAAATAGCGTTGTAAATCGCCCCTGCAGAGATTTCTCTGCAGCATACTAGCTTACCCCCGACCATAGGCATAAGCCAGGTATGGTTCCAACCGTTACAATGAAACAGTGGGACTATTGTTAAAAAGACGGGGAATATTTGCATTCTCCATGAAACTACTGTTCCCATGGTCATCAAATACGCGCCTCGATGATGATAGACTACTCCTTTTGGTCTTCCGGTCGTCCCTGAGGTATAATTTAATGCGAGGCTTTCCCATTCATCCTCGGGCATCAACCATTTAAATTTTTTATCTCCAGATGATAAGAATTGCTCATAGGTCGTGTATTTACCACTACTCTCAAATCCTGCGCTAGAGTCGGAAACTTCTATAATCAAAGGAGCCTTATCTCCCAATTGAGCGCATGCACTCTCTGCAAGTGCTAAAAATTGTGAGTCTACTAAAACAACTTTTGCTTCACCATGACCAAAAATATATGAAACTGTATCTACGTCTAAACGAGTATTTATTGTATTTAATACAGCGCCACACGCGGGGACACCAAAATGAGCCTCAGCTTGAGCAGGGACATTTGGTAAAATAGTCGCCACAACACTGCCGGGTTTTACACCAACTGCAACTAGTGCAGAAGCGAGTTGACTGCAGCGAGAATAATATTCCGCATAATTTACTCTATGATTGTTGTAAACAACTGCTATGCGTGTCGGAAAAACTTTTGCTGCTCTTTGCAAGTGAGATAGAGGAGTTAACGGAACAAAATTTGCCTCAGTTTTATCTAATCCTGCTTCGATTTCCATCCAGCCCATGTCGCTTTAGCCTCTAATTGTTTGTTAACAAGCTCCTATCACAATAAAGCTAAATTTAATAACTTTTGCAACTTAACTTAGCTTGGTGAGTAAAATTTCTTTTTGCGAGGATATACTCATGTCAATTTATTAGATTTTGTTTAATTTTTAAGGGGAGAACCGCTCATAAAAAGCCTCATTATTTTTGCCCATATCCGCTAGAAGAGGCGGGCACTCAAATCTTGGTCCGTAAGTTTCATACAATGCTTGACATCTTTCAGCCGCATAAGGCGTTCCGAGGATATCTAGCCAACTTAAGGGGCCACCAGACCATGGAGCAAAACCCCACCCTAAAATAGCACCCACATCTCCCTCTCGAATATCCATCAGTACGCCTTCTTCTAATGCACGGACCGCTTCAAGTGCTTGGATAAACATCAGTCTATGTTGTACGTCTTCGAATGTAGGAATAGTTGTTGATAAAGGATATTTTTCCTCTAAACCTTTCCAGAAACCTTCTCTTTTGCCTTTTTCATTATAATTGAAGAACCCGGCCCCGGCCTTTCTTCCTAGACGACCCTCTTGTTCCATCCAGAACAAAATTTTGTCAATTTGCTCGTTTGGATATAATGCACCCATAGCCGCTTTGGTTGCACGGGCGATTTTTGCTCCCAATTCTATCGAGGTCTCATCGACAAGTTGTATTGGTCCAAGAGGAAATCCTAATTGCTTTGCTGCGCTTTCAATAATACTAGTGGGTATTCCCTCAGTAATCATTCTGAGACCTTCATTAAGATAAGGTATTATACAGCGATTAGCATAAAAGAACCGTGCATCGTTTACGACAATAGGGGTCTTTTTGATCTGGCGTACAAAATCTAAGGCTTTTGCAACAGCCCTTGATTCAGTTTTTTCTCCCTTGATGATCTCAACGAGCAGCATTTTCTCAACCGGACTAAAAAAATGTATTCCGATATAATTCTCAGGGTGTTTGCTCGCTTTAGCCAATTCGCTAATTGGAAGGGTTGAAGTATTAGATGCAAATATACAGTCTTTATGGATGACTTCTACAGCCGCTTTTGTAACGTCAGATTTAACCTTTGTATCCTCAAAAACTGCTTCGATAACTAAATCTGCATCTGCAAGCTTTGTGTAATCATCCGTCGCTAGAATACGGTTGAGAGTTTTTTCCCTAATTTTTTCAGATATTTTCCCACGTTTTATACCATCAGTCAGATATTTTTCAGAATATTCCTTACCCTTATTTGCAGAATTCTGATCTTGGTCAACCAACACTACCTCAATACCGGCTTGAGCTGCTACCAAAGCGATGCCTGCACCCATCATGCCAGCACCTAAAATCCCAATTATCCTCACGCTCTGGTCAGGTACGTTCTTTGGTCGAACAGCGCCCTTTTCTAGAGCGCCTTTACTAATGAAAAGACTTCTGATCATGGCAGATGACGAAGGATTCATTACAATATTTGTAAACCAGCGCGCTTCAATCCGTAGTGCAGTATCAAAAGGTACTAACGAACCTTCATATACGGCGCTCATCAGTGCCTTTGTTGCAGGATAAGCACCCATGGTTTTACCATTAACCATCGCCGAAGCACCTGCAAAAGTCATAAATCCCGATGGTGTATAGGGTGCGCCACCTGGTAGTTTATATCCCTTCTGATCCCAAGGTTTCACTATATCGGGATCGCTTGCTGCCATAATCCAAGCTTTTGCATCTGCCATGGGGGTGGCGCTTACCTCGTCGATAAGTCCTGCTGATTTTGCCCTCATTGGATCTAAGGTTTTCCCTTCCAGTAGAAATTCTGATGCCCCAAATATACCCAATTTTCGAACTAATCTTGTCGTTCCACCAGCTCCCGGGAAAATTCCTACTTTAATTTCTGGTAAGCCAATTTTTGCCTTATCATTATTTGCAGCAAAAATACGGTGGGTGCAGAGCGGAATTTCCAAGCCGATACCAAGGGCTGTGCCCGGCAGAACTGTTACAATTGGTTTACCACCTTTGTTGGTTTTGGGATCCATTCCTGCACGTTCGATTTTACGCATTATCGAGTGCATTTGCATAAAGCCTTCGAACAAACCTTTGGCAGGGTTGTCGCCATTTAATTTTTTTAAGTCTGCTAAAACTTTGAGGTCCATTCCAGCAGCGAAATCAGGTTTGGCGCTTGTAATTACCGCGCCAATTAT
The DNA here is from genome assembly GCA_902554885.1 of Paracoccaceae bacterium. Classification (GTDB taxonomy): domain Bacteria; phylum Pseudomonadota; class Alphaproteobacteria; order Rhodobacterales; family Rhodobacteraceae; genus Salinivivens. The sequence goes on from CACDPV010000006.1 coordinate 58,598, forward strand.
GTTTTCATCAAGTAAGATCTTATCAATTAGGCTATCTAAAAGTTTAATAGCGTCGAAGTTTAAGATATTAAAAGGCTTTTGGGGGCAATCCCATATTATGGTAGCTATATGGTCTGGATCTATTTTTAATGAAAAATCTGCCATTTTTTATACCCTATACCCGCTCAATAATTGTTGCTGCGCCCATCCCTGATGCAACGCAAAGTGTAGCGAGACCCATTGTTTTATCTTGACGTTCCAATTCGTCTAAAAGTGTCCCTAAAATCATCGCACCTGTGGCGCCAAGTGGATGCCCCATAGCAATTGACCCACCATTCACATTTACTTTGTCGTGGTTTATCTTGAACGCTTGTTCAAACATGAGCACTATCGAAGCAAATGCTTCGTTTACCTCAAAAAGATCTATATCATTTACTTTTAGTCCACTGTCTGAGAGTATTTTGTTTGTTGCTGGTACTGGTCCGGTAAGCATTATCGTTGGTTCAGTACCCACTTTACAAGTTGCCCGAATTTTAGCTCTTGGGTTTAACCCGAGAGCTTTGCCAAACTCCTGATCACCGATTAAAATTCCTGCGGCTCCATCAACTATGCCTGAACTGTTTCCTGCATGATGAATATGATTGATTTTATCTATTTCTGGATATTTCATTAATGCCACTTTATCGAAGCCTGGCATCCCTTCTCCTATATCCTGAAATGCTGCTTTTAATGCGCCAAGCTTTTGCATGTCGGTATCGGGCCGAATATATTCATCATGCTCGAGAATGGTTAATCCATTCACATCTTTGACGGGGACAATAGACCTAGAAAATCTACTTTCATTCCATGCAATATTTGCCCTTTTCTGACTTTCAACAGCTAATTCATCTGCATGGTCGCGGGAAAAGCCATACTTAGTGGCAATCAAATCAGCGCTTATTCCTTGCGGTACAAAATAATTATTCATTGTAAAACTTGGATCAACCGCAACAGCGCCACCGTCACTGCTCATTGGAACTCGGCTCATACTTTCTACACCCCCTGCAATGTAGCAATTCCCAGCGCCTCCCCGAATCTGGTTAGTTGCAAGATTCACTGCCTCCAATCCCGAAGCGCAAAATCGATTTATCGAAATACCGGGTATGCTCTCGTCTAATTCGGACGCCAAAACTGCGGTTCTAGCGAGACAAGCGCCTTGCTCTCCAATTTGAGTAACGTTTCCCCATATTACGTCTTCAACTGCATTTCCGTCTAAGTCATTGCGTTCTCTGAGATTATTTAGAATTGTCGTGGATAAGGCGAGAGCAGTGACTTCATGCAGACTACCGTCTTTCCGTCCCTTTCCCCTAGGGGTGCGGACAGCATCATAAATAAATACTTCTTTCATATTAAATCCTTTACTTCGGTGGGTATGCTCGCTCAAGCAAATCGTAAGGGTGTTTCCAATTTTCAAGTTCTTCAATGTTTGATAACCAGCGATCAATATTTGGATAAGACTTTCGATCAAACCCAAACTCTTCGGGGTAGAATAGATATGAGCAACATGACAAGTCTGCAGCACTTAATTGATCTGCTGCAACCCAATTTTTTCCACTGAGGTGACTTTCCAGTACGGCAAGTGCAGTATCATTTCGTTTCTGTAAATAATTGATAACTTCAACCGGTTTTTTATCTTTAGGTATAAAGTTCATTAAAAATCGTGTAGGTCCGAGGCTGCCAGATAGCTTCGAGTTGTCCCACAAGACCCATCGTAAAATTTCAGAGCGTTCCTCATCACTCTTTCCAAAGTAGTTTCCAGTTTTCCCGTTCAGATAGTCAAGTATAGCACCTGACTGTGATATTTTTTTATCTCCGTATACCAGAACTGGAACTTCAGCCATTCTGTTTATTTCATTTTTATAAGCTTCTGATCGAGCTTCACCTTGAAAGAAGTCAATGAAAATCTGCTCCCAGCTGGCTTTTGAAAAATGTAAGGCAAGAGCAACCTTATAGGAGTGTCCGCTTTCTCCGAATGAATAGAGTTGGAATTTCATAATTAATCCTACTTAAAAGTTACTTGCACTCAGTTTCATAACTGTGCTTGATCCTGCTCGGATGCGTGCAAGGTGTAACCTTGTAAACGGTAACTGTCTTTCCATAAAATATTGCCCGGTTGAAATCTTGCTTTGGTGGAAATCATCATGATCAGAACTTAAATTTATAGCTTCATGTGATGCCTGGGCTATTTTACACCACATAAGTCCAAGACTTACATATCCAAACAAGTGCATGAAGTCATAAGATCCAGCAAGTGCCTCGTTTGGATTCTTTATTCCTTTGTCCATAAAATAAAGAACAGCACCTTCCAAATCATCTGTGGCAGATTTCATAGGCTCTAAAAATATTTTGTCAAATTCGTCTGATTTGTTCTGATTTTCCGTTAAATAAGTCTTCAAAATTGTGAAAAAAGCCATCATATTTTTACCTTGGTTCTGAGGTAGTTTTCGTCCGACCAAGTCCAAAGCTTGAATACCATTTGCGCCTTCATAAATCATTGCGATCCGTGCGTCTCGTGCAAATTGAGACATTCCCCATTCTTCAATGTACCCGTGTCCGCCATATATTTGTTGGGCCTGGATTGTCATATCAAAACCCTTATCCGTTAAAAATCCTTTAATAACAGGCGTTAAAAGTCCAATTAGCCCTTCGGCTTCGGTGTCTGTGTCTCGGTTGGCTTTGTCTATAATGCTTGCACCCCAAAGAATTAATGCTCGGCTTCCTTCAGAAAAACATTTTTGATCCATCAAATTCCTTCGAACATCAGGATGAACAATGATTGGATCTGCTAACTCATCAGGGTTCTTAACCCCTGTAATATCTCTTCCTTGCAATCGATCCTTCGCGTATGCTAGCGCGTTTTGATAAGCCAATTCAGCTTGAGAGAGACCTTGCAAACCGACCCCTAGTCTTGCTTCGTTCATCATTGTGAACATTGCTCTCATACCTTTATGTTCTTCACCTACCAAGTACCCGGTTGCGTCATCATAATTCATAACGCATGTAGCATTTCCGTGGATCCCCATTTTTTGCTCTATTTTACCTACTGATACTTGGTTGCGCTCTCCTAACGAGCCATCTTCATTAACCAAAAATTTGGGAACAATGAAAAGTGAGATGCCTTTTACGCCATCAGGGCCGTTTGGAATTTTTGCCAAAACCAAATGTATAATATTTTCGGCTAGATCGTGGTCCCCTGCCGATATGAAAATTTTTTGCCCACTTATTCGGAACGTTCCATCAGATTTTCTACTTGCCTTAGTCCTCATCATACCTAGGTCTGTGCCACAATGAGGTTCAGTCAGGTTCATTGTACCTGTCCACTTACAATTTACCAGATTCGGCAAATACTTTTCTTTTTGTTCTTCACTGCCATGAGAGTAAATCGCAGAATATGCACCATGTGTTAATCCGTGATACATTCCAAGTGCCATGTTTGCACTAGCAAACATCTCACCAACTGCAATGCTAATCAGATAGGGTAGGCCTTGGCCCCCAAATTTTATGTCACAATCAATACCAGTCCATCCACCGTCCTTTAGCTGATTGAAGGCTTCTTTGAAGCCGGGGGGAGTGTACACTATTCCATTTTCAAAACTGCAACCGTGTTTGTCTCCAATGGCATTCAACGGCGCAAGGACCTCTGACGAAATTTTTGATGCTTCCTCTAGGATAGCATTCAAATATTCGTTATCTAATTCACCATATCCCGGGATGTCACTATCGTGAATTTTTAAAACGTTTTGTAATATAAATTTGATGTCTTTTACTGGTGCGGAGTAAATTGGCATTATTTAAGTCCCATTTTATTATTCGGCTGGTTCAGAAGACAAATTAGCTTGGTTTAGGAGTTCTTTTCCAAGGTGCAATTGTTCTTTTAATTCTTCGATAGTTTCGCCGAGTTCATAGTGCTGTAATTCTAATTGTTTTAATCTTTCTTTTGCCAACTCATACGTTCTGACTAACTGCGTCTGTTGTTGGTCGCCCATGTCATAAAGTTCAAGTAATTGCCTTATTTCTTCTAGAGAGAAACCGAACCTTTTTCCTTTGACAATTAATTTCAAACGTGCTCGATCGCGTTTTGTAAAAAGTCGTTTTTGACCATCTCTTAAAGGGAAAAGAAGCTCTTTCGCTTCGTAAAACCGTAAAGTCCTTGCGGTAACGTCAAATTCTTCGCTCATTTCACGAATAGTTAAAGAATTACTCATCTTAAAAACTCTTTTTTAGGTAGTTTAACTAATAAACTCATAAAGTTAACGTTTACGTAAACAAACGTTACGTCAACTAAGTTTCTAAGGACTTCTTAGTTGATTTCCTTAGCCCTTCTAGTTCTTTAATTGTTTCTGCTAATTGCTTTTGTTGTTCAAAAAGTTCAATTAGTTTACGATCCGCCATATCAATAAAAACGTTCATTTGGGCATTTGTACCCTCTTTATCGTAAATTAAGAGCCACTGCCTTAGTTCTTCTAATTGAAATCCAAATTTTCTACCACGCAAAATCAACGTCATTCTAGCGCATTCGCGTGCACCATAAAAACGCGAACGGCCGATCCTTTCGGGACTTAATAGCTCGATATATTCGTAATACCGCAAAGTACGCGGTGTCACTTCGAATTTTGCGCACATTTCCTTGAAAGAAAGTTTACTTTCACTCATACAGCCCCCAAAGTCTTGCGGTGAGTGTAGTGCTGTCCTACTAATCCATCAAGGTCGATAAGAATAAAATTATTGCGTCGTAGTATTCGATTTTAGACCATTAATGTAAATAGCCCGCCGACGGGTTGACTGACTGGCTAGCTAAAAGGACCATATTTGTATTCTTTGAAAGACATAAGCCATCGCCGTGTAATGTCCATAGCATTTCCTATAGTGCTTTCTAATATTTCGATACCAATTTTAGGTGCTATTGATACCGGTGTTATCGGGCAGCTTGGAAATCCAATCGCAATTGGTGCGGTTGGAATCGGCGCAATAATTCTCAGTGCGGTTTATTGGTTATTTGGTTTTTTAAGAATGGGCACTACAGGTTTTGCAGCTCAAGCCTACGGTAGGGATGATACCCGCGAAGTGGTGGCCTTGCTTGTTAGAGGTCTCTTAATTGGTTTAGCGTGTGGTTTTTTTGTTATTTTAATCCACCCGATATTATTTTGGTTATCTTTTTTAATCTCTCCCAGTTCCAATGAAGTTGAGATGCTTGCGTTGGATTACATGAGTATCCGCATATTTTCCGCACCGGCTATAATTTCTACCTATGCAATTATGGGATGGTTAATCGCGCTCGAGAAGACCAAATATGTATTGATATTACAACTGGCAATGAATGGTTTGAATGCGGCTCTAGATTTCTGGTTTGTTTTTGGTTTTGGTTGGGGTGTTGAAGGTGTTGCATGGGCTACGTTTATAGCAGAGTGGTTTGCCTTTTTCATGGGTTTAGCGATTTGCTTTATAGTATCGCGAAAGTTCCCAAAAATAATTTGGCCTTTAATTTTTTCTAAGACAAAAATTATTGCTATTTTGGTAGTTAATAGAGATATTTTTTTAAGGTCTCTCATGTTGGAAATAATTTTTGTATCTTTCTTAATGACATCCGGTAAATTTGGTGATGTTGAATTAGCCGCAACTCAGATACTACTACAATTTTTGCATATTTCTGCCTATGGGATGGATGGGTTTGCTTTTGCTGCAGAGGTTTTAGTGGGGCAAGCTGTTGGTAAATCAAACCGCTTTATGTTGCGAGATGCTGTAATTAAGTCGGGACTATGGACTTTCATAATAGCTGTTTTTTTAGCACTTATTTACGCTTTTTTTGGATCAGTATTTATCAAATTAATGACAACTTCAGATGAGGTTATATTAGCTTCTGAAGCCTTTTTAATATTTATTGTTCTTGGTCCCATTTTTGGGGCGCTACCTTTCTTAATGGATGGAATATTTGTTGGCGCTACAAGGTCAATTGATATGCGCAATATGATGTTTTTATCGCTAATAATTTATGTTGTGTCTGCTTATGTATTGATTGATTTGTATGGATTTTACGGCCTATGGGTAGCGCTTTTAGTTTCATATGCGGCTAGGGGTATATCGCTACTTACAAGATATCCAAAACTTGAAAAATCAATCAGTTAAACAATTCTAAAACACGCTCAGGGGGACGCCCGATGACCGCTCTTTCACCAGATATGACTAGAGGCCGCTCGACCAGAATTGGATTTTGCAACATTGCCTGAATAAGTACTTCATCTTTACTACTGCGGCTCAACCCTAACGCGCGAAATATTTTTTCGTTTGTGCGAACCAGTTCTATAGTAGGTATCAATAATTTTTTGACTATCGACATCAAATCTTCATAATTAATAATTTCATTTAGGTAGTAAAATACCTTTACATCAATTGACCTATCGTTAAGTAACTTTAGAGCAGTCCTTGATTTTGCACATCTTGGGTTATGCCAGATCGTATTTAAAGCCATTT
>CACDPV010000007.1 GCA_902554885.1 Paracoccaceae bacterium
CGGTACCTACGAGCTAAGCGAGTAGAAGGTGGTGTCAGTGTAATGACATGGATAAGCCTCATCGGAATTACGCTCGCAGTCTTTGCTTTAGTCGCTACTTTATCAGTGAGATCTGGGTTCAGAACCGAGATTGTTGATACAATATTAGGATCAAACTCGCATATCACATTATATAAAACCCTCACGAAGGATCAGTACGGAAATATTGATAGGGGTTTTGAAGACTATGACGAGGTGGCGTCTAGCCTACTTTCATTACCAGGTGTAAAACGGAGTGCACCCCTCATAAGAAGTCAGATCATGGCAACATATGACAATCGTAATATTGGATTAGAGGTTTTCGGTATTTCATATAAAAACCTGCTTGGCCTGGAACGAATTGCCAAACCAGAACAATACTCTGGTGACATAAATGACTTCGAAAATGGTATCTCCATAGGATCAGGAGTAGCGAGGGAATTAGGTGTGCAAGTCGGTGATAAAATCAAACTTATTTCACCAAATGGAGTAAGGACCGCTTTCGGTACGTCACCACGAGTAAAACAATTCGAAATAGTTTATATCTTCACAGCTGGGAGGTATGATATCGACAGAACCAGATCTTACCTACCATTCAGCATTGCACAAGAATATTTTAATCGAGAGGGGTTAGCAGACGAAATTGAGGTTCTTTTGGATAATCCAAGTAATCTGACTGAAGCTATTTCCCACATCGAAAATATCGTGGATCCCAATATTCAGCTGTGGACTTGGCAAGATGCTTCAAGCAGTTTTTTGAGAGCGCTCGAGATAGAAGACAATGTAATGTTTGTTCTAATGTCAATTTTGGTAATGATAGCCAGTATGAATATTATATCTGGTTTAATCATGTTGGTAAAAAATAAAGGTAGAGATATCGGTATATTGCGGACTATCGGATTATCAAAAGGATCAATAATGCGAGTGTTTTTAATATGTGGGGCCTCAACTGGAATATTAGGTACTTTTTTGGGCTTAGTCTTGGGGAGCCTCTTCACACTTTATATTGATCCAATTTTTTCTATTATTAATGTTCTTTCCGGTGGTGGCGTTTGGGATCCGTCAATTAGAGGAATATACTCAGTGCCCGCAGAATTACACTTTATGGACTTAGTCAAGGCGACGTGCCTATCTTTAGGCCTAAGTTTTGTAGTTACAATTATTCCAGCCAAAAGAGCCGCCAGCCTCAACCCAGTGGACGCTCTTCGTTATGAATAAACCCGTGCTAGAGCTAATCGCTATTGAGAAAAGCTATTCCAAGGGCAGTGAAAATAAAATTGAAGTGCTAAAGGGAGTAAATTTACAGCTATTCCCGGGAGAAACAGTTGCTTTAGTCGCTCCATCTGGTGCAGGTAAATCTACACTTTTACACATTGCTGGGTTACTCGATAAACCGCTGAGCGGCAAAATTTTAATAAGCGGAACAGAAATACAAAACGAAAGTGATAATCAACTTACCATGATACGAAGGCAAGAAATTGGCTTCGTTTATCAATTTCATCATTTGTTGCCTGAGTTCTCATCGAGAGAAAACATTGATCTACCTCAACTTTCTAATGGAGCATCATTAAAAGAGGCTCAGCAAAGGTCGAATGAACTGTTAGCTTTAGTAAATCTCGATAAAAGATCTGATCATAGACCCTCTGAGCTTTCGGGAGGTGAACAACAAAGAGTAGCAATTTGTAGAGCACTTGCAAACAAGCCCAAAATAATTTTGGCCGATGAGCCAACTGGAAATTTAGATCAGAAAACCACCTCATCAGTTTTTGAGACTTTGCAGAAGATCGTTAAACAAACAAATTTGGCTGCTTTGATAGCAACCCATAACATAGATTTAGCTAATCGGATGGACCGAGTTGTGAAGTTAACTGACGGAAAATTAATTTAGCTTTGGTAATAGTCATTATACAACTTATTCGGATCTGCTCCCAATAAGAAACGTATTAAAATAATGATATTTTTTCTCCCTTTTCGGAACCAGCCTTGTTCTATATATTTGCTAGATGACGTCGTTATGACTATTGGCATACCATATAATTTTCCTTTTAAACGCAAGGCTAACTCTACATCTTCCATGATGGGGATAGATGAGTAGCCACCATTTTCAATTAACAATTTTCTAGGTATCAACAATCCCTGATCACCGTAGGGCAATTTAAAAATTTTTGATCGAACGTTTGCCCAAGTAGAAGTCATCAAAGCAAGTGGGTGCTTGATATCAAATGATAATCTACAATAATATCCAGCCTCTCGATTGAAATATTTTTTTATATTTTTACTCCAATCAATCTCAAGTACTGAGTCGCTGTGCAGTATAAATATGAAATCTCCTTTGGCTAAGTTTACCCCGTTACTCAGTTGGAAACCACGAGACGCCCTGCTTACAGTAAATTGTCCACCGCAAGCCAAGACAATCTCCTTTGTTTTATCGCTCGAACCACCATCTACAACAATTAACTCTCTGACGATACCAGCCTCAATACCTTCAAATAGACTCACAAGAGTTTTTTTTATGGTTTTTTGTGAGTTCAAAGTTGGAATTACTATTGATATTGGTGCACGCATGAGCTTTCCATATAGTAAATGTGCGGTAAGTTTTTAAAAAGGAGCTCTTGAAATGGTAACGCCGCTTAATAATCGAAAAATTTTAGAACTTAAAGGAAGCGATTGTAAGAAATTCTTACAAAATTTAGTAAGTAATGACATCAACTTATTAGATCAAGGACTAGTTTATAGCGCATTGCTTACACCACAAGGCAAGTACATTGCTGATTTTTTTGTAGTCCCAATAGAAGACGGGATGAGAATTGATGTTCATGCAGAACTGGCTAAAACTTTACTTGATAGATTGAACATTTACAAACTGCGATCAGATGTTGAAATTAAAGAAGCAGATATTAGCGTTGCTTTGGGGTTAACTAACCCTCCTGAGGGAGCCTTAGGTGATCCACGACATCCAAAGTTAGGATGGCGTTTTTATAGCAAGGATGCGAAGAAATTTGATCAACCGGTAAATTGGACAAAATTGAGAGTTGATTACGTTATACCGGAGTATGGAAGCGAGTTAACCGAAGAAAGTTATATACTGGAAATGGGGTTTGAAAGACTCCACGGTGTCGATTTCAAAAAAGGCTGCTACGTAGGTCAAGAAGTTACTGCCAGGATGAAACATAAAACAGAATTGCGCAAAGGGTTGGTAAAGATCCTCTCACAATATGAGATCTCAAATGGAGAGGAATTGCTTTTAGATGACAAGTCGATAGGATCTATTCTGACCACTTCTGGAAAGTCGGCTTTAGCATACGTCAGACTTAAGAATAGAGATGCTATACTCTCCACAAAAAATTCTAAAAAAATAGTAATAGTAAAAGACTGAATTTTGCCTAATTAAGCCCTCTCAGAGTACTCCATTGTCTCAGTATTTACTACTATGGCTTCGTCCTGCGAAATAAATGGTGGTACCATTACTTTTACCCCATTATCAAGGATCGCCGGTTTAAAACTGTTTGCTGCTGTTTGCCCTTTTACAACAGGCTCTGTTTCAACAATTTTACAAACTACCTTACTAGGCAACGAAGCATTAAGTGCCTCCTCATCATAAAATTCCACCACAATTTGCATACCGTCTTGTAAAAAAGGTCTGCGTTCACCGAGCAGGTCTGAAGGTAATTCAATTTGTTCAAACGTTTCTGTATCCATAAAAATGAGCATACCATCACTTTCATACAAAAACTGTTGATCTTTTTGCTCCAAGCGAACCTTCTCGACCTTATCTGCACTTCTAAAACGCTCGTTAAGTTTCGTTCCAGTGCGAAGGTTTTTTAATTCCACCTGAGCAAAAGCCCCACCCTTTCCGGGTTTAACATGATCAACTTTAACTGCAGCCCAAAGCCCACCATCATGATCAAGTACATTACCAGGTTTTATTTCATTTCCATTTATCTTTGGCATTTTGATAAATAACCTATTTATTGATTGTTTCGACTGCAGCTCTATCTCTAAATCAGAGTGTAAACAAGGTTTACGGTACCATCGACTAATAGGGTATGCAAATCTGTCATATCAGTTATGCAAATTTAGGCTACCCGAATCAGTTATTTTGATACATAAGCCTCGTTACGCCAGAAAAAAAATATGAAGGACGACGAGATGAAAGATTTCGTTGACGCATCAGCGTTTAATACAGAGCAGGGAAACCGTGCGAGAAAGCTATTTGCAGCAGTTGTTCTGGCGGCATTGGACGACGCGATAGCAGATGATAGAAAATATGGAAATGGTCCTGAGCAGATAGCTCGGTGGGCACGATCGCGTGATGGACGTGAAGTGTTATCATGCGCTGGCATTGATCCAAATGAACGGGTGGTTAGTGGGTTAATGGAATTTGTTGCAAAGGGCGTGAGAACTTCTGTAGCTCTATCAAGGGAAGAAAGTGAAAGACGTAGCGCAGCATCAGATCACGCTGAAGCAGCCTAAGCATTAAGTAAATTTTAATCTTTATTCAATTCTTGTAGTAAATTTTTTATAGCTTTAAAGCGTTCAGAACCTTTGTCCTGATTATTAACAATAGATTTATAATATTCTTCAGGGTTGTAACGCGCTACCGGCAAGTTAAGATGCTCAACCGTCAGAAGACCGGATGCCGATAAAACGTCAAATCCAGCTAAATATTCATTATAAATTGCGTTTATAAGCTGAGACTTTGCGTCCAGTAGTTCTTGCTCAGTATTAAGAACATCCAAAGTTGTCCTTGCCCCAAGGGAAGCTTCCTGTTTGACACCATTAAAGGCAACCTCAGCAGCTTCTATTTGCTTCTCGATTGCTGCCCTACTCGCCTTGGCAACTTCAAGCATGGCAAATGACGAAGATATGCTCTGCTCTATCGCATCCATTTGCACATGCAGTGAAGATCGAACAGCCTGCAGGTTAGCAAGTGCCTGCCTCTCTTTGGCAGGTACAGAACCTCCCTGATAAATTGTACCACTTAAGCTTAGGCCAATAGAGGCCTGTAGCGTGTCAGATTGAACGTCACTATCTGAAAGTCCGATATCACTATTTAAAGTCATCTTGGCTTTCGAAGAAGCTTTGATACGCTTTAGAGTTAATTCACTCGCTTTGATTTGATACTGTAATTGTTTTAGTTCAGGATGCGAAGAAGAGGCAATAGAAACCGCTTCTTCTACCGTTTTTGGCAAAACCAACATTTCCATTGGTGAAATCAAAGCTTGCGGCGAAATTCCAACGGCATTTTTGAAAACTGCCTCTGATTGAATTAACTGCCCTTTAGCCGCCGAAAGTGAACTTAAAGAAGATGCTAGCCTAGCTTCTGCTAGTGCTACATCCGTCCTGGTAATTTCTCCAACCTCATATCTATCCCTGGTAGCTTTCAGTTCTTCCTGAATTACAGAATAATTATTCTCCCTTAGCCTAACGGTTTCTCTACCTTCCAGCACCCCCATAAAAGCACTTGCGGCACCGTTCAGAACTTTTTGTTCCAATGCTATAAGGCCTTGACGCGTAGCCAAAACGTTTTGTTTTGTTACATCTGCTGCAAGTTTATTAGTACCCCCATCATATATTGTTAATGATGAGTTCAATCCAACGCTACCGCGCCAGACGACATCACTTGTTGAACTACCAGCAGTGTCAGTTTCAGACCAGTTTCCTGAAAAATTAGCAGCCCAGGATACAATAGGCAGTAGTGCAGAGGATGCTATAATCGTATTTTCATCAGCAGCACGCAGCAAAGCTCTATTCTGATCGAGTAATCCTGAATTATTATATGACTGTACCAACGCTTCAGAGAGAGTCTGAGCATTTAATGGCGAAAGAATGGAATAAAATAAAAAAGTAACTGAGGCGATTATAGACTTTAAACTAACTTTCATTTCTTTACCCAACTATCTACTATTTTAGCATTCACTAATTTTAAAATGTGAAGGTCATTTCTTTTTTAAAACCCTCTAGAACAGGTGCTCCAGCATTAAAAGCAAAACGCCAACTTACTTCATTGTTCAATTTATATCCAATTTTGACACTACCAAGTGATCCTTGCATAAAAATGGCCACTATTCTACCACCCTCTTTTAACTGGGTTAATATTTCGCTAGGTATAAGCTCAACTCCGCCTTGTAGAAAAATTACGTCATACGGCGCGTGACTTGCTGCTCCACTAAACAATGGCCCGCGTTCGACAATAACATTATCTATGCCATGGTCAATTAAAGCGTTTTGCATTTCATTGGCTGGTTTATCTTCACTTTCCAAAGCTACTACAGCCTCTGCTAAATGCGCGATAATAGCAGCAGAATATCCATAACCTGAGCCGACATCCAAAACTAGCTCACAATCAGTTACATCCACTGCATCAAGCATCTTTGCCAATGTACGAGAGTCCAAAATTACCCTATGGTTTCCGATTTGGATGTGCTCCCCAACGTAGGCGGTATCTTTATTTTCCGTTGGTACAAAGTACTCGCGCTTTATTGATAAAAACGCTTCTATAATTGGGAATTTAGTAACATCAGATGGGCGGATTTGAGTATCAACCATCATCCGACGACGCTCTGCGTAATCTGACATGAAAAGCCTCAAAAGTTAAATTTCAACTAGTTATTGGCACAACGGCCACAGAGTATCAATCCAATTCATGCAATAATATTCACTTGTTATTTATCTTTTACGGTGTAGAGCAAACAAATTATTTTAAATTCAATCGAAGCCGCTCTTCTACCATCCCAGCGTACCAACTCGACCCAAATGGTATAGCTTCATCATCGAATATATACTCCGGATGATGGAGCATTTGACTGTCTCCGTTACCCAAAAATATGAATGCACCAGGTTTTTCATTTAACATGTAAGAAAAATCTTCTGATGGCATAATCGGTGGTGTGTCCGTATCAACTTCAGACACAGCTGATGCAACAGCAATAGCATATTGTGTGGCTGCGTCGTTATTATCTGTTATGGGATAACCTCGTTCATATTCGATCTTTATCTCACATTGGTTTGCAGCTGCAGTACCCTCTGCCACTTCGCACAAGCGCTCTTGAACTAATTCGCGCATATCTTCATCCAAACTGCGTACAGATCCTTCTAGTTCGACAGTATTTGCTATAACATTGAGTGCGCTACTATCTGTTTTGAAGGTTCCAGCCGTAATTACAACACGTTTTAAAGGGTCGACAGACCGAGATACAATTAGATTTAAACTTACAAGGATCTGAGCAGCTACCAACGTGGTATCCACTGCCAAATGTGGCATTCCTGCATGTCCACCCTTACCCGTCAATATAATTTTGAAACGATCTGCCGATGCCATTATGGGCCCTTTTCTTATTGCAAATGTTCCAGTTTTTATACCGGGCATATTGTGAATGCCATAAAACTCATCAATACCAAATCTACTGACAAGTCCATCATCTATCATAGCTTTGGCTCCTGCGCCCCCCTCTTCAGCCGGCTGGAAAATTACTGCTGCCTTTCCATCAAAGTTTCTAGTTTCGCAGAGATATTTGGCGGCACCCAGAAGCATCGATGTATGACCATCATGGCCGCAGGCATGCATTACATCAGGTATTTCCGATATGTACGAGACGCCCGACTTTTCGGCGATTGGGAGTGCATCCATGTCAGCTCTTAAACCAATCACACGACCCGACTTATCAACTTGACCACAAACAATACCAACAACACCCATCTTTCCAATTCCTTCAACCACCTCATCACAACCAAACTCTCTCAATAGATCTGCAACCTTGCCCGCAGTTTTAGGCAGTTCATATTGTAATTCAGGGTTTCTATGAAAATCATGTCTCCAGTTTACAATCTGAGGGAATAATTCGGCAAATCGATTTTTGATTGGCATTGGTTACATCCAGGTTAAGCTGACTAATATAAACCAAAATGTCAGGCACTGCTGAGTTGCACAAGTTAAAATTTTCTTTTAGTGGATGCCAAAGAGAAAAAATATCTCAAATCAGAAAAAATGAACCAAAAAGAGTTTTTTTTAGGCGTAACCGCTATGCTTCCTCTATTACTGGGGGTTGTACCGTTCGGCTTGGTTTTTGGAGTTCTTGGTATAAGCAGTGGCCTCACAGAAACTGAGACTATCTTAATGTCGAGTATTGTTTTTGCAGGAGCTAGTCAGGTTGTTTTTGTACAATTGTGGGCTGCTGGCTCTGCTTATTTTGTAATTGGCAGTTCAGTAGCACTTATTAATTTGAGACATGTTTTATATAGTGCTTCAGTAGCTGAATACCTTAAAAAGCTAAGTTTTAAATGGAGAATAATTCTAGGTTACTTATTGACTGATGAGTCATTTGCAGTATCCATAAAAAGACTAAGCACTCACGGTGAAAGTAGACCCGTTCATTTTTTCATGCTTGGTTCAGGCCTTACTCTTTGGCTAGCATGGCAAATTTCGACAATTGCGGGAGTAATTGCAGGTTCCACTATACCTGAAAATTGGGAACTTGCATTTGCTATACCCCTAACCTTTATAGCAATAGTAGTCCCATTGTTAAAAAATACTCCCACTATTATTTGTGCACTAATCTCCTGCTTAATTGCTATTTTTGGTCAATCATTACCTTGGAACACGTGGATAATAGTGGCTGCTCTTGGAGGAATTTTGGCCGGTGCCTCAATCGAAAAATGGAAACCCAGAAAATGATTTGGTTAGTTATGGTTTTGACTGGGTTAATTAATTTTATATTTCGCATTTCTATGTTTTCTGGATTTCGCAATATCCATTTACCACCATCATTTCATCGATATGTTAGTTATGTACCTATTTCAGTACTATCAGCAATAATAGCAAGCAGCCTTGTTACCCATAATGGTCACGAAATTTCCTATGACGTGGGAAAACTAGTAGCAGCATTCATAGCAGTTGCATGTGCATTGTTAACCAAATCCGTTTCAGTAACACTAATAGTTGGTTTGATAACAGTTTGGATAATATAGAATTAAAATCGTTGTAAAATAAACCGTGTGATTGAATTTAAATATCTATGTTTAGAGGTATCAAGCAACAAGTATTCTATTTCACATCGTTATATGGTTTAATGAAACTTGAATTATCAGGGTTTAATCAAAGTCCATAACCAGAATGAGTTGGTTAATTTCTAAAGAGACAAATTCCCATTCATATGTCTGGATATACGTCAATTGACTAACGATGGAACATTTAAAGCAATAACCTGGTTGATATTTTCAATCATCTGCTTCGACCTTATGGCAGTTCATATTCGATATCTTACTAACACTTATACCGCTGAAGAACTCTCTTTCTATAGAAATACTCTCGGCCTTATCCCAAGCTTATTACTACTATATATAACCGCCGAACTTTCATTAAACTTCAAAGATTATAAAATTAAGCAATGGAAGCTTGCCTTTTTTCGTGGACTTGTAGTGGCACTTGCTCAGCTACTTTTCTATACCGCGATAAGTAAACTAGAACTCGCAACAGTTGCAACTTTAGGACAGACGGGCCCTATATTCATTGTGATTTTAGCAATAGTGCTTTATAAAGAGTATGTCGGCATCTGGCGATGGGCAGCTATTTTTACTGGCTTCTTTGGCGCAATTTTAGTAATCAGACCAGGAAGTGATATTTTTACCTGGAATTCACTACTCCCCATCGGCGCATCATTTTGTTATGCTCTATCAATAGTGACCCTTCGCAGTTTTAAACGAGAAATTTCAAACTCTATATTATATTTATACTCCGCAATTGCGGCAGCATTTGGTGCGGGTCTATATGCCAGCTTGTCAATCACGTTCACACCAATTCAAAATTACTTTGATGCGACGCTGCTATTATCAATGTCGTTCTGCGGGGGATTTGGTGTAGTATGCCTCATGATTGCCTACAGGGCTGCAGAAGTCTCAGCAATTGCACCATTCAACTATTTCGGGATATTATCGGCTTTTATACTAGGCTGGGTAATTTTTGGTGAATTCCCAGTAGAAACATTATTACCTGGCGTTCTTTTTATAGTTGCAGCAGGTTTGGTTATTATATGGCGAGAAAAGATTAATAAAAATTAATAGGTGAATGTATGGACTTACCAAAAAATAAATTTAAAAAAGCCTTGAAAGCCGGCACACATCAAATTGGAATTTGGAACTCCATAGCTGGAAACTCAGTCCCAGAACTCTTGGCGACGTGTGGATTTGATTGGGTACTAATTGATACCGAGCATGCACCAGTTGAAACTGTAGAAATTCAAAGTAGTTTGCATTCGATTTCCGCATATGAAAATGTTTCTGCGGTTGTTAGACCAGCAGGGAATGATCCCATTTTAATAAAAAGAATACTCGATATGGGAGCCCTTACTTTACTATTACCATACATCCAAACTGCTCAGGAGGCAAAGGATGCCGTATCATACGTAACATACGGTCCAAATGGTATGAGGGGAATGGCAGGAATGACCAGAGCAACACGATATGGCACCGTCGGAAACTATTTTAAAAAAGCTAGTGAAGAAATCTGCCTAATAGTTCAAGTTGAGACGGTTCAGGCGATCGATCAGCTGGAGGCTATCGCATTAACTCCTGGAATTGATGGAGTTTTCATTGGGCCCGCAGACCTCAGCGCGAGCATGGGCTATCCAGGTGAGATAAATCATCCAGAGGTCGTAAAAGTGATAATGGATGCAATTAGTAAGTTGAAATCACTAAATATTCCTTCAGGAATACTTACATTAGATTTCGATAGTGCTAAGCGTTATATCTCTGCGGGAACTACTTTTACAGCCGTTGGAGTTGACATGGTATTATTGGCAGAAAGCACTAGAAATCTGCGCAGACAGTTTGATAAAAATTTATAAAATGGGTTCTCTATAATTCTGTTGCTACATTGCATGATCAAGCTACCTCGACGATTAGGAGGTATTTGAATTGATGCAAATAAAAGCCCGTAGTTTTAAAATTTTATTAATAACGTTCTCCCTTATTATAACTGGAACATTAAATTTGAATGCAGAAAACCTTATAGAAAGTGGTAAATGGATTTACTTTGCTGATAATGTAATGGGAGGAATATCAGAGGGAAAATCTGAATATGTGACAGTACCATCGGGTAAAGCAATCAGGCTTTACGGTAACGTATCCACTGAAAATAATGGAGGCTTTATACAGGTACGCATGCCTTACTCAATCGGACGCTTAGCTGGATATGAGGGCATAAAGATCAAGATGAAAGGTAATGGTGAAGAATATTACCTACATATCAGGAATAAGAGCTCAAGACTTCCTTGGCAGTATTATCAAGCTAGTTTCAAGTCAGATAAAGTTTGGAGAGAGGTGAAAATTCCTTTCAAACAATTTAAAAAATCCTCAAATTTCATGAAAAGTGCACTCGACCAAAAAACCATAAAGACAATAGCAATAGTTGCATATGGAAAAGACTATATTGCCGATATTACAGTATCTGAGCTAGAATTATATTAGTCTTTTTCAAAAAAATTAAGTACCGGAACCTTTCATTACAAAAAATATTATTGTCCAAAACACCTCTTGATAAGTCTCTTATTCAAGATATTTTATTATATCTAATCATCAGTCATCTTTAATGTAACTTGAGATAAATATGAATCCTTTTGATCAGACAAAAACAACACAACCTCTTATAGATTTTTCGCGCCGGTCAATAAGAACTGACAATATTATCCTTGCTATGCAACATGCTCAAAAACAAGGATATCTGGCGTCCGATGAAAAACCAACACAATTTGGATCTTTAGTCGCCAGTAATTTGGATTTTAATAAGGAATTAATGGATCGAATGAATTATGGCTCTTGAAGAAGACATCTATGAAATGTACCGAGATGGGCCTTTTGATTGGTTTAACCCAATAGATTTTATGACAAGTACTTTAACTGGCGGACCATCAGGTAGTTGGTCGGAAAAGACACATTCCGAAAAAATCTTCGAAATATCAAAACAATACCCGAATCTGTCCATAAATGAGGTTGAGCTTTTTGTATCATCACAAAAGAAAAAAAGAGGCTTAGAATAGCACTTGAAATTCTTAAATTTCGAGTCTGTTTTGCTTTATAGCTTCGTAAGGATGTTATCCAGTCAAGTAAAAGATAATCTTCTGTAGGTTTTTTAGCAACGACTTGCCATATTGAAATAGTTTAAGTAACACCCTCTTCAAATCACTTTTCAACTTTTTGATTCTAGGCGGGTTGGCGGAGTGGTGACGCAGCGGATTGCAAATCCGTGTACAGGAGTTCGATTCTCCTACCCGCCTCCAAAAACATCCCCCTAGAATAGATTATCTGACGCTGTCTATTCCAAAATGTTCAAAATAATGCACATTGGAGAAATCACATACTAGCATGATATAGTTTTGCTCATTACAATAATGGAGGGCTGCAATGAAAAAGATTGAAAAAAGTCGATACGCTATTTTGCGAGAGTTGACGGACGCCGCCTTAGAAGAGGCGGTAACTACATATATGAATGACGGCTGGAAACCTGTGGGAGGTTTAGTCATCAGTTATAATGAGGACCTGGAACATAAGGAATACATTCAACCAATGTCTAACTAAAATTTCTGATGTAGCTGATTGAATCAGAAATTTCTTTAAAAGCAAAATGATGAGCCATATGCCCTACTGTAGGTAATATACGAAGGCGAGAATTTGGCATTACCTCGTTTAAAGCAACAGCCTGACTTTTTACAGGCACTAAAAAATCTTTTTCACCATGAATTATCTCGATTGGCATTTCCATATCGTCGTAAAAAGCAAAGTTTTTTTCGAGTGCTCTAGAGGTGACACTCAAGTCACTTTTATTTGCTTTTATGGTAGATAAACGTCTAGACAGATCCGAACCAATATAATCTAGATAACCTTCTGGAATATCTTGCGGTTTAAACATACGGCCCGCAAATTTTTTTATTGAACCGCTATCAACTTTACTGACAACATTGGTAAAATATAATTCGTAAGCTATATTTATCAGACCGGTATCGTTTGCTAATTTTGAAACTCCAGAAAAAGGCATATTTAAGCCCGCTACAGAAATTACGCCCTTTACTTCGTCCGGATATTTTGCGGCCCATGACATAGCTACTAATGCACCCCAACTATGGCCGACCAGGATAGGATTTTTTCCTTTTACTTTTTTTAAATAAGCTCTCGCCTGATCTGCCTGCCTTTCCGCATCCCACTTACTCTCGTCCCGTTCAGAATATCCAAAGCCGGGTCTGTCAATATAGACAATTCTTCTATCAAATTTTGAAAGAGCACGAGTTGCAAATACCCAGTCACGAAGGTTCCCAAAAGCTCCATGAATAAATACGATATCTTGAGCTCCATTGCCCTCAATGTATCCATGCACCGGCAAACCGTTTAAGTTTAATATCTTGCCAGTTACTGGAACATTTTGCTCTGCGAATTTGGTTGGGATAGCATAATTTTCTACTCTATCACAGGCTGTTAATCCGTGGGCTATTAGTCCGAGCCCAAAACTTCGCCTAGATAAATTAAAATTAGTCATAAAATTAATTAACCCATCAAGTAAATTGCTACGTACTTCGCGTTTGAAAGACACTATGCTCTTTGAATTTCGTGGCTTGAAGTAAAAATAAAGAAATTTATTTAAGCCTTAATAAATTTATTGTTCTAAATCATTAAATTTAATTCAGATAGATTTTTATTATGAGCCCTTATCAATTATTCTTGTTAATTCCCTCGCACTCCAAGGACTATTCTTTCGCAATTTAATTTGTCCGTCCTTACCAATTAAAATTATCAAAAATCCTTTTGGTCTAAACCGCTTTCTCAAATTTGAGTTGGGCTCAGGCTTATCATCAACGAACACTTTAACATCTCTACTTGAAAGCGCATCTGGATCCGACCCAAACATTTTAATTTGTTGTTTTAGGTTTGGGTCCAAGTGTGAATTTGAGAAAACTAGTATCGGGCGTTTTTCCCAAATCAAGTCTTTTATGTCGGTATTGGTTTTCACATATGTAATTTCTAACATGTCTTCAGAGGCATACGCACTCGGAATGATTAGAAAAATGGATAAAATAAATATTCGCACAACCATTTTATAGTCCAAGAAATTTTCCTTCAACTAACAATTTATACTCTGTTCACTAAACTAAAAGCTAAATTATCTTTTCGTAACTTCAAATTATAATTTCATCCACCGTTTTAGGATGATGAGTTATTTGCTCATAACCGGTTTCAGTAATAATAAAACTGTCTCCAACTTGCGCTCTAAAATCATTGGTCAACACAGAACCATCAACGGCGAATACCATTCCAGGTTTCAAAATTGTTTTATCACCCTTGATTAAAAAAGGTTTTTCTAAAAAACTGTATCCAGTTGCACGACCACAACGAAATGGATAATCATAACCCGCATCCTGAATTACTTCCGCATATGCTTCATGCACCTGCTCTGCTTTTACACCAGGGCCTAATACTGATAAAGCAGCTTCCTGACTTGATAAAGCAGTTTCATAGACCTTTATATGCTCTGGTTTCGCTGAGTTGATCCAGAATGTTCGATCGAAACCCAGTTTGAATTTGTAAAAGTTCGTCATCCCACAAAAGCATAAAAAAACTGGATCGCCAATTCTCATAATGCGAGTAGAAGCTCTATGGTGAGTTTTTACGATATCTTCTCCCGATGCCATAATTTGTAAAAAATGAGTATTCGGGGACATATCGCTTGATGGATACTGCTTTTCCAATAGCTCTGCGGCTGCTCGTGTTCCAGCAGCAGAGGTTGCAATGGCAACTTCAAATTCTGGTATTCCATCATTAATTGCCTCTCGACCCGCTTTCATCATTGCATTTGCCACCTGCCCCGCGTGACGAGCAACTTGAAGTTCTTCTGGAGACTTAATCATTCTCATTTCTTCCAGAATTTCAGAAAAATTCAAAAATTTTTCAGTTGAATTAAGCGAACTCAGGTAGGACGAAACAATTTGAGGGATTCTATCTTTCTCAATACCAATCTTTTTTGATAACTTTATTAGGTTGGGCAACTTTTCGCGCCATTCATCACCCATCCCATCATTCCAACTAAAAATTTCATCACAATGCGCGAGAGATCTGGCAGAATTTCCATCAATCTGTGGAGTGATTAATAAACTCGGACCATGTTGATGTATGACAAAAATAGTTGGCCGTCCAAAATCCATATGAAGGTAATCATAATAACCCGTAAGGTAAAAAATATTATCATCGTCAGTGACCAAGGCTGTATCAATATCCCGCTCACACATACGGTCTTTAAGATCTGCTAGTCTTGCTTGGAAAAGGTTTTTCAAGGTTACATCTCAGTAATCGGTAAGATTTTGCGTACTAGTCTACTCCAAATTTTAATTCCAATTGGCAATAATTCATCATTAAAGTCGTAAGAACTTGAGTGCAGAGGACTTGAAGCACATCCAGTTTGTCCATTGCCTAAAAGAAAAAAACATCCAGGAACAAAATTTGCAAAGTGAGCAAAATCCTCAGAAAAGCTCATGGGCTCACAATTTCTGTCAAGACTTAAACCAAGTTCTTCCGCAATGGCGATAACAGTCTCGGTTTGATCACTGGAATTTATTGTTTCCACAAATTCAGTTTCAAAGGAAACTTTACCAGTAATTTCATGTGCATCTGAAATTCCCTCAACTATTCTAATCATTAATCTTTTAATCTCTAACCTATCTTCTTTATTTCTTGATCGAACATCACCCTTTATCAAACTATTTCCAGGCAAGACGTTGCGCGCCCCATCAGAAGTAAACTCAGTTACTGAAAGTACAGAACCCGAACTAGGCGCAAGTTTCTTAGAAATGATATTTTGAAGACTTTGTATAATTTCACACCCTGCCGAAATCGTATCACGTCCAACGTGTGGCATTGAGGCGTGTCCTCCTTGACCTTTCAAACTTATTTCAAAAAGGCTTTCTGAGGAGCATATCAAACCTTTTCTTGTGATGATACGGCCAGTTTCAGTACCTGGTAAGTTGTGCAGAGCAAATATCTCAGAGATTGGGAAGCTTGATAATATACCCTCATTTAACATTGCTTTTGCGCCTAAGCCATTTTCTTCATTAGGCTGAAAAATAAATATCACTGTACCATCAAAATCTAAGCTATTGGCCAATTCTTCAGCAGCGCCTAGCAGCATAGTCGTGTGGCCATCGTGACCACAAGCATGCATAACGCCAGGATGCTTGGACGAATATGTGTGCTTAGAAGTCTCTTGAATTGGAAGAGCATCCATATCAGCTCTTAAACCAATTGTTTTACTTCCTGATCCTGATTTGAGGACACCAATCACACCGACTCCTTCAATAACCTCAAGTCCTTTGGCTCTCAAAAATTTTGCAATTTTTGTTTTTGTTTTTGTTTCTTGAAAACCAAGTTCAGGATACTGGTGAAATTCGTGCCTGATCTCTGTTAATTTTTTAATGGAACTAGCCAAAATTATTCCTCATCCTGAACGGACTTTTTATATGATTTTTCACGTTACAACATTTAAATCAAATAAAAAGCCCGGAAAATAATCAAGTCTTCTTAATATGATCGTATTAGCTTTCAAGATTTTGATTTGGCATAGGTGAGGTAATATTTTCTTTTTTCTTCTCTCTGATAAACACATATAAGCCCGAACCTACTACAAATATAATACCCGTTAAAATATACACATCAGGGATATCTCCAAAAATTGTCCATCCCCAAAAAATACTGAGTGGTAGCAAAACATATTCAAATGGAGCAACACTTGCAGCGGCGGCCGTACTATATGCCTTTGACATAAAGTAGCCAACTCCAGCAGCCAAACAACCTAAAGCAAAAAAATATGGGAGATCAGTTCCTTTTGGAAAAATCCAGCCT
Source organism: Paracoccaceae bacterium (assembly GCA_902554885.1). Taxonomy (GTDB): domain Bacteria; phylum Pseudomonadota; class Alphaproteobacteria; order Rhodobacterales; family Rhodobacteraceae; genus Salinivivens. The sequence continues at coordinate 16,891 of CACDPV010000007.1, forward strand.
TTAAGGATAAATTGTACACTGGTATTCGAGCTTAAATCGGTTAGTTTTCCATCCCCGAAAATCAATCCAAAAATTAAGCTTAAAGCCATGAAGGTTACTTGGATATAAAATGCCAATGCGGAAGGTTTGGAAGATTTAGAAAGTTTACGGGTCATTATTTGCATGAGCGCATATAAAATTGCTGCGATGACAGGAAGAAAATATATAAAAGGGTGTATCTCAGATACAGACCAAGTATTTGGCTTCATCATAATAAAGACACCCAAAAACCCAAAAACAACAGCTAGCAGACGCCTTATTCCAACTTTTTCCCCAAGGAGCGGGATCGATAAAAGGGTGATAAAAATAGGTGCCACAAAGAAAAGAGCAGTGGCAGTAGCTAGCGGCAGCGTTGCGATGGCCGAAAAAAAGATCATGTTGCACAAAAAAATTGTAAGAGCTCGTAAAGCATGTAACTTAGGTTGCGTAGTTTTTAAGATGGTTAACCCACCCTCAATCTTTACTAATACCAGCGTTAATAAAATTGCAATTGAGGATCTAAAAAATATAATTTCGTGCAGTGGATAATCGCTAGAAAACTTTTTCACGATTAAATCGTTAATTGATATACAGAGCATTCCTAAAAAAACATAAAATGAAGCTTTTTGAACAGACTCTACTTTCAAAAGAATTTCCTTTAATAAAGCTGGATATTTGTTAACCACCCATTAAGGCTCATCCAGCGTATTCGAACTAATCATGAAGAAAAGGAAAATGATAGCAATGATTTGTTTAAAGGCTAACACTTCGTTCCAAACCACTTACTAGTTGAAGAGACCATACCCTAAATGTCCGACTATCAAAAAGGAATAATAATTACGTTTTTTGGCGTTTTATTTGTAACGCCAGATTCATTATTTGTTCGCCTTATATCATCGGATGCTTTGACAATTGCTTTTTGGCGAAGTTTCGCAGCGGGTTTCCTAATTTTAGTCGCCTTAATCACTTTCGCAGGTTTTAAAAATCTAAAATCTCTATTACTAATGGGTAAATTAGGCTGGCTCTATTGTTTTTTGATAGGATCTACTTCTCCAGCTTTTGTTTGCGCAGTGGAAAATACTAGTGTTGCAAATGTAGTTTTTATATTCGCAGCAATGCCCATTTTTGCTGCATTATTTAGTTATTTTATGCTTGGCGAAACCATTCCTACAAGAGTGAAGAAAACAATTATTTCAGTCACTCTAGGCTTAAGCTTAATTGCCTATGGCTCTACTGAAAATGAAACATCAAATTGGATAGGTGATCTGTTTGCTCTCTATGTCTGTGTTTCTTATGCAGCCGCATTGACGTTTATACGGAAGCTAAAAAGTATTTCGATGTTACCAGCTGTACCAATTGCTTACTTGGGTTCTGCCATAATCTTATTCTTTTTAACAGATCCATTTGCAGGATTTGAGGTAAATGCCTCGTTGTACTTTGTACATGGTGGATTTATAGCAATTGGAACATGCTTTCTAGCAATAGGCCCTCGATATATAAGTTCACCTGAAGCATCACTTCTAATACTTCTCGAGACTATACTCGCACCATTATTAGTTTGGGCTATTCTATATGAATATCCTGGCATCTGGAGCCTTGTAGGGGGTACGATTATCGTTCTTACTCTCTTAATTTCAAATCTTTATGCATTTAATAAAGTTAAACGATCACGACAAATAGAAACCTCTTGAAATTATTAATGATCCTCAGATTATAAACGAGCGCATTAGTAATTAGGAGCCTACAATGTCCTTGGAAACTATTTTTAGAGAACTCCAGTCGATATTTTCAGACCAACTAGAGATTGAAAGAAAGGCAATAGAAGCTCTCCAAAATGCTTCATTTCAGGACTATAAACCAAGCAAACAAACTTCCCTACCAACAGAGCTTGTTAATGTAATGCAAGAGGAACAAGCTCATGAAATTTGCAAAAGTATTCTGAAAGCAGAATTGGATTGGTGTCCACCAAAAACCTCAACTGACAAACTATATATAGAACACAGTAAGAGAAAAGCGCACGTGGAAATATTGGGGCCAAATGGACTTATCAAATCTGATATGGTGAGAATTGGACTGTATGGTATGCTCAGCCAGTCCGAATATGGGATTAGAACACATCCAGCTGAAGAAATTTATATTGCCTTGGCCGGAGTATCATATTGGAAACGCAGAAATGATAAGTACAAAATACTATTACCAGGTGAACGCTCTTATCATCCATCTCTAATGCCGCACTCATCAAAAACAGAAAACAAAGCATTCATGTCTGTTTATGTGTGGACTGGTAACTTATCAACGGATGACTATCTCTATAAAGGCCTGCCAATTGATTAAAGATTTAGGATCTTTAAAAAGCATGGTCAGAAATTATTAGACACAGAATTAAAAAAATCCTGAAGTGATTCTGCCAAATAAATAACTTTTCTATTCAATTTACTTAAGCATTACTGACCTGTTCTGGGGATAAGTTATAAAATCTTGTGGACAACTACGATGCAAGGTGTGGATATGTAAAAATTCATTTTGAGCTCTACAATTTTAGTGGCAACGTGTTAACAAGGATAATAACTGGGGGGTATTAGAAGTTAAGAAATATATAATGAGTTTCGGCTTTTATAAATTTCGAATACGGACAAAACCAACCCCAGAAGCATAGAGTTCAGATCGTCCACAACCTTTTGGTTGGATCGGAGCTTGAAGTTGGATAACAACTCCTGTCTAACAGAAAGTGTTATCCATGTCAGATGGCGGAAAAACTCTGTTTTTGTGCTATATGAAGCAGAAGGGGACAGTAGTTATCCAAGGAGAGGCAGGACCTGAAGAAATTCAAGTTCTGTCTCTTCTGCTTTTATGCGAGAGCCATGGCAATCGGGGGGTATTCAGATTTGCCATGGCTCTAGATCGTCCATGGATCGTGTAGCACTTTAAATTTAGCGAAATCAATAAAGAATTTCTTACGATCTGAAAATCAGCCCAAGGCACAGGCTTAGACTATTAAAAGCCAACGACATGCCCATCTTTCCGGGACTCTGAGCCACCGATGTAAAACCCATTTTTCAATCGCCGTATCAATTGCGCTCCCCCAAAACCAAATGCATCATTTGAAGTCTTGGTATAAACTTTATGGCCGAGCTCCGATAAAAAAGATAGAAGTTGGTTATTCATCGACGCTTCACAAACAAGATCCAACCCTCCCTCAACCCTCCATCTGGGTGCATCGATAGCCTCCTGCGGATTTTGTTGCCACAGGTGGTTCCGCACAACCATTTGAATATGCCCCTGAGCTTGCATCGGCCCTCCCATAACTCCAAAACTCATCAAAGGACTTCCATTATCCATTAAAAAAGCCGGAATGATCGTATGGAATGGCCTTTTCTTCGGTCCAACCACATTCGGACTATCTGGATCAAGCGAGAAGCCTGCGGCTCGATTCTGCAAATGAATGCCCGTACCTGGTATGCAAACTCCTGAGCCAAAGCCCGCATAATTGGACTGAATAAATGAGACCATCATACCATCTTGGTCTGCCGCTGATAAATATACTGTTCCTCCACTTTTTGGAGCTCCCGCTTTAAAATCTACCGCTTGCTCATATTTTATAAGACCTGCTCTCTCTTTTAAATAATCGTCACTTAATAAATCGGAGACAGTTACCTTTTTCATAAATTTAATATCCGATACATACTTGTAAGTATCGGCCAGTGCTATTTTGGTAGCTTCGATTTGAAGATGCACCGACAGAGGACTGTCACATTCTAATTCATCAAGGGGCGTATGACTTAATATTCCTAAGGCCATTAGTGCAGCGATCCCCTGCCCATTCGGTGGAATTTCGTGAAGAGAAACGCCATGAAAATCTTTCGAAATTGTCCCTGACCAATCTGGTCGATGCTCCGCCAAATCGCTTAACCGCAGCGCAGCGTTATGTTCCTTGGCGTAGGCATCAATTCTTTCAGCTAGGATACCCGAGTAAAACGCCTCTCCTTTTGTCTCAGCAATCAGTTTTAAAGAGTTTGAGAATCCAATGTTTGTATAAATTTCACCAGCTGCAGGAGGGTTTCCATTATGCAGGAAATTTTGAGAAAACCCAGGCTGTTTAGACAATTCTCCAGCTCCAAGGCTCCATTGCTGCGCTATTATTGGCGATACAGCGAACCCTGACTCAGCGTACTGAACAGCGGGTTCAAAAAGTTCTTGAAATGGTAGTTTACCAAATTTTTCTGAAAGACTTACCCAACCGGCTACCACTCCTGGAACCGTTACGCTTTCCCATCCTCTATACGGCATTGCATCGAAATTAGAAAACCGATTTTTAGTCCATAATGCCGGAGATCTTCCAGAAGAATTTAGGCCGTGAAGACAGTTGCCATCCCAAATAATTGCAAAAGCATCTGAGCCTAATCCACATCCTGTTGGTTCTACTAAAGTTAAAGTAATAGCGGTTGCCAAGGCGGCATCAACGGCATTACCCCCGCGCTTAAGCATTTGTAATCCTGCTTGAGCTGCCAATGGTTGACTTGCGGCTACCATATTCTGAGCGATTACAGGAGATCTCCTTGACGGATAATTCGGGTAGTTTTCTATGTGCATAAACTTTCGCTTCTCTTAAAAACTTTAACCATGAGTTATATCGTTAGAAAATAATGGATCACGATGTATTAGATTAGATATTTGCATATAATCAAGTTTGTCAGAAGATAGACATTTTTTAATTTTGATTATCTATCCAATCCTGCAAAGTCTTGACTTGTACCTCACTCAAACGCAAACCCAATTTTGAGCGCCTCCAAAGAATATCTTCAGCAGAAGTTGCAAACTCCTCTTTTAATAACCACTCGACTTCCTTCTGAGTTAATGTAGCTCCAAAATTTACACCTAACTCCTCTTCATTACGGACTGAACCCAACATTTCAAAGGCTTCGTTCCCATAGGCCTTAACCAAACGCGTTGCCCACTTAGGATTAAGAAATGGAAAAGCCGTCAAAAGATCAGAAATTAGTTTTGATAAGCCATCTACTGCAAAATCTCCACCAGGGAGATGGGCTTTATCCGTCCAAGGTCCCCGTATTTTTGGCAGAAATAAACCAACTTCATCCATAACACTTTCAGCAAGTTTTCGATAAGTCGTTATTTTTCCACCAAAAACATTTATTAAAGGCACACCCTCTTCCCAATTTACCTTAATGCTATAATCACGCGTCACCGAAGTTGCATTATCCTCAGAAGTATCTTGTAGCGGTCTCACGCCTGAATAGGTCCATACAATATCCTCAACTTTCAATTCAGGGTCAAAATATTGGTTAGCAAAATTTATTAGATAATTTTTCTCAAGCTCAGTACACTTTGGCTTTTCATTTAAGTCTAAGTGGTCAATCTCTGTTGTACCAATTAATGTAAAATCTGTCTCATAAGGAATTGCGAAAATAATGCGACCATCGTTTCCCTGAAAGAAATAACTCTTTTCATGGCTCCACATTTTTGAAACTACGATATGGCTTCCCCTAACTAATCTGACCTTTTCGGATGAATTCACCCTCAAAACATTGAGAAGTAAGTCACTAACCCATGGCCCTCCTGCGTTTATTAAAACCTTAGATAAAAACACCTCTTGCTCGTTGGTCACTAGATTTTTTGTTTCTACCCGCCATAATCCATCTTCTCTTCTTGCAGAAATGACCTTTGTGTTCACATGAATTTTTGCGCCAAGCATTGCGGCATCTTTTGCATTCAAAACAACTAGTCGTGAATCCTCAACCCAGCAATCAGAGTACTCAAAGGCTTTTCGGTACTTTTTCTTAAGGGGCTCTCCTTCTACTGCACCAGAAAGATCTAATTTTGAAGTTCCCGGTAAAATTGTTCGGCTACCCATAAGGTCATATAAAAAAAGACCGCCCTGAATTAACCAAGCGGGGCGCCTATTTTTATAGAAAGGAAATATTTTATTTAGTAACTTTGAAGTAGGTGTAGATGTTTCAAATCGTTGAGATTTGTCCAAAGGTAATATAAATCGCATTGGCCAGCTAATATGAGGCATGGCTTTTAATAGTACCTCACGCTCCTTAAGAGCCTCTTTTACTAACCTGAACTCAAAAAACTCTAAATATCTCAGTCCACCATGAAATAACTTTGTAGATGATGATGATGTGGCGGAGCCCAAATCATTCATTTCTGCAAGAACTACTGATAACCCACGTCCAGCCGCATCTCGGGCGATGCCACATCCATTTACACCACCACCAATAATAAACAAATCATTTACATTTCTTTTCATTTCATATTCTCAATTTAACATCTTTTTCTTTTTATTTCGTTTTTTTTCTATTTTTATATTGATATTGTTAAAACGAAAATATTCAAACTAAAAAGAAAGTATTTTCTTGGTAATTGTTGCGTTTAGGCTTATTGTTAAGGAGGCGAATTCATGAGCATATCAGGATGGTAAATAACTTACGGTCACCCAAAATAATTAAGCTGGCAACTCAAAGAGGAATTGTAAGAGTTGAAGAGCTTGCGGAGTTTTTCAGCGTATCTCTACAAACTATAAGAAAAGACTTAAATAAACTTTGCTCAGATGGCCAACTTGAACGGGTCCATGGTGGAGCAATAATCCCTTCTCACATAGAAAACATTAAGTATGAGCAGAGAAAAAGTATAAACCTCCTGGGAAAACAGTCGATTGGACAAGAATGCGCAAAGGAAATTCCAAACGATATATGTCTATTCATGGGTATTGGCACGAGTACTGAGACCGCAGCCAAATTACTTTTAGCACATAAAAATTTGCTGATCGTTACTAATAATCTGAATATAGCAAATATTTTGAAGAAGAATATTCAAAGTAAAGTGGTCGTCACAGGAGGAAATCTACGGAAATCAGATGGCGCATTAATCGGCCAACCAGCACTAGAAACCATACAGAATTTTAAGTTTGATTTGGCGATCATAGGGTGCTCAGCATTAGACACTCAAGGCAACATGTTAGATTTTGACACTCAAGAAATCCTCGTTAACCAGAGTATAATAAGCCAAGCTGAAAAAACATATTTGGTCGCCGATCATACAAAATTTTTGCGTAAAGCCCCAATCAAAATCGCTTCATTAGCCAAAGTTGATTGTTTCTTTACTGATAACAAGCTTGAGCAGCGGCTTGCTGAAAAATGCAAGTTATGGAGTACCGAAGTAAGGTATTGTAAATAAATACTATTTTCCTGCAGTTACCCAAACTACAGAAACCGATTTACATAATTTTCTAAAATTTCTTGATTACCTGATCGCGGCTGCGGATTTATATTCTTTTCTAAAACAAGCATAGTAATCGCGTCAAAGTCACTTCCTAACATCTTCAAGGCTTCAGGTTTAGACCAGTCCTGGTATCTTTCTTGCAGCTTTGCATCGAGACCGCCATCTTCTATCATTGCTTCCGCAGCCTTCAACCCACGAGCACAAATATCCATCGCACCAACGTGAGCGGCTACAAGATCAATTGGTTCTATTGATTGGCGTCTAAGTTTTGCGTCAAAATTTGTACCTCCCGTTTTAAAGCCACCTGCACCAAGAATATGATAATAAGCAAGAGCGACCTCAGGTACATTATTTGGAAATTGATCTGTATCCCACCCAGATTGATAGTCGTTTCTGTTCATATCAATCGAGCCTAACATTCCTTCAGCTACAGCAAGGGCAATCTCATGCTCAAATGAGTGTCCAGCTAAAATGGCATGACCCTGTTCTATATTTAACTTCACCTCGTTTTCTAATCCATACTTCCGTAAAAATCCTATGCAGGTAGCCACGTCAAAATCATATTGATGCTTCGAAGGTTCCTGCGGTTTTGGTTCTACTAAAATTGTACCTTTAAAACCAATTTTATGTTTATAATCCACAACCATACTTAAAAAACGGCCCATATTGTCGAGCTCTTTAGATAAATTCGTATTTAATAAAGTTTCATAGCCTTCACGACCGCCCCATAATACATAATTTTGCCCCCCCAACTTGTGGGTTGCATCCATACACGACTTTACTGTCGCCGCGGCAAATGCATAAACATCTGGGTCAGGATTGGTACTGGCTCCAGCCATCCACCGCCTATGGCTAAACATGTTAGCGGTTCCCCATAACAATTTGGGACCGTCTGAGCTCATTTTTGAACCGATATAGTCGGTAATTTCTTCTAAAGTAGCCAAATTGTCCTTAAAGTTTCCCTGGTCAGGGCGGAGATCTACGTCATGCCAGCAAAAGAATGGAGTTCCGAGGAGTTTAAACATTTCAAACGCAACATCGGCCTTTAATCTAGCACGCTCCATGTTATCTTGTGGATGCCATGGTCTTATGAAAGTTGCCCCTCCGAACGGATCACCACCCTCCCACGCAAAACTGTGCCACCACGCAACTGCAAACCTCAGTTGATCCTCCATTCTTTTTCCAAGAACAATTTCATCTGGATTATAATAGCGAAATGACAAAGGGTCAGTACTATCCACACCTTTGTAAACTATTGGATTTATGCCAGTAAAAAATTCAGTTGTCATTTTGTATTATCCATTCTTTTTGCCCCAGTCGTTTTGCGTAGTATCTAATGTTTCGGCAGCCAACGTGACAGAGGTTTACTTATTTTAGTAAGTTTTATTATTTTTCCTAAGCTTATGGAAGCGGTTTGAAAACTCAAAATTATTTCATAGAAATTTTATGTGCAGACCCACTCCACGAGCTGTAAGCAACAGCTACTCCTGAGCCAACATTTATTCCTGTAATTGCAGAGATCACAACTTGATGAGTTACCATCAAAACTAGGTCAGTTTTATCTAGACCTTGAAGTTTATGTATAAGTTGCCTTAGGATTTCTTCTCGATCATAGTGGTCCTCAAAAAAAGAATTTAATCCAGTAAAAGTGCGCACTTTACCTAAATTCATTAGATTTGCGGTCTCGATGCAGCGACACCATTCGCTAGAGTAGATCGCATCAAATGAAACACCTATCATTTTGAGTTTTATACCTAAAGACCTTGCCTGATCTTGTCCCACATCGTTAAGATTTCGTTGCGTTTTGCAAAACCTAACATCAAATCCAGCAGGGTCACCATATCCGGGCGCAGGTGCGTGTCTAAGAAAAACAACATTAAGTGTAGGCTCGTCTAAAAACTCTTCCCATGAAATATCATCTGCCTGTGAATTATTTCCAACAAAAGAAAGACCAATGGTAAGAAGAAAAAATGTAAATAAACGTATTATTGAAACCTCCTCTTGCTGAATTACAATGTACTTAAGTTATTTTATCAAAAAAAAGCACCCCAAAATGCAACTAACTAAATCGATACAGATTTTAAGGGCACTGATTTTTCATCTTTTAATAGGGTTTGGATTTTATTTTACAATTTTTAATGCTGCGACCGCTGAAACATTAGTTATTGGATCTAGCAAAAGCGCAATAAAAATCGAAAAAATTACTATTTTTGATGAACCGTGGGCCTTAACATTTATAAATCAAGATGAGCTAGTAGTTTCAACCAAAAAGGGTGCCCTATGGTTGGTGCAAAAAGATGGTAAAAAATCTTTAATCGAGGGCATACCAGAAATTGCCTACGGTGGGCAGGGTGGATTAGGTGATATCTTACCTCACCCAAAATTTAGCCAGAATAATCTTTTATATCTCTCTTTTGTCGCCTCCAAAAATAATGGGCGAACACGCGGAGCGAAAGTTATCAGAGCGAAATTAGAGAATGGCAAACTGATCAATCATCAATTAGTCTGGGAGCAACTTCCCCATACAAGAGGGCGAGGTCACTTTTCGCATCGCCTAGCCTTTGGGCCGGAAGGAAGCTCACATGAAGGAATGCTGTTTATTTCCTCTGGAGATAGACAAATCATGCATCCAGCTCAAACGTTTGATAATAATTTGGGTAAAATCATCAGACTGCATGATGACGGGCGTATTCCAGTCGACAATCCGTATACAGACATGGGGTTTCCTGCGAATACTATTTGGACCTTAGGACATCGAAATGTTTTAGGACTTTCATTTTCTCCAGATAACGAGCTATGGGCAAATGAAATGGGACCGTTACACGGAGACGAACTTAACTTGATTTCTAAAGGGGAAAATTACGGCTGGCCTTTAGTTTCAGAAGGCAATCATTACAATGGTCGCCATATACCAAGTCACTCAACCAATGACGATTTCACTCCTCCTGTAAAATATTGGGTACCAACCATTGCACCTTCTTCACTAGTATTCGTACCGACTACAAAAGATAGCAATTGGTCCGGCAATGCAGTTATGACCGGACTAAAAAGTAAAGCTATATTTCGATTGGAAATAAAAAATAATCAGGTCATCCATCAGGAAAAGTTCTATATTGGAAATCGCATGCGTGCACTAACCATTGGGCATGACTTCACTTTATGGGCAATAGAAGATGGAGGAGCGGGCAGACTTCTTAAGTTAATTTTGGAATAAGACAATTTATAAATTAGATATGAAACATCCTTACTTCAAATGGCAGAGCTAGGTATTTGGGATATATTAGTCAGTTGAAAAAGTATCATTAAAGCTATCAAAAATGTTATCAAGAGTTGTCTCAGAGGAACAGTTTTGGACGACTTTTACTTGCTTACCCGCTCGGATTTTTTCTCCATCAAAGTAAACAGCACTAAAATCTTTATTAAGCACAACTTTAAGCCAGTCAGACTCTTTTGCTCGAATAAAAGCTTCACCATATTTAAATGGCCGGATCTCACCATTTGTTAAATTTTCCACTGCGAAGGCACTCGCCTCCAAGTCACAGTGCTCTTCAAGCGTAACTCTGGAAATAAAACTCTTCTTCTCTTCGCTGCCAATAAAAAAACCAGCTGAGTGTATTCCAACAACCGCAGCTCCTGCTGAAACTAAAGCCAATTTAAACATAAATAACTCCACTTTATTTACTAAAGGCAGCAAGCTTTATGCCAATTAATTGACCTATTTCATATTTAAATTTTTTAAGAATATTCTACGGCTACGACCATTTTTTTATAACAAAAGTAACGTCTTTCGGTATAGCAGGGTTAATAACAGCCTTCACGTCACCAAAGTTTGATTTACAAAAATTTTCTATCTCTTCTTTAGAAGTATAAACAATCCCCCCATCTGTAATCTTTTCCTGATCCGATGTTTGTAAATTGAAAATCATTGCACAAGTCGTTTTTGACCATAGTGTTTTCAAAGATCTGTAGAAATAAAGCCTCCAAGAATTATAATCTTTCGTCGGAAAAAAGTTATATGTTCCAGACATAATAATAAACTCTGCTGTAAAAGTAGGAGTAGACCCAGTATAGAACGCAGCTCCCTGAGAATATTTTTCTTTACAAAATTTAATTACTTCATTTGAAACATCATAGCCATAATAACTCCAGATATCATCAGCGCCTCTTTCCGACAGAAACTCAAGAAATGCACCATAACCGCACCCTATATCTATTATTGATCTCTTATTATTCTTATTTAGTAATTTTATCTCGTTAAATATTATATCAAATCGCGTTAATTGTCGTTTTTTTGAGAACCACATACTAGCTTCAGGCGACGGACCAAGCTTCAGAAACCTCTGATTATAAATTTCTGCTATTTTACTATCAATACTTTGGAACATGAAGAAACCTCATCTCCAACATACTGACATATCAGAAACATCACCATAAAATAAATATTTAAGCCCTACGGTCTTCAAAAGAATGCGTAAAACTAAAATAAATATCATTGGTGTCGTTTAGAAAAGGGATCGAATAAAAGAAAGATAGTAAAATGAAAATTACAACTGTTATTGGTATAATAACATCTGCTTTATTTTTAGCTGGATGCCATACATTAACTCATCCCGTTTCAACATCAAACGTTTCAGCCAAACCTTACACAGAATCTGCAGCTTTAACAATCTACGAAGCACATCCTCTCAAGGGATCCGAAAAGGTAAGTGTTCATGCCTATTCTTACACTCGTGGGAGCGATCATTGTTCCAGAACGATTGCTTTAAATTTCAGTAGTTCTTTGGCCTATACACAAACAATGATTGCACTCAGAAACAGAGCCATGGTTACAGGTGCAAATGCTTTATCTATAACTAATTGGCGTGAGCATTCAGGAATAACTACATTAACCGGTCACTTCTTTGATTGTCATTCTAAAAAGGGCCTATAAACAGTAAACTAAAAATCATTTTACTAGCACTTGGTTGAAATGGCTTTAAGCTGTTTCGACCGATGTGCCTGAAACAGATACAATAACGTGCTCCTTAGAGTTAAAGATCACATTCGTATATTGAATGTCATAACCAACGATCGCATTGCCACCTGCTTTCAAAGCTGCCGCTTTAAGTTCAACCATTGCGTCTGAGATAGCTGTTTTTAGCGTTTTTCTATCTATCGACCGATAACGCTTTACAGCGACAGATAACAGTTTTTTCAGAAAAGACTGGCTTTCGACAACAAAAACTCCCTCTCCATGCACTACGCCAAAACGCTTGCGGATTCTAAGGTTCGTCGCCGTTTCGCTTGTCACAAGCATATCTTCAAATTTTGTGAATAGGTTATCAATGCTTTTCACATTTGTCGGACGGTGCGGTTTATTGGCTGCTGCCACCTTTTCTTTAACTAATGACTTTACATGGCATGCAACACACAAGCCTTTATGCTCTCTAGCTACATTAGACTCTGTGAAACCCATTCTGGTCTTACATTCCACACATTGCGACATATCTTAATCTCCTAAAAACAGAAATATAAATTTCTACTATCGAGTTAGTTTCTCTACCATCTCTGAATTTGTTTGCATTAATCGAGCCGAACCATTGAATTGTTGCTGCGCTTTAATCATAGCAGTTAGTTCGTCGGTTATATTGACATTGGATGCCTCTAAGCCCCCACTTTTTAAAGAAGCATACCCTAGGTCTGCCGGTGCTCCTAAATTAACGGCGCCAGACTTATCAGTCTGAGCATAAATTCCACCACCCAATTCCTTTAGACCATTGTTATTTGAAAATACGCCTAAAGCGACAGTACTTACAGGGTAAGAAACCTCAGTTCCATAACTAGCCTCTATGCGCCCATCACCCAAAATCCTAAGTTCTGACATAGGCACATCCTCACGCTTTAACTGAATTTGAATGGGTGATAATCCATCAAGTTCTGCTGGCGTCGGTCCAAATAGACCATCCACAAGAGGAGAACCCATAACGAACGCATCATTTGACGATCGTAGAAAACCAGCGTCATCCAAACTAAAAGTTCCATTTCTAGTAAACGATGGCGTCACGCTATTTGGGGTTTTTAGAATAAACATACCGTTACCAAGCAATGCGAGGTCAGTTCGATTGTCCGTGTCTATAATGGATCCTTGGCCATCACTCCTACGTGAGGCTCCCAACGAAGCTCCTAGTCCAACTTTCGCACTATCAACCTGCTCAGATCCAAATCTGTCTCCTAATTCACTGAATGCGACTAAAGTTTTTTTAAAGCCATTTGAATTTGCATTCGCAATATTGTTAGAAACAACTGACAACTCATGCATTGCTGTTGCCATTCCAGATTTTATTAGTGAAAACATACACTTCTCCTATTTGAAAATTAGGAGCAAATTCTATGCCATACCAGTTGCGAGCTAGTAACTTTATAAAAATTAACCTAGGAAATCAAATAATGACTTGCTCGTTATTCTCGTAAAAGTTGCTTGGGCTGCTTCTTTATTTGTCATTAAAAATTCAAGTTGCGTTAGCAAAGATGCCAGGTCAGCGTCCCGAATGTCAGACACATCCTCCTCTATGGTTAAAAGGATGTCCTGAGCTGCTGTCTCATTTTCTTGTGCCCTTCGCGACGATGCACCTACTTCAGCCCTCGCAGTCGCAAAAGTATCAAATATATCATTTATTTTTGTACTAATACTACCATTTTGCAGCCTATTTTCTGCAATTTTTTCCACAACTGTCGACGAAGACGTATCTTTAATTACCCCAATAAAGGACTTTGATGGGTCATAATCCGAAACAACTAGATCACTTAAGTGTAGCCTTTCCACTGAACCCTGCAGTCGAATTTTGTTACCGTCTACTATACTTGCAGAGATCCCGGTCGAACCAGTTAAACTATTGATTTGAGTAACAATCGGAGAATAGTCATTACCGTAGATGGTGCTCGAAATTTTATTTTTATCACCACCAGTATCTAAATTAAACTCAATCTTGCCCTCTGAGCCAGAATTGGGGAATACTAGATCCACCGAACTCCCATTAGAGAGTAGGTTTGACGAATTACTCGAATTCAAATCATTTTTTAAGCTTTTAGCAAAGTCGTCAATGACCTCAAATACTGAGATCTTAGCATTGCCTGAAGAAATATTCTCAAAAAGTGAATTCCCTGCAAAGTTTTGCCTAACGTGCAAATTCGGAGAAACCCTTACCTCTCGAGCAAGAGCAGAGCCAATATACGAGACGGTGCCTTTACTATCGATAGAGAAAGGTTTTTCCTCACCCGATACACCTCCAAATAAACTATTTCCAAAACTATCTTTCATGTTTGCGATGTCAAATATCTCTTTTTTTAATCTTTCGACATCATTCACAAAACGCTCTCTCTCTTTTGCAGACAGGACATCATTACCGCTTTCCACAGCAATTTCTTGAAGATTTACTGTTAAATTCTGCAACCTATCTAAGGCTACATCTAAAAACTCTAATTCAGTAGAAGCCCTTTTAGAATTCTCCATAAATTGATTGGTCTCAACAATTTTCTCCTCGGCTGCACTTAACTTAGCTATTTCATGAAGGTTTTCTGATAATTTAAGATCAGCTTTGCCAGATCCAACTTGCGACTGGATTGACTTCATTTCTTGGTTAAGTTTCGCAAAAAGCTCAACGTTTTGTTGGTGTAATCTTGGTGTTCCAATAGTCATTTTTTTTCAATCACTTTCACATGGATCTTAGTAAGGTATCCATCATTTCCTTGGCTATACTTAAAACTCGCGCTAATGCCTGATAAGCCTGCTGTTGTTCAAGCAATCGGGCGGCCTCAGTATCCAGATCTACTCCTGAGAACTCAGATTTCTGATCTTTTGCTATATCATGTGCTGTCTTAGCGTTAATCAGACCCTGTTCGCTAGAACGTAATTGGAAACCTGCTGATGTAACGAGACCATTGTATCTTTCTGAATATCCACCTTTACCGGTGCTATCCGATAAAGAAGAAAGAGCAATTAGTCGCTCCAAATTACTACCATCGTCCTTTTTCTTAGTATTGGTTAAGACCTGAAATTCATCTAATGAACGTAAATTACCATCAACAATCCAATCAAAACCTCTGAATAAAAAATTCTGTTTATTACTCAACTCACGTGATCCTAAAAAGTCACCTGACTTTGTATCAAAAATTTCAATAATATTTTCATTTTCTTTATTAACTCTTGCCGTCATTTCTCGCGGGTTAAGTTCTTGCGTTTTTTCCTCCACAGTGCCTATAATTGTAGCCTTGCTGTTACCAGACGATACAAATATTAAATCCTCACCATTTAGACCAGAAACAGATATTACATCATCTGCAAGCGATGTGACTGATGAAGTCGTAACTATCCGCTGATTATCATAATTTGATAGTGAAAAGTTATTCTCTCCCAACAAAATTTGTGAACTTGCAGTAACAAATCCAAAAGTTGCTGAGTTGTTAGTAGCTTTCAAACGAATATTCTTATCAGAAATACTCTCAGGTATTGTAACTTTCATCCTTGCTTTGTTTGTACCAGTGGAAACCTGAGAAATGGTCACTCCCGTAGGTAAGGCTGGATTTGAAGTTATTGCGTCACTCGCTGTTGCAAAAGACAATGAATACGTCGTTGGACCAATTATAAGTTCACCAAAATTAGCTTTATCTGCCTGTGTCAAATCTATTTCCCCAGTAAACAACTCTGCTCCTGACGAATTAGATACATGAAAAGCATTTTTTTGAGTGCTGGAGTTGGATGTTGCTGCAACTAATGCATGCCCACTAAGAACACCATCTTTTGCAGCAGCGAAAAGTCTAAAGTTTGAACCATTCTGTTCAAAACCTACACTAATACGATCCTTTTCAGGTCCTGAAATATGGAATGTTGACTCCTCAACAAGTAACTCTAGAGCTTCTGAAAAAGAATAGTTTTTTGCCCCTATAGCTACATTAGAACCAGAGACAGTATAATCTAAAGTAGTATTAAGAGTGGCTATATATTTTTGCTCGCCTAGCTGAAATTCAATGGTACTGCCGCTCACTGGAAAACCGTCACTAAGCGTAAAATTATCACCCACAAATCGTGATTTGGGAGCATTTTTTCTAATTTCACTCACAATATTTTTTGAAATTTCTTTTGAGGAAAATTCACTTACTGCGCGCGGCTTGAAGACAGCAGCTATATTTTGATTTGCGTTATCGCTAGCGAGCGTAAGAGAGTACGAACTAGAGGATGCTACCGCTGTTGAGCGCGTATCGTCTAGTAAGTTTCCATCAATAAGAGAACTGGCCGTAAAACTGTATTCAGTTCTATTTTTTTCAACGTTACTAGATTTTTTTATAAAACCATCATCAAAAGAAGAGGCAGCACTGGACTGAGTTGCCCCATTATAAGCTAAACTGAATGTGTCAGGGCTGCGAAGCTCAATTTGACCTCCGGAAGTGACATGCTTTCCAGTTGCAATAGTGATCGGAGAGGACTGTACCTTTTCTCCAAATTTATCAACTTGTCGCGCTGAAATATTTCCAGTGGCAATACTAAAATTCTTCAATGAAATATCATTACCATCCAGTTTAGTGAGCAAAATTGCTCCACTACCTGAAACTGATGCCGAAATACCCGTCTCGGCAGTTTTAGAATTTACCGCAGCCACCAATCCCGTTGTATTATTATTTGCAACGGTCACATCGATTGAAGCAGCCGTTGAGTTATCTCCAAAGAGATCAAATTGTAGACGCCCATTAGAAATGCCAAAAAGTTCAAGATTGTTATGGGCTTTTGCCTCCACTCCGAACTTACCATTTTCATTATTAAACTTTGCAGCAATCTGGCCTGCCATCATACCCTGGGCAGTAATAAAATCACTGGTACGACCAGCTGCAGTCGTAATCGTCATTGCTGATGACATGCCAGGCCTAGAAGAAGGAAAACTATTTGCAGCATATAAATTAAGATTGTCAGAAAATCCGGTTGCCGTGATAGTCTTTGTTTGGGCTCCAGCCGTTGTAAGCCGTGTGATCTCCGCGCCAATATATTGGTTGTCTGCCCCGATGGCAGTATATTTTGCTGTATATACTGCATCTTCAGCAAAACCATTTGTTTTACTTATGAGTTCGTCCACTTGTTGCTCAGTAAGTGGTTTGCCAGATAGCTGTACGCCTTCTCGCGTAAAAATCTGTAAATCAGCTACCCCAAGATCTGCTGGGATGACAACGCCCGATACGTTATTTAAATTCCCAGAATTCAATTTCTCGAACGAGGAATAGGGAGGCTGAGCTGCTGAAGATACAGTAAGATTATTCTTATTACCACCAGCGTAAAGACCAAGGTCAGAAAATGAGAAGGAATTAGTGTCTGATTTCAGTCCACCCTTATTTAGAAAATCTGCAATCTCACTGTAACTTGAAACACCACTAATCATAGTACCAACTGAAAAAATATGCTCCGTACTTCCGAGGGTGATTTTTAATTTTGAGTTAGCATCAAGACCAGATAATGTCGCACTGAATTGAATTTTTGCCTGAGATTTTAACGAAGCCAAATTTTCTATATGATTAACGTTTTCCATATAACCAAGAACACCATCACTGATGAAGCTTATGGCATTCGCAGCATCACGAGGATGTTTAAGTGAAAAATTTAAATTTTTTAAATTATCATTTTTTATTTCAGCAAAGCGTTCGAGGGATATGTCTGCATTGCCCGCATTACTACCAGCTGGTTCAATGAAGTAGAATGAACTAGCGGCTATATCTTTTCCGTCTTTGATTGTTATTTGTAAATTCTCTGAAGCATTATTAGTTATCTTAACATTAAAGCTATCACCAAGTGCAGATTTCCCCTCCACGTTAAAGCGAAGACCGTTCAATTCAGTACTACCTTTAAACTCTTTTAATTTTTTGCCAGATTGATCTGCTATTACCCATAGATCTTCACTTCCGCTATACTTAACGCTGAGTGTCTCACCCATTGAGTTTTCTAGGTTCCCATCAACTCTTAATTGAGCAGTACTCTCGCGTATGGACATTTTATTGATCTCAATAGCATCTAAGCTAAAAAAATCTTTGCCCTGGACCCCTTCTAAATTCACTCCAAATCGATGAACTTCATTAAATTCAGCAACAAGACTTTTAGTAAGATCATCGAGAGATCTTTTTGTTTCAGTAAGGGCAATATCAGCAGCCATATAACCGGCAATCTCACCCGATTGAATTTGAAGTATGGTCGAAGCACTACTGGGTCCATCATCAATATAGATTTTGGAGGCGCCATCAACGTTTTGTAATTTTAACTTCTTATAATTAAATCCATCTATCAAGGTTTGGCCTTGACCTGTCGTACCCAAAGTGACCCTTACTGAATTATTTTTAAGATAATCAACTGATATATCTGCAAATTCACTTAAAGCCTTCAAATAAGCATCTCTCTGATCAAGTAGATTATTTGGAGTTCTATTGGGGATTGCATTCCCCAAAATTTCTGTCTGAACGGAACCGAGTAATTCTATTGTTTTATTAAAATCTGAAAGATTTCCTACAATACTATCACCTACGAGCTTTCGTAAGTCGTTTATACCATTTGCAACATTCTTTATTGAAGCAACGACACCGCGTCCTGCATCAACGGCAATATGTCTGGCAGCTATGTTAGACGGGTCTTGTGATACCGTGGACAAAGAAGCAAAGAAATCTTGAAATTTATTTGCAACAGTTTTCTCCCCAGGTCTTAAAACTTGCTCAAGCTTCTCCAAAATTAATGTTTGTGATGTAGAAAATGATAAACCAGAAGAAGCCTTCTGAAGTTGGACATCAATAAACTGATCAAAAGCCCTGACAATTCCATCAACTTTAACACCGTAGTTTTTATTTGATGATATTGACAAAACGTCAGATGTTGGAGACTTTACTTCGGTCAGATTTACTTCACGCCGCGCATAATTTTCATTACCAACATTAGCAATATTTTGTCCGGTCGTCGCAAGCCCTTCTTTGTAGGCCTGCAATCCTGACTTTGCAATTCCAAAGATATCGCTCATGCTTAAATCCTAGTCTTTGACATCTGCCTCACAATTGCATCTGCAATACCTATATCGACTAATTTACTAGAACTATTAGCTAGTTCTTGATCAAACATTTGCTCAAAGTTATCGTCAGCCTTAGAGTCAAAAAGGCCTTCGCTAAGTTTACTTTCTCGTGCTTGCCGGAGTAGGGTTTCCAGAAATATTGCCTCAAACTGATCTGCAACACTTTGAAGACCTTCTAGTGCATCAGAGTTTGTATCTAAGGCTTTGGAATTGCTAGGTTCGTTTTTATTCATGCCAGAATTAAAAAATGGCTTATCCGAACTAATATTCATTATACCCTTAAGATTACCATCAATCATAACAACACCTCAAATCACAATTAGTTCAGCGTTTAAGGCACCCGCCTCTCGAAGGGCTTCAAGAATGGCAACGAGGTCTGATGGTGTGGCACCAACTGCGTTAATTGCATCAACCAAGTCACTTAGAGATACTCCTGCATCGAATAAGAATGCTTTGGCAACATCTTCTTCCACTGTAATTTCTGTATCTGGAACGGCTGCAGCACCCGCATTTGCCTGAGCCCCTTCACCAATAGCAATGGCATCCCCACCGTCTATGTTTTGATCCTCATTAACCCTGACAGATAGAGTGCCATGAGACACAGCTGCAGGTGTAACTTTTACATTGCCACTTATAACAAGGGTACCAGTACGCGAATTGACAATTATTTTTGCCGGTGGCGCTCCACGCTCCACTTCAAGGTTTTCCAGCACCGAAACAAATGAAACTTTTTGGGCAGGATCATTTGGCGCTCTTACTCGAATACTATTTGTATCCAGCGGGATTGCCGTATCAGCTCCAAAATTGTTATTAATTACCTGAGCAACATTATTGGCAGTAGAGAAATCTCCTCGGTGCAGATTAAGTATCACAAAGTCTGTGTTTAAAAATTCAGTTGGTACCAGCCTTTCGACTGACGCTCCTCGCGGAATACGCCCAACCGTAGGAATATTTACAGTGAGGGAAGAATTATCTGCGCCAGTAACTCCAAGGCCTCCAACTACAATGTTTCCTTGTGCAATCGCATATGTTTCTCCGTCAGCACCCAATAGTGGCGCCATCAATAAAGTCCCTCCCTTAAGAGACTCAGCCCCTCCAATTGTTGACACTGTAACGTCAATTGCCTGTCCCGGCTTGGTGAATGGAGGCAGGTCTGCAGTAATCATTACGGCTGCTGCGTTATCACCGTTGAGGCCCTCTACTTCAGATGTAACTCCAAATCTAGATACAAGGGACTGCATCGATTGAAGTGTAATGCCAGTATTCCCGTCACCTGTCCCAGCAAGGCCTACAACCACTCCATAGCCAACTAATTGGTTCGACCTTACACCTGCAAGCGAAGTGAGATCTTTTAAACGATCTGCTAAAACGGGACTAGTAAGAATACTAATAAAGGAAATTAAAATCCCTAAATACTTTAGAATTTGCATTATCAGCTCCTAAATAGGCGAGACAGTCTCAAGAAATTTAGAATACCATCCTTTTTTGCCTGAAGCGGCGGTATCTCCAGCTCCAACATAGTCGATATCTGCATTAGCAATCCTATCAGATGGTACAACATTATCTGATGAAATATCTCTGGGTCTTACAATGCCACTCACACGAATATACTCGTCGCCATTATTCAAAGTCAGTTTCTTTTGACCTAAAATTTCAAGATTTCCATTTCCAAATACTCTAACTACATGCACTGAGATCAAGCCACTAAGTGAATTGGATTGGTTACTTGAACCAGATCCCGTAAATGATTGCTCTGTACCAGCTGAAAGATCAGTAGATTCAGGAATTAAATCCTTTCCAGCTAGATTTTCTAGGATGTTGGGTAAGGTGACTTTAGAGTCGCTTGTTTTTGAGCTTGCAGCATTTTGTGACTTAGTAGCAGCAAAACTTTCAGTAAATGAAACCGTTAAGATGTCGCCCACTCGGTGAGCTCTACTCTCCATAGCAAACAAGCCACTTTGGTTTTGTTTATAAATTGCACCATAGCTTGGCTGTGTTTGCTCTTCCTCTATGTTGCCCAAATAAATAGGCTCAAAGTCATCACTTCGCCGATCCTCAATATACGGACCGCATGATGGGATTAAAAAAATTATAGAGAATAAAAACTTTTTCATAGTTCACCTAGAGATTGCGAGAGATAAACTGCATCATCTCATCTACTGCTGTGATTGATTTTGAGCTTACCTCGTAAGCTCTTTGGGTCTCGATCATATCTACGAGTTGCTGCACAACATTTACGTTTGAACTTTCAACGTACCCTTGAAGCACTTTTCCAAATCCACCATCCAGCGGTGCACCAACTTGCGGCTGACCACTTTCCGATGACTCAACTAGAAAATTTTCACCAATTGGCGTTAAACCTCTAGGATTACTGAAATTCACCAGTGATACCTGCCCAACCTCTTGACCGAAATCATTTCCTGGCACCGTTACGCTCACAATACCACTGTTTGAAATGTTGATCCCAGTTGCATCATTGGGAATTGTTATCTGAGGCTGAACGACATAACCACTAGAGGTTGTAAGCAAGCCTTCCGCATTCCTTGAAAGGACACCAGCTCTCGTATAGCCCACTCTTCCGTCCGGAAGTAGCGCTTGAAAAAAGCCTGATCCATCAATTGCAAGATCTAGCGAATTATCAGTACTTACCAAGCCACCCTGCGTGAAAAGTTTCTGAGTGCTAACAACTTTAACACCTGTTCCCACCGCAAGGGGAGATGTTAACGCCGTATTATCTGCAGTCTGCGAACCCGCATTTTTAACTATTTGGTAAAATAGGGACTCAAAATTAGCCCTATCTCTTTTAAATCCCGTAGTATTTACATTTGCGAGATTGTTGGCAATCACTTGCATCTTATGTTGCTGTGCGGTGAGGCCTGTTTTTGCGACGTGCATTGCGGATGTTGACATATTTTTGCCCTTTTAGAATTTAATTGATAAGAGCAAACTCTATGCCAATTGGATAACTAGTTGGGTAAACTCATCAGTTTCGTACCCGCACTATCAATATCACTCGCCTTTTTTATCAACTTGACGTTAATTTCAAATTGACGTTGCATGTCCAAGTTTCTAACAAGCTCTTCAATGGCATTAACATTTGAAGCCTCTAAAAAACCTTGCCCAAACTTTCCAGTTTGATCCGGATCTGGGACAGTTCCATCCGCTTTGCGGATTTGGCCATCAAGATTTTTCGTCAACTGATTTAGTTCAGTAGTAGTTGAACCTATAAAACCTGCACTCGTTAATTCACCGATCGGAGCGCCTGGTTGTTGGACAAGCACTTCGCCAATATCCGTTACACTAATAGCAGTAAAAGGAGGCAGAACAATCGGAGCAAGACCATCAGATAGTACAAGATCACCGGCCCCATTTACTAGTTGGTTTAAAGCGTCCACCGAGAAGTCTCCTCGCCGCGACAATGCTACTTGCCCATTATCAGGTTGCACATAAAAATATGCGTCATTCAAAACAGCTACATCTGTTTCAACCCCAGTATTTTCTAGTCTTCCCATTTCACTAGAAAATAATCGAACATCAGTTTCAAGAGGAAGTACTTTTGCAGTTAATTGATTTAACTGCTCCAAAAAACCTGCGCCACCTTCATTAGGGAGGTCTCGCCTGAAGCCAGGAACATTCACATTTGCCAGATTATGTGCAAGATCATATTTCAGATCCTGCATTTGCCTGATTGCGCTTAGTGCTGTTTGAGCGAGCCTATCCATTACTAAACCCTAATAAATAATTAGTTTCTAATATTAATAATAGTCTGCGTCATACTCGTTGAAGTCTCAATAGCTTTGGCTGCAGCTTGATAATTACGCTGTGAAGTAATCAGATTTACCAACTCTTCCGTAATATCAACATTAGATCGTTCCAGAGAACCGGATAAGATTTGACCGTATCCGTCTTCTGACGCTTGCCCCAATTCTACTTGGCCACTTGCTGCAGTTTCAATAAATGTCGAATTGCCTATCTGCTTCAATCCACTCTGATTAGTAAAATTAGCAACTATTATCTTTCCTAATGTTACATTTTGACCGTTGGAGTAGCCTGCTTTAACCTTACCATAATTGTCAATTTCAAGATTGCTTAAGCGCCCCTTTGTAAAACCATCTTGAGTGATCTCAATAGTCTGAAATGGTTGATCAAACGAAGTTGCAGTTGAAAAATCCACTGTTAATTCTTTACTTGGGAACCCGGAGTACTTAACCTTTGTGATAGGACTAATTATCTCCCCATTTAAACCGAACGTTAGCTCACCATCATCCAAGTAGAGTGGATAAAAATCTTGAACCATGTTATCAACAAACGCCTGGTTATTTGCAGTCACTTCTCCCATTGGAGAGATGTATAGAGGTCTTCCCAACTCATCCTTAGCTTGAACGGGTGTTTTTACCATCGCGTTTTGACCCAAGCCAAGGGGAACATCATTAAGACCAAATTTTAGCGCACCCTTTATAGATAGAAGGGTACCGTCCCCTCTGGTTGATGATGTAAATGTAAAATTATTTTTAACACCATCGTACACTACTTTGACGCCCCCGACTGCTTCATTTGAGATCGGGTTAACCATCTGATTTATTCGGTTTTCTAAAGCTTTGGCCAGCGTTTCTCCTTTATAATTTCCAGGAGGAACTGTTATCAATGCACTCACGCCGTTACTGACTACCGTGAACATGTTCTCATTTGCCAATTCACTCACCGTGAAAGCCTTCTTCATATCCATCAAGGCCTCTTCACCAACAACAATCGCCGGCTTGGAAACTAAACCAGTTGGAGGGGTGTAGCCCTCAACGCCAGCTCTAGGGAAACCCATAACATTGTTTCCACCTTTACCGATCTTGTTAAAAGCGTATTCAGCGTCATCTGTTGGATCGACTGCCCCAACCGCAGTAAGTTTGTAACGCCCAACTTTAACACTCGAGGCGGACTGCGCAGTTGGCACACCAACAGCTGAATTCGCCGCTAATGCTTCACCAGTTGTCCCGCTACTAATATTAAATTCCGTAGCAACGGTATCAAACTCTACCTGCATACCAAATCTTTGGTTCTGAGCCCGAACTTCGGGTCCGGCAGTTACAAAAGGGCTACCATTAAGAACTGCATCGGTGGTAAGGTCAATCTCTGGATTTTCACCAAAACCTGGAATTCCTATTCCATTTGTACCACTATCGAGTTTTTGACTGTAAACTGTGAACGTATCAAATCCGATACCTGTACCCTTACCTAAGGCTGTATTTACACCATCAAAAGTGAGCCTTTGATTGGTCTCATCATAACCTATCTTAAAAGCTGGCGAGCGGTCATCAACCCAGTTTGTAGTAGTCGTAAACGCATTAAGCTGGTATGCTGAAACATTACCGCCATTATCCGTAGTGGCAGTAAACTCTATGGCATCGGTTCCACTTGTTGTTGAATCACCAGATTCACGCTTTGCCGCATCCTTAATTTCTTGCACAACAATCTTTTTTGAGTAGTAGACATCGTCGACACCCTCAACCAAACCTTTAGTACTTTGAAAATAACTCTCAATAAAGGCTGACGGTTTTGCGAGTATTCTTAATGGGGCAGCAACCCCACCGCCAGTTACCGCAGATTGAACAGTACCAGTGGGCTTGTAATCGAGTACATAAGTCCTATTCCCGCCAGCCACACTTGTAGACTTAACGGTCACATTCCCAGAACCAACTGCCGCCATAAATGCTACACTAGGAGCATCTGTTCCAACTGGTTGAAAACGAAATACTTCAGGTTCAGCAGGTAAATCCGCTGTTGGGACTGTAACTGTCAAAAAACCATCTGCATTCGTGCCATAAGCAGCCTTTGCGGGTTTGTTAAATGCATCGAATGCCGTAAGTTCTGGTGTATTATTTACGTTGGAATACGCCAAAAACCGGTTTACTGCGTTACCAGAATTAATATCGTTATTTTTGTGAGCTACAGTAATCACATCATATGCTGTAGGGATGGCATCAAGCGCAATACCAGCATTAGTAACCACCTTCTTAAACATCTTTCCCTCAATACCAAGCTCAGCCGCCTTGGTACCGTCTGCGCCTTCTGCGTTTTGAGCGTAAGCATTAAGTTTATCGGTCATCAAAATCTGAGCATGGACAAGAAACTTATCTAACTCTAGCCCTTCTTGAATGGTATTAACATTACTCTCTACATAAGTCGCCGTGTGAATATCGATTTCAATCGGCGAGGCTAGACCTGTTGATTTTCCGTCACCAGCAGTCTTTTTGATATCAATCGAAAATTTATTATCAACGCCAGTAAGTAGCTTAATCTTTTTATCATCACCAAACCCATCCCTCAGAGCATTTTCAACAACAGCTGCTAATTGAACACCGTTGTAGGTACCCGGTGGGATACTGACTGATACCGGTCCGCTGCTATCAACATCAACAAGTAAGAAATCTTTCCCCCAAAATGGAGCATTTGAAGGAAGTGGACTTGTTCCAATATCAGTGTGGTATTCAATAGTGCGTTTATACTGTAAAGGGTCAGTTACTATATCAACTGTTTTACCATCACCTAAGTAAGTCTGAAGGTTCAAGCCTGTTAATTTGGCTGGGGTGGAAGCTACCGCCTCACCTAAATCATCTGCCCTGTATAGAGGCGACCCTTTGCCTTCAAGAATATACGCTGGGTCGGCTGGAAGTGTTGTTCTCTGCCCAAATTTATCAATAAACTGAGCTGTCCCTTTGTTATCAGTGGCTCGTGTTAATTGTGGTATGATTTCTGCACCATCAACAAACATCTTTGTATCGTATTTATATGTCTGATCAGAACCAGCTGGGTTTTGAGTTTTAATATAGAAAATAGTTGCAGATTTGGGATTTCCCATATTGTCAAAAATTGTAACCGCAGAAGATGCAGAAAAAGTTTCTGGATCATTGGCATCAAAGACTACATTACTGGCAATGACAGGAGCACCTGCGGGAAGATTAACCCCCTTTGATACATTATTTGTTTCCTTTGGATCACCGTAATCCGTTTGAACTTGAAGTTTAACTGCACCATTCAACGTCGTGTCTGTCACCGCACCATCAGAGTCGACAGGATACCCAAGCAAAAACTGTCCATTACTGTCAATAATGTATCCATCGCCATTTAAATTAAATGCACCATTTCTCGTGTAAACTGTCTGGCCTGTATTACCACCAGCCTTTAAAGCAAAAAAACCTTGCCCAGAAACAGCCATGTCTAAAGTGTTTGTAGACTGCTGAATATTACCCTGGGAAAATTGTTGAGTTATCGACTTTTGCTGAGTACCACTTCCCGTTAGATTAGTTTGCAAGGGCGTTGTGCTGAAAATATCCCCAAATTCAGCTCTACTTTTCTTAAAGCCAGCTGATCCAACATTTGCTATGTTGTTTGAGGTTGTAGAGATATCAGTTTGGGCACCTTTTAAACCGGTAAGTGCTGTGAAAAAAGACATGTTTAACTCCTATTGAGCGGTTTTATATTTCAAAGAAGGCAGCAATATTTGTGCCAAATTAATTCAGTTCGTTTATCTTGCTAAGTTCTCACCTAAAATTGACTGCTGAAGAAACATCTAAGTCTCCATAGTCTTCAACATTGAGAAGAACCTGTTTCGTTTCTCCAGACCCGACTGAGGCAGAGATAACCTTTGAATAAATAGATGGACTTAGCTGCTCTGGGCCTGAGCCTGTATCTATCAGGGCCTCAATCTTTACTCTTTTATTGCCTTCCAGTATTTCTTCCGGAATATCAGACCATTTAAATCCTACTAAGCCAGCTGATCGGGGACCAAGATCTTCCATATAAAGCTCTGCATTAGTGTCAGCATCTCGATAAGTTAGCTGGGTTAAAATAGTAGAGTCTGGCAGGTCTAATACACCATGAAGCTCTCCATTTTCATCCGCCCTGCCAATATTTCCAGGAACTAAAACAGAATGACCTAAAAGATTTGAGGCAGTAGCAATTCTTGCCTGATCGAATTCCTCAACGAGCTTTCCGATTGAAGAGTTCATTTCTTGAATTCCAGTTACCGTGGAAAACTGAGCCATTTGAGCAATAAAGTCTCCATTATCCATTGGTGCAAACGGATCCTGATTTTGTAATTGCGTTGTCATTAATTTCAAAAAATCAGATTGACCTAACTTGTCGCTGTTTGCCTTTTGGGCGTCACTTTGCTGTGTCAAACCTAACTTTTCAAAAAGAGCGGCTTGTGCGCTATTTGGATCGATTGTTGTCATGATGGCTCCTATTTACCCATATTAATCGTGCGCATCATTAGGCCTCTGAGGGTGCTAATGACTTCCACATTATTTTCATACTGACGAGACGCTTCTAACATCTCGACCATTTCTTCCTCTGTATCCACTGCTGCAGTATATATATAACCGTCTTTATCCGCCTTCGGATGCCCGGGTTGATATGATTTATCGGGAGCTCGATCTATTGCGACAATGTCAACAACGTCTACTGAAGAAACTCCAGATTTTTGTAGATCGTCCGCATAAATGGTTTTAAACACCGGCTTAATAGCTCGGTATGCTTCTGCTTCTGACGAAGCCACTGACCTCGCATTAGCGAGATTACTTGCGACCGTGTTAAGACGTACCATCTGGGCCGACATACTTCTTGCAGCAATGTCAAAAACATTTTTAATATCGGCCATTTTATTCACCCTTAATAGCTGACATCAGGCCAGATATCTTTCGATTTAGAAATTCTAATGAAGATTGGTAACGCATAACATTTTCAGAAAACTGCATTTGCTCAACATGGAGCTCTACAGTATTTCCATCTTTCGAGGGCGTAACATTTTGTCTAAACTTTACACCTTGCTCATTTGGTCCAAATGTCATTTTAAAATGCCTTTGGTTCGAAGTATTAACTTCACCAAACCCCATTTTATTATTAAGCATTTCTGTGAAATCTAAATCTT
The DNA here is from genome assembly GCA_902554885.1 of Paracoccaceae bacterium. Lineage (GTDB taxonomy): Bacteria > Pseudomonadota > Alphaproteobacteria > Rhodobacterales > Rhodobacteraceae > Salinivivens. Next base: position 45,133 of record CACDPV010000007.1, read on the forward strand.
TTGCTTTGAAATTTGGAGTTCCGGCGTTTGCTATATTGGAAGACAAAATTTCATTGCGCTTAGATCTCAGTGCCAGAGATTCAGAGTGTACTTTGAGATGACCTTCTATAAATTTCAATTTTTTGTCCAAATTTGCGTTGATTTGGTTCAAATATTGCAAGTAGTGTGCCAACATGATGGAGAGTTAAAATGGAAGATCAAAAAGAAGAAGTTCTTACGCCATATACTTTAGCAGATCGTAACGAGACACTTGTAAAATACGCAAATTTTTCTTTTACAGCAGCGTTAGAAGAAGTAAAAGGCGAGCTTAAAGTAGAAAAAGATTTCCACAAACGACTTGGATTATTGGCAGCCCAAAGCTGGATTTTAAGAAAAAAATTATACGTTGCGCTGCATGATCCGTACATATCAGCCTTAAGCGAGATTGAGGATACAGATATTTTTGATGGATTAGATGAGGATGATTATAACGATTATGATAGTCTTTTCGATGAAGATACCCCAGAGGTTAAGATCGAAATTTTAATCCTAAAAGAAACTACGATTGCTGGGAAGAAAATTGCAAAAGACACAATTGTCGAAATAGAAGAAAAAGAAGCAAAAAGCTTGATTAAAGCGGGTAACGCAAAATTAAATTCCGAGTGAGTAGCGAGATTCGACAGTAGAGTTCATTCGGAATGATAATTAAGGTTTGTAAATCTGAAAACTACCTATAAAACCGGATATCGCCAGCTCAAGTCATAAATTTCGAGGGAGAGACCAGAGTTTCTCATCGTTGCCTCACCATTATTGCCCTCTAAGTATCTTGAGGTGCTTAGAAAAAAAGAAGCTGGACGTGGTGAGTTAGGCAAACATAATAAATCTTTTAATTCATCAAAACTAATTTCAGATAAATTTACAAAAGCAGAAGCAACCGGTCGATTTTTTGAGAACTTAATTGATCCTATTGGGCCAAGGTCTTGGTTTTGTCGCGAAAAAATTATTGTACAATTTACCTTTGGAATTTCTGAAATATCGCAGGATACCGATATTTTCGAAGTATCTCGCATACCACTCTTTATTATATCACTGCTTAACAACGTTAAATGTAATGAAAATTCTTTAATTGGCTTTCCATGCTCAATGTCACGCATTAACTTGGCTCTCAATTAATTCGCGCAAGGCTTTAACTGCTGCTGATTTAATTTGCGAAACTCTACCAGTTGAAACTGAAAGTACCTCGGCAATTTCATACACATTAAGCTCTTCTACGTAGTATAGTTGCAAAACGAGTAATTGCTGTTTATTCAAGCGCTCTATATTCTCTCGCAATATACCTTTTAACTCTCCATTCAGGATCTTCTCTTCAACACTCGGATCACCTGAGAATAAGAAATCTCCATATGCTTCTGTAGCTTCCTCTATACTTTGATGTTTGCTCGCGGCAAAATCATGTTTCCACGACATTAATTCTGATACTTCAATTTTTAGTTCGGAAGCTACTTCTTCGGCCTGTGGCAGCCGCTTGTGCTCAATCTCTAATTTTCTACTTGCCTTATCAAAATCCTGTTTTCTCTTGATAGTACCCCTGCATAAATTCGATGACTTTCGTAGAAAGTCAATTATCGCCCCCTTAACACGCAAGCGTGCATAATTTTCAAATACAACACCTTCATGTGGTTGATAGTTATGTGCTGCTTCAATCAGACCAACCATTCCAATTTGAAGTAAATCTTCAATCTCCACAACTTGGTGTACACGACCTAAATAATAATATGCGATCTTTTTAACGATACTCATATTTTTGTTTATGAGCTCGTTTTTATCATCAGATTTTTGCGTGTAACCGTGCATCAGAGTTTTACCTGTTTCATTTATCAAAAAATCTAACGCTATTTGTTTGAAAGGACTGCACACGTTCTATATTCGTCACTATTTCTGATAGTCGTGCGTTTAATTGCGCGTCCGCTTTGCTATTTAGAATAAATGGTTTTCTTGTTAAGATTGAGTTAGCGACAAGTTTGCTATTTGGAAGCCAACCCAGATTAATGAGTTCAACATCTAAAAACTGTGATACGATTTTCTGGAAACTCTTAAAGCTATTGCTAGCATCCTTCGAATCTTTAGCCATATTGACCACTATAGAAACTCTTTCCACCTTCTTTTCTAAATTTAAAGCTTTTATAAATGCATACGCATCCATAAAACTGGTTGGCTCGCCAACTAAAACAATTATAATTTTGTCACATGCTGCGGCAAACTCCACACTGGAATCCGAAGCACCTGCAGGTGTATCCACAAAAAGAAAATCAATTTCATTTTCGATATAATCGAGAGATTTAATTACTTCCCAGCGCTTCTTACTATCAATATTCATCAATTCTAAGACGCCCGAGCCACCTGGTATTAACTTAAGTCCAGATGGTGTGTCATGTATCAACTGATCAATGTTACCTGTACCATCTAAGAGATCACTGATACTAGCTGAAACTTTCTGATCCAACATTATATGAGCATTCGCTAAGCCAAAATCCGCATCCAGCAAAGCCACCCGTTTTTTGTCTAAGCAGAACTTAACCGCACAATTTACAGCAAGCGAAGTCTTACCAACACCACCTTTACCACTTGCAATTGCAATTGTATCTACCATGTCTATAAAATCTCTTCTTTAAGTTTTTTTAATAGGTATGCCTCAATTTGATCGACTTTTGAGTAATATGCGCCGTCTTCTACTTTATCCATACCCGAGAAAAACATACATTTATTTTCTAGTTCTATCATGGCAGCTATTTCACCCACAGAGAGATCATAAAGATCTAATTTAGTGAAAGCCCAATACTGTTTTTCTGATAAATTAATCTTAAATTCCTTTTTTAACCGCTCGTAACTACTACCAACCGGAACCGTATGAATAACGCTAATCTTTGCTTCAGGATTAGCTTTGCAAAGATCTATTAAAATAAGATTTAAGTCAATTTCTTGATTTGAGGTGTCAATTATTAAAGCTTGCTGCTTTGAACTGTCGTTTTTGTCTTTAGAAAGATTGAGATTTTTCACCGCAGCCATCAATTTTCTTTTATTTTGGTCTGAAAACGCAATATATTCCTTATTTTGGTTATTTTTCTTTTGAAGCGAAATAAATTTATCAGCAAAAGTACTTTTTCCAGAACCTTTTGCACCAGTAATTATGAAGATATCAGAACTTTCAAAATGGTTGCATTTTCCATTTACAAAGGCTTTTGCTAATTTTCGAACGGCAACTGCCATCTCGGTTTCATTAGATAAATCATCAAAAATATTTAATGCCGACGGTCTAAAACCAATTAACCGTAGCTTATCTAAAGTTCCAAATTCAACCGGCTCTTTATCGTAATTTTCAACCAACAGCCTTAATTGTGATAGTTCCTCAGAAATTTTTTCTACTCTGTTGGTTACCTCTGGATATAAATCACCGGGAGTATTTAGCTCCATGCTGTTTCTTGCTTCTCCAACTTTTCTATTCAAAACAGCAGAAAAGTTATCCTGCCGATAAATATCGCCTAAAATTAATGGTTTAGTTTCTTTGTTTGGCTTTACAACTTCTTCATCCGTAGCAGTAATTTCGATCTGCCCATCAATTCTCTGCGTTGAGATGATAAGTGCATCATCACCTAAACGTTTTTGGACTTCTTCCATTGCTAGAGCACTATCTATTGCCCTTACCGTAATCTCCGCCATTTACTTTGCCTCCATTACAGAATGTTCAATTACTCGGTTTCTTCCGAAGCATCAGTTCCACCAACGGTGTAAGCTATCTCTACACTACGGTTTTCGGGTAGTTCAGTAAAGCTTAGAACATTTACAGCCGAAAGTTGAGCCCGAACAAATTGAGCAACATGTCGTCGGATTTGTGGCGCTACTATGAGAAAAATTGCCTTGTTTTCGCGACTTAGTGTTTCTGTTGCATCATTAAGGTTTTGCAAGATCTTTTTTGCTAAGGCACCATCTAGAAGTAGCATTTTTTCATCTGGGTTCTGCCGGACCGCAGTTAAGATCATCTGCTCTAGTTCTGGAGCTAAAGTAATCAATGGAAGTGTGTCTTTAAATTTAGTTAACTTTTGGATTAAAAGCGGTATTAATTTAGGTCGAATTGCTTCTGAGATGTCATCGTTAGACATTTTTTGAATATTCAAGCCGCCAAGTTCAGTAAGTATTACCTGCAAATCTGAGATTGGAACAGCTTCACTCAGTAGATTTTGCAGTATGCTTGTTAACTGATGCAAAGGAACCAACTTAGGCACAACAGACTGCACGAGGTTTGGATGTGAAGACTCCAAATTGTCAAGCAAGTCTTGGACTTCATCCTGCCCCAAAAGCTCAGCAGAAAAGTTATTCAACACCTGGCCAACGTGCGTGATTAATACTGACGTTGGATCGATTGTAACATAACCTTTTGATTTTGCATCAGTTGCTAATTCAGGCTCGATCCAGTAGGCCTCAACTCCAAACGATGGCTCCGTGACTTTTGTGCCAACAAGTTCAACTTGCACGTCATCACCTGGTATGGCTAAGATTTTATCATAGAAAATGAGATCATCAGCTACAATTTTCTCCCCAATCTTGATTTGGTATTGAGAGGGCTCCAAATCCACATCATCTCTAATTCGTATACCAGGAATTACAAAACCTAATCGCTTAGAAATTTCCTTACGTAATTTAGTTACGCTGGGAACGAGGCTATCTTCGTTCTCTTTAGACACGAGGCTCACTAATCCATAGCCTATATTTAGAGAAATTTTTGATGCATCTTTAACCGAATTGACGTCAAAATCAGAGGTCTCGTCTTCACTTTCAGTCTCTGACTCTTCATCACTTTCGTTCATCAATGATTGCTCCTTTCTTCGCGATAAGAAGGCTAATAAGCCTGCAATTGCAGCAAAAAAGAGAAATAGTTGATTGGGCATACCTGGAACTAATCCAAGAGCGAGAATAACTAGAGATGTAGGCATCCATGCTGCAGATAGGTTTACCTGCTTTGTTATGTGCTCAGACATATTTTGGGCTGACGACACTCTTGTCACAATAATTGCTGTAGCTATTGATAACAATAACGAAGGTATTTGAGCGACTAATCCATCGCCAATAGAAAGAAGAAGGTAAGCTTCTGCAGCTTGACCGATCGGCAAATCATGTTGAACAAGACCAATTATTAAGCCGCCGATAATGTTTACGAGTAAAATTAAAATGCCGGCTATCGCATCCCCTTTAACAAATTTTGACGCACCATCCATAGAGCCGTAAAAATCTGCTTCCTTAGTAACCTCTTCTCTTCGAGCTTTTGCCTCATCTGGAGTTAGAATGCCTGCATTTAAGTCAGCATCAATTGCCATTTGTTTTCCAGGGAGTGCGTCGAGAGTAAAACGTGCCGATACCTCAGAAACACGCCCTGCACCTTTCGTTATTACGACAAGGTTGATAATCACCAGGATCGAGAAAACGAAGATACCGACTGCATAGTTTCCTGAGACAATAAACTCCCCAAAAGCCTCAATAACTTTTCCAGCTGCATCTGGACCTGTATGCCCATCTTTTAAAACAATTCTAGTTGACGCTACATTTAAGCCCAGGCGGAGTACTGTAGCAATGAGCAGAAGGTTTGGAAAAGAAGAAAAATCTAAAGGCCGATGCGTATGCATCGCAACCATTAGGATCAATAGCGATAAGGTGATATTCAAAACAAAAAAGGTATCTAGTAAAGCAATGGGAAGCGGTAATACCAGCATTGCTACAAGAGCTATTATCCCAAATGGTAACAGTGAGTTAACAAAATTTGGCCCAATGCCTTTTAAAGTTATTGATTGCGTTTCTTGCATACTTAGTTTAATCCACTACGTGTCAAATTTTTGAACATCTAAGACATTGTTTTTATTTATAAATTGTAACTTTTTTTTATCTTTTCTTAATACTTGATATTTATAAGCATTAAGTGTGCCAATCATCATTTTGGAGTTTAACTCAACAATTTACATAGCCTAATCAGCACTTACGATATTATTAGGCAAATTTAAATTTTCTATCCATAGAAAGGATGGCACATAAGTTGCTTTGTTAGAGAAAGTAATTTTAAGGATGAAAAGATGTTCTCAGTACATAAATGGAACCCGTTTATTTTAGTTTTATCGAGCACCATATTATTGACGGCCTGTTCTATAACAAATCCCCTTACCCAACAGGCATTCTCGTTAAATTCTGAAAGAATTAATCAAATTACTCCAGGAGCTGGAATAACTAGTTCTACTAATTTACTGAATGAGCGGAGAGACGCTGAAACATCCAAGTATTACGTTCCTACAATTACTGCGGTTGGTTTTTCGTCAATTGCCATTCAACCATCTAAAAGTTTAAACCAGCGAAGATTGATGGCGATGCGTGCCGCCAAATTAGACGCCTATCGAAGTTTGACAGAACAAATTCACGGTATTTATATTCAGGGCGAGACCACTGTAGGTGAAGCTGTACTAACTTCAGATAAGTTGGGAGCAGCACTTCGCGGTACTGTTATGGGTGCTAGAACGGTAAAAATTGAACCTACAGGTAGTGACACATATCAAGTCGAACTGTCTGTCAGCCAAACGCACATTGATCGGCTTTTAAAATCTTATCGTCGAGGACTTCTTTAATTAGTCATTTGTGAGCTATGAAATTTATCAAGTTTATATCCGTTGTACTTATCATCCTCCAATTTGCTGTTGGAAGTGTTCAGGCAGCATCTACGGTTATATCAGAAGGTTTTGCGGCGATTACATCTGATATTCACGTAAAAGAGTACAGAAAGCGCGCTATCGAAAACGCTTTGCAAAATATTGCTTTTGATAGAGAGCAAGCGTTAACTAGTTTCACAATAATTGAAAATGGTCAAATGCTTATTGATCAAGTCAGGTCAACCTCAAAAGCAGGTATCTTGAGCTATAAAATTTTAAAAGAAGAAAAAAAAAATAAAACTTACTATGTGAAAATTGAAGCGGTAGTACAAGACGCTAATAATGATGGTGAAGGTCAAATCAAATTAGACTTTTGTCGACAGACTAACATATCTAAGATTAACCTGGACGTGGCTTTATATCTTGACAGACAGCAATTTCCACCGTGGATGAATTTAGATATTAATTGGCTAAAATCTGAAATAAAAAAGGCTAACCTTAAACCCAAGCTTTCATTTGTTTCTGCCAACCGATCAACAAGCAGCAATAACGATCTTTACACCCTTTTTGAGAAAAATGACACAAATTTAGATATTCAAACTTTATATCAAATAAACTTGATGCTAAAATTAGATAAAGCTCGGAATGAGACTTTCTTTGTACAAAACAAAAAACTCAGCATGGCGTTTACCTCAGAAATTTTGAGAAACGGGCGAATTATCGAAAACGATACTGAAAACTTTCACTTTATTATTGCAAAGAAATTTGGAACAGGAATACCGGTTCAAAATAATAAAAAAATCTGGCAATCTCAGAAAAAGCAGATCGCATCTGTAATAATTTCTGAACTTAACCAGCGGCTTGACCAACTTAAGTGTATGCCTATTAGAGCCAAACTTAAACAAACAAAAGCTAAATATTTTATACAATATGGGACAATTGATGGAATAAAAGAAAAAGACATTTTCATTCTAGAAACGCCTGAAACACAGAAATTTTATTTCAAAGTAGCAGATCTTGGAAGGGCAGAGACATTCCTAGAATTAATCTCTCAAGCCGGAAATATTGAAGTCAAAGACGGTCATACCGTAAGAATTGTTGAGGGCTTATGAGATTTTTATATGCTATAATTAATTATCGTTTACTATTCATATTGATATCTTTTTGGCCAATGTTATCTCAGGCTAACGATATTCTTTATGGTAAGGATATTAAATACCAAGCTTCAAAATTCTTCAAAGAAATTGGTATAACAGGTGAAATACTTACTTCTGATAGACGTGCGTTTTTTAGTTGTACAGAAGACTTAGAATTCAGCCCACACGTTCAAAATGATTGGCGAACTGTGCGAGCAAAATGTAAAAGCCAAAATTGGCAATCAATTCTTCGAACCACCGCAGTGGCACCCAACGACACTTTTGAAAAAAAACAGGGTGGTTCATCTTTATCCCAGGTCGTGAGTATCGTAAGTAATATGTCAAAGGGCCAAATCATTGGCGAGGAAAATCTAGCGCTTGTCTCCATGCCCAACCAAAAGGTTTTTGAAGGTTTTACAAGGATCGAGGATCTGGTTGGTAGAAAAGTCACCAATAATTTAGCGAAAGGTACTATTTTAAAGCCACGGCACGTAAAATTTCGGTTAAATGTAAATAAAAATGATACTGTCCTAGTTATTTTGGGTAATAGTAAATTATCGATCACTACCTACGGCATTGCATTAGCATCTGGACAGAAGGGTGATTTAATCACAGTAGAAAATATAAAATCAAAGAAAACTTTCAAAGCTATTGTATTAGACGAAAAAAAAGTTACCCCTTTAGCTAACATGTAAAAGGTTTGCGTCGTATGAGTACTCGGAAGGAGTAAAAGAAATGGTAGACTCAGTTAGAAATAGTCCTAATTTGGGTGGTCTGACTGTCCACGATCAGAAGAGATCAAATGTTTCTGGTGGCCAAGCAAGCCAGTTGGCTGAAAATGGAAACGCGCAAGCTGATAAGTCTTCAGTAAGCATAGATTTGTCTCTTAGTGAGAAAGTCAGTTCGTTAGCGGGCTCGCCTCCTATTAATATGGAGCTTGTTAATGAAATTCGTGAAAAGGTTGAACAGGGAAGATATCCTATTGACCTAGACGCGATTTCATCAAAACTGTTTGAGAGCATTCAAGACGCGGAAGGCTAGGTAAACATGGATATAGATAAGCTGCTGGAAACCATCGCAGTAATCTCACAAATCCTCAATACGCCTAGCCTAACGACCCAAATTGATAAAGACCCAGACTTGGGGATTAAAGTAAAAGAATTTGAAACGCTTGTTGAAAAAATTAGGGCTCAACAGGGCGATTTTTCTGTTTCTAATGAAAACCTTAAAAAGATATTCAATGAACTGTACTCGGTTATCGTAGAAATTGATAATTACTGCGATTTAAATTTACGGAAGTTGAATTTTTTGAATAACTTAAAGCCGTTAAGTTAATTAGTTTTAATAATGTTTTCAAAAACTTTTTGAGCTTCTTCTTGTTGCGCCAAAACTTCTTCTAGCGTCATCTGGCCAGCCGCTTCCTCAAGAAGTTCATTAGCTCTTTCTTCACCGTAGGCCTGTGAAATGGATAACCACAGGTATGCTGGCTTATTTTGTGCCTCAACAAATAAACCTAAGTAAGTTTTTCCAAGTTTTAGCGGAGCAGCCTTATCAGCCGCCTGAGCGATTAAAAGCATCTCATCAATAATAGTTTGCGCAACGGAGTTACGGAGTTTCTCGTCAATCAAGTCATAGATGATGTTTACTCTATTAATAGCAGTCTCGTGATCATTTAGATGAGCTTGCCAGGACCAATACAAAGCTAACCTGTAGTTTTTTGGGACCCCTAATCCATTTGAGTAAAGTAATGCTAAATTAAATTGTGCCTCAGGAATTCCTTGATCAGCTAAAGTTGAAAAAATTTCATACGCTTCAAAAAATCTTTTTTTCTCAATATGTTTTACTGCCGTTTTAAAGTCTGAATCAACGGAGCTTTTCTGATGGCTCTCGGCACCCAACATTGTTGAATAAAATATAAGCAGGCATGTGAACAAAATATTTTTAAACATTACTCTTCCGCCACCATAATCAGTTTTAACTCAAGAATTTTTCTTCTTTTTTTATTTCCGTTTTCATACACGACTACTTTTGGTCTGCTTTTATCTTTCTTCATAAATTCAACAGATATATGATCTGGCAAATAAACGCCACCACGCTCAAGTATTTCTTCTGGATATTCATAAAATGCTTCCAAAAAGCGCTTGTCTATCCAAGTCCTCGCCAGTGCCTGACCCAACACCTCAGGAAGAAACTCCTGAATTTGATCCTCAGTTTCCAATACAATATCCTGATCACTAAACCGCGATAAATCCTGTTCGTCAAGATAGTCTAAGACTGGTCGAGATTGAGATCTCTTCTTTAAAATGGATCCTATTTTTTTCTTTATGATATCAAACAAGCGAATGTCCTCGGAAAGCCACACCAATCAGTAGCAATAGAAATAGAATGATTTAAAGTAGAAATATAGCAGCTTGCATAGTAACATAAACCAAATTCGTTAGACTATTAAAGGCAAATAGTTATTGAAACCATTAGATAAAAAAATAATTGGACAATCCCCTGCTGCAGTTCAATTAAAAAAAATGATTGCACTCATTGCCCCTTCGGACGCTCCAGCGATAATTTATGGAGCCACTGGATCAGGAAAAGAACTAGTCGCAGAGGCACTACATGAAGAGAGTAGAAGAAAGGGACGGTTTGTTACAGTCAATTGTGCTGCAATTCCAAAAGAATTAATTGAAGCAGAAATTTTTGGCTTTGAAAAAGGTGCTTTCACTGGTGCCGTTAAATCAACGACCGGTAAATTTGAGCAAGCTCAAAAAGGCACACTGTTCTTGGATGAAATTGGAGATATGCCGGCTGATCTTCAAACTAAATTACTGAGAGTATTAGAAAATTCGGTAATTTCCAAAGTTGGAAGTAATTCAGAAGTGAAATTAGACGTTAGAATTATATGCGCGACACATAAAAATTTGTCTGAAATGGTTGCTGACAATAAATTTAGAGAGGACCTGCTTTTCAGATTGAATGTTTTTCCAATTGATGTCCCTGATCTATCCCAACGCCATGAAGATATACCAGAAATAATTGAGCACTTTATTGAAAAGAAAAGCTTAAAAAGTGGTTCTACTTCCCGACCAATTTTTGATGCAAAAGCACTTGAAGTTCTGCAAAAGCATGACTGGCCTGGTAATATTCGCGAGGTCCGGAATATTGTAGAAAGAGCGATGGTTTTTTTTCCCAAAGCAAAGATATCTGATGAAGATGTTAAAAAGTATCTCCTAAGAATTGACAGTGATATCGTTATCAGAGCCGAGGAACAGGATGCTATTTGGTTAGGATTGGACGAATTAGGTAAAAATATATCACCTCCTGAACAGACATTGGCAGACGCCAATCCACCATCTCCAAAAGATTTTGCCAATTGGTTTGATACAAATAATTCTGTTGATTTGAGATCACTTCTTCGAGACATCGAAATAGTTTTTATAGAAGCGGCAATGGACAGAAATGGCGGGAACACTAGCGAGGCAGCCAAGGACCTTAAATTAATAAGAACAACTTTGATTGAGAAAATAAGAAAATATGGAATTTAAAACTATTTCTGCTTCTTCCAGGCTTCAACAAAATTCTCAAGTAATGTTTTCGTGCTATTAAACTGTGACATGGACTGTTCCATATCTCCAAACTGCGTTGTGTACCGTGTCGTCAGTAACTTTTCTCTGGCCGCTAGATCCACCAATTTGGCGGCAATGTCGGTATTGGAAGTTTTGTAGGAAGTTTCTGCAGTTTTGATCGAAGAGCTTGAAGATAATATGGACTCTGTTAAGTCTACCATGCTTTGGCTAAAACTCTTTCCAACAAAAACATTAAAGGCTGATGGGCTTGCATCGGTAGTGTCAATTACAAGGCCAGGATAGGTCACAGAACTAAATCTACTTCCACCGTTGTAATCGGACCTGATTAAACTCGTGGTGCCAAATTTCCAAGTACTTGAGCCACTGTCATACTTCACCTCATAAGTACCAGAGGGTATTGTTGTAAATTGAGATTTGGTCGCAGTTGCGGTTACCACACTGGTAGACACATTATCATCTTTCAACGCAGAAAAGTACTCTGGGTTGTCACTATACGTTTTACCAAATGTAACTTTATCAAAGAAATACTCACCAGATGAATTCGTTTTTATACCCAAATTAGATAGATAAATATCTTTGTCCGCATGACCTTTAAGCGCAGTTATTGTGAGCGATTTTAATTGCGACTTAAGCCTTCCAACAGCCGGATCCATTACTAATGGCCCATTATTGTCACCATCTACATCTATATAAGTAAGACGATCTAGCTCTTTTTTATAATCATTAAGTGTACTTATTACTTTTTCAACTGTGGCTTTAACACTCGCCTCGCTCCTCGCTGCTGTGTACTGAACCGATCCGGTGTCATCCGCTTTCAGATCAATGGTTACACCTTGTATCAAGTCAGTTATAGAATTGGTCGTTCGAGACACCTCAACTCCATCCAATTTAAAGTTTGAGTCGGCAGCAAGCTGGGTAAATCTGTTATTATCTGAGTTTCCTCCTGGATATGCAGGCGTCTCCCATCGACTTGCCCCGCTTGCAGTAATTTGGAAACCACTATTTTTACCCGTCGCTGAACTCGATACAACAATTGAGTAGACTTGATTGCCTGAACCATCTTTGCCGGTGTTCACAAGTGAAGCCGATATACCGGTCACAGCATTTAGTTGAGAAACCACAGCCTGTAAGTTTCCGGATAAAGTAATAGTGGCAGAGGTACCGTCATTAGCCGTAAAAGCATACGCATCAACTTGAGTAAATGTGTAATCACTGTCAGTAAATGCCTGAGAAGCTCGGAAAACATCGTCTACTTCTACGGGCAAACCATGAAAGCCGTCAGCATCCGCCGGGTCATTGGGATCCCTAGTGTGAGTATTGAAGCCATTTCCATCAGTTCCGGCGCTGCCTGATCTAGTCGTTACCTTATATGTTTTACCGCTCTCAACGGTACTTGAGGCAGAAGATCCTGCAGTACTTGTCTGCACCCAAGAACCAAGTTTGATCGTTACGGCTTGGTTATATGGACCAGTCAGATCCGTAAAACCAGGTAATTCAAATACCATCTTTTTTGCAATTGTTATATTAGAAACAGAATTGATACCCGCAACCATTTTAGTCTCGTCCGTCGCAGTAAAGGCTACAGATGCAGCTTTAGATGAGGACACAGAATAATACTTATCGTCCGTAACAGCCGTAAAAGCAGTTTTAGTAGTTAACGATTTTGAATTAAGAAAACCAATCCCAGTAATCGCATTATCGTTTTTTGTTTGCTTAGAGGTGTGAATTGCTTTTTTGGGCTCTATTTCAGCTGCAACAATGGAAGTGACTAGCTCAGAGATATTAAACCCTGACCCGCCTTTGTTTACCAAACTAAGATAATCTGGCTTAGCAATTTCAACCATAAAGACTTACCTTTCAAAAAACAGAACGACCATTTTCATAAGACTTTAGTCTTCATATGAAATTTCAATTTCAATGCGTCTATTTTTTTCTCGACCAGAGGCAGTAGCATTATCTGCAACGGGTTCCATTTCACCTTTACTGACTGCCTCAAGACGATCACCACCAATTAATCCAGTGTTCTGGATGGCCTGAACCACACTGGCTGCTCGGCCAGCGCCTAAATCCCAATTATCTCTGAATTGTCCATTAGAAATTGGTACATCGTCAGTGTGCCCTGTGACTTTTATCGAGCTGTCCGGGCTCATTGCCGACAGCGCAATTCGGTCAATAATTCTTTGTGCCTCTTCTGTAAGGTCAGCAGTACCAGAAGGAAACGCCCCTCCAGACCCTACGGTTACAAATACTTTACCTTCTCTTTGCTCTACTTCAATCAGACCTTGGTCAATCTGCTCCTTAAGAGCAACGGTAAGTTCTTCAGTGGTTCTCGATGCTATTCTCTCTTCCTCACCTTCGGATGATGAACCGCCCTGCCCTTGCCCATCTTGCGGCAAGCTTTCATCAATCGCCGCAGCAAGTTTCTCAAGTTCTTGTTCAACACCTCCAAACAAAACTTCACTTTCCGATGCACCCGACTTTTCTCTAGCTTCGTTTAATGCTTCAAGCGTTTCGGCTATCATTGTGCTGACGTCTTCATCTGAGGTTTTTTCTTCCGGAAAATTAATTACGACATTTTCACCAAGTGTCTCTACTGTCACTTCACCGGTATCGATAGCCTTCTTCAGTTGCTTAGCTAACTCTTGGGCATCAAGCTGCTCCTCACCCTCGCCACCAGCACCTTCAAAATCAGACTGGCTTTTCTTTTCATCACCCGTTCCTTCAGGAGACTTTTCTGTGTCAGTTTTTAACTCCAATTCGGGTTTTTGAAGTTCTGTCGTATCCTGTCGTAAAGTAGTTGAAATAGAAGGATCTGGATTAGGACTAAAATTCAATTCAATTACTGTCGTACCTTTTGGTTGCTCAACCACAGGCACAACCTTTTGGACGCCAAACGCTTCTTTTAGGGAACCAGAAATTTGTTTAAACTTTGGCACGTTAAATTCAGCAAAAGATAAAATTAGAACGAAAAACGCCATAAGAAGTGTCGCCATGTCGGCAAATGTTGCCATCCAAGCGGGAGCACCAGCTGGGGGGCATTTAGGACAGTCTTCTTCGTCCTGTTCTTCGTCGTCTAATGCTTCTTCCGCCATTCTATGTTCGCTCTTATATTAAGTTCTTAAATTCAACTTACGCGTTAGGCCGCTACTTCAAACTTACTTTGCAATTTCGGCGGAAGGGCTGATGCCATTTGATCCTGAATATTACGCGGGGATTCACTTCTCGCGATCCCTCGAAGTCCTTCTAACACCATTTCTCTATAAACAACTTCGTAAGCCGAGTAGTACTCTAGTTTGCCCACAATTGGCATAAACATAACGTTCGCTACAAATGCTCCGTAAAGGGTTGTAAGCAAAGCGACCGCCATTGCCGGTCCAATTGACTTCGGATCACCCATGTTCCCAAGCATCAACACAAGTCCAATTAAGGTCCCAATCATACCCATGGCAGGTGCTAAATTTACCCAACCTTGAACAGCGCCTTGTTGGGATTCATGTCGTGC